>BQJP01000017.1 GCA_021604765.1 Thermodesulfobacteriota bacterium
AAAACAATGAATACTATCGATATATTGATTGAGATTTGGAGGAAGTACAATGGGTGACCCTACTGGATTTATGCAGCATGACAGAGAACTCGAACCCGACCGTTCTCCTGAAGAACGTATAAATGATTGGAAAGAGTTTCATAAGCATCTTCCTGAAGATAAGTTAAAAACTCAGGGCTCAAGATGTATGGATTGTGGAATCCCATTTTGTCAGACAGGGGACATGCTTGAAGGTTTAACATCAGGTTGCCCTATATATAACCTTATACCGGAATGGAATGATCTGGTTTTTAAGGGACTATGGCGTGAAGCACTCGACCGCTTGCATAAAACAAACAATTTTCCTGAGTTTACGGGCCGGGTTTGTCCAGCTCCATGTGAAGGTTCTTGTGTTTTAGGTATAAACGAGCCGGCTGTAACAATTAAAAGTATAGAATGCACTATTATTGATAAAGGTTTTGAAGAAGGATGGGTTATCCCTGAGCCTCCAGAGGTAAGAACTGGGAAAGAAGTTGCGGTTGTTGGCTCAGGGCCAGCAGGATTGGCTTGCGCAGCACAGCTAAACAAAGCCGGGCATACTGTGACTGTTTTTGAAAGAGACGACCGTATAGGCGGACTCTTAATGTACGGCATACCAAATCCACACCTGGATAAAAATATTGTTGACCGCAGAGTGAACTTATTAAAAGATGAAGGTATTAAGTTTGTAACTAGTACCGAAATAGGAAAAGACTATCCATCACAAAAATTAGTTGACGATTTTGACGCTGTAGTAATTTGCACTGGAGCGACAAGACCCCGGGATCTTCCAATTGAAGGCCGAGAGCTAAAAGGAATTCACTTTGCCATGGATTTTCTCAGAGCTAATACTAAAAGTTTACTCGACAGCAATCTTGAAGACGGAAATTATATATCGGCAAAAGATCAAAATGTGATAGTTTTAGGCGGAGGTGACACGGGGACTGATTGTGTTGCCACTTCCATGCGCCACGGTTGCAAGAGTCTTCTTCAATTTGAAATTTTACCTACCCCACCTATGGAAAGAGCGCCTGACAATCCTTGGCCACAATGGCCCAAGGTTTATTCTCTTAGCTATGGCCAGGAAGAGGCTATGGCGGTATTTGGAGAGGATCCCAGAAAATATCAGGTTCTTACAACTAAATTTGTTGGCGATGAGGATGGCAATGTAAAAGAGCTTCATACTGTTAAGATAGAATGGCAAAACGGGGATAATGGACGGCCTTCTTTTAAGGAAGTGCCAGGCTCTGAAGAAGTATGGCCTGCAGAGCGTGTCTTTTTAGCTCTTGGTTTTCTCGGGCCTGAAGATACTGTTTTAGATCAGCTAAATATTGAGCGTGATGACCGCACAAATGCTAAAGCCGAATATGGTAAATACCGGACAAGCATCGAGGGTGTATTTGCCGCTGGCGACGCCAGACGTGGCCAGAGTCTGATAGTCTGGGCTATCAATGAAGGACGCGAAGCTGCACGTGAGTGTGATCGCTATTTGATGGGCACCACTAACCTGCCTTAGGTTAAAAAACTTACTTTTTATACTATAAATTGATAAGCTTGATTATAAACTGAATAAACACACACATCTTTGAATGTATCACTTGGGCTAATATCATAAAATGCATCTGGCTCGTAATACCAGTCATAAAAAGCAGCAAAACTAATGCCATCGCCGGCACAAGCCGCATTAAAATCACCTATGTATTGATTTGTATTTTTCTTCTGTCATAGTTGTATTCTCCGTCCTAATCAATGATTGATTCAAAAATATGCTTAGTTCGAAATACAATATAGTGTATATTTCAAAGCTATACCCAACTACAAATTTTAACATAAGGGAATGATCATATTGATAGTAAATCTTTATTATTAAAAGAGTACGTTAAAAACTGGGCCAGTTTTTAAAAATTATCATTCTTTTCAAAATTTTGTTATGAGAAAGAAAACGATAGTCTACTATATATTGCCGTCTCTAATTATCTTTGCAGGGTATTTTTCGTATTTTTTCTATTATGATAGAGTGCTAAACTTTGATTGGGGCTTTTTTAACTCTTTCAGTCTTTTATTGAAATCAATAATATTGGAATACCATCGTTTCCCTGTCCATGATCCCTGGGTTTGCGGGGGAGTGGATATTCTCTCTAGACCCCAAAACTGGGTTTTTTCACCTTTTATTATCTCAACCTTGCTACTTCCTCCATATGTAGCAAATCTGTTCTCTTTAATCTTATTAAGTTTTATCGGCACTTGGGCAATGTATAAGTTATTGAGGCATTATAAAGTCTCAACTACAGTAAGTATTTATTGTGCGCTGCTATTTGTAAATTCAGGTTGGTTTGGTCTTCATATTATTGTTGGTCATGTAGCATTTAGAAGCCTGTTTTTATTGCCTATTATAGTCTACTTGCTCCTAACCTTAACAAACATAAAAAAGTTTGTCTTTCTTACTCTAACAATGTGTTTTTTCCTCGTCGACGGTGGTATTTATACCTTTATGTACTCCTTAATTCTCATCTTACTTCTTCTTATATTCAATATGGTGCCCGTTAAAACTTTTATCTCAGAAATAACTAAGAATTGGATAATCTTTCTATTAACCACGATCGCATTCTTACTAGTTTCGTCCGCTAAAATTATCCCGGTTTTAAGCCGCACATTAGTTCCGAGCCGCCTCCCTCAATATCATATGTCACTAAAAGAAATCGCACTTTCTCTTTTTGATCCCTGGCTAACAAATTTTGATTTAGCTAAATGGGATGAGTATATGCTCCCTTTTCATGAATTTGGTAGTTATATAGGAATTTTGAGTCTATTTATTATCTGCTGGTATTCCAGAAAAAAAGTTTTCTGGAGAAACAATTTAAAAGAAATTCTCTTGTTGTTAATTTTCTTGTGGCTTGCTACCGGCTTTGGAGGGGATATTAATCCCGGGACATTATTAAAAAAAATACCGATGATAAAGAATGCTCATGTCGAAAGTCGCTACTTTATCATTTTCATGATTTTTTATATTATAGTATTGGCCAGGGTAATTGATCGCAACATTACTTCAAAGTTGCTGCTCATCGTTATACTCGGTTTACTTACTCTTGAGTTTATATATGTAAGGAACTATTCCTCTTTTGAGGTATTTAAAGTTCATTCCGAACAGGCTCAATATCCGACATATATAACAAAAAGAAACATAACTCAAACACTTGAAGAAGTACCCAAACCCGAAGTCTATTTCCAAGAAGATATTGCATCTAAACTATGTTACGAATCAATTTTTATTCCCACTGAGGTAAAACATATAGAGGAAGAGAGGTACCGTGGAGAAGTGTATTCCACTAAAAGGGACACCAATATTGAAATTCTTGAATTTTCTCCGGGCTTTATTCATGCCGAATATGAATACAATAGATTAGGTACTACAGAATTGAGATTTAATACCAATTCTCATTACTCCTGGGTGGTTAATGAACCCCATGAGATAATTGAGAACAATAGAAATTTATTGAGAGTCTCTGTTTATAAAGGAGAGGGTGTTGTTAAATTGCATTATAAGCCGCCGTACTTGAAGTACGTAATAATTTTTTATACTTTGGGTGTTACAATTTATTTGATAATATTAGGGAGGATGTTTTTCAAAAATGGACTCAAGTCAAAATTTAAAAATAGCAAAACAGCAAAATAAAGATTCCTGCTACTTATGTCACTCAACCAATCTGAGGGTAAAATTTCCTTCGACGCAAGGGGGACAGCTTACAGATTCAAACTCATATTGCTGCACTAGCTTTGGTCATAATAATCATAAAGACATAATAGAATGTTTGAATTGCGGCCTAATTGCACTAAAAGATATTCCTGACCGTTTTGAGCTTGAACAAATGTACAAGCAGGTGCACGACCCATTATACGTTGAAGAGAAAAAAAACCGCTATTTTACTTTTAACAGAGTTATGAAAGATATTCGAAAGTATACAGATAGCGGGAAACTCCTCGATGTCGGCTGTTATTGTGGCTATTTCCTAGATGTTGCCCAAGAGAAAGGTTTTGATGTCCAAGGAGTTGAACTTTCAGAGTGGGCCTCTTCTCAAGCGCGCCAACTTGGCCATGTGGTCCATAACGACACCCTTTCCAATCTCGATTTGGAAAGTCACTTTGACATTATAACTATGTGGGATGTAATAGAGCACTTTTCTAACCCAAGTGATGAGTTAAGGGAAATAAATCGCTTGCTTAAAAGAGGGGGATATTTTTTTCTGTCTACAATCAATGCCGGTAGCTTGGTCGCCCGTTTGATGGGGCCAAGATGGCCTTGGTTAATGGATATGCATATCTTTTACTTCAACAAAGATACGATAACTAAAATTTTAAAAGAACAAGGGTTTTCAGTAGTTCATATACAAAACTATACGCATTATATCAGCTCTAAGTATCTCATAAAAAAGTTAACCCATATATCAAGATTAGGCGCACTGGCTCCTAAGGCTTTGCAAGGTATTATTGGTGAATTCAGCATTCCATTTAATTTAGGTGACAACATGATGGTAGTTGCTAAGAAGTTATAATCATCCCTTATAAAAAGCTGGGATCTTGTCCCCTATAAATATATTTATAGTTTTAGATTCAAGGTACATATTGAGCCCGTCTTTCCCGAGTTCTTTTCCGATTCCGCTCTGTTTTAATCCGCCATATGGAGTTTCAGGAATTATTCCACCGTATGTATTTACCCACAGGTATCCGGCATTAATATTTTTAGCCACTCTGAGAGCTCTCTTAATATCCTGAGTCCAGATGCCGCCTGCGAGTCCATAAACTGTATCATTGGCTATCTTTACGGCTTCTGCCTCAGTTTTAAAGGGAATTACAGCTACTATCGGACCGAATATTTCCTCACAAGCAATGGTTGCCTTGGGATCTACATTGCCAAGCACTGTTGGCTCAAAGAAATAGCCCTTATTGAATTTTCTGGGCCGCTTTCCACCTGAGAGGACTTTTCCTCCTTCCTTTTTACCTTTGGCAAAGTAAGATTTAACACTTTCAAAATGCTCACGAGAAATTACTGAGCCAATCTCCGTATCATCTTTTAACGGATCACCCATCTTTATCTTTTTAACCCTCTTAATAAATGTAGATAGGAACTTGTCATAAATTTTTTCGTGAAGAAGAAGTCTCGTTACAGCGGTGCAGTTCTCACCTTGATTGAAAAAACCACCCCTAAGTGTTGCCTCAATACAGTTATTAATATCAACGTCATCAAAGACTATGCAAGGGGCTTTGCCGCCGAGTTCAAGTGATACACGTTTAATAGTATCTGCTGCGGTTTTCATTACGATTTTTCCAACTTCAGTTGAGCCTGTGAAAGCGACTTTTGCAACTCCTGGATGCTCTACTAGAGCCTGACCTGCTACAGCTCCATCTCCGGAAATTACATTAAGAACGCCGTCTGGCAGCCCAGCTTTGGTACATAGTTTTGCAACTTCCAATATACCGCACGGTGTGTGTTCAGCCGGTTTTAGTACAATTGTGCATCCTGCAACCAACGCGGGAGCGATTTTCCAAAATGACAGCAAGAGTGGAAAATTCCAGGGAATGATATGCCCAACAACTCCTATGGGCTCTCTAATAGTTACAGTTAACTGTGCTTCTGAAACATTTATGCTTTCACCATTTAATTGATTACTAATTCCAGAATAATACTCAAGAGTTTTAATAGAACCACCTAACTCTACAAGCTTACTCTCCCTGATTGGTTTTCCGGTCTCTAAAGTGTTAGTTAACGCAATTTTATCTCGGTTCTTTTCAAGCGTTTGAGCTATCTTGTGTATATATTTCACGCGCTCAGATACTGGCAATTTTGACCAGCTCTCAAACGCCTTACCAGCGGCTTTAACCGCTTTATCAACATCTTGCTTTTGGGCTTCAGCAATCTCAGCAAATGGTTCTTCAGTTGCTGGATTTTCTCTAATGTACGTTTTCCCGCCTTTAGCTCCAACTTCCTTTCCGTTTATAAATAGTCCGTATTTTCTAAGTTTCTGTGCCACAGTTAATACCTCCTGGTGTAACTTGCAGTAAAAGACTATACAATTTTTTAATTTTAATCTACAAATCACTCAACCGTATGTAAGTTCTCATGCTACAGTTTGAGGGGCTCGTGAACCTCTATTGTTTTATTGACAATAATAGTCATTAAAGTAATCTAAAAAGGCTTTTAAGATGCTTCAAGGAGGACTACTATTTCTTTACTAGAGACTGTTTCCGATAAACTTTTAAATAAAGAAGAGCCGATTACATTTGAAGAAGCTCTAGCTCTAACAGAACTTTCTAAAACAGAGGTTCCTGATCTAATATCCCTTGCTAGAAAGGTTACTTTAAAATATAAAGGAGATGGTGTATTTCTCCGCTCTATAATTAGCGCACAAACTGGAAACTGTCCTGAAGATTGCTCATTCTGTTCTCAATCTGCTCATTTTGATACCGAAGTAACAGCTCATCCGCTTATGGCAAAAGAGAAAATACTATTGGCGGCTAAACAGTCTGAGAAAATGGGCGCGATGGATTTCTGCATTGTTATAAGCGCCAAAGGTCCTACCCCCAGAATTTTCAAACAGGTACTTGAAGCTGTTGATCTTCTTCGTGAAGAAACAAGTCTTAAAATTGGCTGCTCATTAGGTGATCTAAAGGAAGAACAGGCATATGAACTTAAAGAACATGGAGTATGGCGTTACAATCACAATCTGGAAGCTTGTAAAAGCTTTTTCCCAAACGTATGCACAACCCATTCATACGAAGACAGGTATAGAACCGCAGAGTTAGTTAAAAAAGTTGGTATGAATCTTTGCAGCGGCGGTATTTTGGGAATGGGTGAGTCTGTGAGGCAGAGACTTGAGCTAGCATTTGAATTAAGAGAACTAGGACCAAGCTGGGTTCCTATAAACTTTATTAACCCAAGACCTGGAACACCATTTGAGAAAATGGAAACAGTAACGCCTTTTGAAGCAGTAAAAACCATAGCTATATTTCGTTTAATCCTCCCTGATAAAATCCTTATGACAGCCGGAGGTAGAGAAGTTACTCTCCGCGACTTACAGGCTATGGGGATGGTTGCAGGAGCAAACGCTATGATTCTCGGTAACTATCTAACTACACCTGGAAGAACTCCTGAAGAGGATTTACGCATGCTGGATGATCTCGAAATGCCAGTTCGTACAGATGTAAATTAACTTCCCTCGTCAAAGGTCGGATTTAGGATTAAACTTATTTTCATCTCAATTTTTCACAAATAAGCCATGTCAGACCGAACTAAAAAATTAGGTGCTTATGATAAAGAATTTGTATGGCATCCCTTTACTCAAATGAAGGAGTATGAGGAAAAGTCTCCCGTTGTAATTGAAGGCGGCGAAGGGGCATACTTAATAGACTCTGAGGGCAATAAATATATAGATGGAGTGTCATCTCTTTGGGTAAATATACACGGACATAAAGTTCCGGAAATAGATAATGCAATTAAAGATCAGGTTGATAAGCTAAGCCACAGCACACTTCTTGGAGTCACAAATCCTCCCGCTGCGGAGCTCGCAAAAGACCTAATAGAAATCTGCCCTGAGGGTTTAAAGAAAGTTTTTTATTCGGGTGACGGAGCTAGTGCTGTAGAGGTCGCGCTTAAAATGGCTTTTCAGTACTGGAAACAAAAAGACAAACCTGAGAAAGTGAAATTTGTCTGTCTTGGAAACGGTTACCACGGCGATACACTGGGCGCTGTGTCAGTTGGCGGAATTGATCTATTTCACTCAACATTTAAACCGCTTTTGTTCGAATCCTTTCAAGCACCATCATATTATTGTTACCGGTGCCCTCTTAATAAAGAGTATCCTTCTTGCGATATAGCTTGCGCTACAGAGCTCGATAAAATACTTTCGGAACACAATGATGAAATTGCTGCAGTAATACTGGAGCCCTACGTTCAAGCCGCAGGTGGCATGATAGTTTCTCCTGAGGGTTATTTAAAAAAAGTAAGAGAATCATGTGATAAATATGATGTGCTTCTTATCCTGGACGAAGTTGCCACAGGTTTTGGCCGCACTGGGAAAATGTTTGCTTGTGAACATGAAGATGTTACTCCTGATATGCTGGTATTAGGAAAGGGGCTCACAGGTGGTTACCTACCTCTCTCAGCTACAATTACCACACAAGAAGTTTATGACGCTTTTTTGGGTGATTACGAGGAGTTTAAAACTTTCTTCCATGGACATAGCTATGCGGGTAATCCGGTTTCCTGTGCCGCCTCAATGGGTAACTTAAAAGCTTTTGAGAATTACAACACACTTCACGAACTGCAGGATAAAGTCCAATTTCTAGAAGATGAATTGAAGGAGTTCGGTGGACTCAAGCATGTAGGGGATGTCAGAAACAAAGGTGCTATGGTAGGTATAGAGCTTGTTCAAGATAAAGAAACTAAAGAGCCATATGCGCCAGAGCTGAAAATGGGGTGGAAGGTTGCAGATCTTGCGATGGAAGACGGAGTTTTACTTCGTCCTCTTGGGAATGTAGTTGTTCTAATGCCTCCAGTCGGAATACCTATGGAAGACTTAAAAAAATTAGTACATGTAACATACAGCTCAATTAAAAAAGCGACTGAAGGTTCTTAAACCAATATTTGATAATAAAACCATGAACGATCCACTTGAATGGATAAAAGAAGAACTTAAACAAATCCACGATAAACAGTTGTTCCGTTTATTGACTGAACTCGAAACTGGTCAATCTCCTGAAGTAACAATCGACGGTAAAAGATTCATCCTTTTAGGATCAAATAGTTATTTGGGTTTAAGTGTTGATCCAAAAGTTATAGAGTCAGCCAGGCTTGCGTTGGAAAAGTACGGGACAGGCTCAGGCGGCTCTCGTCTTGTGAGCGGCAGTTTTGATCTGCACAGGGAGCTTGAGGAGAAAATCGCCGAGTTTAAAAATACTGAAGCAGCAATCCTATTTAGCTCAGGTTATCTAGCAAATATTGGAACTATATCTGCCCTTGTCGGTAGTGATGACATAATCTACAGCGATGAGCTTAACCACGCCTCTATCATTGACGGCGCCAGGTTATCTCGCTCTACAGTGAGAATATATAAGCATCTTGATCTCAATCATTTACAGGAGCTTCTTGAAGCGGATAAGGATAGGAAATGCAGAAAACTGATTGTTACAGATACCGTGTTTAGTATGGATGGTGACCTCGTCCCGCTCCCAGAGTTAGTCGAATTATCCGAGCGTTACGGTTGTATATTGATGATAGATGAGGCACATGCCACCGGAGTTCTTGGAAAGAGGGGCAGCGGAGCTACAGAACACTTTGGGGTTGAAGACCGGGTACCTGTTGTTATGGGAACTCTTTCAAAGGCGATTGGCTCTCTAGGCGGTTATATTGCTGGAAGTAAAGAACTCATAGATTTTATAAGAAACCGCGTCAGGAGTTATATTTTTGATACATCATTACCCCCGGCCTCAATTGCTGCCTCAATTACAGCGATTGATATAATAGGAAATGAACCTCAGCGTAGAGAACATCTCTGGAATATGGTCAAACAATTTAAAACTGGAATAGAGAACACCGGGCTTCAAATTCTCCCTTCTCATTCCGCGATCATCCCTGTTTTAATTGGGGACGCAGAACCAGCGCTTAATTTTGCCAAAATGTTAAGAGAGAACGGAGTTTTCACACCCGCTGTAAGACCTCCCTCTGTTCCTCACGGAATGTGCAGGATCAGAGTAACAATTATGGCAAAACACACCGGAGAGCATGTAGATACAGCGCTTAAAGTTTTTAGAACAGCTTATGAGCCCTTAAAGTAGCTTGTTGATTGACTTTTAGCATTGGTTACTATAAATTTTGACTGAAATAATCCTAAAAATGAGAGGTGTTATGACTATGGACTGGGGTATGAAAAATAGAATGTCGAGAATTATTAACCCTAAAACAGGCAGATCTGTAATGCTTGCTTTTGACCATGGGTATTTCTTAGGTCCAACACACAGGCTTGAGGAACCACGTAAAACAATAGAGCCCTTAATGCCCTATGCTGATACTATTATGCTCACTAGAGGTGTGCTACGAACTTCAGTAGACCCTGACTCCAGCGCAAATGTTGTGCTAAGGGTTTCAGGCGGTTCAAGCATCATTGGAGCGGATTTATCAGATGAAGGTATTACTACTTCATTCAAAGACGCTATTAAATTAAATGTAGCAGGTGTTGGTATCTCTGTTTTCGTAGGGAGTGATCATGAAAGTCAGACACTTCTTAACCTTGCAGAGCTTGTAAACCAGGGAGAAGAGTATGGGATTCCCGTGCTCGGCATTACAGCTGTGGGGAAAGAACTTGAAAAAAGAGATGCTCGTTTCCTTTCACTTTGTTGCCGTATATGCGCAGAGCTAGGAACTCATATTGTTAAGACATATTACTGCGAAGATTTTGAAAAAGTTACAACTAGCTGTCCTGCACCGATTGTCATAGCCGGCGGACCTAAACTCGAAACTGAGATGGATGTTTTTGAGATGACCTATAATGCTCTTCAGCAAGGCGCTATAGGAGTGGACATGGGACGGAACATCTGGCAGAACGATAACCCTGTTGCGGTGCTTAGAGCAATAAGGTCTATAGTTCACGAAAACAATAATGCCAAACAGGCTCACGACATATTTCTTGCTCTAAAAGAAGAGGAATCTAAAAAAGCCGCAAACGCCTAGGCCTCAGCGGGGCCTTTATCTAAGTTCTAAGAAGTTCTGGCAGAAAATAATATGAAAGTTGCAATGTACTACAAAAATGCTGATGTACGGCTCGAAGAAATGCAGGTTCCGGAAATAGGTTCCGAAGAAATCCTGATTCGAGTTTATGCTAGCGGTATTTGCGGTAGCGACTTGATGGAGTGGTACAGACTTCCAAAAGCTCCTTTAGTTTTAGGTCATGAAATCGCCGGAGAAGTTGTCGAGGTTGGTAACAATGTTTCAAAGTTTAAAACTGGGGATCGCGTAATTGCCACTCATCATGTGCCTTGCAACACTTGCTATCACTGTATGAGAGGAAACCATTCGTCTTGCCAAACACTAAGGTCAACCAGCTTTGATCCAGGCGGCTTTTCTGAATACATCCGCATACCCGAGATTAATGTCGACCGTGGGGTGCTTAGGCTTCCGGATGACGTTACTTACGAAGAAGCATCCTTTGTTGAGCCGCTAGGTTGTGTTGTGAGAGGTCAGCGCTTAGCCGGATTCCAGATGACCGACAGTGTTTTGGTTATGGGAAGCGGAATGACGGGGCTTCTACACATTCAGCTCGCAAAAGCTCAAGGAGCCGGACGGATCATTGCAACAGACTTAAATGACTACAAGTTAAAAGTAGCCAAGGATTTTGGTGCCGATATTACAATACACGCCGATCATGATGTAGCATCTAATATAAAAGAAGTTAACGAGGGAAGATTAGCAGATTTTGTTGTTGTATGCGTAGGCGCTAAGCCCGTTATTGAGCAAGCTTTTGATCTTGTAGAGCCCGGCGGAACTATTTTATTTTTTGCACCTTCCGGTCCTGATACAAATATCGAGATTCCCTTTAACGATCTCTGGTGGTCAGGGGTTAAAACATTAAGCTCTTATGCAGCGTCACCCTCTGACTTAGCAATAGCTCTTGAGTTAATTAGATCCAAGAGAGTAAATGTTGCCGACATGGTAACTCACCGTCTGCCGCTATCTGAGACTGGAACCGGTTTCCGTATGGTCGAAGAGGGTGGAGACTCCATCAAAATTATTGTAGAACCTCATAAATAGCTTTATTCTCTTGCACCTACTAGACTTCTAAAAAGCATATTTACAATCGCAAGTACTATTGCACCGAAAAAAGCAGCCCAAAATCCAGAAACGCTAAATCCTGAAAGCAAAGAAGATGCGAACATCAGCATTAGTGCGTTAATAACTAAGAGAAATATTCCAAATGTTAGGATTGATAGTGGGAATGTAATAATCTTTAAGAATAGTCCCACAGTGGCATTAATAAGCCCTATTACAACCGCTGCAATTAATGCAGACCCGAAGCTTAAAACCTCAAATCCCGGGATTATATGTCCTACAATCAATAAGCTCACTGCGCTGATAAGCCATGCAATTAGTAATGTTCCCATTTTATCTCCCCATTATCATTACTTCGATTATATTTTTTTTATTCCAATGTGTCAATTAGAGATAATTACTTTGACACCCATTCATTAAAAACCTAAACTGTACTGTTATGGATAAACCGATTTTATATCTTATTGATGGAAGCTCGTATATATTTCGCGCCTACTATGCTATAAGACATTTAAGTAATTCCAAAGGAATACCGACTAATGCTGTTTATGGTTTTACTTCAATGCTCTTTAAATTCTTAAAAGACTATGAACCGACACATTTGGGGATCGTATTTGATTCTAAAGGAAAAACTTTTAGGGACGATATATACCCTCTTTATAAAGCTAATAGGAGTGCTCCACCCGAAGATCTTGTTCCTCAGTTTGAAAAGATATTTGAAATGGTCAACGCTTTTAATATCCCACAGGTTCAATTAGAAGGTTTTGAAGCCGATGACCTGATGGGCACAATCTCCAAAAATGTTGAGAAAGAGGATGCGAATGTTGTGTTAGTGACTGGTGATAAAGATTTTTGCCAACTAGTTTCTGACAAGGTTACCCTTTTAGATACAATGAAAAATAAGATTACAAGTATCCCTGAGGTTAAAGAGAAATACGGGGTTTCCCCAGATAGGGTAATTGATGTATTTGCTTTAGCAGGAGATGCAGTTGATAACATTCCAGGGGTTAAAGGCATAGGAGAGAAGACTGCAGTCAGCCTTATTTCCAAATTTGGTTCACTTGATGAACTTTTTGAAAATCTGGAAGATGTAACGAAGAGACAAAAAACTTTATTAGAAGAAAAGAGAGAAGACGCAGCATTGAGCAAGGAACTCGTGACGATTAAAACTGACATAGACATTGATACTGATCTGTATAGTTTTGAATATAAAGGATTTGACAGTGACAAATTAAGAGAGATTTTTCAGGAACTGGAATTTAAAAACTTGCTCCGGGAACTTGGAGATGCTCAAGGGCAGGAAGGTGAAAATTCTGAGATTATAAGAGATGAGAGCAGCGTATCTTATGATAACTATAAGCTTATCTTGAATGAAAAAGAGTTGGACAAAGTAATTGACAAAATTAATAAGACTAAAGAACTCTCTATCGATTTAGAAACAACATCGCAATATCCTATGTTAGCTAAAATAGTGGGAGTAGCTCTTTGTCCTGAGCCTCGTGAGTCCTACTATGTTCCTGTAGCACATAGAGCACTTACAGACTCATCTTCTAAACAACTCAATCTCAATCTAGTTCTGGATAAGCTCAAGCCAGTTCTTGAAAATGAGAATATTGCCAAAATTGGACAGAACTTGAAATACGAATTGGTTGTGCTTGATAAGTATGGATTAGATATAAATCCTGTCTCTTTTGACACCATGATAGCTGCTCATATGATTGATTCTTCTAGGAACAGTTATAGTTTGGATGAGCTATCAAAACTTTATCTCGAGCACCAGATGATATCTTATAAGGATGTTACGGGGACGGGCAAATCAAAGATTGATTTTGATGAGGTTGAGCTTGAAGTTGCCCGTGATTATGCTTCAGAAGATGCCGATGTTGCCATGCTGCTAAGTAAAATTCTTGCTCCTGATCTAGAGGAAATTAAATTAACTAATGTATTTAGAGATATAGAACTCAAGTTTATTAGAGTGCTGGCTAAGATTGAGATAAATGGGGTCAATATTGATGCTGATAAATTAAAAGATTTGTCCCGAGAATTTGAATCCTTACTAAAAGATATTGAGAAGGAAATTTTTTCTGAAGTGGGTTATGAATTTAATCTTAATTCACCCTTACAGCTCCGCGAAGTACTTTTCGAAACCCTTGATCTCCCTCAGAAAAAGCAAACCAAGAAAGGAGAACCCTCAACCGATGTAGAGGTTTTAACAGATCTGAGCAAGTTTCATCTTGTACCAGAAAAAGTTCTTGAGCACCGCACTCTCTCAAAACTCAAATCAACCTATGTTGATTCGCTTCCCAAACTTATTAACCCGGATACAGGCAGAATACATACCTCTTTCAATCCAGTTGGCTCATCTACAGGCAGACTTAGTTCAAGTGATCCCAATCTTCAGAATATCCCTATAAAATCTGCCCAGGGAAGACGTATAAGGGAAGCTTTCGTACCAGAAGACGGATATACACTTCTATCTGCTGATTACTCTCAAATCGAGCTCAGGTTACTCGCTCATTTCTCCAAGGATGACAATCTAGTAGAAGCATTTTTAAACGACAGCGATATCCATAACAGAACTGCAGCAGAAATATTTGGAGTAACTGAGGACCTCGTGACACCTGATATGAGAAGGTTATCTAAGAATATAAATTTTGGCATTATATATGGTATTAGCGCATTTGGGCTCGCGAAACAGCTGGGTACTTCAGTCGCTATCTCAAAGAGCTATATAGATGAGTATTTCAAACGTTATGGAAAAGTTAAAGAATATATAGAAAAATCCATTTTAGATGCCCAAACAAATGGATATGCTGAAACTATACTAGGTCGTAGACGGCCTATCCCGGAGCTTCAGTCCAACAATAGAGGTCTAAGAGGATTTGGAGAAAGGACAGCGATGAATACCCCTATTCAAGGCTCAGCTGCAGATATCATCAACATAGCGATGCTAAGGATTAATGATAAGCTGGCAAATTATGAATCTAAGATGATACTGCAAGTCCACGACGAACTACTCTTTGAAGTTAAAGATGAAGAGCTAGAGAACCTTTCCCAGATGGTGAAAGAAGAAATGGAAAGTGCGTGGGAATTGATAGTTCCAATTAAAGTCGACATTGGAACTGGGTGTAACTGGGCAGAAGCTCACTAATTGGATTGATTCAAATGAACCGGCGGTTCTTTATTAGTTGTCGCTGACTAAGGTACATGTCGTTGTGTTAACTGTTGATGTACCTGATTGTCTAACAGCGTCTTTGGCTCCCGTAATAGTGCAATTATTCTGTGGATCTACAAAAACTACTGAAGATCCTGATGCTCTTATGCCATTTTCTCTGTTTGAGGTTACAAATATATTATTATCAAGAGGATTTAGTGTCATAGAAAGTGTGACTGAAGAGTTGTCCTGTGACTTTATTCCATCTTTATTGGATATGATATTAATATCTTCATCTGCTCTAAGATCAACAAGAGCAAAGCTTGAGGTTGTAATTCCTTCTGAGCATTCTATAAGTGATATGCTCATAGCTGTAATTTCAACCTGACTTTCTCCTTTGGCTCTTATGCAATCGTGACCATTTCCATCTATTCTGAAAATAGCCTCTGTAGAATTAAAAATTACCTGGTCAAAACTGGATAAACGTAAACGATCTTGTTCTACTGTCCACTCTGTGAATATAATCTCAGGAGTTATTGTATCAATTATTTCATCCAGTGTTACATCACTTCCCCTGGTAATACTTATATTTCTTGAAAGAATAAAATCGTCTCCCTCAAATTCAATTCTAGGGCTGTTGTCATCAGGTTTATATGTAATTTTGAACTCACCTGCATTGTTTGTACGATCAGATTTTCTTCTTTTGTTGCCTTCAAATATACTTACTCTAATGTCTGAGACATCTCCGCTTCCACCTATTACTTGTTCAATCGTTCCTCGTATTGTTGTTTTGTTACCACCACCACCGCCGCTACTATCACATCCTGTAATACTTGTAGCAACAAAAGATGTAGATATTAGTAGGATTAAAAGAAATGTGTTTAGATTTAATACTTTTGCCATCGATATATCCTCCGAATAGTTGGTAACATTGAGCAAAACTCAAAACGAATTCTTTATAATAATAACTGACATTCATGGAATTATACATAGAAACTGTATGCTCAATTTAATGAACATACAGTTTCTAGTAGGTTGTTATTACTTATAAGCAGAAAAGGAATACTGCCACCCGGCTGTGAGAACAAAATCTGTTTCAAGCTGGGGGCCGTCCAGATCTTGATAGATAGGGAAACCCATTTCAATTGCCAGTCTTTGACCTTTAATGAATCTTGGCCCTTCAGGCACATAGAAGTTTAATCCAAATAACAGATCAAGTCTGTTTCCGCCTCTCAAGTTAGGGTCGGCTGTAGGAACGACTGCGGGATTTAAAGCTGGATCGGCTCCGTCAATATTTCCCCAGAACTGCCAATCCAATCTGGCCGAAGTGCTAATCCAGTTGTACCAATCGTATGCTCCCCATGCCGTCATATCAAGCGCATTTCCAAGGGTATAATCCCGATCATTCTCCCCTAATCTAATGGTACCGCTTACCTGCGATCCCCAGGACAGGTAGTTATGTTGACCCAAATATGTGATTCCTGGGAGTAGATCAAAGGTTCCGGAACCAAGCTGCATAGGGTAGGGCAGCTGCTGGTTTGGTCCCATCGGTGTCATATCTTTTTCATCAATGGACCCTGTCGGGAAGCTCATCCCGGCGTTAAGATGAACACGTTGTCGGTGGGCATCATATATCTTTACCAAGCCAGTAAATTTTAAATCTCCTATTCCATCTGACTCTGTTTTAAACCTTGTCCCCATGCGAGTTAGGTGGTTCATAGACTTTTTAACATAAGGAACCATACCCATTAGAGTTATATAATCTGTAGGCGCGAACATAAGACTAAACATATGCATCTGCATAGTCATATCAGTAGGTGTTACCATAAAATCTTGAAGCACCCTTTGATTACTCACCTTGTTTGTTCCATCTCTGTTGCCGTCCATATCCATAAACATGTATCTGTATGAAAACATGAACTCACCAGCATTGTGGGTGTGATCCCCCATTACACCTATAGGTGCATGGCCATCAGGTCTGGCGGGGTTCCATCTTCTGGCTTCAGGTGGGACTGGAGTGTCTGCTAAAACTTCAGAGCAGAGACTGAATAGTAATAAAAATATAATTAAAAACTGTGGTAAAACTATTTTTTTCATACCAATACTACGCGTATTATTCACTGTTTATTCTCCTCCTACAGTATTTCTAGTAAATACCATATGTTTAAACGTATTATATGCATATATTGCATATATAATATATGTTTACAATGTTATAGCTCAGCAATTTGCTTGCATAAAAAGGGATTTCTTAATTAAGACTTAAATTGCTAAGCCAAGATGTTGGGGGGAGAACGAATAGGTAGGTTTTTATATGAATCCTCAACATATCTGGATTCACTTATTGTTTCTATGCTTATTGAATACTTCTCAAGAACTAATAAAACAGTCTTTACTGTAATATCAAAAGAAACTCTTTGATTGCAGCAATCGTAGCAATAGCAGTTTTTTGCAGAGCTATGCTCACTATCGGTTCCTAAAATAGTTTGAATAATATTAGTTTCATGACGCTCGCCTTCATGTGTGGGGCAGTTTACAATTGAATAAGATATGGATTCAGCTCTGGGAGGAGAGTAGCTCTGTGAAGAGTATAATACGAAGTTGATCGATATAGCTAATACTAATATGGCTGATAGTAGTTGTTCTAGTTTTTTAGACATTGCCTATTTTAGCTTCCCTCTTTAATAGTACAAAAATTCTACTATATAAGACAACTGGAGTCTATAATTGGTTACAAACTTGTAGTATATTGGAGTAACTATGAAAATTAAAATCGGTATCTTAGGAGCAACAGGATATACAGGAGCGGAGCTGTTGAGGCTTCTTGTAAATCATGGCGGTGTAGAAATTAGCTGGCTTACCTCTGAGAAGTTTTCAGGTAAAACGATATCTCAGGTTTTTCCACATCTAAGCGGCTTTTTGGATATTGAGTGTAAAAGTGTTCGGAAGCTTGGTGAGCTTCAAAATGTTGATTTAGTCTTTTCATGTCTTCCACATGTAACTTCAATGCATTTTGTGAAGAAAATGCTCGATACAGGAGCTCGTGTGATTGATTTTAGTTCTGATTTTCGTTTTTCGGATATAAAAATCTATGAAAAGTGGTTTAAGTCGAAGCATAAATACAGAAACTACTTAAAAAATGCGGTTTACGGACTTGCCGAAATTAATAAAGAAGCAATAATTAATGCACAGTTAGTGGCAAATCCCGGCTGTTATGCAACAAGCGTTATTCTTGGTACGGCACCGATGGTTAAAGAAGGTCTTTTAATGCCGGATTCCATAGTAGCTGATATTAAATCAGGGCTTTCTGGTGCAGGCCGTGCTCCAGATCTTGAACATCACTTTTCAGAGGCGAATGAGAGTATTAATATAGATTCCGTTTCTGGGCACAATCAGAAGCCCGAGATGGAACAGGAGCTCTCAAAGTTGGGAAACTCCAATATTCATATCACTTTTATTCCTCACCAGGCTTCTTTTGATAGAGGAATACTAGCTACAATTTATTCCAGTCTAAACAAGCGCGTAACAGCTAACAAGATCCATGACATATATGCTAAATTTTATAGCAACAGCTGTTTTGTAAGAATCTCGGAACTTGGTAATCTGCCGGGTACAAAAAATGTTAGGTATTCAAATATGTGTGATATAGGAATAGGGTTTCAAGACGATATTTTTGTTTCTGTAGCTGCAATTGATAATTTGGGAAAAGGAGCATCTGGTCAGGCAATACAGAATATGAATTTAATGTTTGATTTTCCAGAGACTCAAGGCCTTACGTCCACAGCGATATATCCTTAGAGAGGTTAATTCTTTATGAGCACAGTGAGAGAGCTCTTTTTGTTCTCTACAAATAAATTTTCTGATAACTTTGCAGTCGTAGAGGATGATCAGAGATTTTCTTACAAGGATCTCGGCTCTATGGTAGATAGTTTTTCCTCTTTCTTAAATTCAAAGGGAATTAAGAAAGGAGATGCTGTAATCATACTTCTGCCAAATTCCATTGAGTTTGTTGTCGCTTTTTTCTCAATATCTAATTTGGGAGCAGTTTCTGTCCCGGTTAATACTTCATTTAAAAAAGATGAGATTGCATATTATGTGGATCATTCATCGGCAAAATTAGTGCTAACTCAAGCTCAGCTAAAACCGCTAGTTGATGAGGTATCTTCAGAGAGCAAGGTTCCATATTCTATTGTTGAGGGTCCGGGGTCTGAATGGAATACTCGCTATTTTGAAGCAGAAACTATAAAGAGTATAAAAATTGATTCTAATGACGAGGCTATCTATCTCTACTCAACCGGTTCTACCGGTAGGCCCAAAAGAGTTTCCAGAACACATCACAATTTGGTAGCTCTTGCTGATAATCATACACAAACAGTAGGCTGGACAGAGAAGGATAAGATCCTATTTGCAGTTCCAATCTCTCATACATACGGGTTTGGTAATTTTATAAGCTCAATAAAAATTGGAGCTACTATTTTTGTTCTAAGTGGATTTAACCGGAACAGAGTTCTTGACCTATTAGAAGAAGAATCCATAACTATCTTTCCGGCTGTTCCGGTTATGCTGGATGTTCTAGCAAAGACATATCTTCCTCAACCCAGAGATTTATCTACTCTAAAGCTGGTCATATCTGCAGGAGCTCCACTACCCGCAAAGACATTCAATGGCTTCTATGAAAAATTCGGTGTTTATCCTAGGCAACTTTACGGTTCAAGCGAGACTGGTGTTATTTCGATTAATTTAGGTAATGATATTAAGAACACCTTCAACTCGGTTGGTCAGCATGTAAAGAATGTAGTTGTTAAAATTCTAGATGATGGAGGACAAGAGCTTAGCGTAGATGAAGTAGGGGAAATTGTTGTTAAAAGTCCTTCTATGACAACTAGCGGCTATTATGGGCTACCTGAAGAAACGAAGGAAGTTTTTAAGGATGGATATTATTTCACTGGGGATCTGGGCAGGATAGATAAAGATGGTTTTATCTATATAGTAGGGCGCAAGAAATTGTTTATAAATATTAGCGGCAATAAAGTTGATCCGGTAGAGTTGGAGAATATCTTATTGGAGCATCCCTATGTTAAAGAGGTTGCAGTTCTGGGCATCACCGACAGCGAGGGAGTGGAGAGTGTAAAAGCAGTAATTGTGCTCAGTAAAGTAATTCAAAAAAAAGATATTCTTGAGCTTTGCAGAGAGCGGATTGCGGAGTTTAAAATTCCAAAAATTATAGAGTTCAGAGATGAGCTTCCAAGAAGCCCTACAGGTAAAGTATTAAGAGAGGAATTAAAATAATTTCAAAACATTGAGTGTGATTATGAAATGAGTATTGAAGAAAGAATAAAAAAGGTTCTGCTTGAGAATGCCCTAAAGGATATCGATCCGAAGGAGATTAGAAACAGTTCTCAACTAATTGAATTTGGTGTTGGTCTGGATTCTGTAGCTACTTTAGAATTGGTAGTAGCTTTAGAGGAAGAATTTCAAATCCGGATAGATGAAAGTGATATTTCAGCTGAAACCTTTCAAACTATAAATAGTATGGCACTTCACATAACAGAGAAGCTCTAAGGTGCTTTCTCATCAGTAAGTCCTTTGTCTTTTAGATATTGATCAAAGGAACTTGTAAATTCTTTTCTAACCCGCTCACTTGCTTTACCTATAGGTTCAATCACCGCTTTTTCGTATAGCTCTGCAGCAGTAGCTTCAAGTTTGGTATCCCCTGTTGTTCGGGCCATTCTTAATACTGCTATTGAGTTGTAAAAAATAGCTTTAAAAAGCGCTTTCCTTGCGTCATTAACTTTGAATTCTTCAAGCGCTTTCTGAGCTTCTATTAAAGCGTAAAATCCGACTCCGCAGAAAAGGGTCAGGAGTTTCTTAGATTCGTCTGGTGACATACCCTCGATTAAATAAACCAGAGGGGCTTCTACTATCGATTCAAGCTCCTTTTCACCAGTGATTATCTGCGCAAGCTCCTGTACTTTGTCTCCATCTGCATTATCCAGGAGGTCTTTTAAAGCTCCCTGTACGTATTGAAGCGCGAAACTATCACGTATTTCATCAGTACTGAGTCCCTCAGATTTAAGAGATTTGATTTGTGCGAGCTTATCTACAGTTTTTTCAGGGAACCATAATGTTGTTATGGTTTTCTTCCCCTGTTTCGTCCTTTTTCGTTTAGGTTTTGGAATAAGACCTAATTTTGCAGAAAGCTTTATAGTCTTTTCCGGATCTTCTCCAAGACTGATCTTTCTTTTATTAGCTTCTTTAATAATGTCTTCAATCGAGATATAACCCATAAGTAGATATTACGCTGGTTCTGAAGCTCTTGTCAAACTTTAACAAACATTGCTGAGTAACCTAAAATGACTTTCTTGGTTAATTGACTCACAATTGATTTTAGATCGTCTATGGTTTATTACTTTATTATGGCTATAAGCAGCATTCTTATTTATGAACCAATAGATAGTTTTGGGGACAAGAGTAATTATTGGAAAGAATACGCACACTTTTATGAACAGTATTGGGGGGGACCTACTTCTCCATTGGGTATCTGGTTTGGGAATGAATACGAGGCCTTTAGAAATGCTTTGTCTTCACATTTAGGCCTGGATAAAGAAGAAGTAGAAGATTGTTATTTTATGAAAGATAAAGATGGTAAATATTACGTTGCTCCAATGTATTCCAAGTCTAATTCCTCTCATTCAGAAAATATTATTCCCCTTGATTGGTTTATTTTGTTTAATGAGGATGAAAGAAAATCGCTCTACACTCACTGGGGCTTAAACGCCATTAATTATGATACAACTATAGGAACTGCTATAGACAGAGCAGATGAGGCAATGCAGATTTTATCTAAATGTTTTGAAAATCATGATGAGAGTCAAATAAAGTCCTTATTTGCTAACAATTTAGCTGTAATGAGCCATAGTCTAAGTGATCTTCAAACTTGGTTTTCAGGGTTTGATAAATCTGGGTTTATAGTTCTCAATTACGGAGATATTTGTTCTTTTATAAATCCTGCTACATTAAAGAATGAACAATCTGTTAGAGAAATATGGGAATTTCTTGACCAATTGAACAATGGCCAGCTTGAAAAAGCATCTACCTCTCTTAGGATATTATTTCAAAAATGGGAAGGAATAAGGTCTCAAGCTTCAGGTGAAATTGGAGAATCTACTCTTCAATAGGTGATTTTTCATACTATTTTAGTACTTTTTTAGCATTTTCCTGTGATATCTGGACTTATTTCAGATATTTCAACAAAACTAATACATTCTTAACATCCTCATATTATTGTAAATATTATATTTTGGGAAATTTATTTAAGTTTTTTACTTAAATCTGAAACCAAATCTTAATCGTAATAGTTTATATCTATAACATCATATTTCGTAGATGCATCTATTATACGCAATATTACATCTAATTTAGAAGGAGAGGAAAATGCAGAAGAACCCAGAATTTAGTCAAGCATTTGATGGTTATGAGAATGAACAAGTAGAAACACAGGTAATTGAACCCGTTTCAGACGTACTGGTGAACCAAGGTCTGGAAGAATCTGAAGAATTCTATGATGACGATGAAACGCTGGAAGAAGAATCAAACAATCAACCAGTTGTTCTAAAAACAAAAAAACCACAGAAAGATATTGATATCAACAATCGTGATTTAAGGTTAGTAAATGCTTATTTTCAGGAAGTAAGTACTGAGCCTCTATTAACTCCTCACGAAGAGTCTCAAGTGGCTGCTAAAATAAAAGCATGCGAGACAAAAGTAAAAGAGATAAAGAAAGTTCTTGAAGACACATTAGGTAGCAAGCTCGAAGAAGATCCTGAAAGCCTAAAGTCTCAGGTAAACGCAATCCTCGAGCTTGATTCGAAATCCTCTAGAACTTCTAAGAATCGCTTAAACGCTAAAGCCAAAGCTCGTCTCCTTATGATGGTGCATGTCTATATAGCAACTAAAAATAAGGGAGTTCAACTTAGAAATAGGTTTGTTAAATCTAACCTCAGGTTGGTTGCCAGCATGGCAAAAAGATATGCCGGCAGAGGGATACCGTTTCTAGATCTTATTCAAGAAGGGAATCTCGGGCTCATAAAGGCAGTTGAAAGGTTTGATTATGCTAAAGGGTTTAGATTTTCAACATATGCTTGCTGGTGGATTAACCAGGCTATGACCAGAGGAATCTTTAATCAAACACGCACGGTTAAAATGCCTGCTTATTTATTGGAAAAAGCTGGTAAAGTGGGGCATGTAAAACGTGTGCTTACAGAGCAGAATAAAAGAGAACCGGTTGCTGAGGAAATTGCGGAAAAGGCTCAAATGAGTGTAGAGAACGTAAAGAGAATTCTTGAGTCAAGCGGCAATAGGGTTGTCCGTTTAGATACCCCGGTTTATGACGGCGAAAAAGCTACATATTTAGATTACATTGAAGATTCAAGCTCACTTGTGGTGGATAGCATCATTGCCGAGGTTTCAATACCTGGAAATATTAATGATGCACTGCTCAGGCTCACAGAGCGAGAGAGAGAAGTTGTGAAGATGCGCTTTGGAATTGGCTACGAGTCGGCTTACACGCTTGATGAGATTGGTAAGAAATTTAAATTAACAAGAGAAAGAATCAGACAGATAGAAAAGAAGGCGCTTGAGAGAATCAAAAGGTCAAAATCAGCTCCAGTGTTAAAGAGCCTGATGGATGTTTATAATTAAGAAGCATAATTTAGCAATCAGTATCTTAACTTCTGTGTAGGGGTTTTTGAATTAACCCCTACACACCTCCTCTCTTACAGATATTCAGGGTTTAGTAATAATTGTGTATCTTATCAATTATACAGCTCTGATATGAAACCATCTGATATACACAAGATAGTAAAAGTTTTAGCAAGGGAAACTCCCAAATGGGATGTTCCTATTGTTACACTTGTTGCTGAATCTTCCAAAGATCCCTTTAAGGTACTAATCTCTACGGTTTTAAGCCTTCGCACTAAAGACGAAACTACTGCTCAGGCGTCCAGGCGGCTATTTAAACTTGCGGACAATCCTTCGGATATGCTTAAGCTCAGCGAAAAAGAGATTATCAAAGCGATATATCCTGTAGGTTTCTATAAAACCAAGGCAAAGAATATCAGGTCAATCTGCGATGATCTTATAACCCAGTATGACGGTAAAGTTCCCGATGATATTGATGAGCTTCTGAAGTTTAAAGGGGTAGGGCGTAAGACCGCCAATTTGGTAGTGACTCTTGGTTATGATAAACCCGGGATTTGTGTGGATACTCATGTGCATAGAATCTCAAACCGCTTTGGGTATATAAAAACTAAAACCCCTGATGAGACGGAGTTTGTGCTTAGGGATAAGCTTCCTAAGAAATATTGGATTGATTATAACAATCTATTGGTTTCGTTTGGTCAGCACCTGTGCCGGCCGATTTCCCCTAAATGTTCAATTTGTCCGGTGGAGAAATACTGCGACAGGGTGGGTGTGAGTACAAGTCGTTAAACTAGGCAATTCCCCTCCCTATTACCCAATAATATCCCTAAAAGTTTGACTATCTTTTCATTCCAAATATACTTCTAGCCCTAAGTATTACTACTCTACCAGGAGGACATTAAAAAGCTTGGAAACTGTAGTCTTTTATGTATTTGCAGCACTTGCTTTGGCTGGCGGTCTTATGGTGATTTCTTTTAAAAATCCCGTATCCAGCGCTCTTTCTTTAGTACTTACACTATTCTCAACCGCGGTGCTTTTTGTCCTCTTATTAGCGCACTTTGTGGCTGTGATACAGATACTTGTATACGCAGGCGCAATTATGATCCTATTCCTATTTACCGTTATGTTCTTAAACTTGAAATCCGAGGCTTTAAAATTTGAATCAAAACACTTAGGTTTTAAAGTGAGTGCGCTCTTGGTGATTCTTCTCTTCGTAGGCTATTTTGCAAGTTTAGGCTTTAAAAAAGGTCTTTTCTTAAGTAATACAAGTGTTTCAGAAATGGAAGGTTTTGGTACAGTGCAAGGCGTGGGGACAACTTTATTTCTAGATTATCTGCTACCCTTTGAGCTGACTTCTATATTAATCTTAGTTGCAATTATCGGTGTTGTTGTAATCGCAAAAAAGAGGTCAAATTAAGTTGAATATTGGAATTGAACACTATCTGGTTTTAAGCGCGATTCTATTTGTTATTGGCGCATACGGCGTTTTGGTCAGAAAAAATTTAATAATAGTACTGATGTCGCTTGAATTAATGCTTAACGCAGCAAATTTGGCTTTTATAGCTTTCTCTAGAGCAAGCGGCGATATGACAGGGCATGTATTTATGATCATGTCTATTACCGTTGCAGCAGCGGAAGTTGCCGTAGGACTTGCGCTTTTAGTATCAATATACTCACATAGAGAATCACTCGATATCGATATTCTAAAGCTTCTTAAGGGATAAATTGAAATGATAGTATGGATAATTTTATTTCCGATGATAGGTGCCATTTTAAACGGGCTACTGTTTGCATCGGGCTTTTGGCAAAAGAAATGTAATGGCGATGAGCACTCAGAACATGCTATCTCAGGTTTTATAGCCTCAGGTGCTGTGCTGCTTTCTGCAATCCTATCAACATACTTTTTTGTTCAGCTTCTATCTTTAGAACCCTCACAACGGCAGATTATTCAGGAACTCTTTGTATGGATACCATCAGGTGATTTCACTGTTAGTTTTGAGTTGATGTTTGATACACTCTCAAGCGTGATGGCGCTTGTGATTACCTGGATTGGTTTCCTCATTCATATCTATTCAACTGGTTATATGCACCACGATAAGGGGTTCTCTAAATACTTTACTTATCTAAACATGTTTGTTTTCTTTATGTTGATACTTGTGCTAGGTAACAATTTCCCGCTTATGTTCGTAGGATGGGAGGGGGTAGGTTTAGCTTCATTTCTTTTAATAGGGTTTTGGTATCAAGATAATGAAAAAGCATATGCGGGTAGAAAAGCATTTATTGTAAACAGGATTGGGGATTTCGGTTTTATTTTAGGAATATTTTTAATCTTCTTTATCTTCGGCTCTGTTAACTACCAAGATGTTTTTGCAAAAGCTATCGATCCCAATTTCATGAGCGTAGTACCTGGAGTTACGATAACAGCAATTGGGCTCTTACTTTTTGTGGGCGCTGTAGGTAAATCCGCTCAATTCCCACTTTTTGTTTGGCTGCCTGATGCTATGGCGGGTCCAACCCCGGTGAGCGCGCTAATACATGCTGCTACGATGGTAACCGCAGGAGCATATATGATGGCCAGATGCAATGTGTTTTATTCTCAGTCCCCAACAGCGCAGATGGTTGTAGTCTCTATCGCCGCTTTTACTGCAATATTGGCAGCGACTATCGCAATTACTCAAAACGATATCAAGAAAGTCCTTGCTTATTCCACTGTGAGCCAGCTTGGTTATATGTTTATGGCAATTGGTGTCGGAGCTTATGCCGCAGGCTTGTTTCACCTTGTAACACACGCATTTTTCAAAGCTCTCTTGTTCCTTGGCTCAGGAAGCGTAATTCATGCCATGAGCGATGAGCAGGATATCCGCAAGATGGGTGGGCTAAGGAAGAAAATTCCTATTACTGCTATTACGTTCTTGATTGGAACCTTGGCAATAGCAGGTGTGCCGTTCTTATCCGGTTTCTTTAGTAAAGACGAAATACTCGCTGCTGTATATGACAGAGGCTATACAATTCACTGGATAATAGCACTGATAACAGTTGTTCTAACGGCGCTATATATGGTGAGGCTCTATTTATTAACCTTTGAAGGGAAATCAAGAGTACCACAAAGCATTAAACGCTACGTTCACGAATCTCCATATTCAATGACAATACCTCTTATGGTATTAGCAGTGCTTTCAATCTTAGGTGGATACATCGGAGTGCCTGATTTTATGGGCAAGGTCGTTGGTCTCAAGGATACAAATTTATTTGAGCACTATGTTTCTCCCGCTATCTTAATAGATAACGCTAAGCTAGTAGGGCATCATTTCTTTGGTCATTGGGCGCTAGCCGGATTCTCAATCGGTGGGGCTACTCTGGGTATAATAATAGCTTTCTATCTTTATTCTATTAGGCCATCAGCACCTGACAAAATTGCTAAGGATATAGAATCACTTTACAAAGCTTCCTATAATAAATGGTATGTAGATGAGCTATACGATTATATCTTTGTCCAGCCGTTCTCATATTTGTGTAATCTAGCAGCAAGATTTGATCAAAATGTAATTGACGGCGCGGTTAATGGAGTTGCTGCAGCTGTTAAAGATACAGCACTTACCCTACAAAGCGCACAGAGTGGAGTCATTAGAAGTTATGCGATGCTAATGGCGATTGGCGCTGCAGTTATCCTAACTATAATAGTTCTATGGTAGTTATAGTGAAAATATCCCTTCTTTTAAAGAACACTCTATATTCTGTAATTCCTGAATTTAGAATTTCTTAGCAAAGTATGCAAATGGTGGGATTAGAAGACCAAGAGTTTTATTGTCTTCTGTTGTAATGCTTGGCACTGCACTTAGAATGTCCTCTTTCTTTAATTTTTCAGTCTTAATTTCCAGCTCTTCTGAATTGGTATAAACAAATTCTGTTTGATCGGTTTCAGAATGATTCTTTGCGTCAGTTGAAAAATCGTTTGATTCCATGAAGTCGTTAATTAATGTTTCTTCAGAGTTCTCAAGTGTAAGCTTCGATATCAAGATTTGTTTATCTTCAGTCTCTTCCTCGGCAAAGCTGAAATCTATCAATAAAAGAGGCAGAATCATGATTACAAACACAAACATTATATTTTTTAAGTTTCTCACGCTAATTATAGATGGAAAATTATGTAAAGAGGATTCAGAATATTCTCGGCGGTTTTGTCTTATGAGGATAGTATAGGAAATAAAAAAGGCGGTATGTAATAAATACATGCCGCCTTTCTATTTTTTTAGTCTTAAGAGTATGGCTACTATTTATACATCATAGTAGAGCATAAACTCATAAGGTACTGGTCTTAGTTTCATAGGATTAACTTCATTGTCCATCTTGTAATCAATCCAAGTTTGAATTACATCTTCAGTGAAAACGTCACCTTTTAAGAGAAAATCGTGGTCTTCTTTGAGTGCCTTAAGTGCGTCCTCAAGTGAGCCTGGAACTGAAGGAATATTTGCAAGCTCCTCTGGTCCCAATGCATAAATATCTTTATCCAATGGATCGCCAGGGTTGAGTTTTTTCTCGATTCCATCCAGTCCTGCCATAAGCAGAGCTGAGAAAGCTAGGTAACCATTACATGAAGGATCTGGGAACCTGGTCTCAAGTCTTTTTGCTTTCGGGCTAGGTGAGTACATTGGAATTCTTACCGCAGCACTTCTGTTTCGCGCTGAATAAGCTAAGTTAACGGGTGCCTCAAATCCAGGAACAAGTCTTCTATAAGAGTTGGTTGTAGGATTAGTAAATGCACAGAGCGCACCTGCATGTTTTAAAATTCCGCCGATATAGTTCATAGCCATATCACTCATGCCCGCATAACCCTTTCCTGCAAATAGGGGTTTTCCTTTTTTCCATATAGACTGATGAACGTGCATTCCTGAACCATTGTCATCAAAAACTGGTTTAGGCATAAATGTTACGGTCTGGCCATATTTCTTGGCAACATTTCTGATTACATATTTATACCACATCATCTGATCGCCCATTTGAACTAGTGGGGCAAATCTCATATCGATTTCAGCCTGTCCAGCAGTTGCAACTTCGTGATGCTGCGCTTCAATTGAAATGCCTAGATTCTCTAGTTCTATCACCATTTCTGAACGGAGATCCTGAAATGAATCTGTAGGCGGTGTAGGGAAATATCCTTCCTTATGGCGTGGTTTGTAGCCTAAGTTAGGTCCCTCATCAGCTCCGGAATTCCATATTCCTTCAACTGAATCTACCATGTAGTAACCAGAATTTGCAGTTTGATCGTACCTTACGTCATCAAAAATAAAGAATTCAAGTTCAGGACCGATGAATGCGGTATCTCCGGTTCCTGTGCTCTTTAAATAAGAAACAGCTTTCTTTGCGATATTACGTGGGTCACGTGAATAAGGTTCACGAGTAATTGGATCAACAATATCACATAATAATACTAATGTTGGGTGCTTAAAGAATGGGTCAATCCTTGCAGTGGTTGCATCCGGAATAACAAGCATATCACTTGCGTTAATAGCCTGCCAACCTCTAATACTAGAACCGTCAAATCCTAAACCATCTTCAAACATAGAAGCGCTAAATTCATTTACTGAAATACTAAAGTGCTGCCACATACCGATAAAATCTAAAAACCTAAAGTCTACAATAAGTACACCGTTATCTTTAACCATTTTTACAACATCTGCGGGCTTTTTTGCAAACATAGATACAGGTCCTCCTTTGCTATTTGTCTTTTTTGTTGTGGGCATTTTTAAGAATGTCCTCCTTTAAAAATAAGCTCCGACTTATAAAGCGTCATCGCCTCTTTCACCTGTTCTTATCCTGATCACTTCTTCCATAGGTAGAACGAATATCTTTCCATCCCCTATTTTGCCTGTTTTGGCGCTATCCATTATAGCATCTATGACTTTAGATACCATGTCGTCAGATACCACAATCTCAAGTTTTATTTTTGGCAAGAAATCAATTACATACTCAGCTCCTCTGTAGAGCTCAGTGTGTCCTTTCTGCCTTCCAAATCCTTTGACTTCTGTAACTGTAAGACCTTGAACCCCAATTTCTTTTAAGGATTCTTTTACATCATCTAGCTTAAACGGTTTAACGATAGCTTCTACTTTTTTCATGGGATTTTCCTCCTTCCCACTATTAGTTGCAAACAACATACCACTTAACAGAAATCATTTCAATCAACAAAAATAGGGGTTTAAAGTGTAAAGCCTCAAAATTAGTGCACATATCTTAAGCACCTGAGGTCAAAAATTAAACATTTTTCATTGATATATGGTGCTTATGGCATATTTTGTCTGAATTGAATTACTTTCAATGCAATTTGCTGAGAAGCAGTTTGCCCTTTCTCTTTTTACATTTTTATACAAAAATAGTAAACTCTGAATGAGATATATAATTAGAGTGGAACAATTATAAATCTCATTCTAAATTGCTGCTTCTATATATGTAATTAATATAACTTTGATTGTGGTAAGGGCATTTGATTTCGATAAAGCTGCGCGAAGTGTTCTAGTTCGGTCAAGTTAAGATCAGAAATCACACAATATTCAAGACCCTGGTTAGTCCATTTAACAATATTAAATCCTCTGTTTTGGAAGGTTTTTACATCTATCATATCATCTTCAGTAGTTGGGAATATGAACAAATTTATTACATGGTCACGAATCTGGTATACAACAGATGCGGCACTTTGTTTGTTAATATAGTCCAGTCGCCCGCCTTTTAAATCAAAACCACTTTTACTAAGGTCTTTGGCATTAGCTGCAAAATCTACTTTGCCGGAGAACCATGGCTTAATTTGGTGTGTATCCGAAGAATTAATATGTGTAAGGTTGTCTTCGATAAGTGAGCGGACATGAGCGGATACTATCTCTTCTTCCATCATTACACTTAATTGATATTGAGGTAGAAACGCCAGAACAATCAGGACTGCTGCTACTGCAGTGGCAAATGGCGGGATAATATAATTCAGCCAACGCCATGAAAATTGACTCTTCTCCTCTAGGATAACTTCTTCGCTAGGTTCAGCAGACTCAGCAATTTTATCTTTAATATCTTCTTTTAAACCATAGGGAGATGAATATGCAAATTCATAATGAAGAGTGTTCTTCATTTGTTCTATTTCATAGCGTTCATTTGCACAATGAGCGCAGATTTCAAAGTGTTTTTCTACAGCAGCTCTATCCGTATCTGCTAATTCATCATCTACGTAGGCACTGATATAGTTATATAGAATTCCCCTTACGGTACTACAACTCACCCCTAGTTCTCCTGTTCATTCTGGAAGACAAGGTTTTTTGTAAACGACGTCTTCCCCGGGAAAGCCTCGACATAACGGTGCCGACTGGAATGCCAACAATATCAGCAATTTCTTTATAGGATAAACCTTCTATCTCGTGGAGTACTACAACCTCTCTGAAAATTAGAGGCATGTCTTTAAGTGCATTACGAAGTAAATCTTTATTACCGCTGCTAGTAAGAATTTTCTCTTGTCTTAAACCCTGGTTTCGTTCGATGATAAAACTTGGTTCATCACTAGAACTATGCACGGATTCGTCAAATTCAATTAAATGTTTATAGTCATGTTTGCTCTTGATCCAATTATAAGAAGTGTTTCTAACGATTGTTAACAACCAGCTCAAGCTATTTATATCTGTGTATTTCTCAAATCCTCTAAACGCTCTTATGTACGCTTCTTGTACTACATCTTCAGCATCTTGATCATGCCCTGTTATCCATCTGGCAAGGTTGTAGGCTGAATCCATATGACTCAGCATCTTAGATTCGAACTGCTCGATGAGTAAATTTTTATTCAAAACGAGCCCTCCACAATGTACCACCTTTAATAAACCCTATAATAAAAAATAAAACTATTCTATTAAAAGTCAACTAGCTCAGATTCATTAAACTTAAATAACTCACACTCTCTATATTGGTTCAATGAAAATATTTTACAACATTGTAATATAAACAATATTTTATTGTAAACTAAATCAGTAGCATATATCAACAATGATGTCAGATTTCTCTGAAGGTTTAGTTATCATATCTTTAATATAAAAAATCACTCTAGAGGATATATAAGAAGTTATATAATCATGGCTGCTAACTATAAAAATAAGATACTTGTCATATTTGCGCACCCAGCATTACAAAGATCCAAAATAAATATAGAGCTGCGTCAGGCAATAAAAGATACTGATGGTATAACTTTTCGTGATCTTTATGAGATTTACCCTGATTTTCTAATAGATGTAATAGAAGAACAACGCTTACTTGTAGAACATGATATTGTAGTCTTGCAACATCCTTTTTATTGGTATAGTTGCCCTGCAATACTTAAAGAGTGGATAGACCTCGTTTTGGAATACGGATTTGCATATGGTCATGAGGGCACAGCTTTGATGGGCAAGAGCCTAATGACAGCAATTACCGCAGGAGGAAGTGAGGATTCATATAAAGAAGACGGAGTGCATTACTATCATGTGCGAGATTTTCTGAGGACATTTGAACGAACGGCAGCTCTATGTGGTATGAATTATCTTCCCCCTTTTGTAGTGCATCACACATCGGAGCTAATGAACCCAAAAGATATTGCAGTTTATAGTGATCTTTACAAAAGAGTTATTATGTCTCTTATGGATCTCAAAGATATAGACATTAATACTATGAATAAATTTGATTACATGAACGATTTTATATTAGATCAATTTGAATCCTGGAGTGTCTAAATAATGGACAGTTTTTTATTTCAAGCATTCATATATTTATTGGCCGCGGTAGTTTCAGTGCCTCTAGCAAAACGCCTGGGGCTTGGTTCGGTATTAGGGTATTTATTTGCCGGTATTATTATAGGACCATATGTTTTTAATTTTGTAGGCATGGGTTCGGAGGATGTATTACACTTTGCGGAGTTCGGGGTTGTAATGATGCTCTTTCTCATTGGTTTAGAGCTTAGACCTGAACTGCTCTGGAGATTGAGGGGGCCAATACTCGGATTAGGCGGGCTACAGGTTGGTGTAACCACTTTAGTAATTTTCTTAATAGGATATTTATTTGGATTCACTTGGAAAATATCTCTGGCTATAGGGCTCATTCTAGCTCTATCCTCAACTGCAATTGTCTTGCAGACACTTAACGAAAAGGGTTTAATGAAAACAGAGGCGGGTCAGTCAAGTTTTTCTGTTCTTCTCTTCCAAGACATGGCCGTAATTCCAATTCTTGCGCTACTGCCACTTCTTGCAGCTCCTATACTTGGGTTTACAGGTCACAGCACTGAAGATGATCACCCGGCCGGTTTTACTATAGAAGCGCTACCCGGATGGCAAGAAGCTATTATAGTTGCGCTAGTAATCGCTACCATAATAATTATTGGACGGTTTTTAGTGCGTTATGTCTTTCGTTTTATTGCAGAAACCCGACTAAGAGAAGTGTTTACAGCTTTTGCACTGTTCTTGGTTATAGGAATAGCATTAGCGATGCAAATTATCGGTTTATCAGCAGCACTAGGGACCTTTTTAGCTGGTGTAGTGCTTGCAGATAGTGAGTACCGACATGAGCTTGAAACGGATATAGAACCCTTTAAGGGACTTCTTCTCGGATTATTCTTTATTTCCGTAGGAGCGAGCATCGATTTTAATCTATTAAGAGAAGAGCCTTACCTTATTCTTGGGCTTGTAACAGCATTGATAGTTATTAAGTTAGTCATTCTTTTTATATTAGGTGTTGTATTTAAGATGAGAAGAAGCCAGAACTATCTTTTTGCTTTTTCTCTGGCCCAGGGCGGAGAGTTTGCTTTTGTGCTGTTCTCATTTGCAACTCAGAACAGCGTGATTCCCATACCGATGGCTGATACACTAATCCTTGTAGTTGCATTATCAATGAGCTTAACCCCTATATTAATGATACTAAATGAAAAACTTCTTCAGCCCAGGTTTTCAACTTTAGATCAAAGACCTGAGTCCGACACTATAGATGAGAAAAACCCTGTCATAATTGCCGGATTTGGAAGGTTTGGGCAGATAGTAGGGCGTTTACTCCATGCTAATAATATAGGAACTACAGTATTGGATTCGAAACCGAGTCAGATAGAGATGGTCAGAAGATTTGGGTACAAGGTTTTTTATGGTGATGCATCCAGATTGGATCTCCTACACTCAGCCGGGGCAGAAGAGGCTAAGCTTTTTGTTTTAGCTGTTGATGATAAGGATAAGGCGCTAGAGATTGCGGAAACTGTAAGAAAACATTTTCCGAATCTACAAATAGTAGCAAGATCTTTTGACAGAAGACACACCCATGAGCTAATGAATTTAGGTGTAAAAGTTATACACAGAGAAACTTTTAATTCGGCTTTAGAGCTTGGAGCATCAGCTCTGAAACTATTGGGTTTCCGCAGTTATCAAGCACACCGTGCCGCACTTATCTTTAAACATCATGATGAAAAAAACTTAGTTGATTTACATGAGCATTGGGGAGATGAAGAGGCTTTCTTAATAGAAACACGGTTAAAAAACCAAGATCTTTTAGAACTCTTAAGTTCTGATGAAGAAGATAAAGAAGAAAATATGGATCATTCCTGGGAAAGACCTGGTACTTCATAAATCCTTTTTACGAAGCCTTCATTTTACAGCATATGTGATATAGTACTTTGTATCAGAATGTTGAATCATCTAAAATTGGAGAACATATTATGCCTGGTGATAAAAATGTATTTGGTCAGGAGATAGAAATCTGTTCTAATTCCCCACTGACGGGGTTTTACCGCGACGGATGCTGCCGAACAGGTCCCGACGATTTGGGTATGCATGTGGTATGTGTGGAGGTAAGCGAAGAATTTCTGGAATTTTCAAAAGCAAGAGGGAATGACCTTTCAACTCCAAACCCGGATTTTGAATTTGAGGGGTTAAAGCCTGGAGACAGATGGTGTCTTTGTGCGTTAAGATGGAAGGAGGCAATGGAAAGCGACATGGCTCCACCGGTCATTCTAACCTCAACTCATGAGTCTGTCTTAGAAGTTGTTTCTCTGGATGATTTAAAGAAATATGCTATAGACCTTTCTTAATACAAGCAAAAATTATGAGGCAAGATTCTAATTGGGATATCAATGAAAGAGTTGATGAAGTTTTCAAAAACATAGTCATGCCCGTATTTGAAGAATTAATACGGGATTACAATGGAGTTGACGGCTATGAAGTCAAGATTGTTTCAGATGGCCCAATAATAATGGGTATAGAAAATTATTCTTCTATAATGGTCAAGCATCCGGGCGGAATGGAAATGATAGTGTGCGCATATTGGATTAAAAACAGTGAGAGACTAATCGCCGAAAATATTCTACTCATAACGCATAATGCAAGTTTTGATATTTTCACAGTTACAAGAGAAGAGCTTTCATCAAAGATAAAGTTCTTAGGCGGCATTAAAAATTGAGCTGTGATTATGTGTCTACAGTCTAATTCTCTAAGAAACCAGTAAGACTCTTAAGTCCATAACGTTTGTATTAGTTGGCCCTGTGATCAAAAGATCGCCAAGGGGCTTAAAAAAGTTATATGAGTTATTCTCACAGAGATGCTGATAAGCATTTAGACCTAACTTCCCTGCTCGGTTGATGGTTGTTCCGTCAGCAATAGCACCCGCAGCATCAGTAGGTCCGTCATTACCGTCTGTTCCTCCGCTTAAAACAATTGTGTTATCGAGCCCCTCAATATCAATTGCTGCAGCCAATACAAATTCCTGGTTCCTGCCTCCTAATCCCTTGCCTTCTATAGTCACTGTGGTCTCACCACCTGAAATAATGCAGGCGGGTTTTTTGACCGGATTACCGGAGGATTTTATTTCTTTAACAATAGCGGTGTGTACCTTTGCAACTTCTTCAGTCTCTCCGTGAATAAAAGTTGAGAGAACAAGGGTGTTATATCCAAGCTCAGAAGCTTTCTCTTTTGCAGCACTTACTGCAATTATATTACTTCCTACAACTATGTTCTGTGTACTTTCAAAAACAGGGCTATCTGCCTTTGGAGTGTCTTCAATCTCACCATCACATCCTTTCTCTATATAATCTATGACTCTCTTTGGTACCCGCTCATCTAATTTGTATTTTTCTATAATATTTCTGCAATCATGAAAGGTGTGAGTATCGGGGACAGTTGGTCCTGAAGCAATTACATCAAGATCATCACCTATAACGTCTGATAAAATGAGTGAGATTAACCTAGATGGATATACAAGCGCTGCAAGCCTCCCACCTTTAACCGCTGAGATTTGTTTTCTAATTGAATTGATCTCATGAATATCAGCACCACACTCTAGTAGAGCTTTTGTAACGGCTTGTTTATCTTCGAGCGTTAAATTTCCCGCTGGCGAAGGCAACAGTGCAGACCCTCCACCCGATATTAGACAGATAACAAGATCTTTCTCGCTGGTTTTCTTAAGCAGCTCTATTATTTCCTTACTTCCCGCAATACCTGCCTCGTCAGGTACTGGATGCGCTGCTTCGTTTGTCTTGATTTTGTTGAGAGGGGCGGTGTGCCCATACTTAACATTTACAATGCCGTGGGTTAATTTGTCTCCAAGTACCTCCTCGATCGCCTTAGCCATAGAAGCTGCAGCTTTTCCCATTCCTACCACATATATGTTTTCGTAATCCCCAAGTTCATACTCCACATCTTGCAGCCTAAGTTTATTCCCATCTCGCTTAATATGATTTTTAACAGCATTTATGGGATCGACAGCTTTAAGACCTGCTTCAAATATTTCTCTGGCGTCACTCCTAAGTTTCTCTGAGCTCATGTGTTCAAATTATAACGAGAGCGGCGGTATGTAACAAGAATTGAATTATAAAATTTTTAGCGTAGGTTAAATCTGGTAGACAATCATGCTAAATTAAAAAACCAGGAATATAGAAATGAGAAATTTTCTAGTACTAAATATTTTGTTCTTATTTTTTATGGGCTTTCTTATAGTTTCCCACACATCTAACTCAGAGGATAAAATTACTTGTCCGGAGAAATGTGTCGAAAGTAGAAAGAACTGTAATCTTTCTTGCTCTCAAATAGTTGGTGGTGGCGCAAAGAGTAAGGAAAGAAGAGAGTGTGTGAAAAATTGCGGAGGGGAACAAGAATTATGCAATGAGAGATGTATAAATCCAACTCCTATGCCAACTCTCCAACCTGAGCGTTATCACGATAGGTCGTGCCCGAATGCTTGCGAACTTAAAGCGAAAGACTGTAATACGATATGTACCAAATATACCGGTGGGGGTGCTAAGAGTGATAAGAAGTCTACCTGTCGTCAAGAGTGTGGCGAGGGTTTAGAGAACTGTAAGAATTGGTGTGTAAACCCAACTCCTCGACCTACTACAGCGCCTGATATTTATGATGGAGTTCGATGTGGGGATGTGTGCAAGAGCAAACTAATGAACTGTGAAAAGACCTGCACTAAGTTTATTGGCGGAGGAGCTAAAAGTGGAAAGAGAACGGCGTGTATAAATGAATGTAAAGATTACAACGATGCTTGTATAGATGACTGTTCTGAATCCAATTAAATAAGCTCTAGCGTGTATTAAATTGTGAGGACTAATGATCAGATTTCCGGAACTGGTTAATTTTACAGCCCACTTTTCATTTCTTCTATTTCCTTGTTCAGGAAATAAGATAATACCGTTCTAATAAGAACAATGCCGCCTAGAAAAATTAAGTCTTCTGTTGTTTGATTAATAACGGTTTTTATAATATCGGCCACTATCATGATTTCCAAACCAAGTAAGAGATAAGTTCCCAAGTAACATCTAATAGATTTTATATCGGTGCTGCTTAGCGTTTTATTTTTTATTCTCAGCACAAAAAAGTCATACATTGATTTAATGAAACCCCATAAGATAAATAATATTGCTACCAGGTCTATAATATCCGTTACCGGTGTAAAAATTGTTATAAGATGTTCCTCAAGATGAAACATTTTTATCTCCTAGAATCCTATTTCATTCTTTTTGGATTTCATTTTGTACTTTCCATAATTTGATCATATGTATTTTGAAGATGATTTATGAGAGTCTCAGCAGGATTATCAGTCGTAATTAAGTCTTTATATTTTAATACTACTCCCTGCCATCCATCGGGGTTCCAATAAGCACCTTTTGCCAATGTGATATCAGATATCTTTTCAAGTTCAGGGTAGGCGGTTATATAAAAATAAGGCTCTTCTACTATTTCATCGCCTGTTAAATAACCAAAACCAATCTGGTCAATTTTTTTGTTTCCGTCCCCAGGATAGCAGACAAAGGCAATATCCATATGATGAGGCCATAGCTGAACTGGACTGGTTTCTTGTTTAAGAGTTCCCTTAAAAGTTTTGAAAATCATATCAACCGCACTATAGGATCTGAAAATGTCACTGGCTGTATTCTGGTCATATACCAATTCAGATTTATCTTGAAATTTCTCAATGTCGATATCGGGTTTAATGTTCATGTTTTCTAGTGCAGATAGGAGTTTGTTGGAGAAAGCTGAAACAGATTGACCTAAAGGTATGCTTCGAACATTTCCAGTACTAGAGGATATATTGGCTAAGTGAGATATTAGATTAAGCGATATCTCAAAAGTATTGCCTTCCTCGTTTGGTATCGGTGTTGTTCTAAAACCTTGGGGACCCGTATGAAGACTAATATGCCAAAAGTCTTTTTGAGCCGGTGTCATTGTTGCTCTGATTGTGCCAATCAGTTTTGAGTATTGATGAATAGCATCAGTAGTTTGATGAATTTGATCGTAATCCAGTAGGGGTAATTTGATAGTAATCATAATCTATATTAACTCCACGTCTGCCATAATCTCGACTAATGAGAATTTCTTATGCTTCAGCGCTTTTCTAAGTGCCGGTCCTAATTCTTTCTTACTTGTAACCCTAATCCCTAGTCCCCCACAGGAGGTTACAAAATCAGCGAAGTTTGGATTGTGAAGTGATGTCTGCCAAACTTCCCAGTTACCTGCCTTCTGTTCTTTACTAATTTTTCCAAGCTCTTTGTTGTGAAGGAGCACATGGGTGATGTTCATTCCGTACTTGACTGCTGTTGTGACATCTGCTAAATATTGACCAAATCCACCGTCTCCTGATACTGAAACCACTTTCCGCCCCTTAAACTGAGGGTCGTCTTCCTGAGTTGCCGACCATGCCCCTAGAGCCGCCGGAAGTGAAAAACCAATAGAGCCAAGATACCCTGACATTAGTATGGCTTGGTTTCTGCATTCAAAGTATCTACCAAAAGAGTATGTATTGTTTCCAACATCAACAGCTATGATAGTGTCTTTAGAGACCAGCTTTGATAGTTCTTCAAAAATATATGCAGAGTTTAATCCTAAACCCCTGTCGTCTTTTCTCCTGCTTTTCTTCTCATCTCTCCATATTGTCCAGCGTTTTGCTATCTCTTTTCTTCTGTCTTTTGATTTTGCTTTACCCCTCACGGCTTTTGTTATGAGGTCCGCTGTAATTCCAATCTCTCCCCAAACAGGGACAGTAACCGAATGAAACTTTGCAAGAGCCATATTGTCATAATCAACATGGATAATCGGTTTTTTAGAAGATATTCCAGTGTGATTACTAAAGCTTGCGCCAAAAACTAGAAGCAAGTCCGACTCATTCATAAACCAGCTAGCTATTGGAGTTCCGCTTCTCCCCAGAACACCACACCCAAGCGGATGATCGTCAGATATTAAACCCTTTCCTTTAAATGTAGTGAATACAGGGCATTTCAACATCTCGGCTAGCTTAATAATTGAATCCATATTAAAACGAGCGCCATGACCGACAATAATAGAAGGTCGTTCAGCATTTTTTAAAAGCTTAATGGCTTGATCAAGAGTTTCTTTCGGAGGACTGATTGTAAGTGGTGTCACTCTACCTTTCGGACTACCTGCTTTTGCTTTATCTGGCGCAGGAAGTGTTTGCACTTCATCAGGGAATACGAGATGAGATACTCCACGGTTTAAGATAGCGCTCTTTAGAGCTAAATTTATAAGTTCTGCATGCTTACTAGAGTTAAGAACTGTTTGAGACCACTGTGCTACTTTTCCAAACGCAGCTTGCAAGTCTACCTCTTGAAAAGCTCCTGGTCCAAGCACCTGAGTATCAACCTGGCCGCTTAAGGCTAGCACAGGGCTTCTATCGACGTTTGCGTCCCAGAGGCCGGTTAATAGGTTGGTAGAACCCGGTCCTGCAATCCCGAGACACGCTGCGGGTCTGCCAGTGAGTTTCCCGTATGCGGAGCATGCGAATGCGGCGGCTCCTTCATGGCGTATACCGTAATAAGATAAATTCCCGGCTTCCTCCTGAATCCTGAGCGCATCTGCAAGACCCAAGTTGGAATGTCCTACCATTCCGAAGACTTGCCTGACTCCCCAATTGACCATGGTCTCAGCCATGATATCAGTTACTGTGGCCTTATGTGCCCCTTCGTCTTCAAGGGCAACGTATATACCGTCGTCGCGTTCTTCAATTTCATATGTTGGCACGCCGTCATCAAATCCCCCAGGGGATTCACCGGTAATGGGGTTAAAGTCCCATCCGTGCCAGGGGCATCTTAAAAAGCCATTCTCTATTGAACCCTCACCCAAGGGGCCGCCTTGATGAGGACACTTATTGTTCAAGGCACCGTACTCATTCTTGAAGCGGCTTAAGCATAAAGTGAGATTTCTACAAGTTCTGGTTGTAACTCTTCCTTCAGGAAGCTCTCCGTGTTCTAAGACTTTGTACCAGGATTTATGTACTTTGGATCTTTTTGAAGTTGTGGTCGCCATTGAGCAATCCTCCTGACTCTCTTTATAATACAAATTTAGAGAAATATCAAAGACATTTCTTTGGTAATATAGGCCCGCACTTTCAGAATTAGATAGTTTTAATCACTAGAAAGTTGCTTAGTTGAAATAAATTTTGTATAAATGGGGCTAGGTCTCTGGGATTCTTGAATATTAATCGGTTGTTTTTATAATCTCTAAAATTTCATTCAATATAGATTCTCTGTTATTTAAATTCATCTTAAATAATTCAACATCCTCTCTTTGCTTGATCTTTCCTTTTATACCGCCGTCGGTATGAGATATTGTTGCTATAACCAAATTGTCCGAATCCAGTATTTCCCAAATCAATTTTACAAACTTGGTTGATAGGCATTCCATCTTGCCAATTTCGTCGATTATGATGAGGTTCTTTTTACTATTTTTCAGATTTAAAGAATCTAGAAATTTATCAAACGCTTCTATATCAACCCTGTATTTGCCCACATGGTAGCTGCTTTCAATTAGGACGTGAGCGAAAATGGTTCTATGCCCGTTGAGCCCAATTAGCTGAAACCCTTTTCTTTGACCTTCGTTTCTTATTTCCTCTGTGTAAAAGCCAATAGGATTAGTATCTTTTATCTCTTGGTATAGTTTTTTGATTAAGCTGGTTTTTCCTATTCCGGGCAGTCCTGAGATTAGAATGTTTCTTTTTTCTTTTCCCATCTGATGCAACCTTGATGCACTTTATATTCTGATTGCAGTATTAGTTCTGACCAGTAGGAGGGGGGAGGGCAGGTAATAACTAGCGGGAGAAGTTAGAAGAGATTCAGTTCTTTAATTCATCTGTGAGTTTTCTTATTATTTCAATTACACTGTCAATTTCATCGTATGTGTTTTCTACAGAGAAGCTAAATCTAATGCTGGAGTATGCTTCTTCTTCTGTTAGCCCCATTGCGCGCAAAACATATGAGGGTGCTATCTCAAAATTAGTACATGCGGAGCTTTGCGAGCACCTAACGCCATTTTGATCCAGCTCCTTAACTAATCTGCGCCCGTCAATTCCACTGAACATGATATTAGATGTATTACATACGCGGTTTTTTGTGTCACCATTTACTTTTGTTCCTGGAACAAAGTCGAGCAGCATAGCTTCGAATCTATCACGCAAATCTTTCATTTTCGAGATAAGTTCTGATAAGTTGTTCTTCCTAATTTCAGCAGCTTTTCCCATACCAGTAATGCCAGGGACATTTTCAGTGCCAGGGCGAAACCCCTCTTCTTGAAAGCCGCCGAATAACATAGGGGCAAGCAAAAATTTGTCCTTACAGTATATAGCTCCCACACCTTGAGGAGAATGAAATTTGTGACCTGTGAGAGAGAGAAAATCTATTGGCATTCCCTGTATGTTCATTTCCATTTTGCCCACAGCCTGAGCCGCATCTGTATGGAGCGGTACGCTTAATTCACGGCAAATTTCACCTATTTCTGATATAGGCTGGATTACCCCTGTTTCATTATTGACCAACTGTATAGATACAAGGGATGTATTTTCATTAATTGATTCTTTTAACTCTTCTAAATTGATCAAACCTTGTGAATTAACCTGTAGTTTTTTTACTGAAACCCCGTTTAATTTCAGAAAATTAGACATTTTCTGTATTGAGGAATGTTCAATAGTTGTTGTTAGTATTTCACATCCATTGGTCTGATCTCTTGTACAGGAATAAAAAGCCATGTTATTAGCTTCTGTACCAGAGCCTGTGAAGATTATTTTAGAACTGTCTGAGCCAATGAGTTGTGCTAGTTGTTCTCTGGCTTGAGATATATGTTTACGGGCGCGTGCTCCGGTTAAATGGGCGCTGGATGGGTTTCCGAATTCAGGGCCCATGACTTTAAGCACCTCCTCGCGAACTTCGGGAAGAGGCTTGGTAGTAGCATTATTATCGAAATAGATTTCTTTTTGTTTCATAGCCCAGACCTAGGAATTATTATACATCATTTAGAAGATTTATTTGGCTATGGAATGAAGTTTCGGAAACAAGATTAAATAATTTTACTGGACAGTTTCAGCCTCATATTCCTCTGGAGTCATGATAGTAATGCAGGGTCTGTTATCGTTTTCATCTAAGGGGCCTAGATAAGACATAACCTGCAGAGTTTGTTCTTCCCCGTCTTTTTTGAACTTTGCCGGGAAGTAAATGAGGTTGGATTTACTAGTTTGACGATGAACTCGCATATAATATAAGAAGCCGTTTATAAGATTAGTTGCTCTAGATTTTTCATTTTCGCCTTCTTCTTTACTCTTTTGGTCAGGTGTAATCCAGCTATCCCAAATTTCTGAAGTTACAAATACAGGTATTAAGAGTCCGGCTTCTTTTGCAATTTCAGAAATATCTTTTTGTTTATTCCTGGGTTTATCTTTGCTCATACTAACTCCTTAATTTATTCAGCAGGCAGGTTGGCTATAATCCTAAGCGGTCCACCGCTCCCGCCTTTAATTTTCATAGGAAGCGCTATTACTAAAGCTCCTTTGGGGGGTAGTTTATCTAAATTAGCAACATTTTCGAATGCGGGAATATTTTCTTTAAATAAAATCTGGTGACTTGCAAATAATTGAGACTGACCAAAATCTATACTTGGCGTATCAAGCCCAATAGCTTTTATGTCTCTGTTTTCAACGAGCCATTCGGCAGCAGCTGGATCTAAGCCAGGAAAATGAAGCTCCTGGACTGCGTCAGGCCCTTTCTTGTCAGTACCCATATATTTCATCCTATCAGGCCAGAATTGCGCGTAGCCCGTATTTAAAAGAACAATTGAACCGTTTGCTATTTGCCCATTTTTATCTTCCCAATCTCTGAAGTCTTTAACACTGACCTGGTAATCCCTATTAGCTAAAGCTTTTTTTGAAACATTAATTACAACAGCAGGTCCTATTAGACTCTCAAGAGGAATTTGATCTACAGTCTGTTTCCCCTCAGCAAAGTGAATAGGAGAGTCTATATGCGTTCCCCCGTGTTCAGCGGCTGAGTAATTGTTAGCATCATAGAAATAACCCTTATCAGTGATGCCCTCAAAAACAGATTCCAGTTTAAACCCCTCTGCTGTCGGCCAATAGATAGCTTCTTCAGAAAAGTTGTGCGTAAGATCAATCCATTTGCCTTGTATCAAACTCGAATTATCTTGGCCAAAGCTCTGTTGTGAAGTACCCAAAACTAAAGCCACTACTAATAAGATAAATAATCTGTTAACAGTCTTTTTCATAACAACTCCTATTTTCCCTTTGTGGATTCTTTATTCAAATCCGCCTTGTTAAAATCTTCGTTGTCAGAAAGATCTATCTGGAAATCTCTTATATGATCTATTTCGATGACAACATCTTTAGTTTTGCATTCCAGCACGTGCCCGCCAGATTTTTTATCCTCAGAAATGAAATGAAAATGGAAACCGGATTGGCTTACACCACCTATGTATGGAGGAAACCAGTAACCTACAATAGTCCCCTTGAGATTTCCCAGATCAAATTCAGATTGATCTTTCACTGCTTCGCTCACAGGAGGGTAAGGTTTTTCCTGCGCATGTACACTTCTTGTCTTCATATATTTAAACTCACCGCTTACCTTAATTGCATAAAAGATATTTTTTTCACTTATGGCATCGTCAATATATTGCTTAAGCTCCTCGCAGTTAAGTTCTCTATCCGGAACAAGGCTTTCGTTAGAATCAAAGAATGTAACAATCGCGAAGGGAGATTTCCTGGAATCTTCAACTACAGATACTTTTCCGTCGGAACCAATACGATAGAACACGCCGTCGACTCCAACCATCTCGCCGTCTAAGCGATTAAATGTGCCTAGTCCAAAGTCGCCGTGCTTTTTAAGCTCTCCGTAAGTTAAATCCCCTTCATAGACCCCTTCCATCAGAGCTTCAAATAACGAAGCTTGGAAAATCGAGTCATTTGCCTCTTCAGGTTCAGCGCTACTATGTGAGTGATATGTGATTATCATAATTGTTAATAATACCCAGACCAGATTAAATGCAATCTTCATCTCAGCCTTCTTTTTCAAGATCTCCTTCCTCCATTTCTTTAGTTATTAATCTCTGATATTCCCTCTCTGTTACTAGTTCTTTATTATTATCGATACGGTCAAGAAACACTATGCCGTCTAAGTGATCAAGTTCGTGCTGGAAAATTCTGGCAATGAAATCGGAGAATTCATTTTCAACGTCTTCTCCGTCCCTGGTTTGATATTTCACCTTGATAGTTTTGTGCCGTGGAACAAGCCCTCGAATCCCAGGAATGCTTAAACAACCTTCCCAATCTTTCACTTTCTCGTCAGAAAAATAGGTTATTTCAGGGTTTACTATTGCTACTGGACCCAACTCAGGGGCATTTGGATAACGTATGTTTGGTCTAGAGGAAATTATAAATATTCGATCTGATTTATACACCTGGGGCGCTGCAATTCCAACCCCATTTGAGTCGGTACATGTCTCGATTAAATCATCTATAAAATTCTGAACTTTTACATCTTGTACATTTTCAACTTCAGAAGCTCTCTTTCTTAAAATCGGATGACCTAATTCTGATATTTCTAAAATTTTTCCCATGACTATATTTCGTAATATAATACTATATTGCTGCTAAGTAATTATAGTGTACCAATTCAATATCAGAAAATCCCATATTGTTTTCAACTAATGGTAAATAAAAACTAACAAAATTTTCAGTATCTCAAATAAACATTACCCTTATTGTTGACAATATCTTGTAGAGTCGTTAAACAATTAGGAGTGCTATGAAAAAAACCGCATTAAATTCTATTCATAAAGACCTTGGGGCGAAGATGGTTGAGTTTGCAGGGTGGGAAATGCCTGTTCAATATGAAGGTGTTAGGCAAGAGCATCTTGCAGTAAGAAAATCCGCCGGTTTATTTGATGTTAGTCATATGGGTGAGATTGAGGTTAAGGGTAAAGACGCAATAAAATTCTGCCAGTGGGTTACAACCAACGATGTTAAAAAAGTAGCGGACTTCCAGGCTCAGTACACACTTTTATGCAACAATGAAGGCGGCGTGGTAGATGATGTAATTATTTATAAATTCTCAGATGAGCATTTTTTATTCTGCGTTAACGCTTCTAATAGTGATAAAGACTTTGCATGGATTAAAAAAGAAGAAGATAAATTTGATGTAGAGGTGTTGGATAAAAGCTCAGAATATTCTCAGATTGCTATACAAGGTCCAGATTCAAAAACAATACTTAGTAGGGCTATAAAACAGAGCTTAGACAACATTAAGAAATTTCGTTTTGAAATGATACATTGGAATGGTTTTGATATGATTGTGGCAAGAACAGGCTATACAGGTGAGGAGGGGTTTGAGATATTTCTCCCCTGGGAGGCTGCACCATCTCTTTGGATTAAATTAATGGAGTCAGGAAAAGAACATAGTATTAAACCTTGTGGTCTAGCAGCTCGCGACACACTTAGAATTGAAATGGGTTATTCTCTTTACGGGCATGAGATTGATGAAGATATTAACCCCCTTGAAGCGGGACTTGAGCGATATATAAAATTGGAAGGGGATGATTTTATAGGCAAAGCGGTGCTTGAAAAATCTTTGAATGAAGGGCTATCAAATAAGCTTGTAGGTTTTGAATTAATTGAACGAGGCATTCCAAGGCAGGGTTACAGCATATTTAAGAATGGCACTTTTCTTGGTAACGTTACAAGCGGAACTTTATCACCAAGTCTTGAAAAATCGATCGGCTTAGGTTATTTAAATAGTAAAGTTGATGATGATAAAATTCAGATACAAATTCGGGATACCTTCAGGGATGCAGTAATAGTTAATATCCCTTTTTATAATAAGTAGATAAAATAAGGAGATTTAATTATGGCACAGGTACTTGAAGAGCTCAAATATACTAATGATCATGAATGGGCGCACGAGGAAGGCGATGTGCTCGTAATTGGTATAACGGAATATGCTCAGGATTCACTGGGAGAAATAGTTTATATTGAGCTTCCAAGTGAAGGAGATGAAATCACAAAAGGTGACCCATTTGGGGCAGTTGAGTCTACTAAAGCGGTTTCAGACCTATACGCTCCCGTTAGCGGCGATGTTGTAGAAGTGAATGAAGTGCTTTTGGATTCACCTGAATTAATAAATGCCGATCCCTTTGGTGAAGGGTGGATGATCAAAGTGAAAGTTTATGATCATGGGGAGCTTAATGATTTAATGACTTTTGAACAATACACTGATTTTGTCGAGAACGAAGTAGAAGAATAGCGCTCCCATAATATTTTGCTTAATTTCTTAAAAGTGTTTTAATAGTTCGCTGCTCATATTATCATATTTACCTCTCAGTTTTTCATTGTACTATACATAGCGTTTAAAAATCTGATGATTACAGACCTGGATAAAAATAATTCATTTGCTTTAAGGCACATAGGACCCGATGACTCTGAGCTTGAGTCCATGCTTGAGCATATAGGTGTAAGTTCACTAGATGAGCTGGTTGATTCTATAGTTCCTTCATCTATAAGGATGAAAGACCCATTAAATCTGCCAGAGCCTTTGAGTGAAGCCGGTCTATTAAATGAATTGGCTGATACCGCAAAGCTCAACAAAGTTTTCAAATCATATATAGGAATGGGCTATTATGACTGTGTTGTCCCTGGGGTTATACAAAGAAATATTTTAGAAAACCCGGGATGGTATACCCAGTACACACCTTATCAGGCTGAGATATCACAGGGTAGATTAGAAGCCCTTCTTAATTTTCAGACCATGGTAAGCGACCTTACCGGTATGGAAATAGCTAACGCCTCCCTTTTAGATGAAGCGACCGCAGCGGCTGAAGCCATGACAATGCTTCACCGGGTTAAAGACAAGAAATTAAAAGGCAAAGATGCAAACAGCTTTTTTGTCTCAGAACAGTGCTATCCTCAAACAATAGACCTGCTTAGAACTAGAGCGGAACCATTGGGCATTAATCTAATAATTGGAGACCATGAGGCTTTTAATTTTGATGACGATGTGTTTGGAGTTCTCCTTCAATATCCTGGAGCTGATGGTGAGATTTACAATTATGCCAATTTTATCGAAACAGCGCATGAAACAGGAATATTAGTGGCTGTTGCCGCCGATCTGCTTAGTTTAACTATGCTTACTCCCCCCGGGGAGCTTGGGGCTGATGTAGTTGTCGGCTCATCACAAAGGTTTGGAGTCCCTATGGGATATGGGGGACCTCATGCTGCCTACTTTGCAACTTATGAAAATTTTGCTCGTCAGGTTCCAGGCAGGATTATTGGAGTCTCTATTGATTCTCATGGCGACCCGGCATATAGAATGGCACTGCAAACAAGAGAGCAGCATATTCGAAGAGAAAAAGCTACTTCAAATATCTGCACAGCTCAGGCGCTGCTTGCGATTATGGCGGGTATGTACTCTGTTTACCATGGTCCGAGCGGTTTAAAAGCAATAGCTAGCAGCATACATAACAGGGCTCGGATACTAGAATCTGAACTCAGTGACCTGGGTTTTGTACAAACTAACAACCATTATTTCGACACATTAAAAATTGATCTTCAAGACTCGTCGGGTGAAAGACTAAATAGCCTCAAATCAATTGCCGAAAGAGAAAAAATAAACTTTAGATATATTGATGAGACACATGTTGGTATATCGCTAGATGAAAGCACTGAACTATCAGATGTAGAGAAGATAATTAGAATCTTTTCCGAACTAAATGATAAAAATTACGATAATGATCTAAGCGCTTTTGAGGCTGATAACCTGGAAACCCGCTTACCCGAAGATTTACACCGCCAGAGTGAATATCTTAATCACGAGGTATACAACAAATACCATACTGAAACTAAGATGGTCAGATATATAAAAAGGCTTGAGAATAAAGATCTTTCTCTTACCTCGTCAATGATTCCACTGGGTTCCTGTACTATGAAATTAAACGCTACTACCGAGATGCTACCGGTTACATGGCCTGAATTCTCAAAGCTTCACCCATTTGTACCCAAAGAACAGGCATTAGGGTATGAGAATATATTTAATGAACTCGAATCTTTTCTTTCTGAAATTACGGGTTTGCCCGGTGTATCACTTCAACCTAACTCCGGTGCTCAGGGGGAATATGCGGGGCTCATGGTAATAAGGGCGTATCACACGGACATGGGCGAGGGGCATAGGGATGTCGCTCTTATTCCTTCATCCGCTCACGGTACAAATCCTGCTAGCGCTGCAATGGCTGGAATGAAAGTCGTTGTAGTTAAGTGTGATGATCAGGGGAATATAGATCTTGATAATCTAAGAGAAAAGGCAGAGCAGTATAAAGACAGACTTTCATCGATTATGGTTACATATCCCTCTACTCACGGAGTTTTCGAAGAGGGAATTAAAGAGATATGCGAGATTGTTCATGAAAATGGTGGGCAGGTTTATATGGACGGCGCCAACATGAATGCACAAGTCGGTCTTACAAGCCCCTCAATCATAGGCGCTGATGTTTGCCACATAAACCTACATAAAACATTTAGTATTCCGCACGGCGGAGGCGGTCCTGGTATGGGCCCTATTTGTGCAGCTCAGCACCTTAAGCCTTACTTGCCGGGTCACGTAGTTGTCGAGATTGGGGATGAGAAATCTATTCCTGCCATATCTGCTACACCTTGGGGCAGCTCAAGCATTATGCTTGTGTCTTATATTTACATTAGGCTGTTAGGTTGGAAGGGTGTAACTGACGCAACTAAATACGCGATCTTAAATGCCAATTATTTAAAGTCTAAGTTAGAAAAATTTTATAGTGTTCTATATACGGGAACTGGTGGCAGAGTCGCGCATGAATTCATATTGGATTTAAGAAATTTTAAAAAGGAAGCTGGCATAGAAGTAGAGGATGTAGCAAAGAGGCTTATGGATTATGGTTTTCATGCTCCTACTATGTCCTGGCCCGTTGCCGGGACTATGATGATAGAGCCTACAGAGAGTGAGGCTAAAGATGAGTTGGACCGTTTTTGTGAAGCTTTAAATTATATTTATAAAGAAATGAAGGAAGTGGTTGATGGAACTGCGGACAGAGAAGATAACGTTCTCAAAAATGCTCCACATACTTCTAAAGAAATTGCGAATGATAAATGGAATCATTCCTACTCAAGAAGAAAGGCTGTTTTCCCGCTACCGTACTTGAAAGAAAACAAATTCTGGCCTCCGGTTGGCAGGATTGATAACCCTTACGGGGACAGAAACCTTGTTTGTTCCTGTCCACCAATGGAATCTTATGAAGAATTACCTCTTTTTATTCCTGCTAAATAATAAAAGTTATTTCTTGTCTTGGAGCACACTGTCAACGTTTATAAGTGGAACACCACTGCCTCCGGTGAACCTTGGTAATGTGCCGTCCCATTTTTCTGCAAGCCTGAGCTGGATCAACTGAGGATTGTCCTTGAGTGCTTTCGCTTCTCTTGATATCGCGTCAGCTTTTGCTTTAGAAGAGGCTTCAATTTCATACGCTTCACCGTCTGCAGCAAGTTTACGTTCCTGATAACCGGCCTCGGCCTGAGTAACCCTTCTTGTTTTCTCGTTTATAGCTTGAAGCGCTTCCTGCTCGGCTCTTACTTTAAGCTCAATCGCTTTATTAAATTCTTCTGAGAATTCAAAGTCTGTAATAGCAACGTTAGCTATTTTGAGCGCTGTAGGGACCTTCTTGTCTTTAAGCGTCACATCTATAAAGTTTTCTATTGCTTTTTGAATCTGCTGCTTAACCTCGGCTCTCCTGGTTACAAGCTGCTCAGCTGTAAACTGGGCTGCAACTGCTTTTACCGATTCCTGAATAGCAGGCTCGATTACAGTTGCCGCTACTACATCACGTTGTCCAATTCTCTGATAGGTCTGGGGAGCCACTGGTCCTAAGATTGAATATTGAACAGTAACCTGTGTTTCTACTGTCTGAAGGTCCTTGGATGCTGCAGCTGACTTGGATTTAGCTTTTGTAAGTCTTATGTCAATCTGCTCTACTTTATCAAGAAAAGGTTTTTTGATATGAAATCCTTCAGGCAGTGGTTCTGGCTGTACCGCACCTAGAGTTCTTACCACACCTACGTGTCCACTATCTACAATCACAAATGCGCTTGTCGCAAAGACTATGATTAAAATGATAATTATCGGATATAAAAAATTTAAATTTTCAAGCTTAGGTCTTGAAGCCATAACTATAAAACCCCCGTCTGTTTCTAGAATTTTTTAATATAAATATACTGGATTGTATATTTTATAGGTTATATCAAATTCATTTAATTACCAGTTACCAGCTAACGTCTCTAACTCTTAGTCTTATTTTTTTGTTTCCGTTCCATTTATTGAACTCGGGTGTAAAAACCATGTCAATCTTATCTGGTAGCGTTGTGGGTTCTTTCAGATTAAACCATATCGCATCGTAGAATTTGCCTCCTTGCTTTACCTTAAAACCCAGATGCTTATCTTTAAAGATCTGCTGAGAGATTACTTCAATTTGTTCAGAGAGCAATACAGGCTCCGGATTCCCTATTCCATAGGGGGCAAGCAAATCCAGTTCATCTATTAAGCTATCTGTGATAAGTTCTAACTCGACAGAGCAGTCAATATTTAGTTTGTGCTCGTATTGTTCTTTGTTAGACTCAAGCGCTTTATCGAACATCGCTCTAAATTTCTCTATGTTTTCCTCTCTGATTGATAAGCCGGCAGCCAATTCATGACCGCCGAACTGTAAAAACAAATCCCTACACTCTGAAAGTGCAGCATAGATATTAACTCCGTCTACGCTTCTTCCTGAACCTTTGCCAACCCCGTCTTCTCCTATAGCTATTAACATTGTGGGTTTTTCATACCTTTCCACAATTCTTGATGCGACTATCCCAATTATTCCAGGGTGCCAATTACGGGATGCTAATACAATACAGTTTGAGCCTATGATGTCTGGATTTGATTCAAGCTGTGAAACCGCTTCTTTTATTATTCCGGCCTCTGTGCCCTGTCTATTCGTATTTTCTTTATTTAGACCCTTTGCGATTTCCCTCGCATCCTCTAAATCATTAGAAATAAAAAGCTTTACCGCATTATCGGCTGTGCTCATTCTTCCAGATGCGTTTATTCTGGGACCAAACTTAAAACCTAAATCATATGATGTTACTTCACCCTTAACGCTGCTTGCCTCTTTTAATGCCTGAAGACCAATGCGCTTAGGGTTTTGCATCCTCTTAATTCCTTCTTTTACCAAGATGCGGTTTACATCGAGCAGTGGAGCGCAGTCTGCTACGGTTCCAAGCGCAACCAGATCTAGGTAATCTCCCAAATTAGGCTCGCCATTTTTGAAAAAACCCTCATCTCTAAGCGCGCGTCTAAGCGCTATGACCAAATTAAAAATTACTCCTACTCCCACAATTTCTTTTGCAGGGTATTTGCAGTCTTTCAGTTTTGGGTTTAGCACTGAAACAGCTTGAGGGAGCTCCTCAGGGGGCTTGTGGTGATCGGTAACAATAAATTCCACCCCAAGCTCTTTGGCTTGTTCAACTTCATTAACAGCAGTAATGCCGCAATCTCCTGAAATTATGAGCGTCACTCCGTCCTCAGCGAGTTTCTTAACAGCATTAAAGTTGATTCCATATCCTTCTTTTAGTCTATCGGGATTGTAATAGGTAACATTAGCATTAATGTCTTTTAGGAAGTTGTATAGAAGTGCTGTTGAAGTAACTCCGTCCACATCGTAATCACCGTAGATAGCCATTTTTTCATTTTCATTAAGACCTTTCTTAATTCTCTCAATGGCTATATCCATACCTTTCATAAGGTAAGGAGAGGGTAGATCGAACAGTGTGCAGTTCAAGAAGATATTTGCTTCAGTCTCGTTTTCAATGCCGCGATTTAAAAGTATCTGCGCTGTAATTGGCGATATGTTGAGACTTTTTGATAGCTTATCTCTTAGTTTTATATTCTCTTTTTCTATGATCCAATTAGTTTTCATTAAGTTACAACCTGATCGTTTAAAATGCCTATCTGGGAAAAAGTAATATTGTTATAGGTAATAAATTATAGACAAAAATAGAAAAATCTTAGACTACATTTAATCAATTGGTCTTATTGATTACTTAAGTGCTCGACAAGTCCACTGAGCCCTAGAAAGTAGCTGTTAATTCCAAAGCCGGAGATGACCCCAAGTGCTACTCCTGAAACAAATGATTTCTGTCTAAAATCTTCACGTTTATAGACATTTGAAATATGTACTTCCACAACTGCGAGCCCCGAGGACAAAATTGCGTCCCTTATGGCAACGCTAGTATGTGTGTAGGCTCCGGGATTGATTACAACGCCGTCAAATTTAGACATAGCGTCTTGAATGGTGCTTACAATTTCACCTTCTGAATTTGATTGGAAGAAGGTGACTTCGACCCCAAGCTCCTTGGCTTTGGTCACTAAAGCGCTATCTATTTCCTCAAGCGTAGTAGAGCCATAAATTTCAGGCTCACGTTTGCCCAACATATTAAGATTTGGTCCGTGAATTATTAATATCTTCATTTTCTTTCTAGTCCTTAGATACGAATCCTGCAGATATATTAACTTTATTTAACTTGGTTTTTTCTAAATTTTCAATTGCAGCTATTTTTTCGTCCTCGTTTTTGTAAATTTCCTCTATAGCTTCTCTAGCTTTATCGAACTGCCCTTGTTGTAAATAAAGATTCAACATCGTCTCTGTAAAAACCTCACTTTGTGCTGGGGAGGGATCTAAATTGATTTGATTTAATTTTCTGGATTCTATAGGAGTTTCAAAAACACTCATGCTGGATTTATTCTCAAATATTGAAAGCTCTATTTTTATCTCTTCAATTTTTTCATTAAGATCATTGTCACTGCTATGGAATACGTATACACCTTCAAGCACATTGAGCGCTTCTGCGATTTTGTCCTCACTCTTATAAATTTGAGACAATAGTATTGCTGCTTGAAGATTATCGGGTGCAAGTTTTAAAACCTTTTCCATTTCTTTTTTAGCCTGATCTATTAGCCACCTTTCGTAGTAAATTTTCCCTAAGAGAAAGTGTGCTGTAACATTGTCTTTATTGTATCCTAAGCCTCTTATCAGTACACCTGTAGCTTTGTCTATCTTGCCCAGTTTGTATTGAACATCCGCTAATAGGCAGAATGTGTTTGATTCAGGCTCATTTGAAAGTATTTCTTGATACTTTTGTTCCAAATCCACAAGCTCTTTGTTTTCAATAAGTTCTTTTTCAGACATCTTCTTTTGAGGATATTTATATATAAAATAAGAGTCAAGTTTTAAATCCCAATTGTATAAAAGTACACAATAGCGGAGTGTTAAATAACACTGAAAATAGCTTAAAATATTGAACGTTCGTTTCTCATGCATGTCATAACACCTTGTTAATATTGAATATTATAAGTATGAACTATTTGGCACTAGAGTTGCACCATTTAATCCATGTTCTAAATAAATTAACCAGAGTTGATAAGACAACTATTTCACAATAGGCGGTTCAATGATTCAACTATAGGAGAGCGTGTGATGCGAAATTTCTTACTGATATTCTCAATCTGTTTTCTACTGTCAGGACCTGCGTGGAGTTACTACGTTGAAGATGGAAGAGTGCACGATGATAGTGGTCAGGAGATCAATTTATACGGAGTTAGCTGGTTTGGTTTTGAGACAAACGATCATGTAGTTCATGGTCTTTGGGCAAGAAACTGGATTGACATGATAGATCAAATCAAAGAGGTAGGGTTTACAGCAATTAGGCTACCATTTTGCCCAGCCACAATTAATGACGTCGGAGTTACGAGTATTAACTATGCATTAAATCCTGATTTGCAAGGCCTGACGTCGCTTGAGATAATGGACAAAGTTATTGAAGAACTGGATAGACAGGGTTTTTATATTCTTCTTGATCATCATACATCTAATTGCCAGTCAATTGAAGAGTTGTGGTATAACAACAATTACTCGGAGCAACAATGGATCTCCGATCTAGTATTTGTAGCCGATAGATACAAAGATGTTGAAAGAGTTTTTGCAATTGATATAAAAAACGAGCCTCATGGTCCTGCTACCTGGGGAACAGGCGATCCGCTTACGGACTGGAATACGGCTGCAGAAACTGCGGCGGCTGAAATATTAGATGCTAATTCTGATTTGTTGATATTCGTTCAGGGTATTGAAAGTAACCCAACTTGCTCAGGCTCAATTAACCACTGGTGGGGCGGTAATCTTGAACCGTTTGATTGTTTTCCTCTAAATATTCCAGCTGACAAATTAGTATTGAGCCCTCATGTATATGGACCCGATGTTTTTGCTCAACCTTACTTTAATGATTCTAACTTTCCCAATAACATGCCGGACATCTGGGAGACCCATTTCGGATACCTAGTCGACAGAGGCTATTCCGTAATTATCGGAGAGTTCGGGGGCAGATATGGAAACGGGGGCGATCCTAATGACAGGGCATGGCAAGATGCAATAATTAATTATATGGACGAGAAGGGCATGACCGATTTCTTTTATTGGTCATGGAATCCGAACAGCGGCGATACCGGAGGGATTTTGCAGGACAATTGGCAGGACGTTTGGGAGGATAAAATAACCTTACTGGGTCAGTTGATGGATGGGTCTACAAATCCTCCCCCAACTCCTGATTGTTCTGACGGGATAGATAACGACGACGATGGCTTGATTGATTTTCCTGAAGATCCTGGTTGTGAGAATGCAGATGATAGAAATGAATTTAACGATACTTCAGGTGGGGACGATGTTTCTGCTGATGTAAATATTAACAATGACTGGGGCACCGGATATTGCGCGGATGTTACTGTTACAAATAATTCGCCATCTTCTAGTGACTGGACTGTTACATTTTCAATAGAAGGAACTGTTCGGGAGCTATGGAGCGCTACTTACAGCCAGAATGGCAGTGAGGTTACAGCAGAAGGCGTGTCTTGGAATAATATTGTGAACCCGGGACAATCAGTTGAATTTGGTTTCTGTGCAGAAAGAGGAGCTCAGCCAACTCCGCCGCCACCAACACCCGTTCCTACACCTCAACCTACTCCTGCCCCAACTCCAGCACCCACGCCGGCTCCAACTCCTGTGCCAACCCCGCAGCCTACACCTGTTCCAACACCCGAGCCAACTCCTCCGCCTAGTTTTGCATGCTCAGACGGGCTCGATAATGACGGAGACGGGTTAACCGACTTCCCTGATGATCCGGGATGCAATAGTGTTAACGACGATGATGAATTTAATCAGCCTACAGGAGGGGATGTGGAAACCAACGTGACAATCAATGATGACTGGGGAGCAGGATACTGCGCTCAGGTCGATGTTGTAAACACTACTTCATCTTCAGTTGATTGGACGGTTTCATTTCCAATTGAAGGCTCAATCAGAAATTTATGGAACGCAATATATGAGCAGGTTGGAAACACTGTGAGGGCAGAAGGAGTTTCGTGGAACAACACTGTTCAGCCAGGAGGTGCTGTTAACTTCGGATTCTGCGCAAACAGATAGACCTATTACTCTTGAAGAGGGTGGATAATTCCCTCTGATTTTATATGATCCATCTCTCTTCTTCTTTCGTTTTCTAGAACCGTTTTTTAATCATATCGACTAGAAAATCGGCTTCTTCAATTTTCAGAAGTTTGGCGAGCAAGAAATATACTACTACAGCTATTACAACTGAGGCCGCCAGTACGCCAACTTTTTCAATCGCAAATGCGGACTCTGACCATAGGGCTAATTTGGATACTCTCCAAACTAATACCCCCATCACACCGGAAATAATTACTAATTTCACAAGCAGAGTTACTATGGATTTTATGTTTATGTTTCCGACTCTTCTTTCAATTAAATAAAACAACAGAAGAAAATTGATAATGGATGAGATCGAGCTTGCCAGTGCTAGTCCCGTGTGTTTATAGCCGAATGTAAATCCCAAAATATATCCTAATATGGCATTTGCTATAAACGCTATAAAAGCAATAATGACAGGGGTTTTTGTGTCCTGCATAGAATAAAACGCAGGAGCGGTAATCCTGATTCCTCCAACCGCCCATAACCCCACTGCATATCCTAAGAGTGCTTGAGATGTGAAAATAGTAGCCGCATAATCAAACTCCCCTCTTTGATAAAGCAGATTGCAAATTGGAACCCTGAGCACAATAAGGCCCACTAGAGCAGGTATTAATATAAAAAACATAAGTCTTAGAGTGAAAGAATATGTCTCTTTAAATTTATCAAACTCTTTTTTTGCTACATGGCTTGAAAGGCTTGGCAAAAGGACCGTTGCGATCGAAACTGCAATAATTCCCAGTGGAAATTCAATCAGCCTCTCAGCAAAATATAAATAAGAAATTGTTCCTTCAGTCATGAAAGAGGCGTACTGAGTGTTAACTAGGATATTTAAATTATAAACAGCAACACCAAACAACTGTGGAATGATAAGAAGCCCGATTTTCTTTACAGCCGGATGACGGACTTGCTTGCGAAGGCTAAATAAGAATCCTCGTCCGTATAAAAATGGTAATTGAAAAACTAATTGCAGAACCCCACCAGCTAGTACACCAACCGCTGCAGCGTAGATAGGTATGTTGAAGTACTTGTAGAGAATTAAAACTGCTGCAATGATACAGATATTTAAAATTACGGGTGAAATGGCCGGAGCAAAAAAGTGTCTTAGGGAATTTAGTACCCCCATTGATAGAGCAGTAAGAGAAATAAAAAGTATGTATGGAAACATTATTCGGTTTAAAGAAACAGCTAGGTCAAATGTACTTTCATCAAACCCTGCTGCGAAGAGCTTGATAATATAAGGCGATAATAGAATTCCGCCGATTGAAATTAGAATTAGGAGAAAAACCAAAATGGTAAATACTGCATCTGCAACTTTCTTAGCCTCTTCCTTGCTCTTTGTTTCCAGATACTGGGTGAAAACAGGTATGAATGAAATAGTAAGAGAGCCTTCCGCAAAGAGTCTTCTAAGGAGATTAGGAATTCTGAATGCAACCCAAAAAGCATCAGTTGTAGCAGTTGCACCAAAGAAATATGCTATAACTACGTCTCTTGCATAGCCTGCTATACGGCTTAGGAAAGTTAGTGAGCCTACCATACCAGCAGAACGTGTTATTTGTTCGTGTTGCTTCATTTGATTTCAGCTTAAATTCAAAGTTACAACAAGTCTACATCTTCAAACTCAATCTCTTTTTTCAAATACTCTAAAATTTCTTTTACTTGCTCCACTTGATCCTCAGTGGGTGTTATTTGCATAATTCCCTTAGCAGGGTCCTGGGTTCTAACCCAGGCTATATGAGAGTAAGTTCCCATTATGGATTGAAAATAAACAGTTTCAGATATGTTTTTAAGCTTTATGTATATGTTCGGCATTTGGGTTCGGTTAGAAAAATTAAGAAGATTATATCTTAATTTGCCGTTTTTGTCCGAAAGTTCTTCTGATCTTGTTAAATATCAGGCCTTATTTAGCGCTTCCGGTTTTATTGAAGTGGCATAAATTGGTATTTAGCATAATCTAATCTGAGTCTGAAATTGCCAGAATATTGTTTAATATCAACATAATAGAATACGTTATTAAAGTAGTGTGGAAATCACCCTATAAAACTGTCCCCTTTATTTACTGTGTATATATCATTATTTTACACACTAAAAAGTGTGCTATTTTGCCCTGTGCTATTTACCAAAAAATTGATAAATGACAAAACCTTACTTGACAAACTTAATACAATTTTATATAGTGGTTCAAAGTGGCATAAAGTGGCACAAGAGGGCGCAGCATGTTTCGTGGAAGATACGAACACACAATGACCGACAAAGGGAGGATAAGCATACCTTCAAAATTTAGAGAGGTGTGTAGGGAGAAGTACGGCGGTGAGATCCTCATTGTCACTAATTTTGATAAGTGTTTAGCCGCTTATCCACTTAGGGAATGGAATGAAATTGAAAGAAAAGTATCTGAACTTCCTCAGTTCAAACAGGAAGTTATATCTTTTTTGCGATACTTGATGGGTGGGGCTGTTGATTGTCCTATGGATGGACAGGGAAGAATTCTTATCCCGCAATCTTTAAGAAATCATGCACGAATCGACAAAGAGGTAATTTTAATAGGTATGCTGACTAAAGTTGAAATTTGGTCCAAAGAGGTTTGGGAACAGGAAGAGTCTGATAATTCTTATGAAGAATTTAAAAAAAGCAGGGAAATACTTGCAGCACAAGGACTATAAGACCATGGAAAATGCTATTTT
>BQJP01000018.1 GCA_021604765.1 Thermodesulfobacteriota bacterium
CTAGTTATCAGCCCTCCATTATCACACATCAAAGTTATGGATTTTCATAACGGCAAATCAATTGTAGAAATTGGTAGAGAGGCCGCTAAAAAAGTGTTACCTGAATTGCTCGACAAGATTAATAAGAATTAATCTTGAGGTTATACCCCTTTTTCCATTCCAAAAGTAAAAGAACCCAAACAGGGACGAACTCGATCCATATAATTAGATTAGTAAATATCTCCAGTTGATCTCTGGGCTCAAAATAATATCTCAAGTAATAAAGCGGCAAAAGAGCTGTTAATAAAAGAAGAGAAAATCTAGGCTTAATTGCGAGAAGCGGAATTAACCAAGTGTAGTACCATGGGAACTGAGTTGGGCTTACTAGGAAAGCGAAAGCAACTATGTATAAACTTTTAGAAAATAAATCCTGGCTCTTGAAGCTTTTTCCAAATGTTATAAACAAAATCCAGAGCGCAATAAGAGCTATTACCAAATATCTTGCAACACTATATTTGTGAAACGTTTCATATCCTAATAAATCCAATCCCAGCTCTGAGATATAAATTAATATCCTGAATATAGAGTCGTTGTTCTGCCAACTCTGCCCATAAGCTATTAATCCGGAGCTACCATCTAAGCCTGATAAATAGATCGGCAAAAATAAGATCCCTATTGAGACAGCCCCTAAAACCAAAACTGAAAATAGCTGTTTAGGTTTGGATAATATCGGTCGGATTATTACAGGCAATAGAAAAGCTGGCCAAAGCTTTATTCCCAATCCAATAATCAGACTAAACGTAGACCTTAAATATTTATTTTGTGAAGCCAATATCAAAGAGCTTAAAACAAAAGGAAAGACTAGAACGTCAAGGTGCCCTGAGTTAAATATCTCCTTTAACAAAAGCGGATTCCACCAGTAGATCAAAATAAAGGAACTAGGCAATTTTAGAATTCCTAGCGCATTAAAAATGAGCGATAGTGTAGCTAGATCCATTACTATTAATATTATCTTCCAGGTTATTAAACTCCATGAATCAACCCAGTAGGATAGTGCAAAGAATGCCTGCGCAATTGGGGGATAAATTGTTCTTACAGAGGGATGATTGATATTGTGAATAATATCACGAGATTCTTCTGCTAGCTCCATTAGCTCTACCGGCACATCTTCTCCGCTAAGCACTTGTTCTGGAGAGTATGTGTATGGGTTAACGCCATTTCCAGTGACAGCTCCATCCCATAAATACCTAAAATAATCATCTTCAAGTATAGGAGCTGTGAATAGCATCAATACTCTCAATATGATGCCAATTGCAATTACCCACAGGAGCTGATTCTTTCTAAAATTAGCTTTCGGAGTTTTGTAGACTGTGAATAAATAAACTACAGCTGAAAAAATTAGAACACCTACAAGAAGTAAAACAGGTTTCTCAAGTTCTGGAATGTTTGCTGCAAATTCGGGAGAGATATATGCAACAAAACTAAAACAAATTAGAAGGAGTATTCCCGAGATTATTATTAATAATTCTGAACTACTCCTGTTTGTTGCCAAAGATGATTCGTTATTTGAATTCTCGTCTGCAGATTTGTTCATTACATATTCGGACTATATGATTTCGGTCTAATCCTCTTGTGCTTCAAGGAACTTTTCCGCATCTATTGCAGACATGCAACCGCTTCCAGCAGCTGTAATGGCTTGGCGGTATATGTTGTCCTGTACGTCACCTGCAGCAAACACTCCGGGCACATTAGTTTCAGTAGAGCCGCTCTTAGTTATTAAGTAACCAACTTCGTCCATTTCTAACTGCCCTTTAAAAAGTCCAGTATTCGGGTTGTGGCCTATGGCTACAAAGACACCTTGGGCCTCTTTGACTGTTTCTTCTCCGGTTTTAGTATTCTTGAGCCTGGCTCCTGTTACTCCGCCATCCTTGCTCCCAAGAATTTCAACTACTTCTGAATCCCAGATAAAATCCATCTTTTCATTCTTAAACGCGCGGTCTTGTACAATCTTGGATGCCCTTAACTGGTCTCTTCTGTGAACGATACTTACCTTGCTGGCAAATTTTGTGAGGAATGTAGCTTCTTCAACTGCGCTGTCTCCTCCTCCTACAACTAGAAGCTCTTTATCTTTAAAGAAGAACCCGTCACATGTGGCGCAAGTAGACACTCCGTAACCCAATAGTTCTTTTTCTGATTCAAGCCCGAGCATTCTTGCAGATGCCCCTGAAGAAATAATGAAGGTATCTGCTTCAAGCACAGTATCACCTGCAGTAATTTTGAATGGTCTTGAAGAAAAATCGACAGCTGTAATTTCCGCCATTACCGATTTTGCGCCGAACCTGACTGCTTGCTGGCGCATGGCGTTCATCAAGTCCGGGCCCATAATTCCGTCAGGGAATCCCGGAAAGTTCTCAACATCTGTTGTTAATGTTAGCTGACCCCCTGCCTCTAGTCCCTCAAACACAATCGGTTCAAGGTTAGCTCTAGCGGTATAAAGCGCTGCCGTAAGCCCGGCAGGTCCTGAGCCCATAATCACTACCTTATGTCTTCCTTTTAGTTCTGATAAATTAGTCATGTTTTTTCCTTTATGAATTAATCCGATTTATACTACATTTCAGACAAACTTTTTCAAGCTGTGTACTTGTTTTACTTCTGTAACTAGGTTTAGATATCAAAATAACCGATAAAGATTCAAACCCCAATCACTCAGTGTCGCTATGCTGGTTAGGGGCCTCTTTAATAGTTATACTTAACTCATAATATATAGGAGCATTATGAATGAAGAAATTGCCTTTACACGAAGTTCACCAATCATTGGGAGCTAGCTTTGAAGATTCCTCAGGATGGACAGTTCCTAGAGACTATGGAGACAAACTTTCTGAATATGAATCGGTTAGAAATAATGTAGGAATTATAGATCTCTCATCAAGAGGGAAACTTAGATTAAGCGGCAAAGACCATCTTAAATTCCTTCAAGGAATGTTGTCTAACGATGTAATGAAATTACAGGAAGGGAAAGGAATGTATGCAACAATCCTCACAGTAAAGGGAAGAATGATTTCTGACATGAAAGTTTATAAGCAGACTGAGTCTGTTTTTTTAGATCTTGAGCCTGAGTTAAATCACAAAGTTTCAGAATTACTAACAAAATTCAGACTGTCTTATAAAGCCAACATTGAAGATGTTACTGATACAGTTGGATTAATCTCCCTCCAAGGTCCGAATTCAAAAAAATTATTAGAAAAATTGTTAGATGAAAAAATTTCTGAGATGCAAGAATATGATTCTTTTAAGAGCGACTTCCAAGGCTCAGAAATCACCGTCGTGCTTTTAAACCGTACAGGGGAGGAAGGATTTGATCTCTATATAGATAACGAAAGTCTTCGGCCTTTATGGACAGAGCTTATAAATAAAGGTGAAGAGTTAAATATAAAACCTGTTGGGTATGATGCCTTTAACACTCTCAGGATTGAAGCCGGGATACCTAGCTACAATGTGGACATGGATGAGAATAATATCCCGATAGAAGCTGGCCTTTGGACCGCTCTTGATTTTGAGAAAGGTTGCTACGTTGGTCAGGAAGTGGTTGCAAGAATTAAGTGGAGGGGCCATGTTAATTGGCACCTGGTCGCATTTAAGTGTGACGGAGATAAAATTCCTAATCCAGGAGATGAGATCTTTAACGATGACAAAAAAGTTGGGCGAGTGACGAGCTCTACTTACTCACCTAAGTTAAAACAACCTATTTGTCTTGGATATGTAAGAAGGGAACTTAAGGATTCTGGCACTATGTTATCAATAAAGCGCTCTGAAAGCTCAGATATACAAGCAGAAATAGCTAAGGTGCCACTTTATGAAGGTTCATTTAAATTAGAGCAAAACTCTGCTACTAGCTGAAAATACTACATAAATGCTTGATTTTATTTTCCTCTCAATTATAGTATCAAGTCTGGGTAACGCTATTTTAGCGATATAGTAAATTTTGGTTGGGAATCAAATATTTATAGATTATTATAATATCTACGCCGACATATGCTGTTTTTGGCATATTTTGGGTAGGAGGGTGTTTAAATGATATTGGATGCGATCCTAGGATGGTTTTCAAATGACCTCGCTGTTGATTTGGGAACTGCTAATACGCTTGTATACGTAAGAGGTAAAGGCATTGTTGCAAACGAACCTTCTGTTGTCGCAGTTCAGGAGGACATGAGGGGCACTAAAAAGATTTTGGCGGTAGGGACTGAAGCAAAGAACATGGTCGGTAGAACCCCCGGTTCCATTAAAGCTATAAGACCCTTAAGAGACGGAGTTATTGCTGATTTTGATGTAGCTCAAAAGATGTTGGAATACTTCATACGTAAAACCCATAATAATAGAAAAAGTTTTGTTAGACCAAGAATCATTGTATCTGTTCCAATAGGAATTACTGAGGTAGAAAAAAGAGCAGTAAAAGAATCAGCCGAAGCTGCTGGAGCCAGAGAGGTTTACCTAATAGAGGAAACAATGTCCGCCGCAATTGGTGCTGGAATGCCTGTAACTGAGCCTGCTGGAAATATGGTTGTAGATATAGGTGGTGGAACAACTGGTGTTGCCGTGATATCCCTTGCGGGAATCGTTGTCAGTAAGTCTATTAAAGTTGGTGGAGACAAGCTTGACGAAGCCATACTTCAATATGTGAAAAGAAACTATAATATGTTAATTGGTGAAAGAACCGCAGAGGATGTTAAAAAGAAGCTTGGCAAAGTACTTGGCAATGGAGACATTGGTTCAATGAATGTGAAGGGCCGTGATCTAAGAGCGGGAATTCCTAGAACTATTGAAATTACATCTGAAGAAGTCAGGGAAGCCCTGACAGAGCCTGTTAGCTTAATCATAGAGGCCATTAAACAGACTCTGGAAAGAACACCACCTGAGCTAGCTGCCGATATTGTGGATAATGGCATAGTGCTTACGGGTGGAGGAGCATTATTGGGCAACCTGGATGAACTCATTATGGAGGAAACCGGCCTTCCGGTCGAAAAAGCTGACGATCCTCTAACTTGCGTAGTTTATGGCTCAGGAAAAGCTCTTGATGAACTTGATCTCCTAAGAGAAGTTAGCATGTAATTGTCATAAAGACTTCAATCTCTATATCAAATAAGTCATATGTCATTCACAATTAATTATATGTAATTCAAAATGCGTCAATGAAGTTCTTAAAAAATAGAGCAGTTCTAATAACGATAGTTCTCTTTTTTGTGTCTCTACAACTTTATTCACTCAATTTTAGAGAGAAAAGTAGTCAAAATTTCATATCCAGAATTGTACTTACAGTTACTTACTATCCACAAAAACTTATATACACCGTTTCAAATAAAGTAACAAATGTATGGCGAGATTATATGGATCTTGTAAATGTTAGACAAGAAAATATTATGCTAAAAGAAGATATTAAAAAACTTAGGGTAGAAAAGTTTGAGTTAGCGGAAGCTGGAATTCAGAACCAGCGTTTTAAGAAACTTTTAGATTTTAAGGAAATACCTTCTTATCCGATAGTCTCTGCCAATGTTATTGGTGGTAGTCCCTCGCTACTACGCTCTGAAGTTGTGATAGTTGACAGGGGCAGTCGTGATGGAATATCCCAAGGGATGCCTGTGGCATCTTCAGAAGGTATTGTAGGCAAGGTCCTCACAGTTGGTAATAAAAGCTCAGAAATACTTTTAATAACAGATCCAGTAAGCGCAATAGATGCATTTGTTCACAGGACCAGGGTTAGAGGAATAGTAAAAGGTGCGGGTGGGGGATGTACGATGGAATATATAGAGCAAAACTCAGACATTAGTGTTGGAGATAAGATTATTTCATCAGGGAAAGAGGGTTTTTTCCCAAAGGGTGTCATTGTGGGAACAGTAACTAATATTGAAACTAAAGGGAGTTTTTTAAGTGCTGAGGTCTCACCTTTTGTTGATTTAGAATCACTTGAAGAAGTTGTTATAATCCTCAAATCTAATAATATTGTATTAAATGAATAAGTACCTATCAATAATATTCTTAGTGCTATTATCAGTAATATTCATTACTATACAAACTACACTTCTATCTCCTCATAACCTTGGCTCTTACTACCCCGATCTAAATCTAATACTGATAGTTTTCCTAGCAATATTTTCAGAGATAAGAGGCGGTTTCTTTTTAGCTCTTGGTAATGGATACATGATGGATGTGCTTTCGGGTAATCTGCCCGGAACTTTTGCCATATCGCGTTTAAGTGCATATCTCTTAGTTCGGAGCGGATCAAACCATGTTTATCTGAGAAAAGCCTTAGTTCAAGGATTAGTTATTTTCCTCGCAACGATTTTTACATGGATTTTTATTCTAACTATCATTAAAATAAAGAAAGGTGATAGCGCTGATATAACAGCACAGTCAATCTTAATACAAGGTATAGTTAATGCGTTGGTTGGTGTACCAATTTTTTGGATGATACATAGGATAAATGCAAGATTTCAGAAATAGACTCCTTATAGTCACGGTGATACTAGGACTGGCTTTCTTGGTTCTAGGGTCAAGACTTTGGTACTTACAAGTACTTAAAGGGGATGAGTTTGCAAAATTCTCTATGGAAAACCATATCCGGGTTGAAAGGATTCCTGCCCCAAGGGGTAGAATACTCGACAGGTATGGAAAGGAATTAGTTATAAACAGGACATCTTTTGATATTTATGTCATACCTAAGGATGTCAAAGATATCCCCTATTTGAGCAGCTCGCTTTCTCAAGTGTTAAACCTCGATTCCAACCAGATTGAGAAAGATATAAAATCCGCATTAAGCAAAAAAAGTTTTAAGCCCGTCTTAATTACCAAGGATATAAACCGCGACCAACTTGCTTACATAGAAGCACGCAGAAGCTCGCTTCTGGGTGTCATAATCGAAATCAATAATCTTAGGCAGTATCCGCATGGGGTTTTAGGCGCATCATTTCTGGGTTATATAGGAAAGGTAAACGATGCAGAATTACAAAATAACCCCAACATAAATAATACCGATTTAGTTGGAAAAACTGGTGTTGAAAAAGGCTGGGAGAGCTCTTTAAGGGGAGATCATGGCTACAAACAAAAAGTAACGGATGCCTTAGGAAGAGAAGTTGAGTCTAATTTGTTTTTAGCCGACCTCCACAATAAAAAAAGCATGCCTGGCAACGATGTTCGTCTAACAATAGATATCTCACTTCAGCAAGCGGCAGAGGAAGTCTTGGGGGAAGAATCAGGTGCTATAGTAGTCGTTGATGTAAATAGCGGCCAGGTTCTGGCGCTTGCCAGTAAACCCTCCTTTGACCCAGCGGATTTCATTAAGGGAATAGATTCTAAGACCTGGGCAAATCTTGTAAATGACAAATCCTCACCGCTGCTAAATAGAGCTACTCAAGGGCTTTATGCTCCGGGGTCTGTTTTTAAAATGGTGCCTAGCGTTGCAGCCCTGAATGAAGGGTTTATTAATGAAGAAGAACATGTGTATTGCCCAGGATATTATAAGTCTGGAAGCAGTACCTTTAGATGTTGGAAAAGGGGAGGGCACGGGAGAGTTAATCTTAGAAGCGCAATTGTTAAGTCCTGCGATGTCTATTTTTACAAGATTGCAGAAATGATGGGAATCAATAATCTGAATAAATATATGACTGCTTTTGGATACGGGTCTAAAACAGATCTAGGCATTGAAGAGAGAGCAGGAGTGGCTCCGAGCCGTGAGTGGAAAAAGAAACGTTTTAATAAGTCCTGGTATAAGGGTGAAACAATTCTTTCTTCTATAGGGCAGGGGTATGTAAGTGTAACGCCACTTCAGGTAGCAATGATGACGGCCGCCGTTGCAAACGATGGGAAATTGTTAAAACCCTCTATTATTAAAGAGATAGTGTCTTATGGTGGAGAGGAGAAATTCAATCATACACCAACGGTAACCAGCAATATTCCAGTTCAAAAGCAAATGCTTGATTTGGTAAAAGATGCTATGGTGGGTGTCGTGAATGATCCGGGGGGGACTGGACGCTCGGCAAGATTGCAGGATATGATGGTTGCCGGAAAGACCGGGACTGCACAAGTGGTTTCTCTTGATTCGCAAAGTGAAAAAAGAAAACACAGGGACCATGCCTGGTTTACTTCTTATGCTCCAGCAGAATCCCCCGAAATAGCGGTAACGGTTTTGATAGAACATGGCGGAAAAGGTGGCGCTGTAGCGGCGCCAATTGCAAAGAAGATTCTTGAAGTTTATAAAAAGCTCAAAGAAGAGAGAGAAGCCGATGATAATGTTTGATAGAAGGCTACTTAAAAATTTTGGTTGGTCTCTTTTCTTAATGACTCTCGCTTTTTGTGCCATATCTCTTTTGAACCTATATAGCGCCTCATATGAAACAGGGCTTATTTCTTTTAAGAAACAGTTTATTTGGATTGGTGTTGGGATTATTACTCTAGCGTTGGTGTCTTTCCTGAATTATAGATTCCTTAAGCAATATTCGATTTATATATATGTTTTCTCGTTATTGCTCTTATTATACGTTCTGGTATTTGGTAAAGAAGTTTCAGGTTCAAGAAGTTGGATTGACATTGCATCAATCGCTACAATACAACCTTCTGAGCTGGTAAAGATTGCCGTAATTCTAGTTCTAGCCAGATTCTACGATAATGATTATCAAGCTACTCCTTATGGGTTTTTAGATCTGATAAAACCGATAATATTAATTGCAATACCATTTGTTTTAATTCTCTTGCAGCCTGACCTGGGCACGGCATTAACAATGCTGTTGGTTTCAGGAAGTATGGTTCTATTTATGGGGGTGAAAAAGTGGTCGGTTGCTTTCATTCTAATAGTAATTCTAGGAGTATCTTTTTATTCCTGGCACTATACGCTCAAACCTTATCAAAAAGATAGAATAAGAACGTTTATTAATCCTTCAAGTGATCCACTGAATGCGGGATATAATTCAATTCAATCTCAAATAGCTATTGGCTCAGGAGGAGTAACTGGCAAAGGGCTGAGATCAGGCTCGCAGACCCAACTTCGTTTTATTCCTGCTCAGCAGACTGACTTTGCTTTTTCGGTTTTGGCCGAAGAGTGGGGGTTCTTGGGCAGTATATTTGTCCTGCTTCTGTACTTTACGATCATTCTCTGGATGCTTGACACCTCAAGCCGAGCGAAGGAAAAGTTCTCAATGCTTGTCTGTTTCGGCATAGCTGCAATGTTCTTTTGGCACGTCGTAGTTAACGTGGGTATGGTAATAGGACTTCTTCCTGTAACAGGAGTTCCACTCTTAATTTTTAGCTACGGTGGGTCTTCAACACTTACGGCTATGATTGGTATAGGGATCGTGCTAGGAATTAGAATGAGAAAGTTCTCAATGTCAGGTGAAGCTATTGATCTTGGTTAGCCTTATTTATCTTGATCTCCTGTGAACATGGAACTCCGCCTAAGCTACTAGACTGTTCAACTGCTCTAATTATTGCTTTTTGAGTGAGATCGGCGGCAATGATACCAACTAAATTAACATCATCTTCTCTTTCTCCTGAGGAAACCGATATTACCATGTCTCCGTCTTGAACTGTATGGACAGGGGATATCACTTTTGCAAGTCCGGTTTGGGCAATATTTGAGATCCTAAGCAGTTCAGATTTTGAAAAATTAGCATCGGTAGCCACTACTGCTAGAGTGGTGTTTTGATATGTGTCAGCTCTTCTTATTATTCCTTGTTTAAATAAATTAACTGTCCCGGGAAATTCTTTTCCATTTTCACTATCCCTTACTCCCGCTATTATCTCTCCATTCTCAGATGAAACTATATCACCAAAAGCATTTACTACTACCAATACTGCTACAGTGACCCCACTTTTTAATTTATAGCTCTCTGTGCCGATACCTCCTTTTGTAGCTTGTCTTAAGCCCATTAATTTCCCTATAGTTGCCCCTGTGCCGACCCCAATCGATCCTTCTTCCACTTGAGACGAGCGAGCTGAAAGACAAGCTTCATATCCCATTTTAGCATCAGGTCTGATTTGACCATCCCCGATTCCTAGATCAAAAATTACTGCTGTAGGGACCGAAGGTACTACCAAGCCGTGACCTACCTCAAGCCCTATGTTTCTTTCTTCCAAATACCTTACTACGCCGCTCGATGCATCAAGCCCATATCCACTACCACCTGTTAAAAGAATTGCATGAATCTTTCCAAATGTATTATGGGAGAGAAGCGAGTCAATTTGTCTGGTGCTGGTTCCTCCACCCCTAAGATCTACTGCGGCTATAACCGGATTTTCAAATAGCAGCACACTGCAACCGGTAATTGCTTCAAAATCTGAAGAGTGACCTACTTTTATACCTTCGATGTCAATAATTGATCCCATCTTGTAGTATTCTAAATTCAATATTGCGGATTTCCAAATTGCCTTAGTTTTAACCATGGCTATGATACTTGACAGGAGACAGGAATCAGCTAGAATCATCCACGTTTTGAGGTTATTAGGGGTTAATTGTTTGAGATTTAGTAACCCGCAATTATTAGTGTATTATAACTTTTACTCACCCCACATTATATGAATTAAAATAGGAAATTTATTGTTTGTAGCGGCTAAAGGTTTTATGCGTTGGGGTGACTAGAGAAAATAATTTAATTTGTCTGACGTTGTTCTGAATTATCAACATGCATAAATTGAAATTAATAGCTTCTATTGTTCTTGTTTTCACACTCTTTTCATCAGAGTTCGTTCTCGCTATTAGCGATGCAAGAGATGTGAAAGATATTGGTATCGATGAAAAGTTAGGAGATACCCTACCAGAAGACATCACCATTATCGATGAGAACAATAACCCGGCTCTATTTAAAGATTTATTGTCCACAAATACTCCTACTGTTTTAAACCTGGTTTATTATAGCTGCCCAAAGCTCTGCAACTTCGCAACAGATGGACTACTTCAAGTTATTAATGAAACTGATTCCTTAAATATTGGGAAAGATTATAAAGTGCTTACCGTAAGTTTCGATCCCGAAGATTCCACTGAGTTAGCTGCTAGTAAAGCGCTTAAATATCGTAGCAGTGTTAAGACGGGGAAACAGAGTGAAGACAGCTGGCCGTTTTTTACAGCTGATGAAGAAAATATAGAAAAATTAACTCAATCAGTAGGTTTTAAATACAAAATTGATGGTGATGAATTCGCTCATCCAGCAGCATTAATAGTGCTTACACCTGAAGGGAGGATTTCCAGGTACCTATACGGTATACAGCACATTCCTAATGATTTCAGGTTTTCATTATTAGAGGCTTCTAAGGGAGAGATTGGAGATTCTACTCTCTTAAATAAAGTGTTGTTATTTTGCTATGGGTTTGACCCGGTTGGGAAAAAATACGCACTTAAAGCTTTAAATATTGTTAAAGCTGGTGGAGTAGTTACATTGTTAACCCTGTGTGTTGGGTTAACATACTTTTGGAGAAAAGAGAAAATAGAACCTGATGAATAGAGATGGAGGTTTAAAAGATAACAGATGACTTGGATTCCAGAGGCGGCATCAAATCTTGCAGGCAAAGTAGATGGAGTTATTTTAGTAATAACTCTAATATCTATCTTCTTCTTTGTTCTGATTTCTGCAGTTCTAATTTATTTTGCAGTTAAATACAGAAGAAGAAGAGATGACGAAGAAACACCTTATATCACCGGTAGTGAACCTTTAGAAATAATTTGGACTGTAATCCCCTCTATCTTATTAATACTCCTTTTTGTGTATGGATTTGTAGTATATAAAGAAATGAGAACTCCCCCCAAAGACGCTGTAGATATTACCGTTACTGGTAAGCAGTGGTTATGGACATTTGATTATTACAATGGCAAGAAGACACTAAATGAACTATATGTAAGACAAAACAGACCTGTAAGAATGATAATGAGAGCTGATGACGTTTTACACAGTTTCTTCATTCCACAGTTTAGAGTAAAACAGGATATCCTGCCAGGTAGATATACACAGCTTTGGTTTACACCAACTAAAGTAGGTACTTATGATTTATTCTGCGCTGAATATTGTGGCACTGGTCATTCTCAAATGTTAGCTAAAGTGATTGTGCTTAGTCCAGAAGCTTATGATATCTGGGAAAAGGGTATTGGTGTTGATGAAGGCGCCAATGTTGCCTCACTTCCGCCTGCCGAGTTGGGAGCTAAGATTTACAAAGAAAAGGGTTGTAACGCTTGCCACAGTATTGACGGTAGCGTTGTCATAGGACCTTCTTTTAAAGGACTTTACGGCAAAACCGGGGTATTCGAAGATGGTTCTAGTTATACAGCTGATGAAAATTATATTATGAAATCAATTCTGGAACCTCAAGAAGAAATAGTTGAAGGATTTCAACCTGTAATGCCATCGTTTAAAGGTATACTAAGCGACGATGAAGTTACAGCAGTTATTGCATATATCAAGACGTTAAAATAAGGTTTTTTAATTTAGGAGGAATACCAATGGCAAATCATACAATTGCCAACAATGTATATGTTCCGTTCTTAGAGCAAAAAGGGTTTTTATCATGGTTTTTAACAACGGATCATAAACGGATAGGGATTTTATACCTGATTTCAATATCATTGTTCTTTTTAATAGCAGGCATCCTTGCACTGTTAATGAGGTTTGAATTAATGACTCCAATGTCTGATTTTGTGAGTCCGCATACATATAATGTACTATTCACATTACATGGTTCGTTAATGGTATTTTTCTTTATTGTTCCGGGACTGGCGGCAAGTTTTGGAAATTTCCTCATACCTCTTATGATTGGCGCCCCTGACGTAGCGTTCCCCAAGCTTAATTTAGCTAGTTATTGGATATACTTAGTGGGAACAATCATTACTCTATATGCACTCCTATCGCCAGCTGACACAGGATGGACATTCTATACTCCATATAGTGCAACTACTGATACTGATGTAGTTATGATTACATTTGGGGTATTTGTATTGGGATTCTCCTCAATTCTAACAGGAATGAACTTTATTGTTACTATCCATAAAATGAGGGCCCCTGGTATGACCTGGCACCGCCTGCCTCTATTTATCTGGGCGTCTTACGCAACCGCAGTACTTCAGCTTTTAGCTACTCCTGTAGTTGGTATAACACTTCTTATGCTAATTGCAGAGAGAAGTCTTGGAGTAGGGTTCTTTGATCCAGCTAAAGGCGGAGACCCGGTATTGTTTCAGAACTTCTTCTGGTTTTATTCACACCCTGCTGTTTATATTATGATTATTCCAGCTATGGGAGTGATATCAGAAATAATTCCAGTATTTTCCCGTAAACCTATTTTTGGTTATAAAGCTATTGCTTATTCAAGTTTAGGTATCGCGTTTATCAGTTTCTTGGTGTGGGCCCATCATATGTTTACAAGCGGTATCTCAGAGGTTGCTGCTACAATTTTCTCATTCTTAACATTCTTGGTGGCAATTCCAACAGCGATCAAGGTTTTTAACTGGATTGCTACATTATATAAAGGCTCAATTGAACTTCATTCAGCCATGTTGTACGCACTAGGGTTTGTTTTCTTATTTACTATAGGAGGACTTACTGGAGTTTTCTTAGGTGCGCTCGCTGCGGATATTCATCTTCACGACACCTATTTTGTTGTAGCTCACATGCACTATGTAATGATTGGCGGTACAGTGATGGGATTCTTCGGAGCACTTCATTTCTGGTATCCAAAATGGTTTGGAAAAATGTTTAATGAGTCAGTTGCAAAACTTTCTTGGTTCCTTATTTTTGTTGGTTTTAACGTTACATTCTTCCCTCAGTTTTTCCTTGGAATTCAGGGCATGCCGAGAAGATACGCAACATATCCTGAAGAGTTTGAATCCCTTATGGCTTTATCAACTTACGGATCTTGGATCCTGGGACTAGGAGTTCTAATAATGACAGTCAATCTTATAAAAGGACTTTATAGTACAGAAAAGGCGCCTCAAAACCCTTATGGTTCGCTTTCCCTTGAGTGGCAGGTACCTTCACCACCACCAACTTTAAATTTTGAAGAAATTCCTACCGTAACCGATTGGACTTATGGTTACGGTAAAAAGAAAGAGGTGGATGCTTAAAATGGAACAGGCAAATATGGAACACGCTGAAGACCACGGCCTTCATTTGACCCCAGAGCAGGAGTACGGCATTTCTAAACTCGGTATGTGGCTTTTCCTGGGAACAGAAATAATGCTCTTTGGTGGTCTCTTTGCAGCATATGCAATATTCAGAGCTAAGTACCCGGAACTGTTTTTAGAATCCCACCAAGAACTTAACCGTGAGATGGGAGCAGTGAACACCTGTATATTAATTTTCAGTAGTTTAACAATGGCCATTGGGGTTACCGCGATACAAAGAGGTAAACAGATGCTTGCCGGTATTATGATTCTGGTTACCATAATATGCGGTCTGGGATTTGGAGTTGTTAAATATTTTGAGTACGGAGCTAAGTTTGCACACCACATTTATCCTGACACAAATATATTCTTCTCACTTTACTTCATGATGACCGGTCTTCATATGCTACATGTCTTTATAGGACTTGCGGTTCTTGGTGTAATAATGGTTTTAACCTTTAAGGGTAAATTTAATGAAAAGTACAGCACTCCCGTAGAGATTGGCGGGTTGTACTGGCACTTAGTGGATTTAGTCTGGATATATCTTTTCCCATTACTATATTTAGTTGGATAAAGGGAGGCATAATAAAATGAGTGAGCATACACATAGCGAAGAAAAACATATAACAAGCTACAAAGCATACTTCATAGTGTGGGTAGTTCTTATGGTACTTACATTTTTGACAGTATATGTTTCTTATTTCGACTTTGGCCAATTAAATATTGTAGTTGCAATGGTCGTAGCATCTATCAAAGCAGGAGCTGTGGCGCTATTCTTTATGCATCTTAAATTTGAAGACCCTATTACATGGCTATATGCCCTATTTCCAATCGGACTCCTGTTTCTATTAATAGGGATGACTATCGTGGATACCTTTACAAGGATTTTCCCTCTATAGTTGGTTAATCTTCCATGATAGGTAAAATTGCCCTTGTATTACTTTTTATCCTACTAGTTTGGGGAAATTTGGTTGCGGGTCTCAAAGCAGGACTTGCGTGTCCGGATTGGCCCCTTTGTCATGGTGAGGTGATACCTCCATTTAGATGGGATATTTATGTAGAGTTTATTCACCGCGTTATAGGTGGCATAACTTCCATATTTATCTTTATCCTATGTTACCAAAGATTTAAATCATATCTGGGTGCTATCAAAATGATACCGTTACTTGTTGTTGTCTTGCTAGTGCTCCAAATTGTTCTTGGTGGAATAGTGGTATTAATGGAACTACCTGTCGATCTTACAACCTTTCATTTTGCTAACGCAATAGTCATTTTTGCCCTAGTTGTATATATGGTTTCATATGACGGTATTAATAATAAACCAACCTTCAGCATTTCCGGGTATAGGGGTATTTTCTTTTTGTTAAGCATATTAATTTTTGTTCAAGCGGTTTTAGGGGCTTATGTCAGACACTCGTCTTCAGGTCTTGCGTGCCCCGATTTTCCTACGTGTTTAGGGTACTGGATTCCGCCTGAAATTTCAGGGATTGTTTTAAATCACTTCATGCACAGAGGGCTTGCATACTTAATCGCCCTTATATTTGTGATACTTCTGATTGCGTCATATTCATCTATGGTTCTAAGTAAGTACAGAAATAAGCTTTTAATATTAGTTGGTCTCATTATATTACAAATAGGTCTTGGGGCTGCTGTAGTTCTCACACAACTTAATTACGCTTTTACGGCTCTTCATTTTTTTATAGCACTCCTAATATTAACAATTGCTCTATATACCTGGTTTCAGGGAATGAAGCAAAGTCGTGTATAATTTGTCAGGCAATTTATTAACTAATACAGAAAAGTAAGTTATGGAACAGGTAGAAAAGGCACCTTCAAATATAGTAGTATCTACAGTTCTTTTATCAAAACCGGGAATTATAGTAAGTGTTGCATTTACTGGTTTTGCCGGGATGGTTGTTGCCGCTAAGGGATTACCCTCACTAAGCCTTATTCTGCTGACAATGGCTGCTTTATTATTAAGTGCAGCTGGTTCCGCTATCCTTAACAATGTTCTTGATAAACAATTAGATGTTCTGATGGACAGGTTGAGTAAACGTGCGCAGGCGCTTGAAGTTGTGGGTGTAAGAACAGCCATATTTATAGCAAGCTTATTTATTGTTATTTCACTATTCATCTCCCTCTCTTATTTAAATTATATTGCGGCACTTCTAATTATCGCAGCTATTTTGAGTTATACGCTTTTATATACTTTATATCTAAAACGTAGTTCTCCCTACGGAACCATTTTAGGAGGTTTACCTGGTGCTCTTCCAGTATTGATTGGATATGCTGCTATACAGCCAAATATAGGTCTAGATGGGTATATTCTATTTGCATTTATGATGCTCTGGCAACCACCCCATTTCTGGGCATTAGCTCAAAAGTATAAATTAGACTATAAGAAAGCTGGGGTTCCAGTAATGCCTGTTGCTATGGGCACTAAGTTTACCAATATAATGATATTAATTTACTCAATTTCACTTTTGCCACTATCTTTATCTTTTTGGTTTCTGGGTTATGCATCAGCATATTTCGCTATATTAGCTATTATTTTTGGCGGATACTTTGAATATGTGATTATTAAGAGTACGGTAACTAATTCAGGCTACGGAAAGGCTTTTGCAACATCAATATTCTATATGTTAGGAATAATGGCTGCTTTAATATTGGATTTATCTTTTAACTCAGGAAATACCTTTCTAATTGCACTTTCTTTCCATTGAGTTATGGTCTTCAAATAAAAAAATGAATATTCTCAAAAGCCTTTTAACCCTTTTTTTTCCATTTGTTTTTGTAATTAGCGTCCCGGCACATGCCGAATTATGCTTCTTCGGTTATATGGCGAATAGTGTGAGTTTGGTCAATGAAATTTATGCTGATTTTGGACTTACACCAAATGCAGGGATTGTTTTCGGTAAGGATTATAAGGAATTTAAAAAAACCGCTCAGGCTTTAAATGAAAATGAGGCGAAAGCGGTTATTATGCTCAGCGAGCTTATCTTTGATAAACTCCCCCCAGAAGAAGGAAATTGTAGTGATTATGGCAATGCTGAGAAAGCAACTGGTCCTGAAAGTTTGCGTCTAAAAGTAGATTGGAAGGAAAGGCTTTCTGCTTTTTTGATTTCAGAAAAGGATTACTTAGATTTTGAAAATGTAATGATGTTGGGAATTTCGGATGAAGTTAACAATTTGTGTGTTCCGACTTCTGATATTGAGGCTGTGGCTAAATTTATAAAGAGTTTAGATGTGAATATCCCTCTTGCTGTAGCATATGATCTTACTGCATATGAAGATCAAATGGCGGGAGCCAATCCTTTGCCAGAATCTTTACCCGATAATGTTGATGTAATAGGTATTTTTGAATACGGGATCTTTGATCCCAATGATCCTGAAAATCCTCTTAATGCTACTAAAGATTGGAAAGAGCGTTGGAATAATTTCAAGAGCATCCTGGGTTCACGTAAGGTTGTGTTTATCTTAAACGCATTTTGTAATAATATACATACGAAATTAGGATGGGTTCAGAATTGTACTCCCGAATATGTAAAACCCCTTACAGTCTTATCTTACAGATGGCGAGATTGGGCCTTATCAGAGCCAGATGTTATAGGAATACTAGGTTTTACCTGGAGAAGCTGGAACTATCCTGTATGGGTTGGTACAAGGGATATGCATAAGGTTGTCCAAAACTCTCACCAGAATATAATAAACGCTATTAATTGTGAGTATAATGGACTTAATAAATAAATCTGACTTTTACATCACTCTGTCTTAATCACAATAATTTTTTGAGTTGCTCAAGCGGTTGTTTTAAAGTATGAATTGATTCCACCCAGAACTCAGGAGACTCAAGATCATGTCCAATACTTCTTTTCGCTACATTTTCTGCCGTATCTGACCCACTTAATCTGAGGAATTCTTCATATTTGGGTAAGAAGTCTTCTCCCTCTTTTTTAAACATCGCAAATAATCCACGGCTCAATAAATACCCAAACGTATATGGGAAGTTGTAGAACGTAACTCCTGTAATATAAAAATGAAGTTTTGAAGCCCAGAAATAGGGATCTTCTCCTCCTTCCTCTAAGATATCTCCGAATATTCTTTGCTGTGTTTCGGTCATTAGTTCTTTTAACCTGCTGACGCTCACTTCTCCCTTCTGCCTCTCTTCATAAAACGCTTTCTCAAATTCAAATCTTACAGGTATGTCCATTAAGTAGATTGCTCCATGGTTTATTTCGGTATCCAACATTAAAATTTTCTCATCGTTACTAATTGATGAGTTATGTAAAATTCCTTCTGTAAGGATCATCTCTCCAAATGTAGATGCTGTTTCAGCAAGAGTCATAGGATAGAAATGGGCATAAGGACGGATGTCTCTCATTACATAACTATGAAAGGCGTGCCCGGCTTCATGAGCAAGGGTTAGCACGTCGCCTATGGTTTCATTATAAGTCATAAAGATTCTGGATTCTTTTGTTAAAAGTGATCCAGTGCAAAACCCACCGGGTCGTTTACCTTCTCTTGGTTCCCAGTCGACCCATTTTTTTTCAAAGGCGCTTTCTGCAAAGCTGCCTAGTTTCGTATAGGACGCTGAAAAAGAGTTTTGAACAAGGTTCTGCGCCTCTTGCCAGTCAAGCTTTTTCTTAAACTCCAAATCCATTGGGGCACCAAGGTCATACCATGCAATTTTATCTCGGCCCATTGTTTTAGCTTTGAGCCGTAGAATATTTTTTGGGACCTCAATTTCAGAATGTATAGCCTCTAGCATTGCATCAAAGGTTTTTTCGCTAATTGAAGCTTGAAACAATGCTACATCGAGAAAGTGGTTGATGCCTCTGTGTTTATTTAGTGTAAGCCTTGTTCCTGCAATAGCGTTTAGAGCTGACGCGGTAACATCCTCTATACTCTCCCAAGCTTCATTGCCCCCTTCAAATGCAGCTTTTCTAATATCCCTATCAGGTTTTTCCATTAAAGATCGCCTTTGTGACATAGGAAGACGTAGTTTTTTCCCATCAGGATACTCCATTTCGAATTCAAGCTTGCTAGATATTGTATCGTAAAGCCTTCCCCATGCTCCAATACCGTCTACCCCTAGGTCTGCTGCAAGGATTTCATTCTCCTGATCCATTCTCTTCTGAGCTTCCTCTCTTGATCTCTTTAAGTAGTAAGATGCCTCTTCAAGAGCTGATTTTTGGGTGAATGATTTAAATGCTTCATCGTCAGCCTCCTTAAGTGAGTTTAGAAGCTCCGATGACAACTTTGAGAATTCAGCTCCTAATACAGACATTTCAGCCTCTTCTTTAAGATGATCTTCATTGTTGCTGTCTGCTGAAGCCACACAACCTACATAAGACCTGAGATGTGAATACCTAATGGTTAAGTCTTCACAATCTAAGAATATCTGCTCCCATTCTTCCTGATTATTTTTTTTTAAAGAGGCAATCGAGGATGCTTTTTCTGTTATTGATTGAATATCCTCTTGAAGCTGTTTCTTGAATTCTTTCATCTCTGGGCCATTAAATTTTGGGAAATAACTTGTAAGGTCCCAGTTCATATTATTTGTAGAATCGTTTTGAGACATCTTTCCTCCGAACGTGCTTAATTTTGAGGTATAAAAGTAACATATGAATCCATAATGTAGTAGTCTGATTTACTTATATCATTCGTTGATGTACCTGTTCAGCAACCTTTTCTTATATTAGATCATCATATTGTTTATACATCTTGCCTTTAAAGTTTAGTTGTATATTTTAGATCGTGTTATGGAGAAAGGTTTGAAATTATTTTTTAAGAATTTTTTTAGACAAGAGACAGTATGGAGAGCAATAAAAGTAGCCCTAGTTGTGGGACCGGTTTTAATAATAATAAATCATTACGATTTGTTGCTCCAGTTCGAATTTAGTCACCATCTTTACTTTAAATTTCTGTTAACTTTTCTGGTGCCTTTTTGTGTATCCGCGTACTCATCTGCTCAGGCATACTGTGCTGAAGAACGAAGGTTTCATGAAAGCTCTAGGTGAGTAACAGAAAAGAGCTCATAAATTAAGATGGCGGAGAATTTGGATCTTGTTGCTCGTTTAAATGCCAATCATAGCCAAGATATCCAATCTTTAGCTTATTCTTCATTAAATACTCTTTAGCTGTTTGTGCTTCTAAATACTGTACAGCGAAATTGAGAACCGCATTTTCTTTAAGACTATAGTTGTTAAAAAGCACAGTTCCCCCGTAATTTTCAATAAAGTCTTCTCCAAACCACTTAAAAATCTTTGAGAGTTTTACTTTTCTCTTTTGCTCGTCTATCTGGATACCTTTGCTTGGATTGTTTACAAAATTAATAGAAGCTTGAGTTAACTGTTGTTCAAGCGTCTCTGGAAGGTACGCTTCATTACTTAAATCCGGGCACGATATGGAAGCGCAGTTAATAGCCATGTGAATCCTGGGTTCGTTAAACTCTTTTCTAAGTATTTGATGCTCGATCTCATCAAGCGTAACCATCATTCCCACTGCTCTGAACTGGAGCTTTTTCCATACCCCTTTTATTTGCAGGATACTATTAGATGGAGCATAGAAAATACCCACTAGCGAAAAACTTCTTTTAATAGGATAGTGGTCAATAATAGCCTTTAATGTAAAAGCATTATATGCATTAATCCAAAAGGCCAGCTTTTGTTCTTCGCTCCATCCCTCATAATCATTTTCGTTTACCGATCCTATGGTTCTAAGGAATGTCTCAAATTGCGCTCTTGAATCAATAAACCCTTGATAATTAACGCTATCTTTATCTACATACTCATTTAATAGTGAATTGTATGTTGAGTATGAGTGGTCAAAACTATCAGATTTCACTTCTTCAATTCCATAGGAAATTATAGTGAAAGAATTTTGAGATGGTTGTATGAGTAGGGCTGCTAAGACAGTAACTAAAATTGCAAACAGTCCAATTTTGCTTAAATACTGATTCATTTTTTCCTCGTTTCATCTGATTGATTATATAGCTAAAGAGCTTATTTGAATATACGTATTTTATGATGATTTGGTTTTGAATTAGATTCTATTTTGGTCATCTTAAGAGAAGCTATCATCTAATCTTTCTATCTGATCTGCGCTAAGGCGCCAACCAGAGGCCCCACAGTTTTCGACTGTTCTCTCAAGACTGTTTGATTTTGGAATTGCAACTACGTTTTCTCTTGATGTGCACCAGTTAAGTGCGACCTGTCCCATAGTTTTGCCTACTTCAGTAGACATAGCTTCTAGGGTATTCATTCTATCGCCCTTTATGGGATTACCTGTATTAGTTAGATTTCCGTCATCAAGTGGGGTATATGCCATAATGGTAATCCCTTTCTCTTTACAATACGGGAGTAAATCTAGCTCAATACTTCTGTCATTTAAGTTATATCTGACTTGATTAGAAACAATTCGGTAATTATTGAGATAAGATTGCGCTTCTTCCATTTCATCAATATCAAAATTGCTAACCCCAATAAACCTGACTAATCCTCTATCGACAAGTGCTTGCATAGCTTTCATGGTTTCTTTTATAGGATAGGAAGCGTTGGGCCAGTGGATTTGATAGAGGTCAATATAGTCTGTTCCCAATTTATAAAGACTCTCTTCAGCTGACTGTAGAACATCATTGTAGGCTAAATGTCTTCCAGAAACTTTTGTAGCAATAAAAACTTTATCCCGAATTCCTTTAATAGCTTCACCTACTACATCTTCGGTATAGTAGCCCTCTGCTGTATCTATTAAAGTTGCTCCCAGTTCTATGCCCGTTCTTAGAGTGTGTGCATCACCTCTATATCTCCAGGTGCCAAGACCTATTTCTGATATCATTATTCCAGTAGTTCCTAGTTCCTTTAGTTCCATATCATTTCTACCTTTTCTTTAATTATAGCAAAGTAGCCCGGAATCAAACAAGCCACATATAAAATATATCTTGTTTTCATCAGCTTTTATCGATTATATTTAATACTCTAATACATTGAAGGAGGGAATTATGAAACTTATCGCGAAATCTATAACTATATTAGTTCTAGCTCTACTTGTATCCCCAAATACATTTGCTGAAGATGTTGACGGAAGCTCGGATCATCCCATGGTTTCCAGGTATGAGGGATCATCTATAACAGATTATGATTATAGAGAATTTGATGAGTATGAAATACTTCTTGGGAAGGTTATTCACGACCCTGAAGATTCATCAAACAAGATTGCCAAGTTTAGTGAGGATCTTGAGGGGAAAGTGACAAAAATATCCTACTATTTACCGGAGGACCGCTCTACTCTTGAGGTTTTTAGAAATTATGAGAATGCACTTAAATCCGCGGGATTTGAGATTCTTTTTACTTGCAGTGGTAACGAATGCGGCGGCAGGAAGTTTAACCACAAGGTGGTGGAGTATAAAGCTGGATTTGGTGATAACTATTCAGAGCAAAGGTTTTTAGCGGCAAAACTAACAAGAGATGAAGGGGATGTATACGTTTCTCTCTATACCGTTAAGAATACAGGTGGTGGCGGACCGGACAGAAATCACATTTACACCCAGGTTGATGTAATTGAAGTAGCCCCCATGCAGGAGGCTATGGTAACAGTGGATGCCAATGCCATGGCGGAAGAGATTTTTGAAACTGGCAGCATTTCAATTTACGGAATTCTCTTTGATTTCGACAAAGCTGATATAAAACCAGAATCTGCCTCTACCATAAAAGAAATTGCAACTCTTCTTAACGACAACCCAAATCTAAAGCTCTTTATTGTCGGCCATACAGATAATAAAGGAAGCTTGGATTACAATACGAACCTATCTCAGAGCAGGGCTGAGGCCGTTGTGGGTGTTTTGGTGTCCGAACATGGAATAGCATCTTCAAGAGTCACACCAAAAGGTCTAGCATTCCTCGCGCCTGTTGCCTCAAACAGCTCAGAAGAGGGAAGGGCTAAGAATAGAAGGGTGGAGTTGGTAGAATATTAGTTTTACTTAGCTGAGACCAGATTAGGTAATGGCTATTTTTACTTAACCATAGATTCTTCCATAACCGGAGTTATAACGCATTCGCATCGTTTAAAACCTGGCATTAGGAACTGGTTTACAGCTTTCATGCTGTCTGCTTCCACAACGTAATATACAACGTGCTCAGCAAATGCTCCGTACATTGCGCGAAGCTCAACTCCCTCAGCATCTTTATTAAACAAAACGCTTGATCCGCCTTCATCCTTTGGGCAGTTTTCAGCGCTATGACTTTGAGTGATATGAAATAACATATGATTCCTCCACTTATCTCATTGATATATTAACTATACAAACAATATCAAAAATTTTCTATGTTCTTCGATTTTTCTTATAATATTTACAAGCATGATTTAGGAAAAAAAAAGGGAGCCGAAGCTCCCTTTTTTCGTTTGCAAACTTTTTTTTCTTACTTAGCTGCGTCGTCTTCCATTTCGCCGCCAGGAATTTCGCCTTCAGCTGTGTCTTCTGCTGCAGGTGCATCAGCGCCTTCCGTGTTTCCTTCAGCTGCATCTTCCATCTCACCGCCAGGCATTTCGCCTTCTGGTGCTTTTTCGTGGTGCTCAGCAATAGCTGATTGTGTACCAACTAGTGAAGCTCCTCCAAAGGACAATCCCATAACCAACATTAACGCAAAAATAAATGTTACTACTCTCATAATAAAAACCTCCTTCTTGTGATTTGCTAACGGATTTTATCCGAATAGCATAATATTATCAATACGCTTATTTGCAATTTTCATACCATAATCCAAATCATAAATAATAAACAATCATTACAATTGCTTAGATATTCTATCACTTTTATTCAACAATGAAAAGGCTGTGTAAAGTGTATTTTTACACAGTTTGTACTGTGCGAGAATACACTTTGCCCCCATATTCGCTATTTCTTTGGTTTTAATTCCTAGCAAAAGTTCTTTAATGTTTTTCTCATCTTAGAAACAGACATTTTTCTTAAAGCTTTCTTTTCTATTTGTCTAATTCGTTCCCTAGTAAGCTTAAATTTTTTGCCTATATCATCAAGTGTTACAGTATCCTCTCTATCAATCCCAAATCTCATTCTTAACACTTCTTCCTCTTTTTCCGTAAGAAGTGACAGGGAGTGTCTTATGCTTTGTTTTAACTCTTTATCCACAATAAGTGAGTCAGGGGAAGTGGACTCTTCATTTTCAATAAAGTCGTATAGAGTTCTTTTTTCTCCGTCTATAGGAGAATCTAAGCTTACAGAATCATTTGTAATGCTTAATATTCTCTTTACGTACTTTACTGATACTCCGCTGTGATCTGAGATCTCTTGAGCAGAGGGGGTGCTCCCCTTTTTCTTAATAAGGATAGCTCTTGTTCTATAGACTCTGCTAGTAACTTCTAATAAGTACACAGGCACTCTCACTACACCTTTATGAACCAGTATTGCTCTAGTAATGGATTGATATATCCACCATGACGCATATGTAGAAAATCTGTAACCCTTAGTATAATCAAACCTGTCTATTGCTCTCATAAGCCCTATGTTGCCTTCTTGAATTAAGTCGAGAAACGGCAGTCCGTGATTTAAATATCTTTTAGCAATACTTATAACAAGCCTTAAGTTAGCATTGGCAAACCTTTTTTTTAATTCCTTAGCTTTCTCAGTGTAAGCTCTAAGAGAAGCATTTAGAATTTCAATGTCTTTGTGCCTGTCAGGGTTTTCAGATATAGATTCTAGTAATGATTTAATTTCTGCAGCTTTTGTTTCACACTTTTTAATTTTAGCGGGAATCTCTATTTCCTCTCTTATGTTAAGCAGTGGTTCGCTAGCAATATCCCTGAAGTAATTGTTCAACAACCTGTAATGATTATCTTCTGAATATTGTCCTTTCTTCTTATCTGTTGAGACGGTTTTCGCAGTTTCTTCCTCTGTTGTCTGGTGACTAAGTTCAAAATCAGCATCACCGTCTAATCCAAACTGCTCTCCAGAATTCTTATGTGTATCCGATAGGTCTTCAAATTCATTGATTTCTAGGTGTTTCATCATCTTCTCCTATAGAACATTTTTAATCTGGTACTTTAAATTCTTTGCCGGAGAAAACCGAAGAAGTATTTTCGGACTCTAGCTTTTTGCTCTCTTGCTATAAATACATGCAATCACCATGCCAAATAACGCTATTTAAGAGATTATTCTTTATTTACAGTCAATTACGTTTTTAGTAGTATTTGAAGACTGGAGTTTAAATGCCGAGATGTGTAATAGCACACTATATTTTGTGGTGTTATATTGCACATTTAGGGTGTAAAGCATTTAGGATTTAATTAATTGAGGCTCTAAAAAGAGTAAGCTTGCATTAATAATGAATCACACTGTAAAATCATATCTATGTCACAAGATCTAATAACTATCCTAACTGCACTGGAAAAGCCACTTAAATTTGCAAGTGGTAAGAATTATTCAAATCTAGATAAGATAAAAGCCTTAGATCAACACGTAGCGGATTTAACTCTGAAAGCTCTGTCTCTTCCATTATCTTCAGAACAATCTGAAGTTATAGAAAATATTCGAGGCTCGTTTAAAACCTATGAAAGTTTAGATAACCAGAAGAAAAGAGAGGTTGTTCAGAGCACTCTTGAGAAAATAGAAGAATTAAGAAGTCATGGTGTTAAATCGACTTCACAGAAGAAACAGCAGGCGAATCTAACGAAAGATAAAGTTCCAGTTAATGACTCAATTACAGATACTGAGGCTGTCGATCAGGTGCGAAGTGAAAACATCTCAGAAATCCCGATTCAGTTTGTAAAGGGAGTTGGTCCCAGAATAGCTTCAATGTTGAAGAAGAAAGATATTGGGACAGTCGAAGATGCGCTTAATTACTTTCCGCGGGCTTATGAGGATAGAAGAACTATCAACAAAATCTCTAAACTTGTACCTGGGCAGCGGCAGACTGTTATGGGAAAAATCATGCTGGCAGGGAAGGTTAGGACGACGAGAAGAAGTCTTTATCAAGTAGTGGTCTCAGACGACACTGGGACAGTTACATTGGTCTGGTTTCAATTTAATGAAAAATACCTAAGAACAGCTTATAAAAAAGGTTCATCGGTAATTCTAACAAGCGAAGTTACATTAGGTTACCGAGATGCACTTCAAATTGTTCATCCTAGACCAGAGGACATTGAGGTAATAGATGAAGGCGAAGAAATGGATGAAGATAATATTCATTTTAACCGTATCGTTCCGATCTATCCTCTTACAGAAGGTCTTAAACAAAGGCGAATGAGACGAATAATGAAATCTGTTGTAGACACTTATGGCTCATCTGTAAGATCATTTCTGCCGGCAGAGATAATTAAGAAAAGAGATATCTTAGAATATGGACCAGCCTTAAAAAGAGTGCACTTTCCTAACGATCGCGATAAAGTAACAAATTTATTTGAGCAAAAATCAGTCTATGAGTCTAAACCTCACAGGACAGTCTCATATTCTGAATTTTTCTTAACAGAGATAGGGCTTGCGATTAAAAAAAGAGATGTTGCCAAGCTTTCTGGGATAGCCTTTTCTCCAACAGGTGAATTGACTGAAGATCTTCTGAGTAAACTCCCTTTTGATCTTACGTCGGCTCAGAGAAGAGTTATATCTGAAATTGAGCAGGATATGTGCGTTGAAACACCGATGAACCGTTTGCTTCAGGGAGATGTTGGCAGCGGGAAAACTATAGTTGCTTTACTATCTATTTTAAAAGCGGTTGAGTCAGGGTATCAAGCTGTACTCATGGCTCCAACAGAAATATTAGCTGAACAACACTTAGCTTCTGTCCTTGAGTATGTAAGAGGTATGGGGCTCCGTGTGGTTTTTCTAAAGAGCGGCCTTAGCAAGAGTGAAAAGAATATATATTATAAGGCCCTTATGTCAGGCGAGGCTCAAATTGCGGTAGGTACACATGCGCTTATACAGGAAAAGGTCGATTTTAAGAATCTGGGGCTTGTTGTCATTGATGAGCAGCACCGATTTGGGGTAATGCAGAGGGCAGAACTCATGAGTAAGGGGTTAAACCCAGACGTTCTTGTGATGACTGCAACTCCTATCCCGAGAACACTTGCGCTCACCGTTTACGGCGATCTGGATGTTTCTGTTTTGGATGAACTCCCTCCAGGTAGAAAAAAGATTAAGACTAAAGTTTATTATGACCAGAAAGGATCACGTGACAAGGCATATAATACAGTTCGGAAGGAAATCGAAAATGGTAGACAGGCCTATGTTGTATATCCAATGATAGAGGAATCTGAGAACCCGGATTTTAAGGATGTTAAGTATGCAACCCAGATGGCCGAAGAATTGCAAAACGAAATATTCCCTGATTACAAAGTGGGGCTTCTTCACGGAAAAATGAAGGCTGATGAAAAAGAAGCGATCATGAAGAGATTCATATCCCAGCATTTGGACATTCTGGTTGCGACCACTGTGATAGAGGTCGGAGTGGATGTGCCAAACGCGACCGTTATGGTTATAGAAAATGCGGAGAGATTTGGTCTAACGCAATTGCATCAGTTAAGAGGTAGAGTAGGGAGGGGAGGGCATGATTCTTACTGTATTCTAATATCAAGTTTCAAGAGATCTGAAGACGCAGAGAAGAGGCTTACTATAATGGAGAGCACGTCAGATGGCTTTAAGATAGCTGAGGCTGATCTTACAATAAGAGGACCCGGGGATTTCCTTGGCACAAAACAGTCAGGTTTACCACAGTTCAGGTTTGCCAACCTTATAAGAGACGCAAGAATATTGTCTGAAGCAAGAGAGGACGCATTTAGTCTGGTTAAGAAAGATCCTGAGCTTAGTAAATATCCTAAACTCTTGGAACAGGTTTTAAACAAATGGGGCGGATTGCTTCAGCTAGGCGGTATATCATAGAGAAGCTTTAAAATATTTCTTTATTAAGAATCCAGCATCTTAAAGAGCCTGTATTTATCTAAACTCATAGCTGTTATCCTATTATTAAATTAGAACTTTACTGCTGAGTCATATTATGAAACTGAGCATAATAATACCAACCTTAAACGAAGCCACTTATCTGCCTCTAACTATTGAGAAAATCAATCAGAACGCAACTCTCACAGAGCCACATGAAGTAGTCGTAGTCGATTCAGGGTCTAGTGATGAGACTTGCCAAATAGTCCTTCAATTAGGAGCTAAATTAATCAAGAGCGAAACCAAATCTTTAGGAAAGGCTTCTGTACTTAATGAAGCGGCACAGTTAGCTGCCGGAGATGTATTGTTGTTTTTAGATGCGGATACTATAGTTCCGCCGGGGTACGATCAATTTATAGAAAGGGCTTTAGAAAATCATGCTGTTGTAGGCGGGGCTTTTGAGTTTGCCCTTGATGGGCAGGAATTTGGGCTCAGGGTAGTTGAGGTCATAAACAGAGTGCGATATAGAATACGCCAAAGATATTATGGTGATCAGGGGATATTCGTAAGGTCTCAAGTTTTCAAGAAAGTAGGCGGGTATCCGCAGATCGGTTTACTCGAGGCGGCTTATCTGTGTAAGAATTTAAGGAAACAAGGAAAACTCACTCTTATAAAAAATGAAATGAGAACCTCCCCACGTCGGTTCTTAGATGGAGGCATCTATAAAGTCTTGGCTGGGGATATAAAAATATGGTTTTTGGACTTGATAGGAATGCCAATTGATAAATACGCTGATTCCTACTGGAAAGAAAATGAGCTAAGGTCCAAAAATTAAAAATTATCCTTCTAACAGTAAAGATTCCGGATCTTGAATAAGGTCTTTTAACCTTACTAAGAATTGTACAGCTTCTCTGCCATCTACAATTCTGTGATCATAACTAAGCGCTACATACATCATAGGCTTTATCGCAATTTCACCGTTTATCACAACTGGTCTGTCTTCAATTTTGTGTAGTCCCAATATGCCAACCTGTGGAGGATTTAGAATTGGGGTGCTCATAAGTGAGCCGAATACGCCGCCGTTTGTGATTGTGAATGTACCGCCCATAATATCTTCTAGTGATAAAGTGTTTTCTTCTGATTTAACGGCAAACTCTTTTATTTTTTTCTCTATTTCGGCAAACGACATCCCATCGGCATTTTTCAGCACAGGTACAACAAGACCCTCACTTGCTCCTATGGCAACGCCCACATCATAGTAATGTTTTACTATCATATCATCGCCGTCTATCTCTGCGTTTATAGCAGGAAACGCTTTAAGTGCGCCAATGGAAGCCTTAACAAAAAACGAATTTAATCCTAAACTCACTCCATATTTTTCCTTAAAGGCCTCTTTACGTCTTTTTCTTAGCTCCATCACAGCAGTCATATCTATCTCATTGAAAGTAGTGAGCATGGCGGTTGTTTGAGAAGCTTCTAACATCCTGCGTGCTATTGTACGTCTACGGCGGGACATCTTAATTCGCTCTTCTCTTACATCTCTAGTCGCAAATAATGGGTTCGATTCTTGGGTAGATATTACAGCCGGTGCATTATGCACTGGTTCTACCACTGATGCTTCTATCTCTGATTCCTCAATTTCAGTTTGCATATGTTTTTCTACGTCTTCTTTGGTAATCCGCCCACTTGGTCCTGTGCCGTCTATTTTGCTAGTATCTATCTTGTATTCTTCTACTAAGTTTTTAGCCACAGGTGTTATTTTCTCAGTCGATTGTTGTTCAGCTTGATCTGTTTGTTTAACTTCGGGAGCTTCTTCAACTACTGATTCCTTTGGAGAAGCATTTGAAGCCGCTCCTTCTTCAAGCACTCCGAGCACTTCTCCAACTTCAACGTCGTCGTCTTCTTTTTTTATAATACTTGTTATGATCCCTTGTTTTTCGGCTGCAACTTCAAAGTTTGCTTTCTCTGTCTCTAGTTCGAGCAGGGCCTCCCCGATTTTTACAGAATCCCCCTCGGACTTAAACCACCTGATGACTGTAGCCTCAACAATAGACTCACCTAATTCTGGTACGACGATGTTCGTTGACATAGTATTTCTCCGATTCTATACGTTTTTTACCCATGTTATACCTAGTTCATCTAGGTTGGGAAGTTCTTTGTCGATCATAAATGCTTGCTGAATTAATGCTTGCTGATTTACTTTATGCATGGAAGATGACCCTTCTGCAGGGCTTGAGTTACGTCGCCTTCCTATATAGTGTAGCGGGAAGCGACCATCAATTAGCTTTCTGAAAAATGGGAACATAAACATCCAAGCTCCCATTGTTTCTGGCTCTTCCTGAATCCATACAACTTCTCTCAGATTAGGATACCTGCCAATCACCTTTTTCAGCATTTCTGTTGGTATAGGGTAAAGCTGCTCTACTCTTGCAATAGCAATATCTTTTGCATTTTGTTTTCTGTATTCACTGTTGTCGAGGTCAATAAATACCTTCCCACTGCATAGTATAAGACGTTTGATCTTTTTGGCTTGCTTATCATCTATATCATCATCTATAACTGGTTGCCAGGATCCTTCAGAAAGATCACGAACAGAGGAATAAATGGAAGGGTTACGGAGCAAGCTCTTCGGAGTCAATACTATTAACGGGAGTGGGTCTTTCTCAAGAACACCCGCTTGACGTCTAAGTAAGTGGAAGTACTGAGCTGATGTTGTGCAATTTGCTATTCTCATATTTATCTCAGCTGCTGACCCCAAAAATCTAACCGGTCTTCCAGTTGAGTGGTCAGGTCCTTGTCCTTCATATCCGTGAGGTAGCAATAAGACTAATGAAGGGGTTTGTCCCCATTTAGCTCTAGCTGAAACCAAGAACTCATCAATTATAGTTTGTGCTCCGTTAATAAAATCACCGTACTGGGCTTCCCATATAATCAGTCTGTTAGGTGCCTGTATGTTGTATCCGTATTCAAAACCAATACAGGCATTTTCAGTAAGCGGGCTGTTGTGTATCTCAAAAGAAGCCTTTGCTTGAGGAATGTTTTGAAGAGGATAATAAGGCTCCCAGGTTTTTGAATCGTGAAGAACTGCATGACGATGACTAAATGTACCTCTTTGAACATCCTGTCCGGTGAGACGAATTGGCGTGCCGTCCGCTAAAATAGTAGCATATGCCAAGTCCTCCGCTGTTGCCCAATCGATTGTTCTCTCATCCAAAGAGTCAAAAGATTTTGCTCGTCTATCCATTCCGCGTTTGAGTTTAGAATTGAGGTTAAAACCTTCTGGCAGTTCTAATAAGGAATCATTAATCTCTTTAAGAGTTTTTGCCGAGACAGATGTCTTCACTTTCTGCGCGGCTCCTGCTGGAGGGGGACTAGATTGTGCTTCATCAGGAATATCTTTAGCAGAGAGCGCCTCAAAATCGCTATGTAGTTTTTCGGTAAACTTGTTTACTATTTCTTCAGGTTCGTTTTCCCTCAATATCCCTCTTTCCACAAGTGTATTAGCCCAGAGCTCCCTGACTGTAGGGTGATTATCTATTCTCTGATACATTTCAGGCTGAGTAAATGTAGGCTCATCTGCTTCATTATGCCCATGGCGTCTATAACCTACTAAGTCTATGAGAACATCTTTTTGAAACTTTTGCAGGTATGCAAAAGCGGTTCTGGCAGCTTCTATGCATGCTTCGGGATCATCTGCGTTGACGTGAATTATAGGTATTTCAAAACCCTTTGCCAGGTCACTTGCATACATTGTGCTGCGGCTGTCAGAAGGAAGTGTAGTATAGCCAAGTTGGTTGTTTGTAATTATATGTATAGTACCGCCGGTGCTGTATCCTGGAAGTCGGGATAAATTGAGAGTCTCTGATACTATACCTTGCCCGGGGAATGCAGCGTCACCGTGGACAATAATTGGCAAGGAAACAGCTGGATCGAAATTCGGCTCTCCCGCTTTCTCTGCAAATGTGCCGGCAGCCCTGGTCATACCCTGTATAACCGGATTTACCGCTTCTAAGTGACTTGGGTTAGGTGCAAGTATAATCTCCATCTGAATCGCCTTACCGTTACTTACAGCATGACGGGCGCCGTCGTGGTATTTAACATCTCCTGTCCAACCCATATCGTCTCTAAAGTCCCTTTCTAAAACAGGGTCCTTAAATTTGATCAATGTGCCTTTATAGTTTTTATTCATTACATGATGCATTACATTTAAACGACCTCTGTGTGCCATGCCGAGCAAAATTTTGTGTATATCTGATTCTGCCGAAAGTCCGACAATCTCATTTAACATAGGTACAAGCGAATCCACGCCTTCTATTGAAAAACGAAATTTTCCGGGAAATATTCTGTGCAGAAATCTCTCTAATACCTCAACTTGGGTAAGACTCTCGAGAAGTAGTCTTTCGTTGATAGGGTCGTTAGGAGGCCTATAAGTTCCATACTCAGCATTGTCCCTAAACCATAATCTTTCCTCTTGAACGTTAAGATGATAAAAGTCATAGCCTATTTTTGCTGAATAGATGGAACGTAATTTCTCAATGGCTTCAAATGCATTTGATGTCGTCTCTGCAACAGGGCCCCTTATCAAACTTGAAGGCAACTGAAATAAATCTTCATCGTTAATTTTATGTCCTGTGGGAAATAAAGCTCGATCACCAGGAGGTTCGGTTCCAAGCGGGTCTAGATCTGCATGCAAATGCCCAAAAGCTCTAATTGCTTGTGCTAAGTTGGCCGTAGCAACGATCTTTTCCATATCCTGGGGCTGAGTGTCAGTAGTAGTGGTTTCTCCCATTTCAGGATTCCACTTTTCAAATAGTGCTCTAATCTCTGGGCTTACAGATTCTGGATCATGCAGAAATTGTTCGTACAACTCGACAACATAGCCCGAGTTAGGTCCATGAAACAAATGTGAAAGGTTCATATTTTATTCCTATTATATTAAGTAATTCTCTCTGTGGATGGCGTGTAATTCTATCATTGATTTTCAATAATAATAGTAGCATAAGAATATTTCCTTCGCAATTGCGTTTGCTACGATTTTTTCTCTTTTTTTATATATAAGATGGATTTTGTCTGGAGATTGATTCTTTTAGACAGATAAGAAAGTACACTATAACTAATTTATATCTATTCTAGTTAAATAGCTCTAAATTCAAAAGAAAGTCCCAATAAATCTTATAAGGTTTATCCTAAATGAGCTTTCATAAATTGGTCGTAATGTTTACGATGATCATCAAAATTACTAATATTTTGCTGAGCTGGGAGGGTTTCTTCCTTGTTAATAATAATTGATTCAAGTGAAGGATGCTCCGCTGTCAATATTCTTCCTATTGGAATGCGTCCCTGCTCTTTTAACTCTATGACTTTTTGAAACGCTTCAGCTCTATTTGTAGGATCAAAACTCTCATCTTCTTCTACATTATAGACTTTAGCCCGCCATTCACGGTGTGTATCATAATATGTTACACATGGTGATAGTACTTCAAGGAACGCAAAACCCTTGCCTGACTGGGTATGTTCAATTGCGGCTTCCATTAATTGTCCTAGCTGTTCAGGATTACCACTGAAGCCTCTTGCTAAAAATGTAGTCGACAAAAAGCTAAGTCCAAGTAGGATTGAATCTAATCCCATTTCAGAGTTGTCGTGATACCCTATAGGGCTTGTTGGAGAGGCCTGTCCTTTGGTGAGCCCATAGTTACTATTGTTCATTACAACATACATAATGCTAGGATTGCTTTTAAAAGTATGAACTAGATGACCCGCGCCAATTGCAAAACCGTCGCCGTCACCGCCTGCGGCAATAACTGTAAGATCCGGGTTTGCAAGTTTAGCCCCTATTGTAGCTGGCAATACTCTACCGTGGAGCGCATGATAACCATAACACCTAAGGTTATTCTGAATAGTTCCAGAACACCCAATCCCTGCTAACAACATCAACTTATGAGGAGGGATTCCCATCTTATTTAGGGATTTTTCAAGCACTCCCTGTACTGCAAAATCACCACACCCTGCACACCAAATCGGTCTTGCCGGGGTAAATGTTTTTGTGTTAGGCGGTGTTGTCATTGGGCTTTAGCCTCCTTCTTCTCATCTCTGTTAAGTTTTCCTTCCTGTTCGACTATTTGATTAACTAAATAGCCTGGTCTATATGGAAGACCGTCGTATCTGCATATGCTAATTATCTTGCTAGCATCGGCTCCCTGGTGCATCAGTATATGAGCTAATTGACCCTGAGCGTTTAAGTCAATTACATATACGCGCTCACACTCTTCTATAAATGCAAGAGTATCATCTAGCACTGGCCAGATAGTTCTGGGCTGATGATATTGGGTTTTGAAACCTTGCTTTTCTAGATGAGTCATTGCGTCCAGTATGACGCCGTACATCATCCCTATTCCTATAAATCCTATTGGTGCGTTTTTGTCACCAAAATGGCGTCCCTTAGGCAATTCTTTTTTTGCTTCTTCAATTTTGTGAAAACGCTTATCCATCATTTTTACGCGGTTTGTAGGATCGGTTGATACGAGACCAAACTCGTCATGCTCATTTCCCGTAACTAGCGACATACCGCCTGGAGTTCCTGGTGCAGCAAATGCAGAAACGCCGTCCTTTGAGAAAGCATAACGCTTATATGTGTCTAATTTTGCTACTTCTTCTGCTGTGAGTCTTTTTCCTGGCTCAACTTGTACCTGGTCCAGGTTAAAAGGTTTCACACTTGCTATGTTTTGTGATAATGCCTGGTCCATAGCTATAAATACAGGACATTGATATTTATCTGCGAGATTAGTTGCTTCAAAAGCTAAGTAGAAACAATCTTCAGGATGTCCTGGTGTAAGCACTATTCTTGGATAATCTCCGTGTCCCCCGAATACCATAATATTCAAATCACTTTGTTCCGGTTTTGTAGGCATGCCTGTGCTTGGTCCTGAACGCTGGCAATCAACTACCACAATTGGTACTTCACCTGATCCCGCATGACCAATACCTTCTTGCATTAAAGAAAACCCTGGTCCGGAAGTGGCTGTCATCGTTCTTACGCCTGTGAGAGCTGCTCCAATGGCCATGTTAATTCCAGCAAGCTCATCCTCTGTCTGCCTTACAACTCCACCACAGCGTGGCAGCCATTTCTGAAGGGTTTCTAGCACCTCCGTTGAAGGGGTTATCGGATAGCCGGTAAAGAATCTTCCGCCGGCCACCATAAAGCCAAAAGCTATTGATTCATTCCCCATTAATAATAGATGTTCTTCGGGTTCGGTCTGTTCTATTCTGTATTTCCCTTCGCCGTGCTTAATACCCATTTCATCAGCTAGATGAAGTCCTAATTCAAGAGCTTCGATGTTGTAGTCTAAAATTACCTGGCCCATTCTTTGAAAACGCTTAGTGAAGGTATCACGCATTGACTGATCTTCTAGTCCTAAAATTCTTCCGACGATTCCAAACGCTATACTGTTTTTATAGAGTTCACGGCGCATCGTGCGCATTGCAATTCTATTAAATGGGGCAGCGTATAGCCTAACGCCCTCTGGCAATAATCCTGGATTAAGTGGTCCACCTGAATCATCAAAAACAACCATGCTCTTAGAATTTAATTGGTGAGCATTCTTTTCTACAGCTTCTTCATCAAGTGCAACTAGAAGGTCAATATGGCTCCCTATACAGTGCCTATCTCCTTTGAATGCTCTCATGGTTGCCGCTGCGTGCCCGCCCCTTATTCGTGATAAAACATCTCTCTCCGTATATACGTTAAGACCTACGTTACGAAACAGATCTGCAAGCATGGTGATAACAGTTAATGAACCGTCACCTCCCTGGCCTGCGACAATCACACTAACGTCTTCAAGTACTGGTTGGCTGTTTTTGGATGTCATTTACCTTCATCTCCTCCATCCGTTGGTTTGTTGTAGTTCTTATAAAAAGTTTTTGGGTTAGTATTTCCGAGTTCTACTCTTTCCTGATATGTAGGCATTAAAGCAGGTAGCGGTTTGTTGCGTTTGATATTGGACAATCTAATTAATAACTCTTTGGCTTTGGGTTCTGACTCTTCAGGCAATATTTCAAAAAGGTCTGCATCAACAGCTTCTTGCCAGAACTTATGTCCGGCCTCTGTGCGTATAGCAACAAATGTCCATCCGCTAAGTCCAATACCTCCCACCCCAATATCGGCATGCTCGGCTGAGTAATCAAGACAGTATAAACATGCTGGGCGTGCAAAAGGATGAAACTCCTTTAGTTTCATTATTATTTCACGTCCATCTCTTAGCTCTACTATTACTTTTCCTTTTACGTTCACATTAACTATGTCTTGAGGTTCTACATCGAGTTCTTTTGCTATGTATGAAATATGTTCGTGGGTAAAGCTTTCGGAGCAAAATAGTCCAATAGTGAGAGCTACGTTTTTCTGATACCATTTTGCAACTTCAAGACGGATACTGCTGAATTGCTGCTGTCTAACTCCATCAATTTGGCAAGGAACACCAACTACGGCTAGAGGTTTTACATCCTGCCTCATAGCTTCAACTAGAGCCATTGTGTTTGGTGAGTAAGTATATCTTGAGCCGCTGCAGTTTTTTATTTCTTCTGCAGTTGTAGCTAGTTTTTGAATTCCTACTTGTGGATTTTCTGGAAGCACATCACCTGTAACAACTCCATTTATTGACCCCTTTTCTAGAGCGTGTACTAATAATGCGCTTGTTACTCCACCGTCCTGTCCCGCTTCTAAAAATTCTTTATCCTTAGCGCGTGCAATCACAGCGTAGTTGTAAGGTCCGAATCCTTCATCTTTAACGGGTTTCTTAAAATCAAGTAGTGTCTGTAAATCTTTGTCTAGAGGTCTTAGTACTGGGCAAACATCGGCGCATAGCTCACAGAACACGCAAGCATCATTCCTAGTATCCACAGGATTTTCATCTTTGTAATCAAAAACATCTGTAGGACAAATGGTTACACAAGCTGCGCATCCTACACATTTGCCTGTATCAACGATTTCCCGCATTAGAAAATCTACAGCCTTAAAACCGCCACGGTTAATTTCTGATCTCCAAGCATATGCCCATTCATAAGGGTCTACGCCCTCTTCAAGCATCTCATTATACTTTTTTTGAACGGCTTGGACTAGCTTTTCATCGTTACTAATCTCTTGGTTGCTCATATCAGCTCCTCTTATAATTTTTAGAGTTGACTCCTAATTTTGCCCTTCAGACTTATCACTTTTAATGACGGTCTTAGGTAGTAATTCGATTCAATTGTTATAGTATGTACTTCGTTAGTTTCTTTCGATAGATTGCTCAATTTATTTAATAATATTTGACTAATGTTGCCACCCTAGCCTTAATTTACTCAAGTTTAATAACACAGTTAAAACCTTAAGTCAATCTTGTTAAATTACCTATAATCATACCTCAAAATAATAAATGTTAAACAGAGGCGGATAAATAGTTTGGATAAGAATTGTAGTGCGGTTATTCTATTAAAATTAATGCATTAGAATCATATAAAATCATAGTATCGGGTGTGCTAATTTAACGACTCGTGACTGCCATGATACAAGTTCAAAATGTCTCAAAACACTATGGGCAATTGGTTGCAGTAGATAACGTATCGTTTCACTTAGAAAAAGGCGATGTACTGGGGTTTCTAGGTCCAAACGGCGCAGGTAAGACTACAACTATGCGCATCATAACAGGCTATATGCCCCCTACAAAAGGCAGTGTTTATATAGCGGATATAGATGTATTTGAAGATCCCCAGGCTGCTAAATCCTACATAGGTTATCTACCTGAAAACCCACCTTTATATGAAGATATGGTTGTTAGAGAATATCTGGATTTTGTCGCTGATATAAAGCAAATACCAAAAAAAGAGAAAAATAACAGGATTCATTATGTAATGGAAAAATGCGGTATAACAGATGTAAGTAAACGCATTATCGGACACCTGTCCAAGGGGTATCGGCAGCGCATAGGAATCGCCCAGGCATTAATCAATGATCCAGAGGTGCTGGTACTTGATGAGCCCACAAGTGGTCTTGACCCGATGCAAATAATAGAAATTAGAGAGCTTATTCATGGGCTTTCGGGAGAGCGTACTGTTATTCTCAGCACACATATTCTGCCTGAGGTTACAATGATATGCAGTAAAGTGGTCATAATAAATAAAGGTAAGATTGCTCTTGAAGAATCACTTGAAAGGCTCACAAATAAAATGGATGGTGTAGAAAACATACTACTAAAGACCCGGTATAGCGGGGAAGAGATTCAAGATCAGATAATCTCGTTGCCAAACGTATCGGATATAAGGTTGGGTCTTGAGAGTGAATTGATTATTGAACAAAAGAAGGGCACCGATATAAGAGAGGAAATTTCAGAATTAGTAATGCGAAATGGATGGGGTCTTCTCGAGATGCGACCGGTGACTCACAACTTGGAAGAGGTGTTTTTAAGAGCTATCACTTCAGAAGGGAATTAGATGAAAGACACTTATCCAATATTGAAGAGAGAACTAAGATCGTACTTCACTTCCCCTTTGGCATATGTAATTTTGGTTGTGTTCCAGGTGCTTTCAGCAATGTTCTTTTTCCTAAATTTAAAAGGTTTTCTGCAGTTGCAGTTTGATCCCAATTTTCAGTTGCTTAGAGAGCAGCTCAATCTCAATAATGCAATAGTCGTTCCATATTTTCACACCCTGAGCATAGTGCTTCTTTTCATAATTCCTTTAATCACAATGCGGTTAATTACTGATGAAAGGAAAAGTCATACTGCAGAGCTGCTATTTACTTCGCCAATTAACCTTAGCTCCATTATTGTCGGGAAATATCTGGCTGCACTTATTTTGCTGATCATAATGCTACTTCTTTCTTCGCTGAATATTCTTGTATTAACCCTTCATGGAAATCCTGACTTGGGTTACGTAATTTCCAGTTATTTGGGCCTGTTCTTCTTGGGAGCCTCATTTTTGTCCATAGGGTTATTTGCCTCCTCGGTATCAAACAGCCAATTAGTAGCAGCTGTAATCGCTTTTGGTATTCTGCTTTTTCTCTGGCTGGCAGGGGCTTCATCGGATACCGAAACTTCATTTTTCGGGTACCTGTCTTTGATCAACCATTTCAATAATTTTGGCAAGGGGATAATAGACCTGAAAGATCTAACCTACTATATCTCGGTGATGTTTATAGGGCTTTTCCTTGCTCATGCGGCTCTGTATTCGGAAAGGTGGAGATGAGAAGAAGAAAACTTATATACGGAACTGGAACTCTTATCTCAATTATCAGCACAATTGGAATAATAATTGCGCTGAATTATTTAATGTTCCGCACTGATATTAGATATGATGTCACAGAGGGTAAATTCCATACCGCTTCTACTCAAACAATTCGAGTACTCAATAATGTGAAGGATACAATAGAGATAATAGGCTTTTTTAAGGATACGGGAGTTGACAGAAGCGGATTTCAGGATTTATCAAAAGAATATTCCAGAAGAAATGACAATATTGATGTAAAAATAATCAATCCCGATAAAGAGCCTGCAATAGCAAAGAAATACGGCGTGAATGAGTACGGTAGTGTAATTGTTTCTAGGGGTGATAAAGTTGTTAAACTCAGACTAACTGACCCGATAACTGGTGGAATACTAAATAATTCTGAGGAAGAGATCACTAATGCAATCTTGAAGCTTACAAGAGAATCTGAGAAAACATTGTATATCCTCACTGGCAATGGGCAAAGGGACATGGGTAATAGTGTCGACGCAGAGGGTTTAGGACTCCTTAGAAAAGCTATAATTGATGAAGGTTATAATGTGAAAGAGTTCCTCATATTAAGAGGAGAGGAGTTGCCGAGAGAGGATTCCATTCTCTTGGTTGCAGCCCCGACAAAAGCATTTTCCTTAAATGAAATACAGTATATAAAGAGTTACTTAGACAAAGGTGGTCGTGCGGTTTTCATGATTGAGCCTCGCTCTGGGAAAGAGATTGCCTCAATTTTGAAAGGTTATGGATTTGAACTTTTAGATGACGTTATCATAGATCCTAGCTCCAAACTCGAGGGCGGAGGTGATATAGCACCTATAGTCTCTGATTATCCATATCATGAAATTACTGAAGATTTTAGATTTGCAACTATTTTCCCCTACTCAAGAAGTTTGGACGTCGTGAACGGTGTTTATAAGTCTGAAGTCCTGGCAAATACCAGTGAATATAGTTGGTCAGAAACTAACTTAGAACTTTTTGATGAAGGAGTAGCTCAGAAGGAAGATTCAGATAAGCCGGGTCCTTTAGGCGTAGCCGCAATAGGCGAAAGCGGCAATAATAGCAGAATCGCTGTTTTCGGCAGCGCTGATTTTGTCTCAAATGTCTTTCTTGAGTTCTCAGGGAATAGAGATTTTTTTCTTAACACCCTTAATTGGGTCTCTGGAGATGAAAATCTAATTTCTATTAGACCTAAAACATTTAACACCGCTAATCTTGCAATAACTACTAAGCAGGTGAATTTAATTTTCATATTTACAGTAGTTGTAATTCCTGCGGTCATCTTGTTCTCTGGCTTAGCTATTTGGTGGAGGAGAAGGGTGTTATAAGATCCATTATTTTAAGACAACTATTACTATATTGTGACAAGATGTTCTTAAATTGTTTTGGTGATCAGAGATGAAATACTTTTTAACAAAATTTAAAGGCGCTTTAATAACAACCGTTATTTTTATCCTACTGTTAGGTTTTATATTCTTTCGTGACACTGAAAAGTCTATCAACGTGATGAGTGATGACTCATATTCTTTTGTCGTTGATGAAGAAGTTTTGTCTGTTGAAATCTATTACTCTAACTCCTGGGTGTTGCTAGAAAAAGATGGGCAAGATTGGTTTATTGTTGATGAAGAACAAAAGTTAAATGCAGATGAAAAAGTGATAGATGATTTAATAAAAGAAATTAGAGCTACAGATATAGTCGGATCAGTTCCTATAGAGGAAGTGGATTTAGATCAGTTCGGATTAGAGAGCGCTAAAGCCGAGATAGTTGTAAATAGTGATGATAAGGAACACAGGTTTATCATCGGTGATGAGATCCCTGTTGGTTCAGGTACTTATGTTTATGTTCCGGATGAAAAATTAGTGTTAGTTGTAGAGAAAAACTATCTAAGCAAATATGTATCTCTAACTCCGATAGATTTTAGATATAAAGGGCTTTTCGATTTTGACACAAATGCAATAAGCCGTATTGCAATATGGTCAGGCAATTTTTCCACTGATATATTCAAAGAGGAGGGCGAATGGTTTGTCGAAGGAGATGATGAAATATTCGTTGATAATAAAAAAGTGGACGAAATTTTATGGATCTTTTCAAGAGCAAAAGTTCTGGATTTTGAAAATGAGCTTCCGGAAGGACTAACAAAGTATGGATTAGATGAGCCCACAGCAGAGATCAGATTTTACGAGGATGATCAGATTCATGGCGTGGTTTTTGGTAAAAGAAAAGATGAAGACAGCTACTATATTCAATCAGATTCAGATGATGCCATTTATTCGATACACAAGAGTTTATTTAAAAGAGTGCCAAAGAATATTGATCAAATTAGTTCGGAATAGTTCTTGATAATTGACTTTTTTTATAGTGCTTTTGGTGGGCGCTGCCCGTAAAAAAAGGGATCCTGAACTGCTTGCTCAAGCTCCCCTTTTTTGATACTTATGTTTTTCTCACATTTTTTTGTAGTTCAACCTATTCCGCTACACATACCTCGTTCATACAATCAAATCCCGCTGGACAAGTCATGCTTTCGTCACAGGGTTGAGGCACACAAACGGGCGGCATTAAATCTGTACCACATACTTGTCCCACCGGACAATCCGCATTATCTGTACATGTTGTTGGTGGTGGTGGAAGCGGCGGCACAGGGAAATTCAGGCTCCACCCAACTAGTCCACTCCCAACATTAGGAGCAGGTATGTTGTGCAGCACACCCGGGTTTGTGGCACAGGTTATTAAAATAACTTCCAGACGAAAACCTGTTGTAATGTTGAATTGCCCTCCTGCACGTGTTGAGGAATCAGCTTTCAATTCCCACTGCCCCTGAGGCAGAAAAGAGTTGGTAGCAACTCCAAATACTGTGTTTGGGTTGGAAATATCATAATTCCATGTGGCGTTATTCCCCGCAGGACCCTCTAAGCTTTCATTGTCAATTTGGACAGCAGAAGCAGAATATGACTGAGTATTGGAATATGTAACACTCTCGGATAGGCCTACTCCAGCTCCGTTTTCTGAAGAATAGGAGACATTTCCACCTACCATTGTGCTCAAAGTACTCGAAGTCGAAGTCGTGCCTACAGTGGTTTTTGGTTCGCTGTCCAAGTTTTGTACATTGTCGGAACTAAAATCAGTAACTATGTTGGTCGTAAAGATATTTCTATTCCCCCTTAAATCCCCGTTCCTAAAGAATGAGGGTATACCGTTTGGAGATGGTGGTTGCTGTACCTGACACGGCCAAAGGTTATCGGGTTGGACTCTTGTTAAGGTAGTATTGGGTGCAAACTCATTCTGCACCTGGAAAAAATAGAAGTCACTATTTTCACCTTCTGAATGAACGCCCCATCCTTGTAAAGTAGTTGTTGTGTGAAGAAAGTAATCCGATAATGATCCTGTAAACATATTATTTACTTTTATCACATTAAGGCCGGATGGAAAGGAAAAGACTTTGGTGTAAGACGTGGAGTCTGCAAGCGCTGTTAATTCTGTAGTCGGAGAACCGTCTTGCCGCGTTGAGGTTGTAACCGCCGGCTGGTTAATGGCCCATGTTATTAGCCTCTCCACACGCTCTATATGGAACCTGAGCCCAGGCGGGTTATCTTCATTAACATCATCTAAAGTATCTATTGTGAAATGTCTGACGCCGCTCACATCAAACTCCCTTGAGACCGCATACAGGTCAACAGGACGGTTGTCCTGAATCAATGGCTGAAGGCCCAGCACTACTAGTAAGTCGTTCATGTCTTGCGTCTCTGGGCTTATTAATGATACAAAAAAGCCCGACTGGTAGGCACTGTTGAGTGCGTCTTTTTCTGGTTGGGTAAGCCCGCTTACGCGGCTTCCGTTTAGGAAAATATCGCCATCAGGGTCGCCTTCCCCCCACCTTTCTAAAATAAACTCTGCCTTAATTGCAGGAACGACAGCCCCGTCAATGTTACCTATTGTACGAGCCTCCCCAGATGGGTTTGTCCCCGAGTCATTACAGCCTCCGATTAAGAAGAATGATACAATAATCAAGCAGCTAACTGCGGGTAATATTACTCTTAATTTCTTAAACCTGTTTAAGGCTTGAAAACTTGATACGTTTGTCATAAGATCCCCCCTTTACCTTTGCTCTCTATAACACTATAGCCCCAATATTTTTATTTGTCATATATGCAAGATATATAATAATATATATCTTAAACTGCTTATTCTATTTGCTTCTTAATAGGATGCAGTATATTTTGTTCAATAATGGAGGAAATATGTTTATTGAGATAGTGTCCAAAGATGGTGAATTAAGCTGGATAAACCTAAAACAAGTTCTTGTAATTAAGCTTGGCAGACCTACAGATGGTTGGGTCTGGGGTTTTTCTTACAGAAACGAGACTCTATGGTCACAGACTTTTGAAACAAAAGAAGATGCTGACAAATGGTTAGAGCATGCTCTGGGTAACTGCAAGATTCCAGGTAGGCCTGAAATAGATCAAAATTAATTAGTTTGCAATTAAGACTCTTTCTCGTCTTTTTCCTTAATATCTAACTTTATGCCCAATTCTAGAAGCTGATTTGTATCAACTGCAGATGGGGCCTCAGTAAGAGGGCATTGACCCTTTTGAGTTTTTGGAAATGCTATTACATCTCTTATAGATTGTGCGCCTGCAATAAGCATTATAATCCTATCTAACCCAAGAGCTATCCCACCGTGTGGAGGAGCTCCAAACTCAAGCGCTTCTAAGAGAAATCCAAATTTATCCTGAGCCTCTTCCATTGTGAGCCCAATAGCTTTAAATATTTTTTCCTGAATATCTTTACGGTAAATCCTTATACTGCCTCCGCCTATTTCAACTCCATTTAATACTACATCGTATGCTCTAGAGCGTATCATTCCTTTTTCCCCGTCAAGTAGATGCATGTCCTCTTCGTTAGGTGAAGTAAACGGGTGGTGCATGGCAACATAGCGTTTCTCGTTATGGTCGAAATCAAAAAGAGGGAAATCCACTACCCAGAGAAAATCAAACTTACTGTGGTCTATCATGTTAAACCTTTCCCCAAGGCTAAGTCTTAAGTGTGATAGCACCATGTTTACTGTATGAGGTGTGTCTGCACCAAAGAAAACAATATCCCCATCTTGCAAGTTTAGAGTTTCTTGAAGTTTTTCTTTCTCACCGTCGCTAAAGAATTTGACTATGGGAGACTGCCATTCTCCTTCTGCTACTCTTATCCATGCAAGCCCTTTTGCACCCAATGTTTTTGCAACTTCTGTGTAGTCATCAATCTCTTTTCTGGAAAGCTCTGAACCTCCGCCTTCTACTTTGAGCACTTTTATTATTCCGCCGTTTTTTATTGCACCGCTGAATACTTTAAACTCCGAGTTTTCAAATATTGAAGATATGTCCTGCAGCTCAAGCCCAAAACGGGTGTCGGGTTTGTCTGATCCGTACTTCAGCATTGCCTCTTCATGGTTTATCCTTTTAAAAGGAGTTTCTATCTCAATGTCTTTTGATTCTTTAAATATTGCTTTTAGCATTCCTTCTACGACGTTCATGATGTCGTCTTCTTTTATAAAGGTCATCTCAATGTCTATTTGAGTGAACTCAGGTTGACGGTCTGCCCTTAAGTCTTCATCTCTAAAGCATCTGACTACCTGGTAGTAACGGTCAAGCCCAGATACCATTAGTGTTTGTTTAAGAATTTGGGGAGACTGAGGCAGGGCATAGAACTCACCAGGATTTAATCTGCTTGGGACCAAAAAGTCTCTTGCTCCCTCTGGGGTTGATCTGGTTAGATAAGGTGTTTCAATCTCCAAAAAGCCCTCACTGTTTAGATAATCCCTAGAGGCTGCTGCGACTTTGTGTCTGGTAATAATATTCTGCTTCATCCCCTGTCTTCTGAGGTCCAGATATCTGTATTTCATCCTCAAAAGCTCATCTACATTTATATCTTCTTCTATTAGAAATGGGATAACTTTAGAGGTGTTTAGAATCCTTACCTCGCTTGCCATAACCTCTATCTCGCCTGTTTTTAAGTTGGGATTGATAGTTTCAGGTGTGCGCTTAGATACCTTACCCTTAATAGCAATAACCCATTCATCACGAACTTCTTCACCTTTTTTATGAACTTCTTCACTATTTTCAGGATTTAACACTGCTTGAACAAGTCCCTCGCGGTCCCTTAAGTCTATAAATATTACGCCACCATGGTCTCTGTGAGATTGCACCCATCCCATAAGTACTACTTCTCGCTCAAGGTCCTCACTACCGAGCTTTCCGCAGTAATCTGTCCTTTCCCAATCTCCCATTAATTCAAGCATAAATACGACTCCTTTTTATTTCTTTTATCTCCATTAAAACCCAAGAATGTTAACCTCTATCACCGATTTGGCAAGCAACAGCCATAGCATATAGATGCAGACCCTATGTGGTGAGCCTAAAGGGTAATATTAAATAAGCAAAAATAACTTATAACCACTCGATTTTAGAATTAATAGTGTTATGTTCTAAATATTAAGGTAGTTTTCTTTTCTCAAACAATAATAACGATAAGTAGTACTAAAAAGCCACTAAACTGATATTGATCAAATAATGATTTTAATACGAAACAATTATTTATTATTACTGATTTTCTTACTTGGCTTAGCTCTTAGAATATATAACCTAGGCGCTGAAAGCGTATGGTATGATGAGGCAATTTCAATTGCAGTAGCTAAACTTGGTCTGATTGATCAGATTAGCTGGAACTTTGTGCAGAATGATAATAATCCCCCTCTATATTATCAATTCCTGCATTTTTGGGTTTGGATCTTTGGAGATTCTGAATTTGCTACGAGATTACCATCCGCCCTATTTGGTTCTTTTTCAATTATTGCAATATATATGGTAGGAAAATTAGTATTTAACAAAAAAGCTGGTCTTATTGCTGCTTTGATTTTAGCTACATCGATTTTCCATATTAAATATTCCCAAGAAGCAAGAGCATATAGCTTACTCGCCTTTCTAACCTTAGTATCATTTTACTACTATTTGAAGATCATAAGTTCTGAACGCAGGCCATATTTTTGGGGATATTTAATATCTAGTATTCTCATGATATACAGCCATTATTATGGGTTTTTAATTTTGGCAGCACAGAATATCTTCTTCTTCGGAAATTATTTGAAGACCCACAATGTAGGCGCTCTCTCTTTAAGAAAATGGTTCACTTCTCAAATAATTCTTGGGGTTTTATACTTGCCTGGATTTGTATTATTTGCGAAACATACAGTTGCCATACAAGGAGGATTTTGGTTGCCAGAGCCCACACTGAAAGCCCTAACCACAACATTTATAATTTACTCCGGGTCAACTGTCTTGTGTTTAGTGCTGGTAATTAGTTCATTGTTATCATTCTTAATTCTCAAACCTCTAAACAGCAAGCTAGCTAAAGGCCTTAGTTTTAAAGAGCCCCCCTTGTCCGGCTCTAATCGATTGTACTTACTTCTGCTTTGGTTGTTTATACCAATTCTCTTACCATTTATATTGTCGCAGTTTTCTACCCCAATATTACTATATCGCTATATCATTGGAGCATCACTAGCATTTTACTTGCTGGCGGCTATAGGTATTTGTCTTACTGGCAGGCGGGCTGTGATGATAATCATGTCTTTCCTAATATTAGCTTTGTCTTATGTTAACCTTGAAGAATATTATAATATGGTAGATAAATACCAGTGGAGAGAAACTATAAGTTATATAGAGGATAATGCTTCTATTGGCGATTATGTTGCTGTCTATCCAATATTTGAAATAGAATCCGCGCGTTATTATAAGGATAGAGATGATCTTCACTATTACTCATTGAACGATGAATTAATCTCGATCACAGATATAGGGAACAAGAACCTGTGGCTAGTCTTGGCTGATCATGCGCGCACAAAAAGAAAGGCTATTGAGGACGCAATGCTACAAAGGTATGACCTAGTGGATCAAAAAAAGTATAAATTATTAAATTTGTATAAGTATCAAAAGAAAAAAGTTCAATAATCAAATATTTTGACTTTTGTATTAACTGGAGTTTTATGAACAAAAACACTAATTTTAGATCTGGTTTCATAACTGTTATAGGAAGACCAAATGTCGGCAAATCAACACTTATTAATGCTCTGGTTGGTGAGAAAATAGCTGCGGTATCCGATAAGCCCAACACAACAAGAAATAGAATCCTTGGAATAAGAACGCTCCCTGACGCCCAGCTTATCTTTCTCGATACTCCAGGAATTCATAAAGCTAGAGGCCCACTTGGTAAAGTAATGGTTCATACTGCAATGAGTGCTGTTCAAGAAGCTGATGAGATCGTTATGATGATAGAGGTTAAAGAGCCTTTTGGTAAAGGAGACTCTTTTATTATAGAAAGTCTTCCGAAGAAATCCATATTAGTTGTCAATAAGATTGATACTATAAAAAAGAATGAACTCCTTCCTATTTTGCAGGACTCTAAAGAATTTGAGGGCAAGTTTAAGGAGATTATTCCGATATCAGCTATAAACGCTGACGGCACACAAGAACTTCTGGATACTATCGTGAAATATCTCCCAGAAGGTCCTAAATATTTCCCTGAAGACATGATTACTGATCAGCCGGAGAGGTTTATTGCTGCTGAGTTTATAAGAGAGAAAATTTTTACCCTGACACAGCAAGAGATCCCATATCAAACTGCCGTAGCTATTGAAGAGTTTGAAGAAATACCCGAGAAAAATCTGATCAATATATCAGCAGTGATATATGTTGAGAGGGCTAATCATAAAGGAATCATTATCGGCAAAAAAGGGGAGATGTTAAAGCAAATAGGTACTCTGGCGAGAGGGGATATTGAGAAAATCCTTGGAACTAAAGTTTTTTTAGAGCTCTGGGTTAAGGTAAAGGATAAATGGACTCATAGGGAAAATTTAATCAGAGAATTTGGCTATGGGGATTGAGTAATAATACATTGATCTTGAAAATCCAATGTGCAGGTCTTAAATTAATTTGTAGAGATTTCTTTATAGGAGCTTACTAAATTTATGAGTGATGAAATCAATACATTTAAAGTTTATGAGCTTCAGCCATATAATCCTTATTGCAATTTAACTGTCATCTTAACATTGAGAAACTTAAGTTCTTTCTGGCAACTAGAATGCTTTGTGGTGAATACTGGTGAATTGTATTATGAAAGCAATAAAAGAATAATAATGGAGCCGGTCGTCTTAAATGTAACTCCACCCGAAATTTCTATTGACTATATACACCCTCAAAGGTTGATTGAGAATTTTGATGAGTTTTTATTTAATCAAGGAAAAGAGCATATTGAGAATAGAATAATAAATGAATACTACAAAATTTTTGAAGATAATGAGACAACTCGCGTTCAATGTTTTCTGATTAAGTTAGTAGAAAAAGAGTGGTTTCATCTTATTGGTTTACATATGCGTGGATTATGCGATGATCAATTAAAAGAAGCTTATTCAAAGTCCAGAAACAGCAGCTTCTTGGAATATATAAATAAGGTTATGGATGTAGCACCATTTGATATAAAGAGACACGAATGAACGATATGAAAGATGTATTTATTTGCCATGCTGGTGAGGATAAAGAAGAGGTTGTAAGGCCCCTATGTAAAGCTTTAGAAGATAACAGTATTTCCTACTGGGTAGATGAAGGTGAAATTAGATGGGGTCATAGTCTGACAGGTAAAGTTAGTGAGGGTTTAGCTAAATCGAAATATGTCATAGTAGTACTAAGTAATACATTTGTTACTAAGTCATGGCCAAAACTAGAACTAGAAGCTTCGCTAAATATGGAAGCCTCATCTGGTGATATCAAAGTCCTTCCTTTGATTGTTGGTGACCAAAGTACAAAAGATGTCATATTTGAGAAATATCCATTATTGAATCATAAAAGATATATAATCTGGTCCGGTGAAACATCTTTTGTTATAGACGAGCTCAAAAAAGTTTTAAATTTATTCATAGAAGATGTAGCTGAAAAAGAAAATGGTGGAAATAAACGAAATATAAGAATTCCACGAATTAAGAAAGATTACACGCAATTAGAAAGAGATCGTTTTATTGAAGGTGCATTTTTAGAAATTAAGAATTATTTTAAAGAAGCAATGTCAATACTTGGAAAAGAATATGATGAGATAGATACGAATTTTTCTGAAATATCTGAATATGAATTCGTCAACAAAATTTATCTAAATGGCGATTTAAAATGTGGTTCTAAGATTTGGATTAGTAGCCCAAATCTTATTGGTTATGTCGAGGGCGCATCGTTTCGTACGGGGACTTCAGAGGCTTTTAATGAAATGATACATCTTAATGATGAAAGTGATGAATTATCTTTGAAATTTGGTATTGGAAATTTTGGAATTATACGTGATAAAGCTATGACACCTTTAGAAACAGCGGAAAGCTTATGGGAACGATTTACTATAAAACTCGAATCTTAATATAATGTATGATCATCATTCCCCCTTAAACTCGGGCTTTCTTTTTTCCGAAAAGGCCTTCTGGCCTTCTTTATAGTCTTGGCTATTCTGTACTTTAAGGGTCATTGTTCTTATTAACTTTTCATCTTCATCACTTATTGGTCTATTTCCCAGAGCATTTGTAATTTCTTTTAAAGTTTTAAGGGATAAAGGCGCGTTTTCAGCAATTTCATTTGCCATCTCGTAAGTAAATTCTTCAATGTTCTCTTTTGATACCATGAAATTTATAAGCCCGATTTCAGTAGCTCTCTCTGAGCTTATAGGTCTGCCAATAAGAAAAAGCTCTTTTGTATATCCTGGTCCGATTAAATCTAAAAACTTTTTCATGCCACTGTAGGAGTAAACGACGCCAAGCTTTGCAGGAGGCATTCCAAATAGGCAGTCGTCAACAGTTATTCTGATATCACATGTTACGGCTACCTCAAGCCCTGCCCCAAAAGCGTGACCGTTCATCATCGCAATCACAGGGTAGGGGAAGCTTTCAATTGTTTTGAGAGCCTTGCCCAGAGTGTGGTCACCATCATGGTGTTTTATCATGTCGTTCTCACCGATTGCGGATATGTCGTATCCTGAAGAAAAAGCTTTATCCCCTGAACCTCTCAAAACAACACACCTGACTTTATCTTCTTGTTTTAAACGTACTAGTTCAGAATCCAATAGCTTCAATGTTGAAGGGTTGAGCAAATTCCTTTTCTCAGGCCTGTTCAGAATCAAGGTGCAAACAGCGCCGTTTTCCTCTACTAAAAGTTCTTTTAACTCTGTCAATTTTGATCTCCAAGCTTCTTCGGTCCTACTAACAAACTAGTATCGATATGGTGCTTAGCTTTGTCAAATTTGTATCTCTACCTTTTTTGCGAAGACGTGTTTAAGCTGGATGGCTGTGCCAAATAAGAAACCGAGTCGGAACTCCATTAAACGACCAGCGTTAGTTAGCTTAATTCTAATAGAATTATATTGGTGAGCAGTATATACTTTTGGTCTAATACTTTTATCACAAGGGAAGTGTGTATAGAATGGGCAATAATAAAAATCACTCATGGCTTGGGTTACTTCTTTTAGGAGTCTTCCTTTCGGCAGGAATTATCATAGCAACTCTTGTTATATCAAAAACAGTTGAACGAGTAAAAACTCAGAACCAAAGGATTCAGGTTAAAGGATTTGCTGAACGCACGATCACCTCGGATATTGCTTCTTGGAGCGGGCAGATAACAACCAGGTCCCCTGAGCTTGTTACGGCGTATGACAACCTTCAAGCGGATCTTGAAAAAGTGCTCTCGTATCTTCAACAGCAAGGAATTCGTAAGGAAGATGTCTCTATACCTTCGGTTATAACAACAATTCAGTATAAGAGAACCACTCAAGGCATGTCTACAAATATAGTAGAGGGGTACATCTTAGTCCAAAGAGTAAATATCACATCCTCGAATATAGAGCAAGTTGCCGACATTGCCAACAAAGTTACTGTACTTATTAAAGAAGGCATAGAATTTGATTCTTTTTCTCCTCAATACTTTTATACGAAACTTGATGACATGAAAATAGAACTCCTTGGTGAGGCCACAAAAAACGCCGGCATGAGAGCCAAGCAGCTTGCTGAAAATAGTGGAAGCAAGGTGGGGTCTTTGAAATACGCGAGTCAGGGTGTTTTTCAGATAACCCCTGTCTACTCAACCCAGATTTCCGATTACGGAACCTATGATACCACTACAATAAAAAAGAGTGTTAAAGCAGTGGTCACTATGGAATATTCTATTCAGTGATTGTATAATTCCCCTTCTTCTATGATTTATTGCTACATCTACTTGTAACTTTTTGAACTGATTTGCTAACGTAATTCTAATTACTTCTTAATGGGGAGCAGCACAAAGTCCAAATGTTCAGTTTGTATAAACTAGAGCAATCTTGAAAATTTAGTTATTATTACTACCTTAATAATTTAGGAGAGTGAGAACATGCCTTTATTTGAATATGAATGTGATACCTGTATGGATGGTTACAACAGGGATATAGATGCATTGGTTGAGAAACCTAATAAAACCAACGCAGCCAAAATCAAGAAGAATAATGACGGTATCCTCTATGTTGAAATTACGGATGACGAGAAGCGTAAACAGATTTTTGCCTTAGGGGAGAAAAGTAACAGACGTGGCCCAAGAAGATTTCAATATAAAATTAGCAAGAATAAAGTTCTCTATTTAGAACTCAAGGATTTTAGGTTCAGCTCTTTAATCTTGGATGACAAAGATGAGAAAGCTTTGAGATGCCCGAATTGTAACAGTAAAAAACCACGTAGAATATTCTCAACTTTTAAAGCGATCTTTGATGATAAAAGCAAGAGAGAGCCTGGTCCTGGGGACGATCTTAGGTGGCATATGGAGTATAAAGAGCAGAAAGACGAAGAACAGCAAAGCAACTGGGTTGGTCAGGACCATCTAAATCAGTACTTCAATAGATAATTGTTGAAAATCAGGAGGAGTTAAATAATGCCGCTTTTTGAATATGAATGCACAGTATGCAGGAACAACGTAGATAATTCTTTAAAGCAGATATCGAAAAATGTTACTAAGAAAGCTATATCAGATTTAGTAAAGAAACATGACAATATCAATCATATAGTTGTAGTTGACCTTGAGAAAGAAGAGGTAGTTGCTGAGCATGGAAAGCGTGATGAGGAATGTGTGGATCTGAATTTTTACTTAAACGAGGGAACCATCCTCACATTTTTCAATTTACAAAAGAACTACCGTTTTTCAGAACTTATCTATGAACCAAGTGATGAAAAGAAAATAAAATGCCCATATTGCGAGACAAAGAAAGTTGAGAAAGTAGTATCAAGTTTTGCTTTTACGAGTGATCTATCTACAGATATGCCAAAGCCGGATTTGTCAGGTCTGCCGCCATCTGTAAGAAAAAACACTGCTCTCGGCGACTATATTGAAGAAAAAGACAGACCCAAGAAAAACAGATAATGTCTCTAAGTTTGAAACAGGAAAAGTTGTTAGGTCATCCAAGCTTAGGCAGTTGATATAATAACTTTAAGACTCCTGCCTATAAGCTTCTTTAGGTTTTCCAAATCTTCTACCAAGCTCTTCGTAAATATCATTCGGTGTGATTCCAAAATAGGATAGTACAATCATAGAATGGAACCATAGGTCTGCAGTTTCATAGATTACTTCTTTTTTGTCTTCGTTTTTGGCGCCAATAATTGTTTCCCCGGCTTCCTCCCCGATCTTCTTTAAAATCTTGTCGAGTCCTTTTTCAAAAAGCCCGCTTACATAGGAGCCATCTTTTGGATTAAGTTTCCTATCAAGTATCACTTCATAAACCTCATCAAGGGTTTTTGATGAATTTGATGATTCAAAGGTAGGGGCTTCTTTGTTGCCATCAAGTGATCTGTAAAAGCAAGTCCTTTCACCGGTGTGGCAGGCAACCCCTGTCTGTTCTACTAGATATAGCATAGTGTCCATATCGCAGTCGTAATAGACTTCTTTTATGTCCTGTACATTTCCTGATTCTTCGCCCTTCATCCATAATTTCTCACGGGAACGGCTCCAAAAATGAGACTTGCCGGAGTCTATAGTTTTTTGTATTGCGTCTTTGTTTGCATATGCCAGCATTAATACCTGCCCGCTTCTCTTGTCCTGCACAATTACAGGTACCAGACCGCTTTCATTAAATTTAATTTGCTCTAAATCCATTATTATTCTCCTGGGCAATATATTAACATATTCATCTCTCTACCCTATGCAGTGCTTGAACTAACAGTCTTTACTTATATGATTTCATGCCTTATATTAATACAGAAATCATATTAAAGGGAGTGTTCCATAATGGCAAGGGTAACTATTGAAGATTGTTTAGAGAAAGTTGTAAACAGATTTGCTCTTTCGGTGGCTG
>BQJP01000019.1 GCA_021604765.1 Thermodesulfobacteriota bacterium
CGAGGGTGCCAGTATGTCCTGCGCGCCTAGCTTTTATTATCTTATTTACTTCTGAAACTGCTTTCTGAGAAGTAATTCCCTTAGGTTTATCTAATACAAGAACACCGTTCACCCTAAAGCCTCTTCTACACGTGAAATTACTTTGGCTTTAACTTCTTTAATACTGCCTTTAAGTGAACATCCGGCAGCTCTAGCATGCCCTCCACCACCAAATCCCTCTGCAATTTTTGCAACATTCACCCGACCTTTGGACCTAAGACTAACCTTCCATTCGGGATCACTTTGCAGTCCTTCCTGTCTAAATAACATAGCAACATCAACCCCTTTTATGCTTCTGGGAATATTAACCATCCCTTCCGTGTCCTGCCTGGATGTGCCGGTTTTATCGAACATCTCTTTATCCACATATATAGAAGCAATAGTCTCATCATCAGTAATATCGAGTGTGGGAATTGCTAATTTAAATAGTTCTAACTTTCTAAGCGGTTCGTTCTCATAAATAGCTTGTGAGATTTTAGAAGGTTCAACGCCGATATCAACTAGTTCGGCCGCAATTCTTAGTGTGTCTGAATTTGTGTTTGAATAGCTAAAGGATCCTGTATCGCTAACAATTGTGGCGTATATATTTTCTGCAATCTCTTTATCCAGAGATACTTCAAGTGCTTTTAGTATTCTGTAAATCAATATTCCAGTTGAAGAAGCGCCTTCATCAAGAAGGTATATATCCGCATCTGATCCCATAGTTTGATGGTGATCTATAATCACTACATTCTTACAATTCTCGGACTTTGCGTACTCTTCAAAGTCTTTCCCTGCTCGGCTAGTTGCTGTACAGTCAACAGCAAAAGCAATATCAAAAGGTCCTGATGTTGAGTTTAGAGATTTTACTATATTTTCAGAGTGCGGTAGGAATTCCAACATTTCTGGAACACCGTCTTTATTATAAAAAGTAATCTCTTTTCCTATCTTTTTAAGACCCAAACCAAGACTCAGAGTAGAACCAAGGGCGTCGCCATCGGGATTTTCGTGCGATGTAATCAGTATGTTTTTAGATTGTTCTATTAAATCCTGTATTTGTTCAATTTCACTCTTCACTATTAATACCTCTAAGAACTTCGTCTACTTTATATCCGGTTTCAAGAGCCGTATCGTATTCAAAATGAAGATTCGGAAGTTTCCTCATCTTTAATCTCTTAGATAGTGCCGTCTTTATAAATCCCTTAGCGCTTTCTAATCCTTCTAAAACTTCTTTTCTATCTGCAGATCCTTCTATAACAGAAAAGAATATATTAGCATCACTGAGATTATCCGACACCCTTGCCCCCGTAATAAAGGCTGCACTAACACGAGGATCTCTAATCTCTCCCTTAACTATCATTTGGGATACTTCTTTTACTATCAAATCCGATATTCTTGCCGAGCGCTTAAAAGTAGCTGCCAACTAACTCTCCCCACTAAATATTTATTATTTCAAGTTCTCTTCTGCCCATTTGAACAATACCACTGGAGTCTATAAAATCGGTAATCTGATCAAGGACAGAATTAACAAGTCGCTTTTCATTACTCACAATACATATTCCGATTGTCGCTTTTTGCCAAAGATCGTTAGAATCAACCTCAGCTATTGAAATGTTATTAAATCTGGATTTCGCTCTATGAATCAAGCTTTTTAAGGTCTGCCTCTTATCCTTAAGGGATCTATTGCCATCCATATATAAATCTATTCGGAGTATTCCTACAAACATTAGCCACAATTAAAGCTCTTGTTTAAATTCTTCAAACGTATAAAACTCAAGAGTATCACCAACTTTAAGATCATTAAATCTCTCTATAGTGATCCCACACTCATATCCTGCATTCACCTCTTTCGCATCGTCCTTAAATCGCTTAAGAGAAGAAAGTTTGCCATCAAAAGTTATTACTCCATCTCTGAGAACTCGAACTTTGCTATCTCTTTCAACTTTTCCATCATTAACAAAAGATCCTGCAATTGTTCCAATCCTAGAAATACTAAACGTTTCCCTAATTTCTGCATGTCCCGTAATCTTTTCTTTTACTATTGGATCTAAGAGTCCTTCCATAGCACCTCTGACTCTATCAATTAGGTTGTAGATAATAGTATGTAGTTCTAGTGAAATACCCTCTCTCTCAGATATCTCAAGAGCTTTTGCATCAGGTCTTACGTTAAATCCTACGATGATAGCATTTGAAGCGCTTGCGAGTATAACATCCGTTTCGTTAATCCCCCCAACTCCAGTATGGACAACTTTAACCTGACACTTATCTGTGCTTAATTTTGTTATAGATTCCCTTACAGCTTCTACTGACCCCTGAGTGTCCGCTTTGATAATTAATGCAAGCTCTTTAATATCTTCCTGTTCAAGTGTTTCAAATAAACTCTCTAAAGATAAAGAAGGTTTTCGCTCCTTGGCCGCAACAGTTTCTCTTTGCTTAGTTTCTCTATGACCGATGACGTCCTTAGCTGACTTCTCGTCTCTAACAGCATAAAAACGCTCCCCAGCTTCCGGAACGCCGGAAAGACCCATAATTTCAACCGGGGTTGATGGCCCAGCTTCATTTACTCGGCCGCCTTTATCATCGATTAGTGCTCTAACCTTTCCAAAAGTTGTTCCAGCTACTACTGTATCACCAACTTTGAGTGTTCCTTCGCTAACAATAACCGTCGCAACAGGGCCTCTACCCTTGTCTAAAACTGCCTCTATGATAAAACCATTGGCTCTTTTGTCTTTATCCGCTTTTAGTTCAAGCACATCTGCTTGTAGCAGTATTAATTCTAGAAGTTCTTTAATACCCCGATTTTCCTTTGCTGATACCTCGGCAAAGAGTGTATCTCCACCCCAATCTTCAGCTAATAAGCCAATTTCAGAAAGTTCTCGTTTAATTTTTTCAGGTTCTGCATCCGGTTTGTCTATTTTATTAACAGCAACAATAATTGGAACTTCGGCTGCCTTAGCATGATTTACTGCCTCTATAGTTTGCGGCATTACACCATCATCTGCGGCTACAACAAGTATCACAACGTCTGTGACCTTTGCCCCACGGGCCCTCATAGCAGTAAAGGCTTCATGACCAGGAGTATCCACAAAAGCAACTTTTCCGTCTTTAACATCTACAGAATAAGCTCCAATATGTTGAGTAATCCCACCCGCCTCACCTTCGACGACATTAGCTTTTCTTATAGTGTCTAACAAAGTGGTCTTTCCATGATCAACATGACCCATTACCGTTACAACTGGGGGTCTAGAAACTAACTCATTTTCTGTTGTTTCAACTTCATCTTCTAGAAGTAAGTTCTCTTCCTCGAATATGTCTGAGATAACCTCAAACTCAAACTCTTCTGCCAATAACACTGCTGTTTCGTGATCTATGCTCTGATTGATTGTAGCGCTAACTCCTAATAATATTAGTTTCTTTATTAATTCTCCAGCTTTTACACTCATTAGCTTGGCTAATTCTCCGAGGTTGATTGATTCACCAACTTTAATTGCTCGTTTTGTAGATTTTACTGGAAATGGTAGTGCTTCCCCTGTCTGATTCGTTGCCGTCTGGGATTTAGCTGATCTAGTGTCTTCTCTAATACTTCTATCAGGGTTTTTACCTTTATATCCTGTATTTGAGGAAGATCTAGATCTTGATCTTCCACCACCCTCTACTAGATATTCCCTTCTTTTACCAGGGAGCTTAGCCCGAAAAGCTTTTCTAAGCTCTTCAAGAGTGTCCTCATCTATGATTTCTTCAGGTTTAGGTTTTACTTTCTTACTTTTTTTCTTAAATTTCTTTTCTACTTCTTCTTTTGTCTCTTTTGCCGGTTTAGCTGCTTCGGGCTGTCTTATGACAGTTTCTGTTTCTGCTTGAGCAGCCTCTTCAGAAATCGGAATATCATCTTCTGATTCCTGACTAACCTCTTGAACTGATTCATTTACTTTATCAGAATCAATCTCTTGATGCCCTGCTAATTCTTCAACAGACTCTTTATCTATTCCTGCATTTTCATGATCAACTACACTCTGTTGGGTGTCTGTAAGGTCTGGACTATCAATTTGTTGTGAGTCTAAAGCCGCTGTTTCAGTATTTTCATTTAATTCTTGTACTTCCGGCTCTTCTAACTTCTTTTTTCTTCGTAAAACAACTCTTGCCCCTTTTCTCTTCTCAACAACTTCAGCTCCGCTTTCTGAACGAAATACCCTTACTTTTTCTTTTTCTTCAACCTTAGGTTCTTGTGCTTGAGTTCCTGCTGACTGAGAGGCACCTATTTTATCCGTAATCCTTCTTGCCTCTTCAGCAGAAATAGAACTGGCGTGACTTTTGACAGATATACCTAAACCTTTAGCAACATTTAAAATTTCCTTGCTCGGCTTATTTAAATCACGTGAGAGTTCATAGACTCTAATATTTGACATATTTAACACATCCATTATTCAGCGATATCAATCATTTATATTTTTAAACTTTGAGTTTATCTAAAGAAGGGTACCAAAGTTTAGTAAACTATGCAAAAGAGAGCAGTATTAAGCCAATCTTAAACCACATTTACAATTAGAAATACACATTACTATTATCCGTGTTGATAAATCGATCTGCTGTTTTCTTTATTCCTGCTCCACCTGAGTTTCTTCTTGGGGCTCCTGGGCCGGATCTTGTACTAATTCTTCTGCTATCGCGTCAGGCTCAGTCATTTGATCTAATTTGTCTTTTAGTGCAAATCGTGCTGCAGTTTGCAATCTTTCAGCTTCTGCTTCATCCTTTAAACCACCAGATTTAATTAGTGTTTCTGAATCAGAAAAGGCAACATCCTCTAATTTATGATACCCGTCAGCATATAATAAATTTGCGGTAACTTCTTTGACATTTGGCAATGACATTAACAAAGAGACGACATCCTGCTGTTCTCGTTTTACCTGAGAATCCGTTTTTATATCAATACGCCACTCTGTCAACTGAGAGGCCAGCCTTACATTTTGTCCTCTTCGTCCTATAGCTAATGACAGCTGATCATCATCGACAATAATTTCCATTGATTTATTTTCATCATCAATAATAACTTTACTCACTGATGCTGGGGATAAGGCATTACAAGCAAACTTAGCTTGATCTGGAGACCAGGGAACTATATCAATTTTCTCTCCCCTCAGCTCTTGAATAATATTCTGAACTCTAGCTCCCCTCATACCAACACATGCGCCAACCGGATCTACATCCTGATCTTTTGAGGAAACTGCAATCTTGGTACGTCCACCCGGGTCTCTGGAAATGGCTTGAATTTCTACTATTTGGTCACCTATTTCAGGGACCTCAGATTCAAACAACTTTCTCACAAAATCTTTATGTGACCTGGAAAGAATTAATTGCGGACCTCTCTTTGTTTCCTTAATATCAATCAAAAGAGCTCGCATACGTTCTTTGGGTTTATAATACTCTCTCTGAACTTGCTGTTCGGGAGGAAGAAAAGCTTCAGTTTTGCCTAGATCAACGATAATGTTTCTTCTTTCTACTCTTCTAACAATACCGCTGATAAGCTCCCCTTTTCTATTTTTAAATTCTTCATATATAACTTTACCTTCAGCTTCCTTAATACTCTGAAGTATTCTCTGCTTAGCATTTTGTATAGCAATTCTAGTAAAATCAGGATTTATTTTGACTCCAATCTGATCGCCAAGTTCGGCCTCAGGATCAAGATTAATAGCCTCCGCTTCTGTAATTTCCATCTCAGGATCTTCAATTTCTTCAACTACAGTTTTAAATTCGAATAATTCTACATCTCCATCATCTTCGTTAAAGTGAACTTCTAATTCCTTGTCCAAATCTTGCATTCTAAACAGTTTTTGGGCGGCAGAGAGAACAGCTTCCTCGACTGCTGAAACTATTTCTTCTTTTTCAATCCCCTTATCCTTACAAACAGAATCCATTACACGACTTAATTCAGTTAGTGCTGACATTGCAAATCTCCCTTTAGAAATCTAATTCCAGGTTTGCCTTTTCTATTTTATTATAGGGAATTAAATGATTGGTCCCGTTGGTTTCAAGTAATACTGTTTCATCTACGAAATCTAGTAGTTTCCCTATAAAAAATTTGTTATCATCTATGTCTTCAATCGTTTTTATTTTTACTGTTTTACCTTTGAACCGAATATAATCACTTGGTTTCTTCAGAGGTCTCGTAAGGCCTGGTGAAGAAACTTCAAGATTATACGGGCCCGTAATTACTTCATGAACCTCGAGAAGAGTGCCAAGTTCTCTGCTGATCTGAGTGCAATCATCTATTGTTACGCCTTTTTCTTTATCAATAAACACTCTCAAGACTCCCCTAGCACCTGAACCTTTAAACTCTAGATCAAACAGTTCAATATTCTTTTCCAATAGTATGGGTTCTAACAGTTCTTTGACGTTAGATATTATGTTCTGTTCTGATGAAGCCAAATCTGATGAAACCATAACCAAGAACCCTTTTTCTACCTAATATTAAGGCTTAGCCTTATATTATAGCTTAGCAGTACCTTAAAAATTAAAAAAAGCGGGTTGAACCCGCTTTTCGTCAAAGAGATATTACCCAATTTAATGCCATAGAGCAAGAAGGAGATCATATCTGATCTTCCTCATATACACACGATAATCTATGGTAATAGAGATATTCCGGGCATATTTAGGAAATAAATCATTTTGAACACTTGAAAAGACTATTAATGTTTGAGATCTAAAGCTATTTTTATCTATGATAGGGTTTAAACTTGATTCTAATATTGTGAAGGGTTGCTTGTTGCTCCGGGGTGAGTACATCTTTTATTTTTAAAAACATTTCAACCTTAGTTCTAGTATAAGCAGCTTTCGTAGATTCTATTCTGTCAATTAATAGTAATACATCTTCTCGTTTTGCTTCAGGATTACGCAACTCCTTTTTTAACTTCACTTCGCTATTATTAAGTTGTTTTCGATATTGAACAATTCTCTTTTTATATGATGAAAAGATATGCTCAATTTTATTTGCTTGATCTCTGCTTAAATTAAGCTCACCTGCAATTTGCGGATCTTTCCACCACTTATAATTCGATTTAGCCCCAAGCATGGCATTTGCATTTAATGAAAAAACTATGGCAAAGAAAACCATCAACAACGATATTCTCAATTAATTCCTCCATTACCATTGACATCCGTCCCACCATCCCAGGCCCCATAAATGGCTAGCACATCAGCTGTCTCGGTAGATATTGCATTATCAAGCTCAATCAGAATTAACTCATCTTGCTGCTCGTCACTCATAAACAAATTGTTTGTCATATCCGGACTAAAAACACCAAAAGTTATAACGCTAACGAAGAAGATGGAAGCCATAGCTCCCGCTAATGTCCAATTAGGTTTAATATCTCTAACCCAACTTAAAAACCCAGGTTTGAGCTTAACTTCATCAACAGCGGCTTTATCCCAAAAATTAGAGAGAAACTCTGGATCCGGCTCTATTTCATCTCGGGCTTCAAGCAAATTCCAAAGATTTTCAGATTCAGAAAGATAGCTGCTACAATCACTACAAGTACCTATATGACTTTCTATACTCGTTTTTTCATCGGATCCCAAATCACCTAATGAGTACTGGGTAAGCAGTTCTTTAATATTTTTACAATCCATATTCTCCTCCCTCAGTCAAATATGGTTTTAACTTATTTACTAATTTCATTCTTCCCCTATGAACATAAGCTTTGACTGCACCTACTGTACATTCCAAGACATCTGCAGTTTCTTCATATGAAAGCCCTTCATATTTACAAAGCATAATAGCAAGCTTTTCTCTTTCAGGCAAAGTTTCCATAGCTTTAATTATTAAATCTTTCATTTCTTTCCTATAAATTATATCATCTGAAATTTCTACTTCTGAATCTTCATATTCTCCAGTGTTTTCAGTCATTTCGTCTAAGCTGATATTGGAATTCTTTTTTTTTACATGCGTCAGGCTTACATTTGTAGCAATTTTATACAACCAAGTAGTAAATTTCGCTTCCGGTCTATATTTACTTGCTGAACGGTAGACTCTTAAAAATACCTCCTGAGCAAGGTCTTCTGAATTTTCCTTCAAATTTGTAAACCTATATATATAATTTAATACCCCTTTATAATGCCGATTCATTAGCTCACTAAACGCACTATCGTCCCCAGCCTTTGTCCTCAGCATAAGCTCTATATCGCTTTCCATATGAATGCCATAACAGCTTTATTAATTAATAACTGCTATTTACAAAAAAAGTTGCAATTATTAGAATTTTTTTGCTGTCTAATTACCTCTTTGGACTACAAAACAGAATTATATCTCCATGATATAAGGAATTTTGTTAAAATATGAGTAAAACAAGAGTAAATATGCTGACTATACACTCCCTGAATAAAGAATAGCAAAAGTTAGATTACTAACTCTTCCCAAAAATGTTAAAGAGTATTTACTTTTTCTTTAGTCTCTCCAAATACTCTCCAGTTCTGGTATCTACTTTTATTATGTCACCTATATCAATAAACAAGGGGACTTGAATTGTCGCACCAGATTCTATAGTCGCAGGTTTTGTACCACCAGAGACAGTATCACCTTTAACACCCGGTTCGGTCTCGGTTACCAAAAGTTCAACAGCAGTCGGGAGTTCAACTCCCATAGGCTCACCATTATAATAGAGAATATTTACTTCCTGTTGTTCTTTTGTGAAATCAGCCGCTGATCCCATTTGCTCTTTTGACAAACCATATTGCTCGTATGTTTCTAAATCCATAAAGTGAAATCCTATGTCATCTTTATAAAGGAACTGCATATTCTTTCTATCCATATCGGGCACTTTAAATGCATCGCCTGACCTGAAGCTCTTTTCCTGGACAGCACCTGTAACAACATTTTTGATCTTTGTTTTCATCACAGCACTACGCTGTGCCATCTTTGAGTGGTGATACTCGATAATCTCCCATATCCCACCATCGTATTCGATTTTAAGTCCTTTATGAAATTGGTTTGTTTCTACAAATCCCATAGCATTCTACCTCCCTATACAAATTCTGACTTTAATATAATAAAATTCTTTTTTGATCCTACACAAGTTCTTCATCATCAATACTGTTATCTGCTATTGTAATATGATCCGTATCGTCCGAAATTCTGAAATCCTCATTTGCCCAAGTACCAAGATCTATCATCTTGCACTTTTCAGAACAAAACGGTCTCCACTTATTATCTTTCCATGGTACTTCTTTTTTACATCGCGGACATTTAACTTTTAAGCTCATCATTCTTCTCGTTTTTATAATTAAATTTAAGCTACATACCCCAATTATACAATCTAATCTGTCAATTAATTAGAAATAATCACTCTTGATCAATTTAGGACCTCTTAAACATTCTTTCAATATCATAATAGGAAAGCTCTTGAGCGACAGGCCTCCCGTGAGGACAGGAATGTGGGAAATCCATACGGTCAAGCTCTTCAAGTAACGCTTTCATCTCATTATAACTAAGTTCAAAATTTGCTGTAATTGAAGAATGGCAAGCCATTGTTGCTATTACCAAGTCTATCTTCTCACTAATGCTCTCCTCTTTACCTTCACCTGCTATTTCAGAGAGCACATCTTTGACTAATAAACTAGAATCAACATTCTTTAAGAGAGCTGGAACTGATCTTATCAGGAAACTGTTATTACCAAATCCCTCAATTCTTAGTCCCAGGGAGTCAAAATCCCCAATATGCTTATTTATCAGACTCGATTCATTAGGGGGTAATTCGAGTACCTCTGGTACGAGTAACTCTTGCACTTCCAAATCTTTTTTCTCCAAATAGGCGCGCTTTATTTTTTCGTAATTTATCCTCTCATGCGCAGCGTGCTGGTCAACAAGAACCATGCCATTTTGAGAAGCACACACAATATAAAGTTCTCTAATCTGGCCTATGATCTTTAAACTTGAATAAAGACCTCCGCTGCCGAAAAGACCCTCGGATTGATTTTCATTTTGTGACAAACGGTATTCATGTCCTATATGCCTGGACGGCTTTATCTCTTCAACATAAGAAGTTTGATCTCTAGTCTCTAATCTTGAGAAGTCCTGAACATCTTCAGAAAAATTTCTTTCACCTCTGGCATGACTCTGAGGGTTTTGATAAGTAGATTGAGGCTTATTGGTATCCAGAAATTCCGATATCGAGTTTTCCACTCTTTGTTTATAACTCTTTATCCATGGAGCTTCTCTTAACATTTTAAGGATGGCTGATCTTATTAAATCTGCAATTAGCCTTTGGTTTCGGAACCTAACCTCATTCTTTGTAGGATGCACATTGACATCAACTTCAGGAGAAGGGATGTCTATAAAAATGGCCCCTTGAGGGAATTTTCTTTTCTCAAGCATTTTCCCGTATGCATCTATTACGATTCTTGTTAAGAATTTATCTCTGACAGCACGTTTATTAATATATGTGAATAACTTATGTGTCGTAGATCTTGTATCCAGTGGACTACTCATAAAACCCGAGACCTTAACTCCTTCTGCTTCAGCATAAATACTTTGCAATTCAGTATTAGGAAATATATCGGATAACCTGTCTATTAAATTTTCTCTTTTAGAAAGACTAAGAATAGTTTTCCCGCTACTTACGACCTCAAAACCTATTTCAGGTCTTGACATCGCCTCTCGCTGGACTATGTCTAATACATTTGAGAGTTCTGTCTCAATCTTTCTCATAAATTTTAATCTGACAGGTGTATTGTAGAAAAGATTCTTCACCTCAATTGTCGTCCCTGCTGGAGATCCGGTCTCTTCAACTTTTCTAATTTTCCCGCCTTCTCCTGATATCATAGTGCCAATTACAGCGTCATTTAATCTTGTTGTAATTTTAAATCTTGAGACACTGGCTATACTAGGAATGGCTTCCCCTCTGAAACCAAGAGACTTAACCGAGAAAAGATCGTTTACGTCTTTAATCTTACTAGTAGCATGACGCTCTAAAGATAAAAGCGCTTCATCCCTGCTCATGCCACCTCCATCGTCAGATACTTCAATCAGTTTCTTACCGCCTGATTCAAGTTCAATCTTTATTGATTTACTACCAGCATCAATTGAATTCTCAACAAGTTCTTTTACAACAGAAGCTGGCCGTTCAACAATTTCTCCAGCAGCTATTTTGGAAACCACATTATCAGACAGGATTCTTATCTTTCCCATATTTAGAGTGCCCAAGTACTATAAATTTTGAATAATAAAAGAAAATGCAACAATTGTTAAAGCTTTATCTATGGAAGGGTTGTTAATTTACGAAAAAAGCTTCCATAAACCTAAAACCAGAAGAAACAAAACCGGAACCAATATACAAGCTATAGAAAAGATAGTATAGAATGAGAGCGTTTTAGAGGCTCCGACACCGTATACATCATCTGAATGTGATTTTAGTATTCTCTTGAATTCGCGCAGGATACTTATTTTATTTGCCTCTTCATTGCTAAGTCGAAATAATTCACTTAATTTTTTTAGCGGATTTTAGTGCACTTACATAAGAATCAACAGGGATAGCAGCCAGAGTCATTATTTCAATTGTTCCTCTGGAACATAAACCAACTGAAACTTCGCTTACGGTTTCGTTATCGGGAGCTTCAATAACGCTTACAAAATCATAAGGACCTAAAGTAGCGTACTGTTCCAGAACCTTCACCCCCAAGCTTTCATATTCAGCCCTGACCTCTCTCATTCTGCTAGGTCTCTCTTTGATGGTTTTCCTTCCCTCGGTGGTCAGCTTGCTTAATAATATGTATACACTCATTTAGTTCGCCCCTTACAAATATTAATAATGGTATATTATTCCAGCTTTTATAAACGATTACCAAGAGAGCTCAAAATTCTAGATAAAATATATTATTTTGCAGAGGTACAATTTCAACTTTAATTATGTATAATCTTATCTTAATCTTGTTGCCATCTTAAGGAGAAAACATGCTTTATAAAACCCAACTGAGCTCTAACCTGAAAAAAGTATGCTTAAATGTTTTAATGCTTTTTGCTTTATCGTTCATTCTCATAAACATTTCACTACCTAGTACTAAAGCTCAACAGAAAAAACCCGAATCGGTAAAAAGGGTAATAGTGGTAAAAGATTATAAATGGGCTTCAGGTGGTATGGGAAGACCCGCCATCATGTCTGAGATAACAATAGAAAACAGAGGCGAGAACGACTATAAAGACCTGGCTGTTGAAGCAGATTTCTACACATCAAACGATATACCCCTAGGTTCACTCCGAACTACTGTTAAAGAAATCCTACCAAGTAAAAGTGAAAAGACTTTTTACAATCTGAATTTTGGAATTATGCATTCTGAACTTAAAAACTCAGTTGTCAGAGTTGTAAGGGCGGATCTAATAGAAAAAGGTACACCTACTCAAGCTAAAGACCTTATTTTGGTTAAGAATTGGGAATGGAGTGGTGGTCAGTATGGTACTGAGGGGATTTTAAAAGAAATCACTCTGGATAATAAAAGTGGAGAAGCCTGGAAAGATATAGAGATAAGCATTAATTTTCTTGGAACAAAAGGTGGGAAATTGGGCGTTAGGGGATTCACCAGCAGAGCTGTTATACATGATGTAATACCACCCAGAAGTGAAAGAACTTTTACTGGAATCAATGTTGGATTTAGGCACCCTGATGCTAAAGAAGTAAGTATTAGTGTTAGGAGTGCAAAACCTATCTCAGACAAAGAACTCAAAATCACCATGGCTAAAAAAGAAGGTAAAAAAGCCGTTAAGAAAAAGAAGGTGAAAAAAACAGTTAACGAAGAAGGTGAAGAAGTATATTCAGATTTAGGGCCGGATTATGGTCCTGATGGCAAGAAGCTTTCTCTTTCTGAGAAATACAAGAAGAAGCTAGAAGCTGAGCAAGGTATTACGCCTTCTACAACAGACACAGTATCAGCAGATTCAGGCACTACATCAGATAATCAGGTCGCATTATCAAACGAGGCCTCAGAGTCTGGACAATCAGTTAAAGAAACTATCACTGCTCCGAAGGATGATACCACAACAGCGCAAGTCGATGATTCCTCGGATGTTTCTGGAGACGAAGAAGAATACGAATATGAATACGAAGAAGAAGTCCCTCTTCCGGCTGAGGATATTGTAGTAGAAGATTTTAAATTCTCAGGAGCTGTTCCTCAAACTATGGGTAGAATTACGGAGATAACACTTAGAAACCTTAGTGAGATTCCTTATACGCATATTGAGCTCAAAGTAGACTTCTTCTCTTTAAAAGAAGAAACACCTATGTTTTCAAACAGAGCAGTAATTACAGATGTGCTCCCAGCTAAAGGCAAAAAAACATTTAAGAATATTAAAGCGGGATTTTTAAATGCTATCCCGCAGGAAGTCAGAATTAAAGTTATTACAGCAGTACCATTTAGTCAGTATTAATCACAAATTTTTTATCTAATTGAGAAACTCTAGTGTGTAAAAGAGTTAGAGTAGGTTTAACTGAGTACCACCAGGTCTTCTAAAGTGATCAGTTGAAAGCTCTATTGTATTGTTTTTCATCCCAGCTTTTCGTTTTGCTACTTCAAACATATCTTTTACCTGCTCAGCATATATCCCTTTTCCCTTCATACGGTCATGAAAATCCTTGCTATTTAATTCACCATCTCTTACTGATCTAACGCGGTTAAGCACCTTGTCCATTCTGTCGGGGAAGTGTCGTTTTAGCCATCTTGAGAAAATATCTGATACTCCATAAGGCAATCTGAGCATAATATATCCTGCACCCATAGCCCCGGCGTCTGCGGCACTTTGTATTATATTTGGAATCTCATGATCCGTAAGACCTGGGAGTACTGGCGCGACCATGACAATTACCGGAATGCCTGAATTTGAGAGTTTCTCAATTGCTTTTAGTCTTAGGCCGGGCTCTGAAGTTCTTGGTTCCATCAGATTTTTCAACTTAGGGTCCAAAGTTGTAATTGATACTGCAACTAAAACCCCGTTCCAACTTGTAAAATCTTCTAGAATATCAATATCTCTTGTTACTAGATAATTCTTAGTTACAATGCCGACAGGATTTCTAAACTCGTGTAAAACCTCAAGACATAGACGAGTTAAACCAAAGCGCCGTTCAGCAGGTTGATAACAGTCAGTGTTTCCGCTAAGAGCAATTGTTTGAGGTTGATACTTTTTCGCTGAGAGTTCTTTTCTGAGAAGCTCTGGAGCTTTTTCTTTAACGAATATCTTTGTTTCAAAGTCCAGACCCAATGATAAACCCAAATATTCATGGCCTGGGCGCGCGTAGCAGTATATACATCCATGCTCACAGCCTCTGTAAGGATTAATACCTGCATTAAAACCAACATCAGGGCTATCGTTGTAAGTGATTATAGACCTAGTAGCGTCTTTATAAAAAACTGTTGAGGGGGATAAACCCTCTGCTATCTCTTCTTCTGAAGGGATAAAATCTATTTTATCAAAACGATTTCCAGGATTCTCGGCTGACCCCCTACCCTTAAATCCATCTGTTATATGATCCATAGAAAAATTATATAAGATGGTCTCATAAAATTATAGGTGTCTTTTTTAGATTAAATTGTAAAGTTTGAAATAAGCGGAAATTAAACAAAAGTCTCAAGCTCTTTTACAAGCTCATCGACTATCTGATTTTCTTTAAAAGATCTAACCAGTTTACCGTCTTTGTAAAGCATCCCCTTTCCTCTACCGCCAGCAATGCCAATATCCGCCTCTGACGCCTCACCTGGGCCGTTAACCACACAGCCTAGTATAGCGACTTTGATAGGTCTTGGAAGTTCAATGTTGGTAATTCTGTCTTCGACATCCTTCACAAGCTTCATAAGATCTATTTCTAGTCGGCCGCAGCCTGGGCAAGAAATAAGCTCAATGCCGTTTCTTCTTAAACCCAGAGATCTGAGAATATTGAATCCAACTGCTATCTCATCAACTGGATCGCCTGTTAGCGATACTCTGATTGTATCTCCAATTCCCTCGGCAAGGAGTGTACCAATGCCAATTGAAGACTTGATTGTACCCATCTCGTATGTGCCCGCCTCAGTAACTCCTAAGTGAAGTGGGTAATCACATCTCTCAGCCAAAATACGGTAAGAGGCGATCATCTTTTTAACGTCTGTGGACTTAACAGAAATTTTTATGTCTCTAAAATCAAGATCTTCCAGTATCTGAACATGCCTGAAAGCGCTTTCGGCAAGTGCTTCAGGTGTTGGGGTACCATGTTTTTTTAGAATATCTTTCTCGAGAGAGCCCGAGTTCACTCCAATCCTAATTGGAATCCCACGTTCTTTAACCGCGTCTACAACTGCTTTGATACGATATTTGGCTCCAATGTTTCCGGGATTAATTCTCATTCCGTCAACGCCTTGATTTACCGCTTCAAGCGCTAGTTTATAATCGAAGTGAATATCTGAAACAATAGGAATATTCGTCTGCTTCTTAATCTCTCCAAGAGATTTGGCAGCATCCATATCAGGAACAGCGAGGCGAACAATATCACACCCGGCTTTTTCTAAACTCTTTATCTGTGCAACTGTTCCAGGAATGTCTCTGGTATCGGTTTTAGTCATAGACTGAACTGTAATCGGGGCTCCGCCTCCGACTTTTAGTCCACCAAGTTCAATCTGTCTGGAATTTCTTGCCATTATAGTCCTACAAAGATTACTGCTTTAGTTTATGTGATTTTTTAAAGTGTATAGCAAATTATAGGCAAATCAATCAGTTTGCCTGAGTTTCTTCTTCGCTCTCTTTCTTTTCGGCCTTTTTACCTTTACCGCCAGGCCTAGATGCTACTATGTTGCCGTTTTCATCTATGTTCTTAATATTCCTGCACTTAGGATAACCTGTGCACCCAACAAATTTACCGTAACGGCCTTTCCTCTCAGCCATTGGTTTTCCACATTTTTCGCACTTTATATCTTCTCTTATAACTGGTTCTTCTTTTTCAAGCACTTTTATATTTCCATCTGGATCATATTCAAATGGTTTAGCATTCTTACAATCAGGATATCTAGAACAGGCTAAAAACTCTCCACGTCTACTTTGTTTAATAACCATGGGAGCACTGCACTTATCACATGGCAAATCTTCTCTTATTTGAGGAGCGGCTCTTTCTACAATTACGATTTTACCTTCTTTGTCGTACTCAAAAGCCTTAGCGTTCTTACATTCCGGATATTTAGAGCAGGACAGAAATTCTCCTCCCCTACCCCATTTGATAATCATAGGAGCACTGCAACTGTCGCAAGCAATATTAGTTTCAACACCTTTCATGGACTCTTGAGCGTTATCAAGCCTGTCAGAAAAACCGGTATAAAAACTCTTAAGAAGTTCAACCCAATTTATATTGCCGTCTTCAACATCATCTAACTTTTCTTCCATCTCGGCTGTGAATTGCACATCCATAATCTCAGGGAACCCCTGAATTAAGAGGTCATTAACTGTGCGTCCTAAAACAGTTGGAGATAATCTATTTTTTTCTCTTAGTACATACTCGCGGTCTTGAATAGTAGAAATAATGCTCGCGTAAGTCGACGGACGACCTATACCTTTTTCTTCAAGCTCTTTTACAAGTGAGCTCTCTGTGAATCTCGGTGGTGGCTGCGTAAAGTGCTGTTTGCCCTCTAGATTTATAAGATCTAGCATATCTCCAGTAGAGACATCCGGCAGCTTTCTCATCTCATCTTTTTCTTTTGCTTCTTCCTCTTCTTCCTTGCCCTCAAGGTACACAGCTGAAAAACCAGCGAACTTTATAATTGAACCTGTTGCACGGAACTTAGCTTTTCCGGCATCGACCTCAACTGTTGTCTGATCATAAATAATAGGAGTCATCTGAGAAGCTACAAAACGTTGCCAAATAAGTTTATACAACTTGTATTCTTCTTCTGAAAGAAATTCTTTTATTGACTCAGGCACTTTGTCAACAAAAGTTGGCCTTATTGCCTCGTGCGCATCTTGTGCTGACTTCTTAACTTTAAAAGTATTAGGTTTGTCGGGCAAATATTCATTTCCGTAATTATTCTTAACATAAGCCCTAACGTCATCCAGAGCTTCATTTGAAACCCTAACGGAGTCTGTTCTCATGTACGTAATAAGACCTACAGGCCCCTCTGCGCCAAGCTCTTTTCCTTCGTAGAGCTTTTGGGCAATTGACATTGTTTTCTTGGTGCCGTATCTAATTTTTCTTGATGCTTCCTGTTGAAGCGTACTAGTAATAAAAGGTGGCAGTGCATTTCTTTTTTTATCTTTTCTGTCTACTGAAGAAATTATGAATTCTTCATTCCTGATAGAATCAAGAATATGGTTTGACTGTTCTTCATTGGCTATCTCAGTCTTTTCACCCTCAAACCTTACCAATGATGCTACAAAAGATTCAGAAGGCTCATCTTGGGGGCGTTTTAACTCAGATTCAATTGACCAATATTCTCTGGCCTTAAAAGCTTCAATTTCCCTCTCTCTTTCAACTACTATTCTAAGAGCAACACTTTGTACCCTTCCTGCGCTGAGCCCTTTTTTCACCTTTCGCCACAATAACGGGCTAACTTGATAACCAACTAGGCGGTCGAGTACTCTTCGGGCTTGCTGAGCTTCAAAGCGATCCTTACTCAGGTCGGTAGGATTCTCTATAGATTTCTGAACAGCATTTTTAGTGATCTCATGAAAAAGCACTCTGTGCGATCTGTCCCAGATGTCTAATTCATTGGCAATATGCCATGCAATTGCCTCTCCTTCTCTATCAGGGTCAGATGCCAGATATACATTATCGGCCTTTTTTGCAGCCTTTTTAAGTTTATCAAGATATTTGCCTTTACCCCTTATAACTACATAATCAGGATTAAAGTTGTTTTCTATATCGACACCCAGCTTGCTGCTAGGGAGATCAATAAGATGCCCTGATGAAGCTTCAACACTAAAGTCTGAACTTAAGTATTTCTTGATTGTTTTAGCTTTCGCTGGAGACTCAACAATAATAAGAGATTTAGACATTAACCCACCTGTTTTTCAATTTTATATCAATGCTTAGATTAATCACAATCATTTGAGATTCAATCTTTTATTTAATCACTAGGCATTTTACCTGAATAAATATTATTGCAAATAAATCCAGAGATTTGTCGTAAATAAGGCATTAACTCTCTGTAAATACAAATGATTTATAATATTCAATTACCAATCCCGACCCCAAAATATTTAAGCCCAATTTCCTTTAGTTTAGCAGGTTTATATAAATTACGCCCGTCAAAAATAACATTTCCCCTCATTAATTTCGTTATTTTAAGAAAATCGGGCTGTCGATACTCATTCCACTCGGTATTAATAACCAGCGCATCTGCACCATCGCAAGCACTGTAATTAGATTCTGCGTAATTCACCTTGTCTCCGAAATGAACTCTGGCGTTATCTATTGCGACAGGGTCATGAACTGTTACTGATGCACCGGCTGAAAGGAGCTTCTCAATAATAAATAATGAAGGTGCCTCTCTAATATCATCAGTTTTGGGTTTAAAAGAGATTCCCCAAACTGAGATTTTCTTACCCTCTAGTTTATCTTCAAAATAATTTTTTATCTTTTTCCAAAAACGCTCTCTTTGTTTTGTATTAACTTCATCAGTAGCCCTGCAAACATGAAGCTCTGAGTCAAACTCGCTTCCAATATTAATAAGAGCCTTAACATCCTTTGGAAAGCAAGACCCCCCATATCCTATTCCAGGAAACAAGAAATGTCGCCCTATTCTATCATCAGACCCAATTGCATTTCTGACTTCTGAAATGTTAGCTCCTACAACTTCACACAAATTTGCAATTTCATTCATGAAAGAGATTCTCGTAGCAAGCATTGCATTAGCTGTATATTTAGCCAACTCAGAGGATCTAATAGAAACTACAAGCGCTCTATCACTGGACCTCATAAACGGAGCGTAGAGTTCTTTTAAAATCTGCCCAGTTGCTTCATTTTCTACTCCAATTAATACCCTGTCAGGTTTCATGAAATCTTCGACGGCTGCCCCTTCTTTTAAAAATTCCGGATTTGAAGCAACATCGAAATTAATATTTGAAACCTTCTTAATCTCATCACGAATCATTTCAGTCGTACCTACGGGAACAGTGCTTTTTGTAACTATTACTTTGTAATCATCTAGGCTTCCCCCTATTGATTTCGCTACCTCAATAACTGCGCTTGTATCAGCTGACCCGTCTGCATTTGGAGGAGTTCCCACGGCAATCAGAACTACTTTAGAATTCTTTATTGCATAATCAAAGTCTGTCGTAAAATGAAGACGTTCCTCTTTTATATTCTTTTTAACAATATCTTCAAGACCAGGCTCATAAAAAGTAACTTGCCCTTGCTTGAGTTTATTTATCTTCTCATTATCTATATCCACACAAATTACTTTATTCCCGCTTCCTGCCAAGCAGGCGCCTGTAACTAATCCAACATATCCAGTTCCAATTACACTTATGTTCATATTTAACCTCTGATTTTTAAAAGCATACTAGCATATCATCAAAAAATGAATTTAATATAAAGAATCTCCTTAAAGAAAAATTTCCAGGGTTTACAAATTTATCTAAATATTATTGCTCATATTTAATTCAACTAGCTAATTAGACCATTACGAAATCCGAAAAGCATTAGTTCAGACCTATTTTTCAGTGCGAGTTTCTTAAAAACTTTATAGAGATGAAACTTCACCGTCTTCTCGCTTATATATAGCTCATCCGCAATCTCTTTATTAGTCATACCAGTAAGAACCAGCTTAATAATTTTTATTTCAGTTTCTGTCAAATCATAAATTTGACCTTTCAAATTTACTTCTTTGGTCGGATAAGAAGAGCCGTCAACAACTTTTCCCATCAATTTTCTCTCGGCCCAAAGCTCTCCATCATTAACAGCCTTAACTGATTGAATTAGTTCAAAAGCTTCTACATTCTTTTGTACGTAGCCTCTTATACCAGAACGAATACCATTTATTAATAGGTTTTCACTATAATTTTCATCTATTAACAAAATCACTTTTGCATTCTTATTCTTGTTAACTAGAGACAGTATTTTATTTAAGTTCATGCCTTTTAGTTCAACATCGAGAAGCAAGATATCAAATTTCTTCTGTTTAGAGAAGTCAATAAGATCTATCAAGGTAGAAACAACAGAAACCACATCGATCTTTTTGTCTTCAGAAAGAATTTTGGCAAGACCGGATCCGTAAATAGCATGAGGACAAGCGATAATTGTATTTATTAATTTGGAATTTTTTCTGGACATCTGTATGCCTTGAGGTCTTTATTATTGGTTAATAATTAGACCATACTTTGGTATTAACCTCAAGGCATACAAAAGTTATATACAGACTATTGCGGAGATCCAGGAGGTCCAATCAGCGGTGCAGCGACCGGGCTTGCAGCCCCTATAAAGACTACCATGGAGTCGCCGCCCGGGTTCTCTGGTATGGCTAAAATCTCCCAGTTGTTTGTAGCCCAGACGTTTCCAGACGGATCAATCTCAACCGACGTGCTTCGCTTTAGGCCGTTAAAGAAATAGCCTTCGGGAGCTATTGGGTCACCGGTCTCTAACCCCGGAGGACAGTTAGAGGTATCCTCTCCGCAGAAGTATGAAATAGTTGTTCCATCAAAATTAGACAGCCAAACATTACTACCGCCGTCAACCGCTATACCCCATGGCATGAGCAGCCCACCGCCTTTGAATGTCTCGGCCTCTCCGTCTGAAGTTACCTTAATTAGCGCTGCGTTAGGGTTCATAAAGTCCGGTGCCAAGGTTAGTGAAAGAATATCTATTAATTTAGGGACTGAATTTCCATCGCAGGGTGCCGTGACAAAGCCTGAATTAGCTATCCATGCATTGCCGAAGGTGTCGGTCGCTACACCCATCGGCAGGTTGAATCCTGCCTCGACAGCCTCTTCACCTGAAACGTTTACTATCAGGTTCCCTTCAGGGTCAAACTTCGCTATGTTAAAACTCTCATTTCCAGTTACCCATGCGTTTCCATCTGGGTCAATCGCTATATCAAATGGTGCAACTACTATGGTTTCATCGAAATCGTCCATCTCTTGTATTACGAATGCCTGATCTGGATCGCCTGCCGGGAACTGAGTCACCCTGTCGCCGCTACAGCTTGCTATCCAGATATTGCCGTCATTATCTGAGACGGTGCCTTGTGGAAAAAAGATAGTGTTTCCGGCTCCTTTAAAACCACCTATGTCTTCTCCAACTGTAGTTGGGGAAATAGGAATACCGTCGGGCGAGAACTTTGATACGGACTGAGCACGGGCCTCATCATCAAGTGGGCATCCAACACCCTGAAAGGCAAAGTTGCCTACCCAGACATTGCCATCCGGATCAAGAGTAATTCCATAACCCGCTCCATATAGACCCCCTCCTTGATATGGTGCACCAGGAGCGTCTTCTCCAGTCGGAGTCAGCCTGATTACATGGTCGTCACCGCACGCAACATCCAATGGGTTGTCACGAAATACATAGTTATTGGCAATCCAGGCATTACCTTCAGCATCGAAGGCTGTATTGCCTGGTCCATTGAGCTCCATACCGTTGCCAATGTACCGTATTGCAAGAATCCATGCTGTTATTTCCTCTATCGAATCAAGAGAAGGTCCATAGACCTGCTCGTCTAGGGAAAGATCGAACAGCTCTTCCAAGTGATGCCATGGGAAATGGGCAATATTTAGCGCTGCTTGAAGCGTGTTGTCGGGTGAAGTGCCACCTCCGGGTGGGGTAGCGAGCTCAAAAAGCATACCGCAGTCATTTTCATCGCGCACACAAGCAGCCAACATATTGGCAAGAGAATTAAACGCCCCTTGCGTTGTAGTGCTGCCGCCGTTTGGAAATGTATTTAAGAAAAAAGTAGTGTTGCCTGTATCAAGCTCAACCAGCCTAGTCAGTATATCAGACGCGTTCTGTAGTCCCGGTGAAGGACCATCGATGTCGCCCTCATCAAAAAATTGCGCCATGGCATATGCGGTCGCCACAGTAGTCCTCTCATTAATCACGATTTCACTCTCTACAGGCTTCCTACCTAGCACCGTCGCTAGCCGCACAGAATCCGAGATTAACACTCTTGTTTGCTGGGACAACGTTAATATAGGACTTTGAGCTGTTGCGTATATAACAGCATCTCTTTCTGGTGGCAATTTAAAATTTATGCTGAAGAAACCAAACTCGTCAGTTATCGCACTGCCTAATACTTCTACTCCGCGCGGGGTCCCGGTGGAGAATAAAGTAACTTCAGCCAACTCTATTGGTTCGTTTCCGCTTAGGACAAATCCAGTAATTGTATCACGATTATTACCATCTGAATCACATGAAGATATTAGAAGTCCAAAACTTAAAACCAAAAACAACAAACTAAATGTCTTTAAAAGTTTAATTCTATTCATGATTATTTCCTCCACGCCATTGACATTACGGATATTATTATAGAATCAATGCGATTCTTGGGCATCCTTAAGTATCATCTATTCTATAAATAATATTATTCAATCGATAAGGAGAAAATACAACGTTGATATTAATATTTACTTAATCTGAAAGTGCTTTCCCGGAAGTTGCGCAACAAAATCATTTAACTCTAGTGTGAGCAAGGTGGATAGGAGGCTTGATGATTCAATACCTGTCATCTTAGTTATCTCATCTATATGCATAGGGTCTTTAGTTAATACTGAAAAAACTTCTTTTTGACCTTTAGATAGAGAAGCAAGTATTTTTTCGTTCCTGTCTTCTTCAAACAAATCTGAAGTTTGCAGTTTTCTTAGAGCATCAATTTCACTCACAATATCATCTACAGTCTCAACAAGCTTTGCGCCCCTTTTGATAAGCCAGTTAGTGCCACGGCTAAGTTTCTTAGTCACTTCACCTGGGACTGCGAAAACCTCCCTATTCTGATCTAGAGCAAATGATGCGCTAATAAGTGAACCGCTTTTCTCTGAAGCTTGAACAACAACCACCCCTAACGAAAGTCCGCTAATTATTCTATTTCTTCTAGGAAAATTTTGTGCAATCGGAGGAGTTCCCAAATTAAACTCTGATATAACAGCCCCATTTTGAGACACTGCAGTATATAGTTTCTTATTTTCCGGAGGATAAATTTGATCAAGGCCACAACCAAGGACACCAATAGTACGCCCACCCTTTTTAAGAGCCTCAGATTGTGCAATTGAATCGATACCTCGTGCCAAACCGCTAACTATAGTGACTCCCATGGATACCAGTTCTGAGGAAAGGGTTTCGGTGACCGATCTTCCATAACGATCGGGGACTCTGCTACCGACTATTGCTATCGAGAGCGTGTCCTGAGACAGAATTTCTCCTTTCATATAAAGAAGCGGTGGCGGGTTGTAAGTTTGCAATAACGAAGCCGGATATTCAGGATCATTTAGAGGAAGTAATTGAATCCCCCATTTTTCAATCTTTTCTAATTCCTGATCTACCTTGTCCCAATTGTTAAAACTTTTTATAGCCTCGGCATTTTTGCTCCCAATCCCCTCTACATTAGCCAGTTCCTTCTTGGAGGCTTCAAATATATCTTTGACACTATAGAACTTAATAAGTAGGTTGCGAATTAAGACAATCCCTATTCCGTTTACCATGCTTAAAGCAATCCAGTACTTCCAATCTTCTCTCATGATGCAAAAAGTTTTAACCTTAAATGGGTAGCCCAGTCAAGGAATAAATTATTACTTACAGCTTAAATATTTATAATTTCTCTTCTAAACTGACCATTTTCCCCTCCATAGTGTAGGGTTTGTCCGTTCTCTCGCTTATCCTTACGGAAGAGCTTATGCGCTCAACACCCATCTTCTTAAGCTCATCGTGACACTTTTTAACCAGCGGCGTTATATCATCCCAATCACATTCTATATTAGTAGCCATAGAGTGCGATTCATACTTGAGACCACTTTCTTTTATTACCCTCATTACGCATGCTACATATTTGGATAGTGACGTTCCTACCCCTATTGGAATAACACTTAATTCAATTATCATTTGAACCTCCGTAGTTAAAGATTCCAATAATTTAAAGAAGCCTTTTCTTAATAGATTAGACTCGCTACTCTTTAATAATATCAGAATTAAATTCTCAAAGGAGGTTTTACAATGAAAAGCCTTACAGAGTATCTGTGGTTTGATACCGAACATAAGCGGGAGATGGTCCATATTACAGACACGATCAAGAACATAGTGGATAAAAGCGAGGTGCAAGAAGGTTTTGTGCTTGTATCTGCTATGCATATCACCGCAGCAGTGTATGTTAACGATCATGAGAGTGGACTAATTCAAGATATATGGGAATGGCTCGAGGGACTTGCCCCATTCAGAGATGATTATAAGCACCATCAAACAGGCGAAGACAATGGTGATGCGCATCTTAAAAACCTTATTATGCACCACCAGGTCATTTTGCCTATAACTGAGGGCGATCTGGACCTTGGTCCATGGCAGAGAGTTTTTTATGCTGAATTTGATGGTGGCCGAAGAAAAAGAGTGGTTGTTAAGGTTTTAGGTGAATAGTGGTTTATATTCTAATTTCTGAAATTTGTTATAATAATTCTCATGAGCAATGAAGAAATAAACTACAGGTTTTTAATAGATAAAAGAGGCAACTGGTTTCAGGATGGAATAAAAATCCAGCACAGGCTCACGTACCTTTATAACAATAAACTACTTAAGCGAGATGAAGAGGGTAATTATTATCTCGATGAAGGAAGTGGCAAACTTTACATAAAAGCTGAAGACACCCCATTTGTTGTGAAAATGGTAGAGAAAAAAGACGATGACTTTTATATAATTCTAAACGATGAAACTAAAGAGAAACTAGACTTAAACACTCTTAGTATTAATAATGAAAACATACCTTACGCAAAAGTTAAAAATGGAGAGTTTGATGCAAGATTCACAAGACCAGCATATTATGAGTTTATGAAAGACTTAATAAGGGAAGATGATGATTTTTATATAATTTCTAATGGGGAAAAACACCTGTTAAGGAGAATTACCTAGCTTAGCGCCTCAACAAACTTCAAAATAACAGCATTTGATAATAAATTACCCTTCTTAGTTAATCTAAATGCGTTTTTAGTATTCTCGAGAAAACCCTCATCAACAAGTTTCCCGATTTTACTCATGTCGGTATTCAACTGAAATTTTGCTTCTAATTCAGAGATGTCGATTCCTTCTTTCAATCTAAGTCCCATAAGTACTTTATCCTGAACAACTTCTTCTCTATTTAACTCTTCAGTGAAATCAAGAGGTTTTCTACCCTCCTGAACCGAGTTCATATAAAGCGTAGGACTTCTTAAATTTGCCCATCTCCTGCCCCAAGTAGCGGAATTATTATTCGCGAGATGTGAATGCGCCCCTGCCCCTAATCCGATGTAGCTATCCCCTTTCCAGTAAAGCATATTATGCGCACATTCAGAACCCACTTTTGCATAGTTTGAGATTTCGTATTGACTGTACCCTGAATCTTGAAGAAAATCGGTCGTGTAAGTGATAAATTCTGAAAGTCTGTCATCAGAGGGCACCTTCAATTTGCCCAATGCGTATCTTCTTCCGAATTCTGTGCCATCCTCTATTGTTAAGCAGTAAGCAGAGATATGAGGGTATTCGAAATCAAGTGCTTTGTTCAGGTCATTTTCCCACTCAAAAATAGTTTCATCCTTAATCCCATACATCAGATCCATACTACAATTTTCAAATCCCGCTTTCTTAATGTCCTTCAGTATATTAGAGCTGTCCTCCGCTGAGTTAATTCTCCCCAAAAAATCAAGTTTTCTTTCAGAGAATGACTGAACACCCACACTAACCCTGCTTATCCCAGCCGACCTTAGGCCAATTAGCTGAACCAGATCCGCAGTTTTGGGATTTACCTCTAAGGAAATTTCAATATTAGATGCTGGACTTGTTATTTCATATATTCTGGAAATAATCCCTTCTATACTCTTAGGATTAAAAAGAGATGGGGTTCCGCCACCAAAGAATATTGAAGAGATCTCAGTATTTGTAATATCATTTCGATATAGTTCTAGTTCTTGTAAAATAGTATCGGTATACTCTTTCTCAGGAAAACGTGAACCCACTCCGTAAGAATTAAAGTCACAATAGGGACATTTCGTAACACAGTATGGGATGTGGATATATATTCCAAATGGCATAGTGGTATTTTACGCCATGAGAAAAATGTTGCAACGTATGGGATTTAGAGTCATATTATTGATTTAATATTATGAATGGTATAGTGAAAACAGCTTATATAGCCCTGCTGCTGGTTCTAATTTTGCACTTCGGCTCAAGCGGGCTTCTAGCTCAAGAGAAAATGGTTCTTACTCTTGAAGAGGCTATTGGTTTAGCTATTGAGAACAATCCTGCAATAGAGATATCAGACGCAACAGTTGATATATCCAGAGCCGGGGTTAAAAATGCCAAATCTGTGTATTATCCTCAAATTAGCTCAAGAATAATTGTCCCTTTTATTGGCCGTGAGTCTGGCTTTTTCTTAGATCAGCTAATTTATGATTTTGGACGAACTTCAAACACAGTAAAATCAACAAAACAATTACTAAAAGCCAGAAAATTTGATAGAGAATCTACAGAGGACGATATTATTTTAAGCACTATAGTAGGCTACTATACCGTTTTGTCTGAAGAACACATTGCTCTTGCTATGGGGAAAAAAGTAATCGAATCTGAAAAACGCCTTGAGCAGGCGGAGGGGTTTTATCAATCCGGCAGAGTACCACGTGTTGATGTTACAAAAGCGGAAGTCAGCCTCGGAAACGCCAGACTAGAACAGATTGCAGCCAAAAACAATTTAGAGGTTGCCAAGGTCAATCTTCAAACCGTTTTAGGTCTTGAAGACAGTTCATTTAATTTTGATTTGGCAGATTCTCCAGAGCTTTCAACAATGTCATACCAATTAGAAGAATCCATAATACAGGCATTGGGGTCCAGGCCGGAATTAAAAAGTTTAGAAGCTCAAAAGGTAGCCATGAGAGCCAATGTAAATGCTTCTAAGAAAGAATTCTATCCTGAAGTGTTCGGTAGAACCGCTTACAGATTTGAGGGAAAAGGAGCTGAAACCCCCGGCTTCATAGCTGGCGTGGGTGTAAGATTCCCAATTTTTGAAGGATTTTCTAGATTTGCCAAAGTAGAAGATTCAAAAGCCCATTTAAGACGGACTAAAGCTGAACTCAGATCAACCAAAGCAGGGATTGTATCGCAAATAAAACAGTTATATCTGGATCTTGAATTTGCTAAACAAAATATCGACGTGACAAAAAACACCAGAGATTCCGCTGAACAGAGTTTGAACTTAGCCAGAGAAAGGTATAATTTGGGTCGAGCTTCTTCAGTTGAATTAGCTGAGGCAGAGTCACTTTTTGCAATATCAAATGCTCAATATATGCAGGCGATCTACAACTACAATATAAATGTTGCAAGATTAGAGAGAGCTACAGGGGAGATTGATGAATCTCAAGAACAGTAAGTTATATATAGGGCTATTAGTAATAATTGTGGTTGCAATATTCTTAGTTCCCCGCTTTTTTAGCGATGGCGGATCATCGGTTGTGTACATGACCGCTAAAGTAGACAGAAGCAATATAACTTCCCAAATAACCTCATCCGGAACCATTAACCCTTTAAAAACCATAGAAGTAGGAACTCAGGTAGCAGGCTATGCAAAAAATATCTTTGTCGACTACAATACGGAAGTAAAAAAAGGCGATCCGCTTTTAGAAATTGATCCATCAAAACTACAAACTGAGCTAAAGCGTTCTCAAGCTGACAATAAAAAAGCTGCTGCAGACCTTAATCTTGCAAGCTCTGTATACAATACGAATAAAGAACTATATGAGAAAAGACTGATTTCAAAAGAAGAATTAGATGACTCTAAATCGAAGTATTTAGCTTCTTCCGCAGCGCTTGAGCAATCTAAGGCCTCTATTGAAATTACGGAATCTAATTTAAGTAATACAACTATTCGCTCTCCAATAGATGGAATCGTACTTTCTCGCAATATTAATACCGGAGAGAACGTGACACCAAACGGAAAGCCGCTGTTTCTAATTTCCCAAGAGCTATCAAACATGAAGATTGATACCAATGTGAGCGAAGCTGATATAGGGAAAATTCAAAAGGACCAAAGGGCTTATTTCACAGTTGATGCTTTTCCCAATCAAACATTTGAAGGTACTGTCTCTCAAATAAGAAATGATCCTATAACTAATAACAACGTGGTAACATATAATGTAATAGTTAATATAGAAAATACCGATAACAAGTTAAAACCCGGCATGACGGCTGATGTAAAAATTATAGTAGCAGAGAAAAAAGACGTAATGCGAGTGCCGACATCTGCACTAAGATTTATCCCACCTTCTTCGGCCCAAATTGTTACTAACAATGTTGATATTAATGTTACACCACATGTCTGGGTTCCAGCTAATAATGGAGCAATAACTGCGATTGAGGTAAAACCAGGAGTGGGGGATGGAGGATACACTCAAATCACTGATGGAGAGATAAAAGAAGGAGAGGAAGTAATTGTTGAAGCCATTATTAAAGAAGATTCAGGAAACAATACATCTTACTTACCCCAACCTAAGAGATTCTAACAAATGAGCGGCAATAATCTCGTTATCGAAGTCAAAGACATACATAAGACCTATGATCTAGGAGATATAAAGGTCAAAGCGCTCAAAGGAATTTCTCTTGAAATTGAAAACGGCGATTTTGTATCAATAATGGGGGCATCCGGTTCAGGCAAAAGTACGTTCATGAACATAATAGGTTGTCTGGACAAACCTACCAGCGGTGAGTACTACCTGGATAACAATCAAGTTTCTTCAATGGAGTCTGATGAACTGGCAGAAATCAGAAATATCAAAATTGGTTTTGTATTTCAAAGTTTTAATCTTTTAGCAAGAACAACCGCAATTGAAAATGTTGAGCTTCCAATGATATATAACAACACTGATTCTAAAAAAAGATCAGAACTAGCCAATGAAGCTATTTTAAAAGTCGGACTGGATGGGAGAGAACATCACTTTCCCTCACAGCTCTCTGGCGGTCAGCAGCAACGAGTAGCTATAGCTCGTGCCATAGTCAACAATCCAAGCATAATATTGGCAGATGAGCCCACCGGGAATCTCGATTCTCAGACAAGCATGGAAATCATGGAAATATTTAAGGATTTAAACCGCCAAGGGAAAACAATTATTATGATTACCCACGAGCAGGATATAGCAGGTTATGCTCAAAGAGTAGTTACATTTAAAGATGGATATATAACAGAAGACAAACGCCAAACATCACAGAACTAATTTAGTTTATATATCAGCAATTAAAACTTCTCAACTTCTTGATTAATTCTAATATACAGTTCTTATAAATTCTGTACCGCCAACTGCAAAGTCCTCAAAAAAATCACCGTTTACATCTCCAAGTCCTTGAACCAATGATCCGAAATTAGGTTCCCCGCCCTCTCCAACCAGCTCTGTGATTGCATCTGAAGCTGGTACGGTAGCAGGGAAGTTATCCTGTCCAAAGAAAACATAGACACTTCCAGTAGCTGTTCCCGGAGCACCTATTGCAAAACCAGCATTGATAGTTTCCAGTATAAGAACAATTGCAGTATCTCTTCGTCTCTTATCTTGTTCAAAGTTTAGCTCCGGCATAACAGTAACAGACTCACCAAACCTGTCTCCCGGACTTATTCCCGTAAATTCGGTCTCCACAGGAGGAAGAGTCCCATCACTAAATGCATCATCTATACTATCCCCTGAATATAAAAATACTGAACCTGTGGACATGTTGGAATCAGGGGCACCAACTATGACATCATCCCTTTCCTCACCATCTTCATCTATATCCCCAGCTCCAGATAGGCTAATCCCAAAACTATCATCCGCACTGCCTTCAAGAATAGCTACATTTTCGGTATCAGCAGGTAAATCATCTATACTATCAATACTGTCTTTACCTTTTATTATGTACGCTTTTCCTATGCCGGGCGCGCCAACACCCATCTCATTGAAACTGTTTCTTCTAATTCTTCCAACGTTCTCAATATCAAAACCAAACAAGTCGCCAGGCCCCTCACCTGTAAAATTAGCGGCTGCATCACTAGCAGGAACTTCCTGGTTCTGTTTAAGACCCCTACCTCTAAAAATATATGACCTTCCGGTATCAGAGCCAAAGAATGGTGCCCCGACCATAAACAACCCGGCCCCGTTTGTCACATCATCTCCGTCAGCTACTGAAAAACCAAAGCTATCTCCAACATTTTCTCCAACGACTTCAATTCGGTCCACACTGCTATCTGCTAGATCAATAACGCTAGGAAACTCTCTATTACCAAAAATCATATATACTTTTCCTCTATCGTTATCAAAACCGGGCGCTCCAATTACAAGCTCTTCTGTCCGGGGGTCATCTTCAAAGTCCGGTATACCTGCCAGCGAAGCACCGAACATCTCTTCAGGATTTCCTATAACCGTCACATCTGCGTTAGCAACATCAATAACAGTAGCGCCGTTATTAGTTAAATCATTCTGACCAAAAAAGATATATACTTTTCCAAGGCATGGATCACCAATAGCATAGTCATTAATAAACGTTCCATCGTCTTCCCGGTCTCCATTAAAATTCCCTGATCCTGCAGAATCTCCAAGGCAGCTGCCGGGCTCATCACTAACATATTTCACGGATTGAAGAGGAGTAGTTAACTCAGCAACATTTGAAGGTTGTGAAGAATTACCAACTTCATCATTGGTTCGGATGGCATAAAAGAACGACATTTCCCCAGTTATATCTAATCGGTATGTGAGAAAGGACTGAGGTGTTCCTGCAACATCAGGTCTTTGAAAATCAGGGATCTGAGCGGCATCATCGTAATTATTTCTAACCGCTTCTTCAATTTCAAAAAACGGCACTCCATCTAAATTAGGCACTCCCAATATTTCTGCTACTTCTTCATTATCATAAAATCTAATGAAGTAAATCGTAGCTCTACCTTTATTTCCATCGTCTCCCGGAGCAGTCCAATTCAGCAATCTACTAACTTCTTCTGAGGACAGATCAGTAGTTGTTGCAGGAGGAGTATCGTCCCCAACCGCACAAGAAATAATAAACAAGATAGCAAAGAGATAACTGATTCTTAGAAGTTTTATTGCATTTAAAGCAATTGTCATATTAATTTTCCTTGTGTTTCATTTTAAGAGCTTAAGATTGTACCGAACTAATGTCATTTTTCCAACAACATTATCACATTAAATAATTTTACCCGATTTGATAGGTATAAGTTGATATGGTAATTTCCCTTAGCCAGGAGTGAAAATACAGGGAGGACTGCAAAGTGGCAATAATTGATACAATTATAGCAAGAGAAATTCTTGACTCCAGAGGAAATCCGACTGTAGAAGTCGATGTAATCTGTGAGGACGGATCATTTGGAAGAGCAGCTGTGCCTTCAGGAGCTTCCACAGGTGAACACGAAGCTATTGAGCTTAGAGATAAGGTAAAGAAAAGATACTTAGGTAAAGGTGTTCAGAAAGCCGTTAAAAATGTTAATGACACCATAGCTCCGAAATTAATAGGCGCAGATGTAACCGCTCAATACGACATTGACAAGCTTATGCTCAAATTAGATGGGACGTCTAACAAATCCAAATTAGGAGCAAATGCAATCTTAGGAGTCTCCCTTGCGGTTGCTAAAGCCGCAGCCAATTCGTTATACATCCCACTTTATGCATATCTTGGCGGCATCTCAGCCAACACACTGCCAGTACCATTGATGAACATTATTAATGGCGGCGCCCATGCTGATAACAATCTGGACTTTCAAGAATTTATGATAGTACCAACAGGTTTTACAAAATTCTCAGAAGCTATCAGGGCTGGAGTAGAAGTATTTCATAATCTAAAATCGATTCTTACAAAAAAAGGCTATACAACCTCTGTGGGTGATGAAGGCGGATTTGCTCCTAACCTAAAATCTAATGAGGAAGCAATAGAATGCATACTCGAGGCAATTACGAAAGCAGGCTATAAAATTGGTGATGGAATTTCACTAGCTCTAGATGTGGCATCCAGCGAATTTTATCAAAATGGGAAATACACCATGGAAGGCAAAAAAATTGGTAAGGATAAGCTAATTGATGTCTACAGCAGTTGGGTAAAACAATATCCGATTATTTCCATTGAAGATCCTCTTGCCGAAGATGACTGGAAAGGCTGGCAGACTATGACTAAAGAGCTTGGCGATAAGGTGCAGATTGTTGGAGATGATTTCTTCGTAACCAATACGAAAAGACTTGCAAGAGGAATTAAAGAAAACTCAGCGAACTCAATTTTGGTCAAAGTTAACCAAATAGGCTCATTAACTGAGACTCTTGAAGCAATAAGGATGGCTCAGGATGCTGGGTATACATATGTAATCTCTCACCGCTCTGGTGAAACTGAGGATTCTACAATTGCGGACATTGCAGTTGCCACAAACTCCGGGCAAATAAAAACTGGCTCAGCTTCCAGAAGTGATAGGATATCCAAATACAATCAGCTTTTAAGAATAGAAGAAGAACTAGGAGATGAAGCTATTTATCCCGGTAGAAAAGCATTTAAGATTTAACAAATCTTGATATTTCCAATATCGTATATATTTTTTTAAACGGCAAAGCATCGCTATTAAACATAAAAGCAAATTAGTGTGGTAACTTATACTTATAACTTAGGGATTATCACAATATAAAAGGATAATAATATGTCGGCTAGAACACTTTTTGATAAAATTTGGGAACAGCATGTAGTCTTTGAAGAAGAGGGGCAACCCACACTTATATACATAGATTTACATCTAGTTCATGAGGTTACTTCTCCTCAAGCTTTTGAGGGGTTGCGTCTAACAAACCGCATTGTCAGAAGACCCGATCTGACTTTTGCAACTATGGACCACAATGTCCCAACAACAGATAGGTCACTGCCTATTGAAGATCCTATTTCCGCAAGACAGATTGAAGTTCTAGAGCAAAACTGCGAAGAATTTGGAGTGCCGCTATTTGGATTAAATATAAACAGCGATCTTCAGGGAATAGTTCATATCATAGGACCTGAGCTCGGGCTTACTAAGCCAGGAATGACAATAGTTTGCGGAGACAGCCACACTTCAACTCACGGCGCTTTTGGATCGCTGGCTTTTGGTATTGGCACAAGCGAGGTAGAACATGTGCTTGCGACCCAGTGCTTAAGACAAAACAAACCTAAAGAGTTTGAAATTCGTGTAGAAGGCGAGCGTGGATACGGAGTAACAGCGAAAGACATAATTTTAAACATCATAGGACATATAGGAACAGCTGGTGCTACTGGAACAGTTGTTGAATACAGAGGGTCAGCTATTGAAGCTCTTACAATGGAAGAAAGAATGACAGTTTGCAATATGTCAATTGAGGCAGGTGCAAGAGCTGGAATGATTGCTCCTGATGAAAAGACTTTTGAGTATGTAAAAGGCCGCAAATTCGCGCCTAAGGGTGAGGACTGGGAAGAAGCGCTTAGACATTGGAGAGAGCTAAAAACAGATGAGGGCGCTCATTTCGATAAATCTCTAACCCTAGATGCAGCAAAAATTGTTCCTCAAGTCAGTTGGGGCACCAATCCCGGGATGGTACTCGATGTTACGGCTAATATTCCTAACCCAGATGAGATTGAAGACGAAAATACCAAAAAAGCTACTATGAGCGCACTTGAGTACATGGGACTTAATGCGGGGACGCCTATTGAAGACATTAAGATTGACCGAGTATTTATCGGTTCATGCACTAACGGCAGGATTCAAGATTTAACAGAAGCAGCCAAGGTAGTAAAGGGTAGAAAAGTGTCTCCAACTGTAAGTGCAATGATCGTACCTGGCTCTCAGATGATAAAATGGCAGGCAGAGAAACTTGGTCTGGATAAAATATTCAAAGAAGCCGGGTTTGATTGGAGAGAATCAGGGTGCAGCATGTGCCTTGGAATGAACCCCGACATACTAGAGCCCGGGGAGAGATGCGCAAGCACTTCAAATAGAAACTTTGAAGGCAGACAAGGCAAAGGTGGGAGAACTCATCTTGTCAGTCCGGCCATGGCTGCAGCCGCGGCTATTGAAGGACATTTCGTTGATGTTAGAAATTGGGATTTAGACAAAGAAATATAAAGAGGAAATATAATGGAACCATTAGAAAGAGTACATGGAATCGTTGCTCCACTCGACAGAATGAACGTGGACACAGACCAGATAATTCCAAAACAGTTTTTAAAAAGAGTTGAAAGAACTGGGTTTGGAGAATTTTTATTTTTTGACTGGCGCTATCACGAAGATGGAACGCCGAATCCTGATTTTGAACTTAACCATGAGCACCACCAAGATGCTAAAATTTTATTGACTAGTCATAATTTTGGGAGCGGAAGCTCTAGAGAACACGCCCCGTGGGCTTTAAGGGAGTTTGGTTTTCAAGTTATTATTGCCCCCTCCTTTGCTGACATTTTTTATAACAACTGTTTTAAAAATGCCATACTACCGATAGTCCTACCTGAAAATAAAGTGAAGGAATTATTCGATATCGTTAATTCAAAGAAAGGCCATGAGATGACAGTGGATCTGAAATCTCAAACTATTTCTGATGATGAGGGCTGGTCTATCAATTTTGATATCGACCCATTCAAAAAGAAAAGCCTACTGGAAGGACTTGATGATATTGGACACTCGCTTGAGCATGAAGATAAAATCAGAATTTATGAGAATAAACACTCTGGTGAAAGAAAATGGGTTATTCCTGATGACTCAGAGTAACAAGATGAGTGAGTAACTAACGTATTTTGGATAAAAAATAAAACACTAAGCTTAGAATTATACTAATCACTATCGAACTTCTGATAGGAAAGTAAAATGAAACATTTTCTCGCTTCAAGTAAATATCCCCAGGTAGTTCCCCCAAGAATGGAATCTTTGGATAAAACTGAATCAGTATTCCAACAACTATAAGAAATATGCCTATATAAATTATTACTTTCTCCAATTTGTATTACTCCATTTAGAATATTCAACCTGCCTATCTATTCATAAACTATATAGAATTTCTATAAAATCTCAATCATTTAGGCTCATTACACGCATAAATATTCAAAGTATGCTATACTATTTCAAGTGGCACGAATCTTGTATACGATTTGTGATATATTATAATCTTATTGGGGTAAATGAAACTCAAATTTAGTCGAATAAAAAAGTGCTATGAGTACAAATTTAAGTCAAACAACTTCTCAAAGACAAGTACTACAGCAACGTCTGGTATTAACCCAGGAACTGCAGCTGTTCTTAAAGTTAATTCAGATGAACACACTCGAATTAAAAGATTATTTGGAAGAGCAGTTAATCGAAAATCCAACTTTAGAAGAGTCTGAAGATGCCAAAGAGAAAACAGAGGAGAGTTCTAACGAAGAATTTGATTTGAGTAATATAGGTGACGACCGCATTTTTGGAAACCAAGATAACGATGTACCACATTACTCATCAAGGGAATTTTTTGATGATAGCGAAGAAGAATCCCCTTGGGAAAACAGAATCAGTTCCGATGACTCTCTAATTGATCATCTAAGATGGCAACTCCATATATCTGACTTCTCTCACGAGGAAAAAGAGATCGCCTCAACAATTATAGGAAACACAAATGAAGATGGATACCTTGAAACAGATATTGAAGAAGTTGCGCATACTTATCTGAACCAGATACAGGGTATGGAGAAATCAAATAATCAAGATCAAGATGACCATATAGATAATATTGAAGCCATTATCAATAAAGCCAAAGAAGTTTTAAATAAGATCCAAACATCTTTTGATCCTACAGGGGTTTGTTCAAGAAACTTAAAAGAATGTTTAAAACTCCAGGCGCTAGATCTAGGCTACCCTGAAGACAGTCTTGTAGTTGAAATGATTGAGAAACATTTTGAAGATATTAATGAGAATGATCTGAGTAATATTTTAGATGCAATTCACGATTCAACCCAAGAAATCCAAGAAGCTATGGCTGTAATCTCATCTCTTGAACCTAGACCTGGAAGACCATACTTTGTTAAAGATTCGGAAAAATACATAGTCCCTGATTTCTATGTTTATAATATGGGAGACGAACTTCAAATCCAGCTAAACCGTGATTTCCCGAGAGTCAGAATAAGCAATTACTACAAAAACCTAATAAAAAAAGAAAAGACTCTGCCACCGGAAGCAAAACAATTTATTAAAGAGAAACTTGAAGCGGCGCAAAGGATTATGAAATGCCTTGATGAAAGGGAAGAAACAGTAAAGAAAATTATTTCTAAGATTGTGGAAGTTCAGAGTGAATTTTTTGCCCATGGAAAGGAATATATAAAACCTCTTATATTAAAAGACGTAGCACAGTCTGTTGGGGTTCATGAATCTACAGTAAGCAGAATTACGAGCAGAAGATATATCCAAACACCTCAAGGCACGATAGAGCTCAAATCACTATTTTCCAGACGAATTGAGTCATCTCAGGGAAAAGATATTTCTTTTGAAAAAGTAAAGTCGATTATGAAAAATATTATATCAAGTGAAATGCCAGAAAGCCCTTATTCAGACGAGGATATTTCTAAAATATTTGAAAGAAGAAATATCACTGTTGCCAGGAGAACAGTTGCAAAATACAGGAAAATACTTAAAATACCTTCTTCTTCAGTAAGATCACGAAAATACAAGGAAAACAAAAATGAAAGTAACAGTAACAACTAGACATCTTAAGAACTCAAAAGACACAGCAAAAATAAAGGCCTATGCTCTAAAAAAATCTAACAGAATTGAAAGGTATGTGAAATCTGAAAAAGACCCTTCCGAATTAAGATTTATCTTATCTTCTGAGAAATTTAGAGATACGGCAGAAATCTCTATTAGCTGTGGGAATATTAAAGCTACAAGCTCAGTTGAAACCAACGACATTTATGCAGCTATAGACGATGCTGTCGACACAATAATTAAACAACTAAAAAAACAAACGGAAAAGAAAACCAAAGAAAAAAGAAGAACCGGGAATAAATCTAAGAATGAAATTGCAAAATCAAGCCCTACCAATAATTTAGATTTTGATTATTTAGAGGATATAAGAGTACAGAAATTGCCTCCTAAACCTATGTCCTTAGAAGAAGCTTCTCTTCAACTTCAGGTATCTGATGCTAATTTTGTAGCCTTTAGGAATAGTGAGAGCGGTTCAATGAATGTGATATATATTAGCCGCAGAGGCCAGAAAATCTTAATAGAACCATAGTTTGTAAATGTAATATGAAAATAGCAGACTTCTTGGCAGCAAACACTATAATCTCTAACCTGAATTCAAAAACCAAGCAAGACGTTATCAGAGAACTTGCAGGTACCATTACATCTGCAAATTCAAATATTAACAATGAGAAATTGGTAGAAGTCTTATTGGAACGCGAGAAACTATGTAGCACCGCAATAGACTCAGGCGTTGCAGTGCCTCATGCAAAGATAAGCGGTATTACAGAAACAATTTTAGGCTTTGGTAGGAGTCTGGAGGGAATAGTGTTTGAATCGTTAGACAATAAACCTACAAATTTTTTTATAACCCTTATTACTCCTGAAGATACTACCGGTACTCAGATTCAATTATTGGCACAGATTTCTAAAGTATTTAGAAACCAGGAATTGAGATCCAGATTGATGAAATGTGAATCAGAGGAAGAGATACTACAAACAATCAAATTAGAAGATGAAAAGTACTGATCCTGATATGAAAACCGATCAGAAGAAAAATCTATAAATCTGATGACTACGGGTAACAAAACCTTGCAGAATAATAATCTCTTTACAACTATTCACGGAATTTTGCTGGAGGTAGAAGCTTTAGGAATTCTAATTATCGGCAAAAGCGGAATTGGAAAGAGTGACACAGCGCTTGAATTAATAACAAGGGGCTCTAAACTCATCACCGATGATGTAGTAGAAATTACAGTCGGAAAATCAGGTGAGCTGATAGGTAGTGGCCCGGACAGAACAAAATACTTAATGGAAATAAGAGGAGTTGGAATCATCAACGTAATGGACTTATACGGAGATAAATATATATTAAAGAATCGAGATATAGATATGGTTATTGAACTTACAAGATGGGATTCTAATATTGAGTATGATAGACTGGGTGTAGAGGAGAACTACTACAACATAATGGGGGTAGAATTGCCTTATCTCTTAGTATCCATAAGACCTGGTACAAACACCGCAACCATAATAGAGCTTGCTGTACGTAATCAGATACTTAAATCAAATAACAAAAGAACCAATCAAGAACAACTAAAAAATGCAGGATAAAAAATGACTAACTTAGTTATTATTAGTGGGTTATCCGGTTCAGGAAAAAGTACAGCTGTAAATGTGCTTGAAGATATGGATTATTACTGTGTAGATAATTTACCCCCTACTCTGCTGCCAACCTTTATTGAGCTTTGTGAGAATTCAGATAAAGAAATAAGTAAAGTTGCACTAGTAATTGATATACGTGAAAGAGTTTCCTTTGACAGAGCCCCAGAAGTAATTAGAGAATTTATCAAAAAAGGTTATCCAGTAGATATGATATTCTTAGAATCATCCGACGCAACACTATTAAAGAGATATAAAGAAACCCGAAGAAAACACCCGCTCTCAGATGATGGAAATATTGCGGATGGCATATCTAAAGAAAGAAAAATACTGGAACAGCTAAAAGAACTCTCTAATTACACAATAGACACCTCAGAGCTAAACGTTCATCAATTAAGTGATATTATCAAAAATAAATTCAACAAACCGAATACTCAGAATATCTTACTAAATATTATTTCATTCGGATTTAAACATGGTATACCTAATGATGCAGATATGATCTTTGATGTTAGGTTCTTGCCTAATCCGCATTTTGTCGAAGATTTGAGAGATCTTAACGGCACAGACAAAGAAGTCATAGACTTCATAATGAATAAAGAAGAATCCAGACAATTTATAGAGAAAATCACTGATTTTCTGGAATATCTAGTGCCCAATTATGAAAAGGAAGGAAAATCCTATCTGACAATAGCCATAGGATGTACAGGCGGAAAACATCGATCAGTAGCAATAACAGACATGGTAGCTAGGCATTTTAAAGATCTTTCGCCTTTAACCAGACATAGGGACGTATCTAAAAACTAAGGAGATATAAATGGTTGGCATAGTTTTGGTAACACACGGAGAATTAGCCAAAGAACTTATAGCTGCCGTAAATTTTGTACTTTCCTCAGAGCCTTCCGTAAAAATTTGCGGTGTAAGCCTTGACCCCGACAGAGAGTTTGAGTCATTCAAGCAGGATATAAAGAACGCAATTAAAAAAGTTAAATCTAAAGACGGCATTTTGCTTGTTACTGATATGTTTGGAGGCACGCCGTCCAATATCAGCCTCACATTCCTTGAAGAAAATAAAGTTGAGGTAATATCAGGGGTTAATCTTCCAATGCTACTAAAACTCGCTACCCTATCTAATAAAGTTACTTTAGATGAAGCAGTCAAAATAGCAGAGTCTGCCGGAAGGGAAAATATTATTGTAGCTAGTAAGCTTCTTCAAAATAGGGATTGATATATATCAATTCTGGATCCTTTTGAAAAATATAACGATAGAGTATACTATTTCCATCTCATTAATCACAAAAAACAATAGCAAAAAAGGTAAAAACTATGAAAGAAGAAACTATAGATAGAATTATTGATGCTTGGAAAAAATATCTCTTCCAAGGTGAAATGGAGGATTATCAACTTGAGATTGATGATAATGTACCAATCGAGTTTGCGGCAATAGCTCTGCACTTAGACTCAAGAACTATAAGAGCTTCAGGAAAATCAGAGGACTACTATGAAGGATTCAGGGAAGCTGCAATTGAAGTACTGAATCTGATCCAAGTAGAAATTGCTCAAGATGATCAGTTGAAAGTAGTAACTCTATATCATAGAGAGACTGACGATAATAAACAGGAAGAATTAGCTAAAAATATTTGGGGTTAATATATAGGCAATTTGCCCTCCTAGGTCATTATTTTTTCTAAAACAAACCGAATAAAGAATATGAAACTAGTAGACTTATTTGATTGCTTTCTTATAGATTTAGATGGAGTTATATACATCGGCGACTCTGCAGTCCCGGGATCAGTAGAAACAATAAAGTATTTACTAAACAATAATAAGACTGTCATATTTTTAACTAACAACCCCAGACATAATATTTCTCAATACTCGCAGAAACTTAACAAGCTTGGCATTGAAGGAACTTCTTTAAACATAATAACTTCAAGCACTGCACTTGCTCAGCACATAAAAATCGAATTCAAGAATCTGAAAGATAAAACAGCATTTGTCATAGGAAGTAACTCCCTCAAAAAGGAAATTGAACATACAGGCCTAAAACTTGTAACCGGGGATGAGGCCAAAAAAGCCGATTTTCTAATCTTTGGAGGTCACCCAGAGTTTCATTATGATGAGATGAAGATTGCCACGTTAGCATTAGCAAACGGCGCCCACTTTTTTGCAACTAACCGCGACATGGTTTATCCAACAATAGAAGGACATATACCAGCTACTGGTGCAATGTTAGCTTCTATCGAAGTCGCATCAGGACAAAAAGCAATTAGTGCAGGGAAACCGGAGACTATGATGTTTGATCTTGCATGCAACCACCACGATCATGAAAAAGATCGAACAGTAATCATTGGCGATCATCTTGATACAGATATTTTAGGCGGCCAGAATGCGGGCATAAATACAGTCTTAATCATATCTGACCCAAACATTGAAGAAGAGCTTAAGCAATCAGATATAAAACCTGATTATATTATTAAAAACTTAAAGGAATTGTTTATTGATATAAACGACTTAGATAATCGATAACTCCGCTTTTTACCGCATAAGAACCTAATGGTCCTTTAGAATTTTTCATGATCACCACAAACCCGCCATTATTAAAAAGAAAATATTAGAGTTATCTCGGGTAAACTAATAGTAATAGATTATTATATTTCTTCTAATAAGCTGTTCCCAAAGTGTTAACTTTTTTTACCTGAAGGAAAAAATAAAACCTATTAAGAGTTGCTACAATTATGATTAACAAAAGTATATCTACGCAATTTCAATTAAGTCCAAATAATAAGGGCATTATGTTTATGGTTCTCGGTGGCTTAGCATTCGCTTCTATGGGAGCTTTAACCCATGAGCTTGGCAACTACTGCGACTGGTTACTTATAGCTTTTTTTAGAATGCTTATATCTTTTGTAATAGCGCTTACGCTTGCGCTTAAGGCTGGGGTCAATCCATTTATTATTAAGAACAAAACGCTTTGGTTAAGAAGTCTTATTGGAAGCTCGGCAATGCTCGCTACCTTCTACGCTATAACAAAATTGCCAATATCGGAAGTCGCTGTAATAACTGAGACAAGACCTATATGGGTGGCTATAGTAGCAGGATATATTTTGGGGGAGACTGCTGGCAAGAAGGTATGGATTTCGATCATATTCGGTATTGCAGGAGTAATTTTAGTAGAACATCCAAGAATTGTAGAACAAAATTTTGCAGGACTTCTTGCTCTTTATGCAGCATTTGGTGGGGCTGTGGTTATGATTTGTCTAAGAAAATTAAAAGATTTAGACCTCAGAATAATTATCACTCACTTCTCGGGTACAGCAACAATAGTAGCATTGATTGCGCTATTTTTTGTCCGTGGAGAGGTCGATGTATCTCCTTTGATTAATACAAATATTACTTTAATGATGCTCGGTGTAGGCATTTTCGGAACAATAGGCCAGATGGCCATGACAAAAGCATTTTCAGTTGGTGAGGCACCAAGTGTTGCTTCAGCTGGGTTTACAAAAGTTGGTTTTTCAGCCGGTTTTGATTTGTTAATCTGGAATTATATCTTTAATGTACCAACAATAATTGGAATGACATTAATATTGTTATCTACTACTTGGCTATTCAGTAGAAAGAAAGAAACTAGGGTGCAAAATCGAATTTTAGAGCCGAAACTAAATAAAGAAAAATTACTTACGGGAAAGTAGTATTATTCTCTAAATGTTAAACTTATTCAAAGGACTTCCATATATAATTTCCTTTTTTATCTATGTAAGCCCACTTTCCCCCGCCCAACTCAACAATTGCGAGCCCACCTGAAAAACTGATAGCACTTTCAAATTGAGGGTCAATAACCATTTCTCCACGTTTGTTAACATACCCCCATTTATTGCCGATTTTGATCGTCGCAAGACCCTCTGAGAAATCTCCTACCTGGTCAAATTCAGGTTGTACAATTAACAAACCAGTTCTATTAATAAAGCCGAACTTGCCCCCCCTAGACACAGCCGCAGCACCCTCACTAAAATGTCTTGCAGTATCGTAATCTGCTTTAAGCTGAACCTCTGCAAATTTATCTATGTAGACATAATTACCATCTTTATAAACGCATGCCAGTCCCTCTGAGTAACCCTCGGCATATTCAAATTTCGGTTTAATAAAAAACTTTCCGTTCTTTTTAAGATACCCACCCTTGCCATCTTGTAAGATAAGAGCTAATCCATCAGAATAGCTAAATGCTTTTTCGAATTGAGGCTCTGTAATAGTTTCTCCCTCTTTATTGATATATCCCCACTGACCGTTGTATTTAACACTGGCAAGACCTTCAGAAAAGGGATGCGCATCTTCAAACCTAGGCTCAATAACCATTTTGCCAACAGTGTTGATATATCCATAAGCCCCGTCCACTTTTACATGGGCAAGTCCATCAGAAAACTTGTGGGCTTCTATATATTCAGGAGTTACTACCAATATATCCCAGTGGTTTATATATCCCCACCTATCATCTTTTTTAACAAGCGCCCTGCCATCTGAAAAATCCACCGCGCCTTGATATTTAAGTGGAATTACTACCTCGCCTTGTTTGTTCATAAATCCCCAATTGTTATCCTCAGCAATTGGAAAAAGTGTACCTTGTTCACTTTTTGTAACATTTTTTACTGAGGGTCCGCCACATGCAAGGACAAAAAGAAAAATAAACGGTAAAAGAACTTCTAAAAATTTCAACCTAACCCCTCCTAATTATACTTTGCATAATTAATGTATCTTGCTTGAAGGAATAATGTTAATCAAAATAATAATATTTTAAAGAGCAGAGTAAATAGGAGGATATTCGGCTATTTCTTGATTATTAATATAGAGGAAAAAGCAAGGAAAGGGCTCAGCAAACCAATAAATTGATACCGAGCCCCCTTAAGCTTAATTTTGTTACAATTAAGGCTCTACAACCACCTTGATAGCATTATCTATTCTTTGATCCATAAGTTCATAACCTCTTGGGCATTCGTCCAAAGGTAATCTGTGAGAAATTACATGGGTAGGATCTAACCTACCATCTTCAACATGAGGCATAAGCTCTGGAATATAGCATCTTGATGGAGCTACCCCACCCTTCAAATTGAGATTTCTAAGAAAGAAGTCAGTCATATTAAGTGGAAATGGTTCCCAAAACAGTCCTGTAATGGAGATTGTCCCACCAGGTCGGGACATCTCAAGAGATGACTGTAAAGAATCTGTGTTACCCACGCACTCAATTACCACATTAGCACCGTGTCCCCCACTCAATTCTTTAATTACTTCCATTGGGTCCTGATTATGTGAATTAATAACTGTTGTTGCGCCATATTTTTTTGCAATATCTAGTCTGTAATCATGATGGCCGATTGTTACTACATGAGCCGGATTAAATATTGTAGCCGCATATGTAGCAAACAAACCAACAGCACCATCGCCATATATGACTACGACATCTCCAGGCTGAATGTTACCGTTCTTTGCGCCATGATAACCTGTTGATATATTATCGCCAAGGAACAATGTCTTCTCATCTTGACTATCATCAGAGAGACTTTCAGGAGCTTTAACCAAAGTTCCCTCAGCATGAGAAACTTTAATGTACTCTGCCTGACAGCCAGCATGTCCCCCTAGCAAATCCCCAAATCCAAAGCACCCACCCTGCATACAAGATGTATGTAAATCTTTTCCGCAGTAATGACAGTCACCACAGCTCACCCAAAATGGTCCAATAACTTTGTCCCCTTTTTTAAGTGACTTCACTTCGCTTCCTACCTCTTCAATACGTCCTACAAATTCATGCCCAACAGTGTCTCCGTCATTTAAGGGAAAATGGCCTCTATAAATATGGAGATCAGACCCACATATAGCTCCCTTTGTGACTTTCACGATCACATCAGTGGGGTTTTCAATTACTGGGTCCGGCACTTCGTCAACGCTTACATTTTTTAATCCGTGGTAAACAGTCGCTTTCATAATTATCTCCTTTTAATATTTATGTATAGGATATTAGATTACATAATAACTATATCCTATATCAATTGCGAATAAGCAATTATATAATACTTATTGGGATTTTGTCTTTGATAGCACAGTGACTAAATGGTAGAATTTCTATTAATCAATCAGAAACAGATAAATAGGAAAACCAATGAGAAAGGTTAAAGAACTAAAGTACACACAGGTTTACAAAACTTGTGATTTACGTCCACTTAAATTTAAAACCACAGAAGATTTAACTCCCTGCAGAGATTACATTGGGCAAGATCGGGCGGTAGATGCAATCAACTTTGGTCTAGGGATGGAGTTCACAGGATATAATTTATATCTTGCGGGTCCCCCAGGTGTAGGTAAAAAAACAACCATTGAAACCATTCTTTCTTTGATTGCCAAAGACAAACCATCTCCCAAAGATTGGTGCTATGTTTTTAACTTTCAGGATCCAAATGCTCCCAAAGCAATAGAGCTCCCAAAAGGGAAAGGAAAAGAACTAAAAATCGATATGGAAGAGTTCCTTCAGGATCTCAAGATAGACATCCCCAGAGCTTTTGAGAGTAAAGAGTTTGAAGAGCAAAAACAAAACACTATGAATCAAGTTCAGAGAGAAAAGAATGATCTCTTTGAGAAACTACAAAAGAAAGCTAACGAAAGTGAGATCCAGGTACAGTTCTCACCAACTGGGATAATCACAATACCCTTAATCAAGGGCAAACCGGTAACACAAGAAAATTACAACTCTTTGGATGAAGAGACAAAAAAGAAAATAAAAGCTAGTAAAGAGAAAATAGATACTGAAGTTGCCGAAGTTTTAAAAGTTGCTCGCAAACTTGAGAGACATGCTGGTGAAAAAGTAAAAGAGCTTGAGAAAAAGGTCGCACTTTTTTCAGTGCGAGATCTAATTGAAATTATAAGAGATAAATATAAATCATATCCACAGGTAATTGACTATTTTGACCAACTTCAAAAACATATATTAGAAAACATTGACAATTTTCTTCCTGCAAAGGGTCCACAAGCCACAGCTCTCATGCAAATGCCAATGAGAATGCCTCAACAGGAAACTACATTTACGGAATATAAAGTTAATGTATTGATCGACAACTCTAATACACAAGGCGCTCCTGTAATCTTTGAAAGCCATCCTACATATACGAATTTATTCGGATCCATCGAGAAAGAAGCTAGATTTGGAGCATTAGTAACTGATTTCACTATGATCCGCTCAGGATCTTTAGCTAAGGCAAATGGTGGTTATTTAGTATTAGACGCGCTTGATTTATTTAAGTACCCCTTTGTGTGGGATTCATTAAAAAAAGCTATAGAAAACGGTGAATTAATAATAGAAGATGTTTATCAACAATATGGTTTCTCAAGCACTGTTGGGATTAAGCCCGAGCCAGTGAAATTAGACGTCAAAGTAATAATTGCCGGAAACTCACAGCTATACCATATGCTATATGCATACGATGAAGATTTTAGGAAACTTTTTAAAGTAAAAGCTGATTTTGATTACATAGTGAATAGAAATGATAGTACCCTTTCGCAATATTCGTGCTTTATAAAATCTGTTTGTGATATGGATGGTCTGAATAAATTTGACAGATCGGGCGTGGAAACAGTTATTGAATACTCATCAAGACTCGCTGGGGACCAAAACAAACTATCTGTTCAGTTTGGATCAATAACCAAGATCTTAAAAGAGGCTAATTACTGGGCGAGGATAGATAACAACAGCAAATCTATAAAACGGCAACATGTTGAGAAAGCTATAGATGAAAAAATATATAGATCCAATATGATTGAAGAGAAAATCCAGGAGATGATCGCTAAAGGGAGTATACTTGTAGATACAGAGGGCTTGGTTGTTGGTCAAATCAATGGGCTCGCTGTTTATAACATTGGAGACTATGCATTTGGTAAACCCTCGCGTCTTACATGCGAAACTTACATGGGCACTGAAGGTTTAATAAATATAGACCGCAGAGCCAAACTTAGCGGAAATATTCACGATAAAGGGGTCTTTATACTTAGCGGATATTTAGGAAGCACATATGCCCAGAAAAAACCGCTGAGTTTATCAGCAAGTATAGGATTTGAACAAAGTTATGATGTTATAGATGGAGACAGCGCTTCAACTGCAGAATTAGTGGTTCTATTATCGAGTCTATCCGGAATACCCATAAAACAGAGTTTTGCAATAACAGGTTCAATCAACCAAAAAGGGCAAATTCAGCCAATTGGCGGTGTAAATGAAAAAGTCGAAGGATTCTATGATGTGTGTAAAGCAAAAGGGCTAAACGGTGAGCAGGGAGTCATCATACCTCATCAAAATGTTAAGAATCTTATGTTGAGAAAAGAGGTTGTTCAGGCTGTTAAAGATAAGAAATTCCACATATACCCAATTGAATCAGTTGATCAGGCAATTGAACTTTTGACAGGAAAAGAAGCTGGAAAGAAAGGAAGTACTGGCAAGTTTAAAACAGGTACAGTCAATTATCTGGTAGATAAAAAGCTTAAAGAATTTGCCGAAGATTACCGCAAATTCGGAAGACAAAACACAAATATGAGAAAAGGTAATGGTTCGGTCTAGAAACTAAGTGGATCTACCTTGAAGGTAATGTTTTTCGCTTTTTATTGTATCCAAATAACTCTATGAAATTGCCGAATACATTGTTGCTAAGTTCGTTAAGGCGAACTATATAATCTGGGGTTTCAGTTCTAATCTGCTCCGGATCAATTTTTCCATTTAAATCCTCTATTTCTTTTTTGTTTTCCGGAACAACCAGCCAACGCTCTACCATAGGTTTATCAACTTCAAGGTGAAACTGAAATCCGTATACGTTTTGCCCATATCTAAACGCCTGATTAGTACATAGCGGAGAAGAAGCCAGGAGCTTAGCCCCTTTAGGCAAATCAAATGTATCACCATGCCACTGAAAGATTTTTTCTTCCTGCATCAAATTTGAAATTAATGGATCCTTTTCCCCTTCATTAGTAGGAGAAACTTCGTACCATCCGATTTCTTTCTCAGAATTTTTTCTGACTTTTGCACCAAGAGCTTTTGCAAGAAGTTGTGAGCCAAGACATATACCTAATACTGGCAAACCTTTTTCAACTGCTGCTTTGATAAGTTTCACTTCGGTTTTTAAATTATGATATTTATCAACCTCATCGACGTTCATTGGACCGCCTAAAACTATCAATCCGTCATAACCCTCCAGACTTGGCTCTGTATCTGGATGTCGTTCAAAATTAACATATTTAATCCTAAACCCCGCGTTCCTTAACAGTGGGTCCAGAGTTCCTAGGATTTCATGAGCTACATGTTGAAAAACGAGTAATCTTGGCATTTTTGTTGAATTCCTGAATCAACAGATTATAAAGAAAATAGATTCTACCTAGTAAATACAATTTAGAGAATAAAAAACAGTGAAAAAAAGAATTAGAGACAACCTTAATAGTTGTCTCTAATTATTATCTGATTTGAAAATTTGAATTAAGGCCATTAAGTTGCCTATTAACCTTTAAGATATTTAACAACATCTTCTTGAATTGATTCGTCTACCAATTCTCTCCACTCATCGTTCCCTTCGCCTATCGAAGCTCTGATTTTGGTAGCGGAAACCCAACCGATATTTTCAGGTGGTTCAAATTCATTCATCTCGTAACCAACTCCTCTGCCCCAGTTAACGGATTCGATATCCGGAATGATCATTACCACAACATCATCCCCTTTGCTTTCATGATATTTCCTAATCATGTCAACTGTTTGTTCTGTGGTAAATGGGTTTTTTTCATCAGGTGGAATGTCTCTTACCATAATTAGGCAAGGAACTCCTTTATCTAGTTTCTGTTTTACTAGGGTTACATGC
>BQJP01000020.1 GCA_021604765.1 Thermodesulfobacteriota bacterium
ACTATTTCCTTCAATCAAACTCGAGCTAGTTTCAGTAACAACAGTTTTCCCTGGTGCTTCAGCGGAAGATGTAGAGAAGCTGGTTAGCATCCCAATTGAAGATGAGATTAATGATATAAGTGGTATTAAAGTAATTAGATCAACATCCTCAGAGGGATTATCTCAAATCCTAGCAGAAATAGAAGCAGGTGAGGATACACAAAAGCTAGCCCAAGATATTAGATCTGAAGTTGCCAAGATTGAAGACCAACTCCCTGAAGATGCCGAGGAGCCGGTAACTGAGGAATTTGATGCAAACTTCCCCCTTATCAGTGTTGCTATTGCCGGGAATGTACCCAAAGAAACCCTAAGAGCATATGGGCTCAGATTTGAAGACCAAGTCAAGCTCGTATCAGAGGTTGATAATGTAGTTACTTCCGGTTTAGGTGATCCTGTTTTCTGGCTTTATGTAGACCCTGAAAAAGTAAGACAATACGAAATAACACTTGAGCAAATCGCAAGCGTGATAGACCAGAAAAACCTTGATCTGCCCGGAGGAGCTGTAGAGCAAGGGGACGCGGAGTTCTTAGTACGCGTAACCGGAAGAGTAGAGGAAGTAGGAGATCTGCTTAACATACCGGTAAAAAGAAACCCTGACGGCAGACACATTCTTCTTAAAGATGTTGCAAGAATAGAACAGGGTGAGCAAAAAACACGAACTAAAGCCCGGGTGAATGGCTTGCCTGCTATTAATTTCTGGATCAATAAACAAAAAGGCGCAGACGCTATTGAAACAGTTGAGGGCATAGAAGAAGTAGTTGAGGAATTTAAGAAATCTAAACCTGACGACATAGAAGTGTACGTAACTAACGATAGCTCATACTGGGTTCAAGCTAGATTTAACACTATGGTCAACAGCGGTTCAATCGGACTTGTCGTCGTACTTTTAATCCTCGCACTATTTCTCGATTTCAGGTCTGCCTTTCTAGCGGCTATAGGTCTGCCTATTGCCTTTTTTGGGGCATTTATTCTTATGCAGTTCTCTGGTGTAACGCTGAATATTTTATCTATGTTTGGTTTGATACTAGTTCTTGGAATCATTGTAGATGACGCGATAATAGTGGCTGAGAATATCCAGAGGTATCTTCAGCTTGGGTATTCCCCGGTAGATTCGGCCATAAAAGGAACAAAAGAAGTAGCATTACCTGTTGTTGCTACTATTCTAACCAACATAGCATCATTTCTTCCTCTACTGCTGGCAACTGGCTTAATAGGTAAGTTTATGGCCGTTATTCCAACAGTAGCTATATATGCGCTTTTAGTATCGCTCATTGAAGCGCTGGTTATCCTGCCTTCCCACTGCGCTGACTTTCTAAAGCCCCAGCCAAGAAATAAGCCCGCTAGAAGGTGGGTTTACAAGATGCGGTTTTACTACCTGAAATCACTAGTGTTTAGCTTAAAAAACCGATATGTAACAGTCATAACATTTGTCTTAATGCTAGCTTTGACTTTAGTAATCTTTGCTAAAATACCTCGCATACTTTTCTACTCTCAAGACATCGCTCAATTTTTTGTGAGGGTCGAAAACCCAACTTGGTCTAAAATAGACTCCACTGAAGAATCCGTTATAGAGGTGGAGAATGTCGTTAGAGAAACAGTTCCCAATCATGTACTTAAAGATACTGTAGCAATGATTGGCATGGATATCTCAAATGACCAATCTGAGTTTGGTGATCATCTTTCCACACTAATAGTAGAATACGAAGATTTTGAAAACCGTAGCGAAAATGGTATTGAGCTAATGGAGGAAGTCAGAAACAAAGTAGAATCGACAGTAGTGGGACCGGTTAAAGTAGATTTTGTCAGTAACGAAGGCCCACCAGTTGGAAAACCTGTAGACTTCAGGATACAAGGAGCTGAATTCAGCACCTTAAAAGACTTGGCCACTGAAATATCAACTCATCTAGAAACTATCCCAGGAGTCTACCAAGCAAGCGATGATCTAATTTGGGGCAAACCCGAAATCAGAATAAATGTGGATGAAACCAGGGCGGCTATATATGGTCTTGATACCACAACAATTGCAAGAGCAATAAGGGCTGCAGCCGAGGGTCTCACTGTTTCTCAAACCCGTCTTGGCACTGAGGAAGCGGATATTATAGTAAAGTACGAACTCCCGTCAGGAAATCTAATGTCCTTGCTAGAGTCTTATCAAATATTAACACCACAGGGTGGATGGGTTCCACTTAGCAATGTAGTAACTATGAGCACTGAGCCTAGCATGCTAAATATATCTCGATATGATTTAGAAAGATCTGTAAGAATTACAGCAGAAATAAATGAACAAGCTACTACTGCTACAGAAGTAAACTCTGAAATTGAATCCTATTTAGATGAAAAATTAACTGATTACCCAGGTTATTCTTATGCCTTTGGAGGAGAAGAGGAGCAAACAAGGGAGTCCCTTGAGAGTATTCAGAGATCAGCAATAATAGCTGTTCTTTTGATATACATAATTTTAGCCAGCATGCTTAGATCATACACCCAGCCTTTTATTATCATGGCAGTCCTTCCTTTCGCACTAATAGGCGTTATGGTTGGAATCCTTCTCAGAGGAGAACCTCTAACATTGCCGGCGCTTATAGGAGTCGTGGCTCTTTTGGGAATTGTTGTTAACGACAGCTTGGTGCTGATGACATTCATCAATAGCCGGTTTAAAAAGATGAACAGAGTCCTTGCCGTGGCATTATCTGCTAAACACAGATTTAGACCTATTGTACTCACAACCGTTACAACCTTTGGGGGCCTTGGTACTCTAATGATTAAATTCAGAGGGGAAGCGGCGTTTCTTGCTCCAATGGCAGTAGCTCTTGGATTTGGGTTATTATTTGCGACATTTATAACTCTAATTTTGATTCCATGTCTGTATCTAATGCTAGATGATTTGAACATTTACATAAAAAAGAAATGGTCCATTTGGAGAGGGAAAAAAGAAGTTTCTACTGAATTGCCAGCAAACCCTAAACCGACAACAACCACATAGCGAAAATTAGTTCTTGGATATAGTTACAATCTAGAGAAAAGTTATGTCTTTCTTTTCCACCAGAATATTGCAAGAATTAATATAGCGGCAATCGGAATTATGATCATCCAAATAACCTGCTCTATCAGTGCAGCTCCCGCCACAGCAGCTCCAAGAATTACACCTACAACCATAAACCTCCATTCGAAATGAACACCGGCTAGAAATGTTGCTAGAGCTAAAGAGAGAAGTGTTAAAAGTGCAAGCTGGTTATTATCTATACGACCAGTAGCAGAGTATAAAAGATAGATAAGACCTATCGCTGCCAATAACCCTATCCAATGAAGAAGTTGTACCCAGATTATTCTTGATATCCCCTCACCTCTTTTTCTGGCTTTGGACCAGCCTATGTACAGACTGGTTAAACCGAATACTGGAACCATGGCAACCCAGAAATAAAAACTCTTAAAAGGACTGAAGTTGGTAATAGCTATCCCTACCGTAGATAAAACAATTAGAGTAATTAATATTGCCTCTTCCTGCCCCACCGATTTCGCTATGTTCGACTTCGAAGGAATATTATCTCTGTTTGTATTAATAGGTGTCTCTGAATTAGGGGCGCTGAATTCTGTCATAATTATCTCCTTTGTTCCAGTATATCACTTATAATCCGAGCAGACAAAATATGTGCTCTATAGGAGAGGATTAATAGCAAACTCAGAAAGTTATCTTCTAATGTTCAAATCTCAAAAATCTAGATTAGAACGATGGATTGATAAAACTGAAATAAATGCCGCCTATTGCTAAAAGAACTGTAGCACCGAGAATAGCAAATGCTACTAAGGCAAATAGTGCTGGATAAGAATTTGGCTTCTGGTTTTCAGACATAGCTCCGACCTCGCTAATTAATATTGGGATAATTATATTAAGCTCAGAGAAATTTATGTCAAGTTTAGAATTTCAATGCTATCCTTAAAATATGGGCAGAATCATACTTTATACCGGAAAGGGGGGAGTAGGAAAGACAACAGTTGCCGCAGCGACCGCGCTTCAGGCTGCAAAAAAAGGCAATAAAGTTCTAGTTATCTCTACAGATGCCGCCCATAGTTTGCGAGATGTATTTGATCAGGAGCTAGGACCGGAACCCGTTAAAGTTGCAAAGAATGTATACGCTCAGGAAATTGATGTTTATTATTCTGTCGATAAATATTGGGGAAAGTTAACAAGCTATATTCAATCGCTTTTTAACTGGATGCAAGTAGACGACATATTGGCTGAAGAATTCAGCGTGTTTCCAGGAATGGAGGAAGTTGCTTCATTTCTTTGGGTTTATAGCCATTACAAGGAAGAGAAATATGATGTAATAATTGTTGACAGTGCTCCAACCGGAGAAACTCTTAAGCTTTTATCTCTCCCAGATGTGGCCCGTTGGTGGCTGGTCAAGGTTTTCCCAATTGAGAGAAAAGTTCTAAAGGTCATAAGACCTGCAGTAAAAGTAGTCTCAGATATGCCACTGCCTGAGGAAGATACATATAATGCAGTTGAGAACTTGTTTTCACAACTTAATGCTATACACCAGGTCTTTTCAGACCCCGACATAACATCAATAAGACTAGTATTAAATCTGGAAAAAATGGTAATAAACGAAACCCAGAGAGCATATACCTATCTTAATCTCTATGGCTATCCCGTGGACTCGGCGATTGTAAATAGAGTTATGCCACCAGATCTTGACCATCCATATTTTCATGAATGGAAGAAATTCCAAAAAAAATACATGAAAGATGTAAAAAATCTTTTTAATACCATACCAATTCACGAAGCTCCATTAGTATCTAAAGAAGTGCTAGGGAAAGATGCGCTTTCTGAATTTGGTAAGGCGTTATTTTCAGATAAAGACCCCGCTCAAATATTCCATAAAGGAAAACCTTATGAAATCATTAAGGAAGAAGAGACTTACAGCATCGAGTTGAAACTCCCCTTTGTCAGCAAAAAGGAAGTAAATCTCCACCAGGTTGGAGAAGAACTTACAATACAAATTGAAAATCAAAGAAGAAACATATTCCTACCCAAGTTCTTAGCTAAACTTAACGTAGACAGCGCTAATTTAGATAATGGTGTTCTCAAAGTTACTTTTAAATAGCATAATTCAAATCAAATAACTACAAAGTTCAGTTAACATATCTTTAACACTAAATTAAATTAGAATTAATATCGAAGTATTAATGTATAATTAATGGCAGATAATTTAAACAGATTAGATGTAGAGAAACACCCTTCTTTCAACAATGCAATCAATATTGGGGCTTTACATTCGTGATTAAGGAGTTCATTATTATCTTTGGGTTTGGCCCGATGGAATTGGCATAATTATTATAGGGAGAGTATTCCCCTAAGATAGACGCAGGATATCCAAGATGGAAATAAATAAAAGTTATTACACAAGATTCTCAGAATATACATTTATCTCACCCGAGTGGAAAAATAGATGGGCACTCATAGTGTCTGGTGTTTTGAGTCCACTATCAATAGCAATCGCTGCAGTGGCCGTTGCAGGTTATGCGATTAATAATGAATCCGCACTTAGCTGGATTGCGCTCTACATAGCATTGTCTATATTGCCACCAACGCTATATATAATGTATTTGGTCCGGAAGGGAATAGTTACGGACTTTCATTTAAATGTAAGAGAGGAGAGGACTAAACCTTTTATATTAATGACTATTAATACTGCATTGGTATTTTTAGTTATGTTACTTTTAGGAGCTCCGAAATTAATATTGATAGTTATAGCAACTGCGGTATTACAGCTATTTTTTATGCTTGTGATAACCCTGAAATGGAAAATTAGTGGTCATTGTACAGCCGTTACCGGACTCGTGGTGCTGGCACTAGCTCTTTTTGGAGAAAGCTTACTGCCGCTCATTCTATTAATTCCCTTAGTAGCGTGGTCTCGTGTTCGACTCAAACGCCATACTCTGAGTCAAACAGTAGCAGGCGCCTTTATGGGTGGAGTAATTGTTAGTACCCTTTTATATTTCACCAATATCCTCTAGAATTAACCCTCATTCTTCAAAAACTATTTAAACCTATCACCTTTTACAGTTAATAAATAACAAGTTGCCAAATCTTAACACAATCTTAACATTTCTCGGTTAATTTTAGAGCTCTGTATTGAAGTTTAAAGGAGACCGCAAAAATGAGCACACTTTCAGACAGACAATTGATAGAGACCAAGTTTGAGACACTAATTTCAAAATCAAAAATTTATATTAAAACCAGGAATGAAACGGAACTAATATCTCTAAGAGAAGATATTGAAAATCTTAAGGAAAAAGTTCATGCTGGTCTAGATAATAAAACTAATATTCATAATATAAATTACTTAACATCTCTTAAGCTCATGCTTTCAATACTTCAGAAATTCACTTGTTCAGTGGAATTAATGGAGAATATGAAATCGAAAAAGCCGCTTTATGAACAACTAGATACTAAGCAGATGCTGGATATTTTGCTACCCAACATTAAATGTTTAGTAGAATATGACAACTGGACTGAGAATCTAAATACCCAGAAGCTTGAACAGGATTATGAATTCATTGAATCACTTGAAGATCAGCATAAAAGAGTACTTCTAACTTATTTAATACAGGACTGGCACAATATGGATGAGGTTATAAACTTACTTAAAATCGGCGAGATATATAAAAATATTGCAGAAAAGCTTGTAAGCCTGTCTGTAATATCCAACTATTTAGAAAAACAGAATTAAAACTCTACCTTAGTGAATCCGAGTTAGACTTATAATTAAGTATGCGATCTACAATCTGAGGCACATTATTTTTGTAGTCGGCATGATAAAGGAACGAAGAGTTAACCCAATCACTGAGTCTGCTAGAAAAATCTTTCCCAATCTCATTAACAACCGGAATTCCTAAACCCTTAAGCGCCTCTGCATTACACTCTTGTTCATACTGCCTTTTCATTGGAATAACCATAAGTTTCTTTCCCAAATAAAGCGCCTCTGCTGGTGTATCAAACCCGGCGTTACAGAGTAGACCCTGGCAACTTGAGAGGCTTTGAACAAAGCTACTATTATCTACCCGGCAAACTGTGACGTTGTCCTCAGTAAATGGCTCGCCTTTGTAATGCTTTGAAAATATCTCCCAGGGAACATCGATTGTCTTTAAGATCCGAATTATATAACGCTCATCGTAGGAAGGCAGATAAACGGTATAGTGTCCGTCATTTTTAACTTCTGAATCTCTTATTTCCTCACGAATTATCGGCGTGGTAATAAAATCGTCGTATTCTTTAAAATGGAGCCCTATCAAGCTATCGCCGGGAGCATACCATTTCATAACAAACTGCTGAAATCGGTTTTGTTGATCCGGCCTCGGAGCCTTGGAAGAGAGCAATGAGGCCTGATGAGAAATACTAATGTGGGGTATGCCCTTTAATTTTGAAGCCCAGGCAGTAATTGGCTCAAAATCACTTAAGACCAGATCATACTCATGAACAGGTAGACTATATATATCCGAAACTAGTTTAAATGGGTTAGCAGACCTGATCGATTTCCAGTAATCTATCCCACCCTTCTTGCCAAACATAAAACCTAATCCACGAAGTTTGTACTTAATATCAAACCCGAGATTAACTTCATGATGAAGACCGCTTATCAGAACATCGACTTCCGCCTTTTTAACTAGATACTTAAGTATCTCTCTTGAATGAATAATGTGACCGTTTCCGGTACCTTGAATCCCAAATAGAATTTTCATTTGCGCTTTACATTCATCAACAGCATGTCTTAATTATCTACTGCAACTATATCATGCTTGTCGCTCCATCTTCTAATGACATCCATATCAAACCCGCACAGTCAAAAAAATGTACCTGATAGTGAATGCTAAGACATACTTGGCTCAAAATATTGATATAAGTGAGATAGAGAAATTATATTGATTTAAGTTATTTAGAGAGCATTGTAATTGATTCTATATGGAAAGTTTGTGGGAACATATCAAAAGGGCGAATCTTGACAACTTTGTATCCCAGCTCATCTAACTTTTTCAAATCCCTTGCTAGGGTTGCCGGATCACAAGACACATATATAATTTTTTCTGGATCTAATTTAACCAGTCCATCAATAATTTCTTTAGCCCCTTCCCTTGGAGGATCCAAAACTACTAAATCAAACTTCTCTTCTTGATCATTTAAGATTGTAATGGCATCTTCAGATGAAGCATTTTGAAAAACTATGTTTGTAACTGAATTCAGCTCCGCATTTTTATTGGCAAGTTTTACTGAATTTTTACTGATCTCTATACCAAGCACTTCTTTTGAAGCTTGGGCAAGTGGGATCGAAAAATTTCCAATTCCCGAATACAGATCCAGCACTGTTGTATTTTCATTTAATTCAGCCCACTCTATAACGGTATTAATCATAAGCTCATTGATTGAGCTATTTACCTGGTTAAAAGCAGAAGGCGTTGTCATAAATTTGTTGCCTAGAATACTAAATTCAAACCCTGTCTCCCCTATGCCTGCAATTGAAACATTCTCAGTTTCCTGATGTCTTTTTAGATGACGGTGGAGAGTCTTTAACGTATCACCCTTCCTATTATGCACTGGAACCAGAGTTATCTGTGATTTAACCCCATTTGAGGAAATATGTATCTTATCGAGTGGAAAATGAGGATCTCCAAGTGAAGATAGGACATCAGATATCTTAGTTATTGTTTTGTCTACTATCTCCTCAGATATGGGACAGGATTTGATCGAAACCTTCCGGGTGCTCCCTTTCTGATTATAACCCAAATGCCACTGACCTTTATAGAACCATGCCGAAAGAGTGACTTTATTTCTAAACCCGAATTCCTTTGGAGAAGAGGCAATGGGTTCGACGGGGATATTATGAAGACCGCCTATTCTACCCATTGTTTCCTTTAAAATATGCTCTTTTTCTCTAAGTTGTGCGGGGTATGTTAAATTTTGAAGCTGACATCCTCCACAGAGTTTAAATACTGGGCAACTGGGCTCTATACGGTCAGGAGAAGGTTCTATAATATTGGCTATAACAGCTTGTGCGTAACTGCCCTTGTCTTTAATAATATTTATTTCTAAGACGTCTTTAGGAAGACCGCCTATGACAAAAAATACCTTTCCATCCTTTTTTGCAATACCCGCACCGCCAAATGCCAAACTCTCTATTTCTATCTGCAAATTGCTATCCTTTGATTAGTTTATAAACATCGCATCCCCATAACTAAGGAAACGGTAACCCATTTCTCTGGCATCATCATATGCTTTAAATATATACTCGTATTTAGAGAATGCTGACACCAACATGAGCAATGTAGAACGAGGTAGGTGAAAATTAGTAATCAGCGCATCCACTACTTTAAACTCAAACCCAGGCACAATAAAAAGATCTGTTTGCCCTATTTGAGGTATTACTTCACCATCTTCGGTTACTGAGGACTCCAGAGTTCTTACAACAGTTGTACCAACGGCAATCACTCTTCTACCTTCAGCTTTAGCCCGATTAATTGCTGTCGCTGTAGCTATTGGAATCTCTCTATACTCTGCATGCATTTTATGATCTTCAATATTTTCAACTTTGACTGGCTTAAAAGTTCCTATTCCAACGTGAAGAGTAACATATTCTATCTCCACACCATTGGATTTAATTTGATTCAACAGTTCCCGAGTAAAATGGAGACCTGCTGTTGGAGCTGCGATTGCGCCCTTTTTATCAGCATATACTGTTTGATAAGAAATTTTATCAGACTCCTGGGCTTCTCGGTTAATATATGGAGGCAAGGGCATTTTGCCATACTTTTCAATGTATTCATCTACATTTTTTTCAAATTCTATAAACCAAACATTACTTTCATTTTTTGACAATGTTCCCCTGAGACCATGGTCGAATTTAAGTTCATCATTATTTTTTGGGTTTTTAACCAAACATTCCCACACTTTTTCATTAAGTTTATTAACAAGCAGAATTTCTATTTCTTTTCCAGATTCCCGTTTTCCATAAAGTCTTGCAGGAATAACCTTGGTGTTGTTTAGTACTAGCAAATCGCCAGATTTGAGAAAGTTAGGGAGCTCGTAAAAGTTTTTATGACTTATCTCACCACTATTCTTATTTAAGAGTAGTAACCTAGAATTCTGCCTTTGATCTTGTGGATGGTACGCAATTTGTTCTTCCGGCAGGTGGTAATCAAAATCTGAGGCTTTCATTAGGGACCTATACACTAACCCTTTTTATCTAAGAGTTTCTTAACTGATAATCTAAGCGCGTTAAGCTTGATAAATCCTGTTGCATCTGCCTGATTATAAATGCTGTCTTCCTCAAAGGTTGCAAGGTCCTCTTGGTAGAGTGAATACGGAGATTTTCTGCCTGCAATGATGATATTGCCCTTATAAATTTTTAACCTTATAGTTCCACTCACATTTTTCTGAGATTGCTCGATTGCAGCACTCAGCATGTCCATTTCTGGAGAATACCAGAAACCATAGTATATAAGTTCAGAGATTTTTGGTATAAGAGAATCTCTCAAATGCATAACTTCTCTATCCATTGTGAGTGATTCTAGGGCTCTGTGGGCTGCATGCAGTATGGTGCCTCCGGGGGTTTCATAAACGCCTCTTGATTTCATGCCAACAAAACGATTTTCAACCAGGTCTACCCTACCAACGCCGTTAGCTCCGCCCACTTTGTTGAGCGTATCTAGTATTTCTGATGGTGTTAATTCTTTGCCGTCTATTTTAGTAGCTGCACCATTTTCAAAATCTATATCTATATATTGAGGCTCATTAGGAGCCCTTTCTGGGGATACGGTCATTTCAAACATATCCTCAGGGGGTTCATTCCATGGGTCTTCCAATATGCCGCCCTCATAGCTAATGTGGAGAAGATTTCTATCGCAGCTATACGGTTTCTCTAAAGTTACTGGTACAGGAATATCATTTTTCTTCGCATAGTCTAGTAATGCTGTTCTTGAGTTAAGATCCCATTCACGCCATGGAGCAATTACTTGAATATTTGGGTTAAGAGCATAGTAGGTAAGCTCGAACCTGACCTGATCGTTGCCCTTACCGGTAGATCCATGAGAAACAGCAAAAGCATTTTCTTCCTGAGCTATCTCTATCTGCCTTTTGGCGATTAGGGGACGAGCTAGTGAAGTTCCAAGTAAGTAGACACCTTCATAAATTGCGTTTGCTTTTATTGCAGGAAAGACAAAATCTGAAACAAATTCGTCAGTTAAGTTTTCAACATATACCTTACTTGCACCAGTTTTTATTGCTTTTTCCCTTACTTCTTCAAGGTCTTCACCCTGACCTACATCAGCTACATAGGCTATGATTTCAGCATCATATTTTTCAGCAAGCCATTTCAAGATAACAGATGTATCAAGCCCGCCTGAATACGCTAGTACAATTTTATTTTTATCACTCATTTACCAAAATCCCTCCTGAATCCCAAGAGCTAACCACACTTAAGCTGAGATTAGCTGAGTCGTAATACATTATTGATGAACAATAAATAGTCTTATTTAACAGATATAAATTTCTTTAAGGTTGTTCCTGCTGCCCTTGAGTTTGCGGTCTTAAATCGTGGAGATAAAATTTGACGTTGTTATTATCGTAAAACTTCTCAAGTGTGTAGCCTATATACTCTATTTTTTCTAACTCGTCTCCATTATATGCCGCTTTCTTCACTTCGTCGGACAACTTGCAGTCCACTTGCACATCTTTAGTCGGGCTATCGTTCGCTATGAACTTTATTCTCAGCTCCTTGTCTAACTCTAGGTTATTGGGAGTTACAAAACCCAGTGCCATTTTGGAATCTGCAAATTCCATTACGATGAGCCTTACAACATCCTTGCTTTTGCCATCCGGACTACCTTCGACGTTGAAAGTGTAGCCGTAATAATTCACAGTTTTGCCAGCCTCGTTGTAGGAATTCAGATTCCAATAGTCTTCTGAATCCACCATGCACATTATTTGAAGCATTTTTCGTCTCCATTCATATTATTTGAGTGTTAAAATTTTTGAAACATTATACCTTCTCAGAGAAATATTAACACTTTTTGGAACACTACCGTTTCAAGCCAATACAACTCAACTGTGTGCTGACGCCCTTACCCTCTCTGCGATATGAAAAAAAACTTTCATTACATTTAGTGCAGATATCTATGACCTCAATATCTGCTACACCAACTCTTTGTAATTGAAGCCTATTCGCTATACTAAGATCAAGAAAATATTTGGATTTAGTTGATTCAAACAAATACTGGTCAGTATTATCAAATTTTTCCTTAAACAGAGACGCAACATCCTCTCCTACTTCATAGCAACATTTCTTAATAGACGGTCCAATTACGGCCGTGAGCTCGGAGGGACAAACCCCATAGTTGGACTGAATAACTCTTACTGTATTATCCGCTATTTCAGATAATGTGCCTCGCCACCCCCCATGAACCGCAGCTATAACTGAATTGCCCTTATCAACAATTAGAATTGGAACACAGTCTGCCGTTCTAATCCCTATACCCACGCCCTTTAATCTAGTTACAAGAGCATCACCTTCTGTAAGATTATGATGATTTTCCGGGTCGTTTACTATAACTACATCTCCACTGTGTACTTGTTTAAGCTGGGCCAATCTCGATAAATTAAAGTGCTTTTCTATAATAGAGGCATCGGCGCCGGCGCTCCTATCTGCAAACCCATGCACTAAACCCTCAAAAGAAGCTAGTCTTTCAGATAGGACAAAATTCACTTTATCTCTCATCTCCATTAATTTTCTCAAAGTACTCTAGAACTATTTTCATGTCCTCTGCAAGCGGTGCAGTGAATTCTACCCATTTATCATTTTCCGGATGAGTAAAGCCTATCTGTGATGCATGAAGCGCTTGGCGGTTAATTGTCTTTTCGGCATCAGATAACACTTTGTTTTTCTGTTTTTTATGACCATAAACTTTATCAGCCAAAATAGGGTGACCATTCTCAGAAAAATGAACTCTTATCTGATGAGTCCTTCCGGTTTTAGGCTCAGCTTCAACAAGACATGCCGATTCAAATCTATTAAGAACTTTCCAAAACGTTAGAGACTCTCTTCCGGATTTAGATTTTGATGACATCTTGACCCTGTGCACTGGATCTCGCCCTATTACAGATTCAAATGATCCTGAGTCCTTGTTAAGGTTGCCTTCAACAATAGCTAAATACCGTTTTTTAACTGTTCTGGATTTAAACTGGTTTACCAGAGAATTGTGGGAATGATCGTTCTTTGCTACTACCATAACGCCGGAAGTTTCTTTATCCAATCTATGGACTATCCCAGGGCGAATCTTGCCGCCAATACCAGAGAGGTCTTTGCATCTAAAGAGTAGAGCATTAACTAAAGTTCCCGTCTTTACTCCGGCTCCCGGATGCACAACCATGCCGGCAGGTTTGTTAACTACAACAATAGAAGAGTCCTCATAGATAATTTCGATATCTATGTCTTCAGCTTCAGCGTCTATTGACTCAGGGGCGGGCAGATTCACGTAGACGATCTCGCCCTTATCAAACTTTTTAGAAGGTTTTATAGGCTGTCCCTTAACCAATACATTATTATCGTCTATAAGCTTTTTTATTTGTGAACGGGTATGCTCAGAAAGAAAATGGGCCAGAACAATGTCTGCTCTCTTGCCCGATAATTCCTCTGTAATTTCAAATGTTTCTTTTTGTTCTTCTTTAGTCATAGAAATTCAATGTGTTAGAATTCCGATCCGGATTAATGAGGAAGAGTATACTAGATTTAATTATAAGTTTAAGTCAAATATAAGAAAGCCCCTCCAATAATTGAAGGGGCTTTATATTATTCAAATTAGAGACCGATGTTAATACTTTTAGATTTTGGATACGCGTATACGTCTTCGAACGGCTATCAATCCGATAATACCCAATACTCCTGCCATGGCTATTAAACCCCACTCTGAAATTGTAGGTACTGGAGTGACTGGAGGCGATTCACCTGTTCCGGAGACAAGTGGAAACGGTAGTCTTAGAGCAACTAAGTTTTGCATGTTAAGTCCAATGGTACATAACTGATATAAGCCTTCTGGTATAGGATCATCGGTAAAGAAATCCGTCAAATTCGGATTAGAAGTTTGAGATGATATAACAAATTGCTCCCACTCTCTATTGCCAGAAGGATTTGTATTCTCAAATTCTCTCCCATCTGGGAAAAGTACTTTATATTTCACAGCAGGGGCTCTATGTGTGAAATTAAAAAAGTCACTTTCGCCTGTTAAGGTTCTGTCGTCAAATGGGGCAGGAGGATTAATCCCTTCGGGCTCAGCATCTGAATCTGGTGGCGCAAAGTCGGGAATAGTGTTAGGAGTATTTTGATCATCTGTATCGGTATCTGTACCATCCTGATTTCCATGATCGAAATCAGCATCCCATATAGTTAACTCGGCAATTTCATTAGGAACTTGGAAGAATAGACAGATCTCACCATCATATGTTGAAACTGCATAGTCTTCAGCCTGAATTCCATCATCCAAATTTGAATTTGGAAACACTGTCGCAATATCAAGCGGACTTCCAAAATCTCCGGATACTGCAAACGGTTCATCAAGAAATAGTGAATCAGAAGACCTTACCTTGAAATTGTTCTGAGTATTAACATCATCAAGTAAAACTATTCTAAGGGTATACACATAGTTTCCATCAGCATCTAGAGCTTGAGGACTTGTAGGAAAAGAAAAGTCAGCCCAGTCGTTATTTGGTAAATCAGTTGCGAAAATTTCAAATATTACAGGACCAGCATTATCTTTATCCGGATCAATAATTACAGAATAAGAAAAATTACCCGCAACACCTAAATCCCAATTACCGTCAATTAATGCTCCAGGAGAGTCACCGTCAAAAATTCCCAAAGAAAACTCTACCGAGTTTGGCGCTACAACTATTTGAAGATTGTTTTCTTTGGGCGTAAAAGTATTAAAATTTGTCCCACCTGTTAGAGAAAGCAATCTTGCATCTCCAACTTCGCAAGTAGGTAAACAAAAAGGATTGGGTGATGTTAACTGAGCCTTTGAAGATTCAGGAAACAAAGAAAGAACTGAAAGAATTACAATAAAAACAGAAAAATTTATGACTCTGCAAATCATTTTAGGGCCCCCTCATGCAAGTTATCAAAGGATTATATTATTTGATAACTTATTTATAACATAATTATAACCTTCCAACACTTAGCAATCAAATACTGTTCATATTATATAACTTGCCTTGAATGGTCTTTATTCCCATTATTTTAGTGTAACAATAAGCCTGAAGATTCACGGATCAAAGTTAGGTTATAGATAATATCATGTATTAATTAACACAATATTTGGGTTTTTATTGTCAAAAAATTGTGCAGCACTACCTTGGTTAACTGAGACTTCTAAAAAACCTGAGCTTCCTATTATTACAAGCAAATCGCCTCTAGCTACGTCCTGGTATGATTTGGCAACGGTGTCAACAACAAAATCATCTATACGAATCTCTCTAGGATTATCTATCATGTCTCTGGAAATATTAGTTATTAAATTCCCAAATGAGTCCACATAAATAACTTCACCAACTATTTCACCACCTTTTATCTCAGGCTTCCTGATTTCTAATAAGATTGGATTCTTAAGAACCTCACCAAAATCTTGAATATCAATACCCAAGGACAAGTGAGCGGCTACTGGCGCAAATATATCTCTTCCATGAAAGGTTCTACTCAAATCTTCAAGCATAAATTCTGTATTTGTGATTTCAAATATGTTTACCCTCTTACTTTCTTTTAAAACAAACGAAAACACCCCATTATCAGGGCCTATGAATATACCCTCTTCTGTTTGAACAATAATTGGCTTTCTCTCACTCCCTACACCCGGATCAACCACAACTACATGAATAGAATCTTTTGGAAAATATTTGTAAAAACCCCATAGTGTATATGCTGCTTTAAAGATGTCGTATTTTGGGATTCCATGAGTAATATCTGTGACAACAGCTTCATTATTTGTTCCCAAAATAACCCCTTTCATAGAACCAACATAATGGTCATCTACACCAAAATCTGTTGTTAGCGTTATTATTCGTTTCACTTTCGTTTGCCCTTTAATACTAGTAGTGATAAAGTGCTTCTATTAAAAATAACTCAAATGTGAGTCATTGAGAAATGAAGCTAACAATATTGGGATCTGGAACATGCATACCGCATAAGCAAAGAGGGTCATCCGGATATCTTTTAGAAACTCTCAATTCTAAAATCCTCCTAGATTGCGGAAACGGTACTACCTGGAAGCTCGAGAAAATAGGGGTCAATTATCTGGAGATTGACCATATTTTTTTCTCACACCTGCATCCGGATCATACGGGAGATTTGGTTCCGTTTTTATTCGCCACAAAATACTCTCGCAATAAAACAAGAGAAAAACCTTTATTTATATGGGGCGGCAAAGGATTTGTTAAATTTTTTGATGCCCTGAAGAAAGCCTACGGCAGCTGGATTGTTCCCGAGCATCTAGTTCTCGATGAGATAAGAGACGGTTCAGAGACTTTTCAGGATTTTAAAATAGTTAGCACCAAAGTTCCTCATATGGAAAACAGTCTAGCTTACAAAATCACCTCAGGTGAGAAGTCGATAGTATATTCAGGAGATACTGATTATTCAGAATCTTTGATTAACCTCGCTGCTAAGTGCGATCTTCTAATAATTGAGTGTGCATTGGCTAATGAAAGTCTCAAAATGAAAGGTCACCTCACACCAAACGAAGTTATAAAAACAATCAACGAGGCAAAACCTAAAAAAGTCTTAGTGACCCACTTCTATCCTGAATGTGACGAAGAAAAAGTAGTTGAAACTATTAGAAGTAATGCAGACATTGAGGTAATAGAAGCTCAGGATTTATTAGAAGTACCGATATAACCCTGCACAATTCACATAACTTGACTTAACATTTCAAATAATCTAATCTAAAAAGCGAGCAAGCGCTCGGCAAGAGGCTATGTGTAGCTATTTAAAGCAGTATCATTAAAATTACTATGTATAGACAAAAAATAAGGAGGCTTATGAATGGAACTTTTAGAAGCGATTGGAACAAGAAGGAGTATTAGATTTTATAAACCGTGGCAAGAGGTAGAAGATTGGAAAATCCAAAGAATACTTCAAGCGGCAAGATATGCATCATGTCAGGGTAATTGCGGTTCAACTGAGGCAATAGTTATTGATAAGAGAACATATCCAGAAGACAAGTTTGAGCAAATAATTGAGTGCGCTTCTCCTTTTAACGAGCAACCCCTAAGGCAAGCTCCTATTGTTATTGCATGGCTTATTAATATGGATGCTTGGTACAAAGAGCTTGTAGAATCGTTTTCCGTACTATTTCCCGCACGAGCAGTAACTGCAGCGTATGGATGGACATATAAAATTCTTACTGAGTCTACTTACCCAAGACTAATGAGCTTCCCAAGGGAAAGGGCAGAGGATTTACTCAGAATTGAAGCAGGGCAGGCTATTGCAAATTCGCTACTAGCCGTAACAGAACTTGGACTTGGTGCTTGTCTTCTCGCTACAGGAAGAAAGCCAGCTGAATTCCCCAAAGTTTTAGGAACACCGGAAAACGTAGTACCTATATGGCTTATGTCAGTAGGTTATGCCGCGGAAACCCCGGGGCAAAGGCCTAGGAAAAGGTTTGACAAACTATTTCACTATAACGAATACGGCACACCGCTCAAACAAGATGAAGAGGTTAAGGAACAGTTAAGGGCGGAAAATATGATTCAGCCAATGGCCCCACATCCAGGAAGAGATGAGGAGTTAAAACATCTTTGCAAAATGTTTGGTCTTAACGAAGGGATGCCGGATATGCCTAAAGATAAAATTAAAGCTCTCTACGAAGAAGATTCTATTTACTACGGTGAAGTACCAGAAGGTCTTGAAGATAAGGGAGTTTAACTAAATTATTGAGGTGAAAGAATATATTTTAAAATTCTTTCACCTCATTTTTATCAATAATTTAAGTACAGAGCTAAGCTACAGTAATTTCATCATCCAAATAAACATTTTGAACAGCATTTAGTATCTCCACTCCGTCTTTCATTGGTTTCTGAAATGCTTTTCGCCCTGTAATAAGCCCCATACCACCAGCTCTTTTATTAATCACCGCAGTCCTGACTGCTTGAGTTAGATCATTACCCCCGTCACCAGTTGAAGCTCCACCTGAATTAATTAGTCCCGCTCTTCCCATATAACAGTTCACAACCTGATAACGCGTGAGATCTATTGGGTGATCAGTTGTGAGTTTTGAATAAACTCTTGGGTCGGTTTTGCCGAAATTAAGAGCGGTGAAGCCGCCGTTGTTCTCTGCCTGCTTCTGCTTGATAATATCTGCTTCAATTGTTACACCAATATGATTTGCCTGACCTGTTAGATCTGCAGATACGTGATAATCGGCTTCTTTGGTTTTAAATGCAGGATTTCTCAGATAACACCAAAGTATAGTTACCAGTCCCAGAGTATGGGCATATCTAAACGCTTCTGCAATTTCTTGCAACTGACGATGGCTTTCAGGAGAACCGAAGTAAATAGTGGCGCCCACCGATACAGCGCCCATTTCAAAAGCCTGATCCACATTAGCGAATAATATTTGATCGTAAGTGTTTGGATAAGAAAGAAATTCATTATGATTAAGTTTTACAATAAAGGGGATTTTATGTGCGTACTTTCTTGCAACCGATCCCAAAACTCCTAATGTAGAAGCAACCCCGTTACATCCGCCTTCGATTGCGAGTTTAACAATATTCTCAGGGTCAAAATAAATTGGATTAGGAGCAAATGAAGCCCCTGCTGAATGCTCAATACCCTGATCTACAGGCAGAATTGATAAATATCCGGTTCCTGCGAGACGACCAGTATTAAAAAGAAGCTCAAAGTTTCTAAGAACAGAGTTAGGACGGTCAGTAGGAATAAAAATATCATCAATAAAAGATGGCCCTGGTAAATGAAGTAGTTTTTTTGAAACGGTCTTACATTTATGATTAAGAAGATAATCCGCTTCTTTTCCTAAAAGTTTTACAGTTGAGTCAATACCGCCTTTTGTTTTAGCCATCGCCTTATTGTGCTCCTGTTTAGAATTTTTATATTATTTTGTCTAACATATATCCGATATGAAATATAAATTCTCTAAGATCAAAACGGCGAACTCAATCAAATAAGGGACTTAATAATAATCAATTTGCTGCAAGAGTAACATTGTTCTCTTTATCATCCAGTATTGAAATACCAGGAAGTTTCGCTCCGCCCAAGAATTCCAGCAAAGCTCCTCCGCCAGTGGAAATATGGGTAATCTCTGAATCAAGCACTTCAGCATTACGAATAGATGCTATAGTTTCTCCACCGCCAACAACTGTTGTTGCCCCACGCCAGGTTGCAAGCGCCACAGCGCGGGCCACCTGTGTAGTTCCAGCTGAGAAATCTCCCACTTCAAACACTCCCATAGGTCCACCCCAGAAAATAGAGCCGGTACCCCTAATCTGATGAGCAAACAATGCCGCAGTTTTGGGACCTATATCAAAACCCTGCAAATCATCAGGGATGTTCCCATCCATAACCATACAATTTTTTCTTTTTTCAAATCCACCGGCTACCACATGATCCACTGGAAGAAATATCTTATCTCCGTATTTCTCTAATGACTCTTTTGCCCAATCTACCATGTCATTCTCTACTATTGAATTGCCAATGTTCATCCCTTTAGCTTTTAAAAATGTATACGCAACACCACCGCCAAGAAGAACTTTATCCGCTTCTTCTATTAAACTTTTAAGAGCATGTATCTTATCCTTAATCTTGCCGCCCCCGACTATAACCACAAATGGACGCTCCGGATTTTCACGGATTCTTGTTAGAAACTTAAGTTCCCTGCTCACCAAAAAACCAGCAAGTCTATGATTGAACTCCAGCGCCATTCCATAAGTAGAGGCGTGCTTTCTGTGGGATGTTCCGAATGCATCATTAACATATATATCTGCAAAAGAAGCTAACTCTTTTGAAAATTCAGGATCATTATCAGTTTCTTCTTTATGAAATCTCAGATTTTCAAGCAGCATCACTTCACCGTCATTCAGCGAATCTATAGCTTTTTTGACTTCACTGCCAATTACATTTCCTGTGAAATTTACTGATTTTCCTAAGAGTTCTGACAATCTGGTTTGAATGGGTTTTAGTGAAAGATCAGGAATTGTAATTCCTTTAGGCCGCCCAAGGTGAGTGCCAATAATCACTTTGGCTTTTCTTTCAATTAAGTAGTCAATCGTTGGTATTGCTCGTCTAATTCGGTAATCTTCACTGATCTTCCCATCTCTGATGGGGACATTAAAATCTACTCTGACAAATACTCTTTTCCCTTCAAACTCAGAATCAGGTAGATCAGATATTACCAACTTGCTCATTTTGACTTATCCCCTACGTATTCTATCAAGTCTACTACCCTTGAGGAGTATCCATACTCATTGTCGTACCAGCCAATAACTTTAACTAAGTTGCCTTTTACCACCGATGTAAGAGGTGCATCAAATATTGCTGAATGAGGATCACCAATGAAATCAGAAGATACTAGTTCTTCGTCTGAATACCTTATATATCCTTTGAGTTCACCCTCGGCTGCCTCTTTATATTTCTGGTTAACTTCTTCAATCGTAGTATCTTTTTCAACTTCACAGGTAAAATCAACCACGGAAACATCTGAAGTAGGCACTCTCATAGCTACAGCGCTCATCTTCCCATCTAGTTCTGGATAAATAAGTTTTATTGCGCTTGCAGCACCAGTGCTTGTTGGAATTATTGACATAGCAGCGGCCCTGGCTCTTCTTAAGTCTTTATGAGGGGCATCAAGAATCTGCTGGTCGTTTGTATAAGAATGTACTGTGGTCATTTGACCTTTTACTATTCCGAAATTTTCGTGTAATACCTTCACAATCATTGCAAAACAGTTGGTCGTACAAGAAGCATTTGAAATTATATTGTGTTTTTCGCTGTCGTATTTATCTTCATTAGCACCTAGAACTGCTGTAAGATCAACATCTCCTTTGGCGGGGGCTGTGATAATAGCTTTCTTTACTGTTTCACCTAGGTGAGCGGATACTTCTTCTTTACTTCTGAAAACCCCGCTTGCTTCAACAACAAGCTCGGCTCCAACTTCATGCCAGGGTATGTTTGCCGGATTTCTTTCAGAAAATACCTTAATAGGTTTACCGTCTATCACCATATGACCGTTCTCAGATTTGACTTCACCTTTATATGGTCTAAAGATTGAGTCATATTTAAAAAGGTGTGTAAGTGTTTTTGAATCGGAAATATCATTAATTCCCACAAATTCTATGTCACTCCTTTGAAGCCCAATACGAAGAACATTCCTTCCGATTCTTCCAAATCCGTTAATTCCGACCTTAATTGACATTGATTAATTCCTCCGAAAAAGCTACCCTGAAATAGCCTTAAGTCATTTTCTTTACTTCTATTTCTCTAAGTGTAGAAAACTACCTTTCTCAGCAATCGGAGTCAAGAATGTGCCCGTAAATTAAGTAATAGAGCAACAAACTTGTGGTGGTAAAGTTAATTTAGACTTGTATTTAATAATATTCCCTGATATTTTCAATTTCCATGGATAAGAAAAAGGTAGCAGTACTTGGAGCAAGTGGATATACCGGTAGCGAGTTAATGAGATTCCTGCTAGTACATCCAAATATCGAAGTTGTCCACTTAACAGCGGAAAAACATGCTGGAAAGAGGATCTCCGATGTATTTCCTCATTTAAGGGGATTTTTGGATTTAGAGCTTAAACCACTTAAGCCTAAATCAATCCCAAAAGATATTGATGTAATTTTCGCAGCCCTACCTCATGGCACTTCAGCGGAGATTATTAAAGAATTGTATGATAGGGATGTAAAAATTATTGATCTAGGCGCTGATTTCAGGATCAGCAATAAGAATTATAAGAAATGGTATGGTCAGCACCCTTGCCCTGAATTAATTAAAAAGGCTGTTTATGGAATTACAGAGCTAAACCGTGAAAAAGTGAAAAAGGCAAAGTTAGTAGCTAATCCTGGTTGTTACCCAACTTCATCTATTCTTGGACTGGCTCCAATATTAAAGAATAAGATTGCAGATGAGTCTTCAATCATAGTAGATTCTAAATCTGGGGTAACTGGTGCGGGCAGGTCTCCGTCACTTGATTATCATTATTCAGAAGTTAATGAAGGCCTAAAAGCCTATAAAGTGGGTGAGCATCGTCATATGCCTGAAATAGAAGAGGCTCTTTCCAATTATTCAGGCCTTAAGGTAAATGTGTCATTCACACCACATTTGATACCTATGGATAGGGGCATTTTGTCAACAATTTATGTGAATCTAAATAAAAAGATTACAACTAAGCAGCTTATTGGTTTATACAAAAAGCATTATCAAGATGAGCGGTTCGTTAGAATTTGTGAGGAGAAAGTATATCCTTCTACAAATCAAGTCCGGGGTTCTAATTACTGTGATATAGGAATTAAGGTCAACAGCTCTAATAATACGGCTGTAATTGTATCCGTGATCGACAACCTCGTGAAAGGCGCCTCAGGACAGGCTGTTCAAAATATGAATGTAATGCTTGGTTTTGATGAAGATATGGGTCTTGAAGCTACCCCTGTATTCCCATAAAAGTATTGTCTATTTAACCCGCCTAATCCTTTCTACAACTTTGGGAAAGATAGATGCTACATAATCAATATCGTCTTTTCCAGTAAATCGCCCCAGACTAATTCTTATAGAAGCTGCTGCTTCGGCCCTTGTTAATCCCATTGCGGATAAAACATGAGAAGGATCTACTGCACCTTCCGAACAGGCAGAACCAGTTGAAATAGCAACACCCTCAATATCCAGATTCATAGCAAGGGATTCTCCCTGTGCACCTAAAATACTTAGATTAAGAGTATTCCAGAGCACGTTTTCAAGTGATCCGTTCAACTTGATATTCTCTATATTCTCTTCAAGACTTTTTAGTAGTTCATCTCTAAGATTACTAATCTTTGATTGATCACTCAGCATTTCTTCTGAAGCAATGGCACTTGCTGAACCTAATCCAACTATACCAGCTACATTTTCAGTGCCCGAACGCTTTCCTCTTTCCTGACCTCCTCCGTGAATTAAAGGGGACAATGGAGAATGTTGAGAGAAGCTGTCCCTAACAAAAAGAGCACCAACTGATTTGGGTCCGTAAAATTTATGCGCAGAGATAGCAAGCAGATCAGCTGGGATCTTATTGAGATCAATATCAATCTTTCCAGCTGCCTGAACAGCGTCAGTGTAAAAAAGAACTCCTTTCTCCTTAACAATTTCAGCTATTTTTTCTAGAGGGAAGATAACCCCTGTTTCATTGTTGGCATACATACAAGAAACGAGAATAGTAGAATCAGAAATAGAATCCCGAAGCTCATTCAAATCCACAAGCCCATCACTATTAACTCCCAAGTAGGTAACTTCAAATCCTTGCCCCTCTAAAAATTTAAACGATTCAAGAACACATTCATGTTCAACTTTTGTAGTTATTAAATGATTCTTGTTATCGCTTAGACCTTTAAGGGCACTGCTTTTGATAGCAAAATTCGCCCCTTCACTACCACCTGAAGTGAATATTATCTCTTTTGGAGTTGCCGAGATGAGACCAGCCACTTGCTCTCTTGCCCTATCCAATGCTTCTTTTCCCTTTCTACCAAATGAATGAATGCTGGAAGGGTTTCCGTAGTGCTCACCTAGATAAGGCAACATCTCCTCCAGAACTCTCGGGTCAATTGGTGTTGTTGCATTGTAGTCCAAATACACTTTCTTCATTTGTTTGTACTCAATTCAAACTTTATAAGATTCAAGAAGTGATTCATATATCTCATTAACGATTAAAATGAATTCTAGTGCAAGTTTAGACAATTTCCTGTCTTTATGCCATGCTGCAACAATATTTCTAGATGGAGACTGCCCTTTTATCTCCCGATACTCACAGCTCTGTGAAGAATCAGTCATAACAAGCATCTTGGGAACTAAGGATATCCCATTACCATAAGATACGCAGTGCTGAATAGTAGACAGATTCCATGTGCGGCATATTATTTCAGGATTAATCTGTTTCTCATAACAGAAACTTTTTATCTGCTCTCCGAGGCAGTGCTCCTCTTCTAATGCTATAAAAGGGATGGATTTTAGATCATCGATCTTAATATTCTTTATTTTTGATAGTGGGTGTCCAGGAGATAATGCTAGAACCAATGGATCATCAAAAAGAGTCTTTGTCTGAATTAAGGGATCATCAATAGGTAGACTCATAATTGCAATGTCTACATCCAGGTTAATTATGTCTTTGATTAACCTGTCAGTCAGATTTTCGTTTACCTTTATTCGGGAGACAGGAAATCTTTTGCCATATTTGTCTAAAGAACCAGGCAATAGATAAGGAGCAATAGTTGGTATCATGCCTACTGAAAGGGTTCCCGAGCCGGAATCGACATCATCTAAGATTGCCGATTTGATATTACTGGCTTCGCTCAATATAAGCTTAGCTCTGGGAAGAAGCGCTTTTCCAGCTTCTGTTAATGCGACTTTTCTATTTAACCTTTCAAATAGTTCTTTACCCAGCTCATGCTCAAGCTTAATGATTTGCTGACTTAGTGAGGGCTGTGCGACGTAGCACCTCTTAGCGGCTTTACTAAATCCGCCAGTTTCTGCCACTGCTACAAAATATCTTAATTGATGAAGTTCCATGATATCTATCTTCCTAAAATGTTGAGTCTTATAGCCACAATCGTAGTTATAGGTATAAACTATACAACACATAGCAAATGAATATTAGACAACTATACCATAAATTGTTTATTATATAATCAGTCTGGGACATTTAAATTTAAAATATAAAAATTTATGGAGGCAATAATATGGGAAATAACAATGCTAACAATGAAAGCAAATGCCCGTTTACGGGTGGTGAGCTGAAACACAGCGCGGGTCAGGGTGCTTCAAACCGAGACTGGTGGCCAAATCAGCTGAAGTTGAACATTCTACGACAAAATTCTTCTTTATCCGATCCGATGGGCGACGAGTTCAATTATGCTGAAGAGTTCAAAACCCTCGATCTAAATGCAGTGAAACAAGATATTTTTGATCTAATGACCGCATCCCAAGACTGGTGGCCAGCTGATTATGGCCATTATGGACCGCTATTCGTTCGTATGGCCTGGCACAGCGCGGGAACATACCGAATTTCCGATGGGCGTGGTGGCGCGGGATCCGGTACACAGCGTTTTGCGCCGCTCAATAGTTGGCCTGATAATGTGAACCTCGATAAGGCACGCTTGCTACTCTGGCCAGTTAAGCAGAAATACGGCAAGAAACTCTCTTGGGCTGACCTCTTGATCCTTACTGGCAACTGCGCGCTTGAATCAATGGGACTTAAGACATTTGGTTTCGCTGGCGGACGTGAGGATGTTTGGGAGCCTGAGCAAGACATATATTGGGGCTCTGAAGCCGAGTGGCTTGGAGACAAGCGTTACACAGGTGACCGGGAACTTGAGAATCCCCTCGGTGCCGTTCAGATGGGTCTGATCTATGTAAACCCAGAAGGCCCAAATGGTAATCCTGATCCTCTCGCGGCAGCCCATGACATTCGAGAAACCTTTGGACGTATGGCTATGAATGACGAGGAAACTGTTGCACTTATTGCTGGCGGACACACATTCGGCAAAACTCATGGAGCCGCCGATCCGGACAAGTATGTTGGTCGGGAACCAGCGGCTGCGAGCATTGAAGAGCAGGGACTAGGTTGGAAAAACACGTTCGGCAGCGGCAGCGGAGACGACACTATAGGCAGTGGCCTTGAGGTCATATGGACCACAACGCCGACAAAGTGGAGCAACAACTTCTTTGAGAACCTGTTCGGTTTTGAGTGGGAGTTAACAAAGAGCCCGGCAGGAGCTCATCAGTGGACACCGAAGGATGGAGCAGGCGCAGGGACAGTACCAGATGCGCACGACCCTTCAAAGAGTCACTCACCATCTATGCTTACAACAGACCTCTCCTTACGGATGGACCCTATCTATGAGCCGATATCAAGACGTTTTTATGAGAATCCTGATGAGTTTGCAGACGCTTTCGCTCGGGCCTGGTTCAAGCTTATACACCGCGATATGGGACCGCGTTCGCGTTATCTCGGCCCGGAAGTGCCAGAGGAAGAGATGATCTGGCAAGACCCTATCCCAACCGTTACACACGAACTAATTGATGATAATGACATAGCTGCACTAAAGAGCAATATCCTTGCCTCAGAACTGTCTGTCTCCGAGCTCATATCCACTGCTTGGGCATCAGCATCAACATTCCGCGGCTCCGATAAACGCGGCGGCGCTAATGGTGGACGCATAAGACTTGCGCCTCAGAAAGATTGGGAAGTCAACAATCCAGCCCAATTAGCTACCGTGTTGCAAGCACTTGAAGGAATACAAAAAGAGTTCAACGACTCCCAGCAAGGAGGCAAGATAGTTTCACTCGCCGACTTGATAATCCTGGGCGGATGCGCAGGCATAGAGCAGGCTGCAAAGAATGCCGGTCACGATGTGACAGTGCCCTTTACGCCGGGACGTGCCGATGCGTCACAAGAGCAAACTGATGTGGAATCCTTCGCCGTTCTCGAGCCGGTTGCAGACGGGTTCCGCAACTACTTGAAGACTGAATATCCAGTATCAGCAGAGGACATGTTGGTTGATAGGGCACAATTATTAACGCTAACAGCTCCCGAAATGACGGTTCTAGTTGGCGGTATGCGTGTACTTAACACTAACTACAACCAGTCCCAACATGGGGTCTTCACTAAAAACCCAGAGATCCTGACAAATGACTTCTTCGTCAACTTGTTAGACTTAGGCACCACGTGGAAAGCAACTTCAGAAGCTGAAGAAGAGTTTGAAGGCAGTGATCGCACTACCGGCGATGTTAAGTGGACAGGAACTCGTGTTGATCTCATCTTCGGTTCAAACTCAGAGCTCCGAGCACTAGCTGAAGTCTACGGATCTAAGGACTCTCAAGAACGGTTTACACAGGACTTTATAGCGGCATGGACAAAGGTGATGAATCTTGACCGCTTTGACCTGGCTTGATATATCTTTAGAAGAATTATTTAGCACGACTACCGAAGAATGGTATGAAAACTTTTCTTCGTAAATAAAACTCTATAATCATCTTTAAAAATATAGAATGAAGCCCTTTGGATAAGGGCTTCATTATTCCATGTTGATTTCATCCCTAAACAATTCATATTACAGTATTTTGTATATGGTATTGACCCTTTCTTAAGAATATGTAACTATTTCATATTGTCCTGGGGCAAAAATGAAATTCACACTAAACTGGCTAAAAGATTACATAGATTTCGATCTATCTCCTGAAGAACTATCCCACAAGCTTACTATGGCTGGGCTTGAGGTAGAAGATGTTATTTATCAGGGGAAAGGTCTTGAAAATGTAATAGCTGCCCAGATTACAGAATTAACACCCCATCCGGACGCTGAAAAACTTTCACTCTGCAAGGTCACCGACGGTGAGAACACATATCCTATAGTCTGCGGCGCAAATAACATGAAGGCTGGAGACAAAGTTGCTCTTGCAAAAATTGGGGCAAAACTCCCGCCGGGGCCAAAATTTGAGGATGGTCTTAAAATCAAGAAAGCAAAGATCCGGGGAGAGGTTTCAGAGGGCATGTTATGCGCTGAGAACGAGCTTGGACTTGGAGAAGAGAGTGACGGCATCATCATACTTCCACAATCAGCAAATGTAGGAAAGGCTATTGTAGATGAGTTGGGTATAAACGACGTAATTTTCGAAGTCGGCATCACTCCAAATCGGCCGGACTGCCTAAGCGTTATAGGAGTTGCTAGAGAAGTAGCCGCACTAACGGGCAATAGAGTTAAACATCCGGATTCGAAAATCAGTGAAGAAGGCGAGGAAATAAATAACATTGCAAAAGTAGAATTACTTGATCCTGGGAAATGTCCGAGATATTCATGCAGGGTCATAAAGAATGTAAAAATCGGTCCTTCCCCAGCCTGGTTAAAAAGAAGACTTGAGGCTTCTGACATTAGATCAATAAATAACGTTGTTGATATAACAAATTTTATCCTTCTTGAGTACGGGCAACCACTTCATGCTTTTGACTACGACCTGTTGGAAGGCAATAAAATTGTAGTAAGAGCAGCTAAAAATGGCGAGACAATTACAACATTAGATAATATCGAGAGAAAACTCGCGGATTCTGATCTTCTAATATGCGACGGGAAAAAACCTATTGCTCTAGCTGGCGTAATGGGTGGAGCAAATACCGAAGTATCGGAAAGCACAACAAATGTATTGCTTGAAAGCGCCTACTTTGATCCCACAACTGTTAGAAAAACTTCAAAATCTACCGGACTCAGATCAGAATCTTCTTATAGGTTTGAAAGAGGCATTAACCCAAATGGTGTTACCAACGCTCTCAATAGAGCAGCGGAACTAATAAGAGAGTTGGGTGATGGTGAGATTGCGAAGGGTCTGATCGATGAATATCCTTCAATAATTGAGCCCGCTGAGGTAAAAATATCCTTGGATCGTGCAAATAAATTTCTTGGAACCAATATTAACTCCGATGAATTAATTAAAATAGCAAATGGGCTTGAATTTGAGAACCTGGGATCAGACAAAAATGATTTCACATTCCGCATCCCTACTTTCAGAGTCGACATAACAAGAGAAATCGATTTGATTGAAGAAGCTGCAAGACTTCACGGATACGACAATATACCCACTACTCTGCCCGCTGTCAGAATGAAATCTGACAATGTAAATATCAACAAATTGGTTCAGGATAAATTCAAAGAGGTCTTTATATCAGCTGGGTTTAATGAGGTAATTAACTATAGTTTTGAAGATCACGAGTTACTCAGCCTTATAAACAAAACACAAGCGCTCAAAATATTAAATCCACTTACAACAGAAAGCTCGGCAATGAGAACAAGCCTTATACCAGGTCTTTTAAAGAATGCCGTTTTAAATTTAAACCATCAGCAAGAAAACTTAAGACTTTTTGAAATAGGCAAAGTATATATTCCTATAGAAAACAAAGAATTACCAAATGAGATTAGAAAAATAGCCGCGACGGCAACCGGAACGAGAATGCCGGAATTCTGGGGCAAGAAGGAATTTGATTTCTTCGATTTTAAAAGCATCTTGGAAAAGGGTTTTGAATCCCTAATGATATGGGATGATGTCGTATTTCAGGATGCTCAGGAAATCGAATTTCTTCACCCCGGAAAATCGGCAATGCTTGTAATTGATGACGAAGATATAGGATATGTAGGAGAGATTCATCCGAACTTAAGCGAGAAACTCGATATATCGAAAGGTTTATATTTACTGGAAATTGATTTAGACAAGATTGCTTCACTTTCCAGGAAAAAGAAAAAAACATTTAAACCGCTTCCGAAGTTTCCTTCTGTAAGAAGAGATATTGCCTTAATCATAGATGAGTCGATACCTGTTGGAGGCATATTGGAAGAGATAGGAAAATCAGGTTCTTCTTTGATAGAGAATGCTGCTATATTTGACGTCTATACCGGAGATAATGTAGAAGAAGGCAAGAAGAGTGTTGCGGTATCGCTTCAGTTAAGAGCAAAAGATAAAACTCTGACAGAAGAAGAGATTAATAAAGCCCAGGAAAAAACACTTAAAAAACTTGGTTTGGCTCTTGGCGCAGAATTACGTACAATATAAAAATTACAGCGAGGTATAGAGATGACAAAAAAAGAACTTGCAGATGTAATTCATACGAAAATTGGATTATCAAAAAGGGAGTCGGCTGAGATTGTTGAATTCTTTTTTGATGTTACCAAAGAGAGGTTGGCTAAAGGTGAGGGAATAAAGCTTCCGAGATTCGGCAGCTTTAGAGTACAGAACCGTAAAGCCAGAAAAGGGAGAAATCCTGCAACTGGCGAAACTATCGAGATTGCCGAGAGAAAAGCCGTTGTTTTTAAACCAAGCAGATTCCTCCGCGATTCTATCGATAAACATACAGACTAATGTATGAAACATATCTATAATTTTTTTAGGCAGAATATCCTTACGGGGATATTGGTCACCATACCATTTGCGTTAACTATATTTGTACTATACAAGCTTGGAACTTGGATAATTGGGCTTGTAAGTGCAGCACCTAATAAATTTATTGGTGAACTCCTCAATCAACAGAACCCTTTAGTATCCCAAAGCATTTTATTTGCAATCGGACTAGTAGGAGCAATCCTGATTGTCCTTGTTGTGGGAGCGGTTGCAAGAAACATACTAGGACGAAAGCTAGTTGGATTCGGTGAATATCTTATCAACAAAATTCCTCTTGCTAGGACTGTATATACTGCCACTAAGCAAATAATAGAGACTGTCATGGGAGGAGGAGGAATGAAGAACCTAAAGAGGGTTGCAATGATCGAGTACCCTCGGAAGGGAATTTATTCAATAGGATTTATTACGAGTACGATAGAAGACGGAAAACATCACAATAAGTCTGGAAGAAAGCTTGTTAGTATTTTTGTGCCCACCACACCCAACCCTACCAGCGGGTACTATATTATGCTTCCGGAAGAAGATATAAAAGAGCTATCAATTTCGGTAGAGGACGCATTCAGGATCATCATGTCTGCGGGTCTCGCCACAAACAATATAGAAGATGCTGGACAGGGTAACAAAGACACTTAAAAAATATAAAATGCTCACGCAAGGTGAGAAAGTAGTGCTTGGAGTCTCCGGGGGCGCAGACTCAATAGCCATGCTCTACGCATTAAATGAATTAATCGAGTATGGTCTTGAACTTATTGTTGCTCACTTAAATCACGGCATAAGAGGCGATGAGGCAAAAAGAGACGCCGACTTCGTAAAGGAAACAGCCAGGGCGCTGGGACTTACCTATGTATATGGTGAAGTTGATGCTTTGAAATACAAAGAAGAATTTCAGCTTTCCACTGAAGATGCAGCGAGAACCCTAAGATATAAATTTTTTGATCAAGTACTGGCAAAACACTATGCTACTAAGTTAGCCACTGCCCATACGCTGGATGATCAGGCGGAGACTGTCTTGATGAGATTAATTAGAGGAAGCGGATCAAAAGGCCTATCAGGAATTCCACCCGTTTCAAAGAATATTATAAGACCGTTGATTGAAACAAGCCGCTTAGAAATTGAGGGATACCTCAAGGCTAAGAATATTTCCTGGATCAATGATTCTTCAAATGATTCAAAGGAATTTCTTAGAAACAAAATCAGACATGATCTACTCTCTGAGCTTGAAACCTACAACCCTCAGATAAAACAAACTCTATCTAGAACTGCAGATATCTTAAGATCCGAGGAAGAGTTCATTTCCAAAGAAGCATATAAACATTTTGACAATGTATTTAGCGCAAACAAATTAGAGCTGGTCGGAAATTTAAATGATTATCGTAACATCGAACAAACTCTAAGATTCTCATTGCTCAGACTCGCAATTGAGAAACAAAATAGTAGTTTGAAGAATATCTCTTCGACTCACATAGTTTCAGCAGATGATTTTTTATTGTCAGAATCAGTATCTGGTGAGGTTGAGCTTCCCGAAGATACAGTTATTGCTAAGGGCTACAATACTTTTCTGTTAACCAGGAGAGCTGAGCTTGAACGTGAATTTTCATATGCGATACAGTCGCCCGGAAAATGGAGCTTCCCTGAATTTGAGGTTGAGGTTTCAATTCTTAAAACTGATACTCTCGACGAAGACAATGAAAGTGTGGCATATTTTGATCTTCAATTAGTTGAGTTTCCTATGGAAGTGAGAAACTTTAGACCAGGTGATCGGTTTTCTCCACTCGGGATGACTGCATCTAAAAAACTCCAGGACTACTTTACTGATATAAAACTTCCACAGTTCCTAAGATCAAGAGCGCCAATATTCCTCTCTAAGGGCGAAATCATCTGGATTGGCGGTATCAGGATCGATAATCGTTTTAAAGTTACAGACAGAAAAAGGGAAGTATTAATGATGAAACTAATCAGACCAAGCTGGTCTTAAAAGTTCTTTTTAAGAGTTGTTGTGTAAAGCTAAATATACCGATCCTAATATCCCTGCATCATCTTTGAGTAACCCCTTTTTGATTTTTGCTCTTTGCATTGGAGCGCGAAAAGCCCTTTTCTTAGCTTCTCCAATTGTAGTGTTAATAAATAAGTCCCAAGCGTTTGATACCCCTCCCCCTATCACAACCATCTCAATATTTAAGAGATTAACAAGATCGGCAATCCCTATTCCCAAAGCTGTTCCGACTTCCTTCCAAATACTAAGTGAGAACTTATCTCCTGAAGTTGCAGCCTCCATTACAATTCTTGGTATATCTTCAATATGCGTATTCTCGGTCGTTTCTCTAAGTACAGTATTCAAATGTTTATCTTCAAGCCCTTCATGAACCATTCTTCTAATCGCTGTAGCTGAAGCATAGCTTTCTAGACAACCATAGTTGCCACAGTTACAAAGCGCTCCCTCAGGATAGATTGTAATATGACCTATTTCCCCTGCCATACCATCAGCTCCTGTCCATAGCTTGCCGTCTAAAACAATCCCTCCTCCAACACCTGTACCCAGAGTGACCATTATCATAGAATTTACGTCCTTAGCAGCCCCCATCCACCACTCACCCACTGCAGCGCTATTCGCGTCGTTCTCTATAACTAAGTTTAAATCTGATCCAAGCTTTTCATTGAGCACAGATCTTAAAGGATAGTTATCAACATTCATTATATTTGGGGCTTGAGTAATAATCCCTGTTTTAGAATCTATAATTCCAGGAATCCCTATCCCTATGTTCGCTACTTTCTCTCCTTTACTAATATCGGCAATAAAACTAGTTAAGTTTTCGATGAGTTTATCAATTCCTTGATCAGCCTCGGATGAAATTTTCGCCCTTTTGAGGATATTACCTTCGCTATCTACAAGTGCGCCTCTTAAATTAGTGCCTCCAATATCAATTCCAATTATGTTATCAGCCATAGTTATTCCTTTTCATGTTATAATTTCCTTCTCAATAAATATTACTAAGTGCCGGAAGACTAAACAATAATATTAGATTATGCCAATTAAAAATAAGATACTTTGTTTCGAAAGTTCGCTAAATGCAAACGAGGAGATGTATGGAACCGCTCCTAGAGCAGATGTCTGGTTCTTACTCGAATATAGAGGACATTGGTCGGGTAGTGCATTTAAAGACAGTAAAATACCCAAAAAGGTAAAGTCCTATTTAAATAAGGCAATTAAACCTGTAAAGAATTCCCGTTTGCAGGTTATAAAAAAACAAAGAAACTCTGATCAACACCTGAAGTTTTATATTGCAGTAACTGAAGAAAAGAACCCGAGATTATATGAGTTTAAGATTAATAACTACGAAGAGCTACTATCACTGAACATAAAAAAGGTTTTAAAATCAGATAAACACCTATCTGATGACAAAATATATATCATCTGTACAAATGGGGAATACGATATTTGCTGCGGCAAATTTGGCATGCCGGTATATCTTGATATTACCAAAGGAAAGTACGAACCTCAAACTTGGGAAGCAAATCATATCGGTGGGCATAGGTTTGCTTCTACCTTTGTATGCCTTCCACATGGTTTAGTTTATGGTCGTGTTAGAGAAGGAAAGGTCGCGGAACAGCTGATTAAACAGTACGAAAGCGGTGAAGTTAATCTGACAAGCTACCGGGGTCGTTCATGTCATTCAAGTGAAGTGCAGGCAGCAGAATACTATTTGAGAAAAGAAACCGGGATTACAGAAATTTCAAATCTAAGCTTCAAAAGCTCTAAGAATAATGACAAGAAGTATAATATTAAATTTGTATCACCATTGGATGAAGCAGTCTATAGAATTAAGCTTAGGCAGGATAAAAATGCAGTTAAAATTATCAAAAGCTGTGGAGAAAAGAATTCTTATATTCCAGAGTTTAGGCTTCTAAACTACAATAAAATTCAAGATTAACTATTTGATTTATATTTTCTTAAAAATCTCTTAAGTATTGCCTGCTCTCTATTCCATTTTTCTGAAAACGGTGTTGGAAATCGCAAGACGAGATCAATTTCATTAGGTTCAGGCAGTTCTATAGCCACCCTCGGTTCGACAGTAGAATGAGCAATGTTTATTTTGTAACGAAGTGAATCAAAGTGAGTTCTTGCATGGCTTAGATAATCCTCACATTCAGTATTCGCTACTTCTAACAATATTTCCTCGGCCTTTTCCCATTCGTCATCTGTAGTCATCGGTATGGTTAATGTATGAAGGATATATTCCTTCATATAGGATTCATTAATTAGAGGTGATAAAAGAAAAGTGCTATTAGGAATAGTAATTGAACGGCCTGAGAATAGGTTTGATCTCTTACCCGGTCCAAGTTCCTGTATTGTGGTGGATAAAAAATTATGATCCAGAACTACTCCTCTCATGCCATTAATCTCTATATAATCTCCTACAGTGTATGCATTTGTGGCAGATCTGAATATTTCCCAATTAGCGCTGGATATAACTTCTTTAAAAGCAAATACTATAGCAAAACCTAATGCTACAAATGACAGCGCAAGGGCATGTATTTCTTTTGACCATATGAAAATTACACCGATGACAAAAACAAAGATCATCAAGTTTCTTATATGAATAGCTCTTCTCTTTCTTATTTCAAAAGCAAGGCGTGTTTGAGAAGAAAATATGCGAATCATTAAAGTTTTAAATAACATAACCCCTATAAAAAGGAGTAGTGTTGTAATTATATCAAGCACTAAGGTATCTGACACCTGTGGAAGAAAACTCTTTATTTCGTCAATGAACTTGTCCATATATAGTTCCCCTTAAATGAAATAGAGTTATAAGCTATTTCCATAACTATTTAGATGAAATACTTGTTCTGGATCTTTTCTAAACTTAACAGAATTTGTTAATCTCTCATCAAAATATCCAAAAGGTAAAACTGTAAGAATATTCAATTTGTCAGGAATATTTAAATAATTCTTAAGACTTTTCTCCTCAAGTCTTCCAATCCAGCATGTTCCAAGCTTATGACTCCATGCGGTTAAAGCCATATTCTGAACTGCTCTGGTGCTGTCTATCTCATGCCATTTGGACGCTGGATATGTAACAACAACTACTGCAAAATCAACTTGAGAAATGAAGCTGCCGCTTAAGCAATATTTTTTCATCTCTTTTAATTTAGATTTGTCTCTTATCAATATAAACTGCCACGGCTGATCATTATGGGCGCTTGGAGCTAACCTACCTGCTTCAAGTACTTCCATAATAACTTCTTCCGGAACTTCCTTATCAATATAGCTCCGTATAGAACTAAGAGTTGATACGCAATCAAATACTTCCATTTCTGTCTCCTATATTGTTTTTATTAATTGATCAAGAACCATTGAGTATTAGAAAAAAGACTCTATACTTACGTCTCTAATTATGACTTCTAAAAACAAAAATATACAGACTATGCAGGTAAAAGATTGTGAAATCTTAAACATCGCCACAGCAGTTCGAGCACAAAACCTTAAAGAATTAAGGGATGAGCTCAAGACAATTCATCCAGAATCTATCTACTATCATTTCTGGGCTAGCAAGTTACGCCCGGCTTTTGAGAAGCCGGAATATAACAATGATTTTGCTACTTGGGCCTATAAGAACCTACATAACAATATGCTGGCTGAACGTCTGAGCTTAATTAATCCGGGAATGTTTTCTAATATTGAGGATCTAAGATCTAAATTAGTTGAAGTGATAGAATCGACATTGCAACAAGATCCATCTGTTGAGAACAGTAAGGAAAGTGAGCAATTTCAATTTACCAGAGCGGATATGATACTATTTAATTCGGAATTTTCTGTGTCTAAACCCGAAGAGCTAACCACATTAATTCCGACACTCCCCCTCGGGAGTATATATTTTCATTTCATCGAATCTAAAAACGGGCCCGAAGATATTAATACTTTTGTTTCAAGCGCAGGAGTTGATTATTCTGAATTAAGCGTTCAGTTATCTATACTTGATCCTTACTACTTTACTTTAACAGAGCTGCGATCAAGAGCTTCTAAAATATTCAAAGACTTTTTCCAAGGAGCAAAAATATGAGCGAGCTTCTTAGCGCCTATGCCAAGGTTGCAGGGCAAGATGCAGTTAGTAAGCTTCAGCAACTTGCTGCTCCAATGAAAGGAAAGAAATTTGTACATGTAAATTCCACACGTGTGGGTGGCGGGGTAGCCGAGATTCTCATGAAAATGGTTCCTCTCATGAACGAGCTTGGAATAGATACAAGCTGGGAAGTTATAACAGGGGAAGATAAATTTTATCAATGCACAAAAAGTATGCATAACGCCCTTCAGGGAGATCAGGTCGATATTGCAGATGATCTACTAAAGGCTTATGAAGAGACGAACTTCAAAAATGCCGAGGAACTTCGGCCAATATTAGAAGAAACAGACTATGTCATCATACATGACCCCCAGCCTGCTCCTTTACTTAGCCTTTGTCCGAATAGAAGAGGAAAGTGGGTCTGGCGCTGTCATATAGATGCAAGCAAGCCGCATCCACCGGTTTGGAACTACCTCAGCCAATACGTAAAAGACTACGATGCTAGTTACTTTTCACTAGCAGACTATGCTCAACAACTCCCCCATACTCAGTACCTCATTCCCCCTAGTATCGACCCTCTTAGTGAAAAGAACATGGATCTTGATCAATCTGAAATTGAGTCTGTTTATGAAGAGTTCGATCTAGACCGCAGTCGCCCAATAATGCTTCAGGTCTCAAGATATGACAGATTTAAAGACCCAATTGGCGTCATTGAGGCATATAAGTTTGTTAAAGAATCAATGCCAGAAATTCAACTGGTACTCGCGGGCGGGGGAGCTACAGATGACCCTGAAGGCGAGGAAGTTCTAAGAGAGGTAAGAGAATCAGCTGGAGATGACCCTGATATACATATTCTCTTATTACCACCCGACGCTCATGTAACCATAAACGCTCTTCAAAGGGCTTCTGACATTATACTTCAGAAATCATTAAAAGAAGGGTTCGGTTTAACGGTGACAGAGGCAATGTGGAAGGGAAAACCTGTGATTGGAGGAAATACCGGGGGCATTCGACTCCAGATAGTAAACCACCATACAGGATTTTTAGTGGACACTCCTGAAGGCGCTGCACTTAGAATCCAAGATCTTTTGCAAAACCCAGACAAGATGGAAGAAATTGGCAAGAACGCTAAAGAATATGTACGGGAGAATTTTTTAAATACTCGTCACCTTAGAGAAATACTTAGCCTCTTTACAATTCTCGATAACCAATCCAAAACATAATCAAGCTAAGCTAATTTGAATTTTTAGGTACCCTAACTCTAAGCTATTAAATATCCGGAGATCAACAATGGGACAATCTGTTAAAGTAGGTGATCTAGCTCCAAACTTTGCGCTTTTTTCTGAAACAGGCAAAGCTATTGAGCTTCAAGATTACATTGGTATAAAACCTGTAGTTCTATTTTTTTATCCAAAAGACAACACCACTATTTGCACTAAAGAAGCATGTCATTTCAGGGATAACTTCGATGAATTTCAAAAAATTAATAACGCTGAAGTTATTGGAATTAGCTCAGACACAGAAGAATCCCACAAACAATTTTCAGAGAAACACAAGCTCCCTTTTTTGCTCTTAAGTGATCCGGATGAAGATGTTAGACAGGAATACGGGGTGCCGAAAACTTTAGGCATATTCCCTGGAAGGGTTACTTATGTTATAGATAAAGACGGAATAATCCGGCATATATTCTCATCTCAATTAAATTACAAAAAACATGTAAAAGAAGCCCTATCAGCTTTAAAATCAATTTAAACCGAGATTGTGTGAATACCAACCTGAGGGCTTTTTTATCTCATCTACTTATAAATACTCTTCCTACATGATAAAGTTTCTAGAATATATGTTCTATCATGCAGAAAATGTTGGTAATATATTGGAACGAATTTGGGAGATATACATTGAAGAATAAACTATGGGCTGGAAGGTTTAAAAAAGGGACTCATAAAGTAGCAGAAAAATTCTCTGCTTCAATCGACTTTGATCAAAGGCTTTACAAAGAAGATATAGAGGGCAGTATCGCGCACGCAACAATGCTTGCGAACGAAGGGATTATATTAAAAAAAGAAGCAGACAAGATAGTAAAAGGCCTTAAACAAATAGAAAAGGAAATATCAGCAGGCAAGTTCCCATTTAGAGAAGAGTTCGAGGATATTCATCTTAATATAGAGAAACGCTTAATTGAGAAAATCGGAGATGTTGGCGGCAAAATTCATACTGCAAGAAGCAGGAATGATCAGATTGCTCTCGATATGCGTCTTTATCTAAGGAAAGAAATTAAGGAAATTATATATCTGCTTAATAATATTTCTGATCATCTAGTTGACCTTGCTGAAGAGAACATCGATGCAAAAATCCCTCTTTACACACACGTTCAGAGAGGGCAGCCCATACTTCTGTCTCATCAGCTGCTTGCACTGTTTGAAATGCTCAAACGTGACCGTGCACGCTACCTGGATTGTTTGAAAAGGGTAAATGTATTACCATTGGGAGCTGGAGCGGGCGCAGGAACAACATTTCCTATTAACAGGAAACTTGTAGCCAAGCTTTTAAATTTCCCTGAAGTCTCAACCAACAGTGTTGATACCGTAAGTGATAGGGACTTTATTATCGAGTTTATCTCTACTTCCGCAAATTTAATGATGCACCTGAGCAGAATTTCTGAAGAGTTTGTTCTCTGGTCTACTAAGGAATTTGATTTTGTGGACTTGGGAGATGAATTCACAACAGGTTCAAGCATTATGCCTCAGAAACGTAATCCAGATATGGCTGAGCTAATCCGAGGAAAAACGGGAAGGGTTTATGGTAACCAGGTTGCTATTCTAACTCTTATGAAAGGTTTACCCTTTTCATATAACAGAGACATGCAGGAAGACAAAGAACCCATGTTTGACACTGTCGATACCGTCAAGGCATGTCTTGAGGTGCTTTCAGCAATGTTGAACAGTATCAAGTTTAAGAGCGAGAATATGAAAGAAGCTCTTAATGAAGGATTCATTACTGCAACAGACGTTGCCGACTATTTGAGCCGAAAGGGTTTACCATTCAGGCAGTCTCATGAGGTCACCGGAAAGATAGTCAGCTATGCCGAGGGAAAAGGCCTTGAACTCATGGATCTTAATATCTCGGAATTCAAGAAGTTTTCTAAACTTTTCGAAGAAGATCTCTACAAATATATAACTCTGGATGGATCGATCAATAGCAGGAAATCCCACGGCGGCACTGCCAAAAAGAATGTCCTCAAAATGATTAAAACTGCCAGGAAAGAAATTTCTGCATGGTAGAATTCGTTCATACAAATCATAAATAGTAATCTAAGAGAATCCATCTGTGTTTGAGATGCATATTAAAGATTGGTGAACAAAAAAATTATGGGTCTACTCGTAGAAGGCAAATGGCAGGATAAATGGTATGACACCAAATCAACTGGTGGGCGCTTTGTAAGAAGAGAAAGTCAATTCAGAGACTGGATTACAGCCGATGGGTCTTCAGGCTTTAAAGCAGAGTCAGACCGATATCATCTTTATATATCTTTAGCATGCCCCTGGGCGCACCGTGCTCTAATATTCAGAAAAATAAAAAAACTAGAAGATATAATATCTCTTTCTATCGTCGATCCCCTGATGGAAGAAAATGGATGGGAGTTTACAGACTATGCGGGCACTATTGCAGATCCGATAAACAGTGCTGGATATTTACATGAAATATATACAGCAGCCAAACCCGACTACACTGGCAGGGTTACAGTTCCTATTCTATGGGATAAAAAAAAGAAGACAATAGTGAATAATGAATCTTCAGAAATTATTCGTATGTTGAATTCTGAATTTAACGAATTTGGAGATTCTACACTGGATTTTTATCCTGAAGATTTAAGGGATGAAATTGAGAAAATCAATGCCGTTGTATACAACAACATCAATAATGGAGTTTACAAATGCGGCTTTGCTACAACACAGGAAGCTTATGAAGAAGCATTTCATAAACTATTCAAAACACTCGATGAGATTGAAACAATACTCAGCAAGAACAGATACCTTGTCGGTGACAAATTAACAGAAGCTGATTGGCGTTTATTCACAACACTACTAAGGTTTGATTCGGTTTACTATTCTCACTTTAAATGCAATTTAAGAAGGATTGAAGAATACCCACACATGTCCAACTATATCAGAGAGTTGTATCAGTACCCGGGAGTCGCGGAAACTGTAAATTTCAAACATATAAAAGAGCATTACTTCAAAAGCCATAAGACTATAAACCCCACTGGAGTAGTTCCAATCGGACCACAGCTTAATCTTTCCACACCCCATAACAGAATCAAGCTTTAAATTTTTTATTCTCTAAATTCACTATTGCTTATAAAGAAATTAGTAATGATAATTATCTTTAATGGCGACATTGTATAAACAATCTGGGTGTAATAGTTATTTGCAAGCTAGAATAGTCATTCAATTTTGGAGTATGGGATGAATCCGGATTCCGGCAGCGCTGCACATCACAGAGGTTTGAACAAAGTAATATCTAAGCTTTCTACAACTGAAAAAGGAAGCTCTATGGTCTTGTTTTGGGCACTTATTGTTGGGGCTCTAACAGGATTTATGGGAGCCTTATTTCAACTCGCCTTGGCTCAAATAGCCACAGCAAAAGATATGTTCTTCGAGTTTCTGGAAGTAACTCCAGGATTACCGCTAATCAGCTCAATAATACTTTCAGGGGTAATGGTATTTATCGCATTCTTATTGGTTAGAAAACTTGCACCTGAAACAGGCGGCAGTGGCGTGCAGGAAATTGAGGGTGGTTTGGAGGGGTTAAGGCCCCTTAGATGGAAAAGGGTTATTCCTATTAAGTTTTTTGGTGGCTTACTGTCTCTTGGAAGCGGCATGGTAATGGGACGAGAGGGACCTACCATTCAGATTGGTGGAAACATCGGAAAAATGATTTCAGATATTTTCAAAGTTAGTAAAATCGATACCCATGCTCTAGTTGCTGCAGGCGCAGGTGGAGGACTTTCTGCAGCTTTTAATGCTCCGCTAGCTGGAATTCTTTTTGTTATCGAAGAGATGAGACCAGAGTTTAAGTACAACTTTTTAACAGTTCAAGCCGTTATAATAGCTTCTGCTACCGCTGATATCGTGCTTAGGCTAATGGTTGGTCAACAACTAGCAATTCCAATGAATATGCTCTCTACACCACCATTACCTTCCCTTTTCTTGTTCTTAATATTTGGATGCGTGTTCGGAGTATTTGGATTTTTCTTTAATCGATTACTCGTACGTACGCTTAATTTCTTTTCAAACTTGACAGGTTGGCCGTTCACATTAACCGGTCTCATCGTAGGAGGTATAATTGGAGCGCTTGTCTGGTACTTCCCTGATGCAATCGGAGGAGGTTACGTCGTTATACCTAAAGCTCTAAGCGGATCAATACCTGTTATGATGCTTCTGTTACTGTTTTTTATCAGGTTTGGGACAACTATGGTTAGTTACGGTTCGGGTTCAATAGGGGGTATTTTTGCTCCTATGTTAGCACTTGGGACTTTATTTGGGATGTGGTTCGGACACTTTGCTCACTTCTTACTGCCCGAACTAGTCGTTCAGCCTGAAGTATTTGCAGTAGCGGGAATGGCAGCTCTGTTTTGTGCAACTGTGAGAGCTCCTCTTACGGGGATAGCCCTAACTATTGAAATGACTGGGAACTATCTGATGATACTGCCGCTAATCCTTACTTGTTTCACCGCTACAATCGTAGCTCAGGGCTTAGGTGGGCAGCCTATTTATACGGTGCTTTTAAAAAGGACTTTAGATTTAGCTAAGAAATCAGGCCAGATGCTTATGCCAGAGAAATCAAATGAACTTGAGAAAAGTTAAGAGAATTATAATTTAGGCTACTTCTTCTTTACAACCACCTTCATCCAGAATCTTTTCTATTTCATATCCTGCAGCTATAGTTGCAATACGAGCAACTAGCTCAAGAGCAGGAGAACATAGAGTATCTACTTCATCCAAATGCGTAGTCTCATCACAGGGATCTATATGAGCAAATTCCATTCCCCGTGAATTTAGGTTTTCCAAAGTACTGCGGCTCTTATTAAGTCTAAGAAAACCTCCAGCGACTTTAGAATCAACAAGATAAAATACCGGTTCGGCTGAAATATCAGAACCGTATTTAAAAGATGTTGGAATACCTTCCTGAATAACGACGTCTCTCACGGCATTTCCACCTTTACTAACTCTCATTCGTTTTCTTTTCTCTGAATTTAAACCCCTAACGTCATCTCCGCTTGACACATTCACAACAGCCATGCCATATGTACCGGAGTTGCTCTTGATAAACAAATACGGCTCTTCAGAAACGCCCCTTTGCTCATATTCTGATTTTAACCTTGCAATCATATTATCAACTACTTGCGCTACTCTTTCTCTATCCTCTCGATTATCGAAATCCACTCCATAATCTTCTATTGTATCGATAGATATTATCCAAGGGTCTAGTCCTAGGATATCAGCCACTTCTGCAGCAAGTTTATTGTAAAACTCAAAATGTATGCTTTTTTTTCTTGTGTGCCAGCCTATCTCCACAGGAGGTTCTACAGGTTGGGTTATATCCCTTAGAGTTTGTGGGCACCGCTCGGAAAAGTCATTATTTATTAGTAATAAATCGGGGTTAAAATTTGGAATAGTTACTCTGTTATCTTGTTTTAAAGCTCTATAAGCTTTTACTTTGTTGCCTGACGCCGCATCAAATTCCATTTCATTTGGTAAATCATCCTCTGATATTATTCCCACTTCCACCCTATAGCCTATTCTTTCAATTATAGATTTGAGTACCGATATATTTTCCCAGTAAAAAGTATTTCTGGTATGAAGCTCGGGAACAATAAGAATATTACCAATGCTAGGATATTCCCTATTGAAGTAATCTTTAAATAGCGAAGATGCCTGATTTCTAAATATGTCTGAAAGATTATTAAAACCTGCTGGGAAAATATTAGTATCCACCGTTACAATCTTATGGTCAGATATTCTTAGATCAACAGAAGTATAAAGTGGAATAAATGCTTTTTCGACCTGATCCTTAATCCATAAATCTAGTTTATCCTTATTTTCTGCTATTTTTCTATCTAATTCTTGAAGATGTTTCATTTATGTATTATTCCTTTACAACGTAAGTTCCTGCAACTTTATCATGCCAAGATTGAGAGTTTCTATCAAATATAGACCAGATGAAACCAAGAAATAAGAATGAGGCTGAAATATAATAGCCGATCCACCTTACAAATGATTGCCAAAATCCAATTGAATTACCCTCGTCGGATATGATTCTAATCCCCATTAACATCTTGCCAATGGTCCTACCCCCATAACCATTAAGAATAACAAAATAAGATGACCCGAGAAAAAATAGAAGCAGATATATTGGCATGAAAACTCGTCTTAAGCTAAAGGAATCTATATTCGTATCTTGCAAATAATAGATACCGACCCCAAAAGCCAGTAAAGAGATAATTGCTACTATAATTAGATCTATAAAGAATGCCAGAGCCCTTGAATTTAATCCCGCCAAATTAAATGATATAAAGTCGTCATTATGGTTATCTGTTTCCATTATGGATTCAGGTAAATCACTCACAGAATTTTTATCAGGATGAGTCTTATCTATATCGTTATTTGACATTTTATTTGATGCACTAACTGTTAGCAAAGATGCTTCTTATTTTTTGACTATTATCTAAGATCAAAGATGCCTGTGCTACCTCGTAGTATGTTACTTTATAATTCGAATCAAAAGCAAGTTAAATAAGGGAAAGAGATTTGATTAAAAGAACTGCACCTGCTCATAAACTTATATAGTTTAGATACAGGTGCAGTGAATTTTCTTAATTTAATTTTATTTAGGAACCTTCAGATAATTTCAAGTCAATTGCTGACTTAACACCCTCAGGGTTGGCTCCTGGAACTTTCATACCGTTGACAACAAAAGTTGGGGTGGAGTTTACACCAATAGATTGTGCTTCAGCCATGTCGGCTTTTACTCTAGCCGCCATCTCATCTGACGCTACACATTTATCAAACTCTGCAGTGTTCAATCCTATTTCTTTAGCATAACCATTAAAGGTTTCATCAGCGGTTTCTAACTTAATTTTCTTCTGATTATCAAACACTTTATCGTGGAAAGCCCAGAACTTATCATTTCCTTGCTCATATGCGCAAAGTGATGCAATGGATGCTTTCATAGCCCAATTGTGGTTTGGTAGCGGATACTGTTTAAAAGAGATTGAAACTTTACCTTCATAATCTTTTAAGATTTGAGGTAGCATTTCCTTTCCTCTTTGACAAAATGGACACTGAAAATCTGAGTATTCAACTACAGTAACCTGGGCGCCTTCTGTCCCTTTGGTTGGAACATTATCAAGAGATATTCTGTCCATAGCTTCTTTGTGCGGGTCAATAGTTGAATCAAGGATATCTGTGCCTAGACCGGGTGCGCCTAAAACCATATGTTTTCCGTCCGTGCTAACAAAAAGAGGTACTTGCTGACGCGCACCGCCTATAGACCCCTTTTTTAAACCTGCAACACCTGTATCTTTAAAATCTTTGGTGCTTATAATATCTGTGCCCAAAATTACATACTGAGCATCACCCATTATGAAGAGTGGCACTTGATTTCTGCCTGCCTGAATCGTACCTTTCTTAAATCCCGCAAAACCGGAATCTTCAAAATCCTTAGTGCTTACCAGACTTGCGCCTATCATTAGAGACTGACCATCTTCACTTATAAGAACCGGTATATTATTTGGACCGTATGGAATAGTGCCCTGTTTTAAACCCTTTACACCAGATGCCTCAAAACTATCCGTGCTTGTGGGTTTACCTATTAGGACATATTTGCCGTCATCACTGATAATGAAAGGAAGTTCTTGATCTCCGCGATCAGTTATGATTGAAAAAACCCCTTCTTTAAATCCTTCGATTGGGCTCGCCTCAAACCCCGCTACTGTAACTTCTGCATCGGGTGGAACTTGAGTTCCAAACCTATTCTTAAAGAAAGACTTTAATCTGGCAGCCTCATCTTTTGACATTGGTTCTGCAAATGAAGAACTCCCAACTATAAAAAAGCATAGCGCTAGTATTGCCGCTCCTAAAAATTTAACTCTCATTACTTGCCTCCTATTTCTTAAAAGCTATTTTGATTAGCTAAAACTATACCACTGAATGTTTAGAAAGCAACAAAAATAAA
>BQJP01000021.1 GCA_021604765.1 Thermodesulfobacteriota bacterium
TAGAGAGGCAGGACTGGAATTTTAAAGAAATCGGATAAGTTTATTTTAGGAGGCATCCTTGCAAAAAGAAAAAATTGATCCAAACGACTTCGAACTCAAGGAAAAAGTTGTAGACATAAGAAGAGTAGCTAAGGTAACTAAAGGTGGAAAGAGATTTCATTTCACGGCACTTGCTGTTGTAGGTAATGAAGACGGCGTTATTGGTGTTGCCTTGGGTAAATCGAATGAAGTCCCGGATGCTATTAGAAAAGCTATGGAAAAAGCTAAAAAAAGCCTTGTTAGGGTTCCTAGACAGGGAAGTACAATCCCACACGAAGTTATTGGGGAATATGTGTCGAGTAATGTGATGTTAAAGCCTGCTTCCCCTGGTACAGGTGTTATTGCTGGAGGTGCTGTAAGGGCTGTTATAGAGCTTGCGGGTATTCATGATGTGCTTTCTAAGGTTGTAGGATCTACAAATCCTCTCAATGTTGTAATGGCGGCAATTAACGGGCTGCTATTGCTTAGAATGCCTGAGGAAGTTGCAAGGGCAAGAGGAAAAGAGCTTAGTGAATTAGATCTTCCAAGTTCTTATTTCAATTAGAATTATTACATTTCTTGTTTTCTCGAATGTGAGATATTTTAGCATTGTAGATTTTTAGGAAATTTAATCAAAACATTAACTTCAATTTAAGAAGGTAAAAAATTATGCTTAATAAGTTATCACCTCAACCTGGATCAAAGAAGAATAGAAAGAGAGTAGGGCGAGGAAGCGGAAGTACTGGAAAAACAAGCGGAAAGGGCCATAAAGGTCAAAATTCGCGTACAGGCGGAGGAGTATCTCCATGGTTTGAAGGTGGCCAGACTCCCCTTAAGATGAGAACGCCAAAGCGAGGGTTTACAAGCCGCAACAAACTCGTTTTTGACCTCATTCAAGTGAAGGATCTGAGTAAGTTTAGCGAGGGTGATACAGTTACCCCTGCAGAATTGATAAAAGCTGGTCTTGCAAGTGGCAAAAAACCTATAAAGATTCTTGCTAATGGTGATATGCCTTTTGCTTTAACAATTAAAGCTGACGCTTTTAGTAAAGGTGCTATAATCAAAATCGAAGAAAAAGGTGGGAAGGCAGAAGCTATATGAATAGCAATGTAGGTTCTATTCCTAGAATACCTGAACTTAATAAGCGTCTTTTATTTACGGCATTGATGCTTATTGTATATAGGTTGGGTGTATTTGTTCCTATACCCGGCATAGACCCCGAGCAGATAGTTAAGCTCTTTGAGCAAACTGCTGGTGGTACGATCTTTGACATTCTAAATATGTTTTCAGGTGGCGCTTTGGAGCGTGCATCTGTTTTTGCGTTAGGTGTAATGCCTTTTATTACATCCTCAATTATCATGTCTTTGTTAGTAAAGGCTTTCCCTACATTAGAAGCTATGCAAAAGGAAGGTGAAGCTGGGCGCAGAAAAATTAACCAGTATTCACGTTATGGAACTGTCCTAATATGTGTAGTTCAAGGATTAATGTTGGCTATAACGCTGGAAGGTGGTTTAGGATCTGGTGCTACAGTTGTAAAAGAAGCCGGCTGGGCCTTTAGAATTATGACTATTCTGACCCTGACCGCGGGATCTCTTTTTGTGATGTGGATAGGAGAACAAATAACAGAGCGGGGAATTGGTAACGGTATATCTTTAATCATTATGGCTTCAATTATAGTAGGATTGCCTAGTGCTTTTTGGGATATAATTAGGCTTATTAATACGGGCGAATTGACAGTGTTTGGTGTAGCTTTAATCTTCATCCTATTACTTGCCATTATTGCTTTCATAGTTTATGTAGAGAGGTCGTACAGGAAAATACCTGTTCAATATCCAAGGCGTGTAGTGGGGCGCAAGGTTTACGGTGGGCAATCATCTCATTTACCTCTTAAAACAAATACAGCTGGGGTTATTCCTCCAATATTTGCATCATCACTTTTAATTTTTCCAGCTACGATTCTTACATTTGTAAACGTTCCGTTTTTAAGAGATATGTCTGATTTATTATTTGATAATGCTATTATATATAATGCAATTTTTGCTGGGTTGATAATATTCTTTGCTTATTTTTACACTGCTGTAATTTATAACCCAGATGATCTGGCTGATAACCTCAGAAAAAACGGGGGATTTGTTCCTGGAATTAGACCCGGGAAGAAGACCGCTGAGTACATTGATAAGATTCTTGGCAGAATTACTTTTATTGGCGCAGTTTACGTTGCATTTGTATGCGTAATACCTTCATTCTTACAAAGGGAGCCTTTTAATCTGCCATTTTACTTTGGTGGTACATCTTTGCTAATTGTTGTAGGTGTTACCCTAGATTTTGTGCAGCAGGTTGAATCATTTTTGATTACACATAGTTATGAAGGGTTTGTAAAGAAGAAGGGGATGAAAGGACCAAAGAGATATAATGTATAATCAGGGAGTTTTGAATTAATGAGATTAATATTATTCGGACCACCTGGAGCTGGAAAAGGCACTCAGGCTAGTAAAATTGCAGAGAATTACGTTGCTGCTCATATATCGACAGGAGATATGCTTCGGTCCGCGGTAAAAAATGGAACGGAACTTGGTACTCTTGCAAAGTCCTATATGGATAAAGGAGAGCTTGTTCCTGATGATGTAATAATTGGGATTATTAAAGATAGAATCAAAGAGGAAGATGCAAAAAAAGGGTTTATGTTAGACGGGTTCCCTCGCACTATAGCGCAGGCTGATGCTCTCAATGACATGCTTACTGCCGAGAACGAGTCAATAGATATTGTCGTTTCTATTGAGGTAAATGATCAAGAAATTATTGGTAGAATACTAGAGAGGGCAAAGATTGAGGGAAGAAAAGATGATACTGAAGATGTTGTGAAAAATCGTTTAAGTGTTTACCGCAATCAGACGGAGCCTTTAAAAGCTTATTATCAAAGTGCGGGTGTTTTAGCTGAAGTGGACGGAATGGGGACAATTGATGAAGTTTTTGAAAGGATTAAGACGGTATTAAACGAAGTGAAACAATGATTCATCTAAAAAGTAAGGAAGAAATTAACAAAATGCGCTCAGCTGCTCAAATAGTGGTAGAGGCGCTTAATACGGTTAAAGAAATGGTAGAGCCCGGTGTAACAACTTGGGATCTTGATAAGAGGGCTGAAGAAGTAGCATTAAAAAGAGGGGCTAAACCGGCATTTAAAGGATATTCGGATTATCCGGGTTCAGTCTGTTTTGCTATAAATAGTGAAGTAGTTCATGGTATCCCTTCCAAAAAGAAAATTTTGAAGGAAGGAGATATTGTAGGTATTGATTTTGGCGTGATCTTGGATGGTTTTTATGGGGATTCAGCAATTACAGTTCCTGTGGGCGATGTATCATCACTAGCTCACAAGCTGCTTAAAGTGACTGAGGAATCTCTTTTAAAAGGTATCCAGGAGGCAGCTCCTGATAATGGGCTTTATGATATATCACATGCCATACAGTCATATGTTGAAGACATGGGTTTTTCAATAGTCAGATCCTTTGTGGGACATGGAATAGGTAAGAGTTTGCATGAAGATCCGCAAGTTCCCAATTTTGTTCCCAACAACGGAAACCGTGCAAACGGGGTAAAGTTAAAACCCGGTATGGTGATTGCTATTGAGCCAATGGTTAATGTAGGGAAGCCCGATATCAAAATTTTAAACGATGGATGGACAGCTGTCACGGTTGACGGTACACTTTCCGCTCATTTTGAACATACAGTAGCAGTTACGGATAGTGGTCCTGTGATTTTAACTCAGTAGTTATAGGAAGGATATGGCGAAAGAAGAGAGAATAGAGTTTGAGGGTACAGTTATTGAGGCGCTTCCTAACGCCATGTTTAGAGTTGAAATAGACGGTGGTCAGGGACATGAAATTTTAGCATATGTTTCTGGCAAAATGAGAACGCGTTTTATACGAATTCTCCCAGGGGATAAGGTTAAGCTTGAACTATCACCTTATGATCTTACTAAGGGAAGAATTACATATAGGCTGAGAAAATAAGTATTTTGTGAGGTAAGTAAGTTGAAAGTTAGAGCATCAGTTAAGAAAATTTGCGATAAGTGCAGGATAATTAAGCGAAAAGGTGTAGTTCGCGTAATCTGTACTAACAAAAGACATAAACAAAAGCAAGGGTAGAAGGAGAAAGATATGCCTAGAATTGCGGGTGTCGATATCCCACTTGAAAAAAGGATAGAGGTAGGCCTCACATATATTTATGGTGTGGGCAAAGTTATATCAAAAGAAATCTTAGAAGAAACAAAGATTGATGTTAATACTAAGTCTAAAGACCTTACAGACCAAGAAGTTGCTGCTATAAGAGAGATTCTTGAGACTAAATACATGGTTGAGGGTGATCTTAGAAAAGAGGTTCAGGGCAATATTAGACGTTTGGTTGAAATAGGTTGTTATAGAGGAATTAGGCACAGAAGCGGACTTCCTACCCGAGGACAGAAAACGAAATCTAATGCTAGAAGTCGTAAGGGGCCTAGGGGAACTGCAATTGCGAAGAAGAAAAAAGCCGGTAAATAATAATCTTTTGGAGATAAGTAATGGCTACTAAAAAAGTTGGTAAGAAGAAAACTAAAAAGTTTGTAGAGCAAGGGGTTATTAATATCAGGGCCACCTTTAATAATACAATTATTACAATATGTGATAATGGTGGAAACGTTATTGCTTGGTCAAGTGGTGGAATGAAAGGTTTTAAAGGAACCCGTAAAGGTACACCGTTTGCAGCACAGATTGCAGCAGAGGACGTTGCAAAAAAAGCCGCTACATTTGGTATGAAGAGTGCTTCTGTTTATGTAAAAGGACCAGGTCCAGGAAGAGAACCTGCAATCAGATCGATTCAGGCTGCAGGAATAAAGGTCACATTTATTAGAGATATAACTCCTATTCCCCATAATGGCTGCAGACCGCCGGGAAGAAGAAGAGTTTAAAATTAGCTTTACATAATCTGAATTCAGCAATTGTAGATTTTAAGGAGGTTTTATACTACATGGGAAGATATACAGGGCCAACAGATAGAATTTCAAGAAGAGAGGGCGTAAACCTGTTCCTCAAAGGTGAGAGGAGCTACAATGGGAAAACCGCCATTGAAAAGAGGCCGGATTCGGTTCCTGGCGAACATGGAAAGTTCCGTAGTAAATTCTCGGAATTTGGTGTAAGGCTTCGTGAGAAGCAAAAAGTAAAAAGAATGTATGGACTTAGAGAAAAACAATTTAAAAAATATTTTACTAAAGCATCCCATATCAAAGGTGTTACAGGTTTCATACTGTTATCATTATTAGAAAGAAGACTTGATAACGTAGTTTTTCGTCTATGTCTTGGAAGCTCCAGGAATGATGCACGACAGTTAGTTAGCCACAAGCATATCCTCGTTAACGGGTCAGTGGTTAATATTCCTTCATATATGGTTCAAGAAGGGGATAAGATTGAAATAAGAGAGAAGAGCAAGAAATTACAAAGAGTACATGAGGCTCTTGAATTTAGATCTAGAAGAGGAATTCCTGAATGGCTTAGTTTAGATGAGGAAAATTATATAGGTACAGTGACAAAACTGCCTGAAAGAGATGATGTAACATTCCCAATCGATGAGCAGCTCATTGTTGAGTTTTATTCAAGAGTATAAGAGAATTCCTATTAATATTTTGACAGGCAAAGAGAAAATTATGGCAAGATTGACAAAATGGAGGAAGATAAGGTGAAAGATTTTCAAAAAAATTGGCAAGATCTTATTAAACCAAAGAGGATAGAAAAGGAAGAAAAGAGCGCTACTCCATTTTACGCAAAATTCATTTGTGAACCCCTTGAGCGTGGTTATGGTGTTACTTTAGGTAATGCGTTAAGAAGGGTTCTTTTATCTTCTATTCAGGGACCTGCGATTACCTCTATTAAAATAGATGGAGTTCTACATGAATTCTCATCTATGCCAGGAATAAAAGAGGACGTAACTGAAATTATCTTGAATTTAAAGGGTATAGAATTAAAAATGCATTCCTATGAAACACAGATTATTACAGTTAGTGCTAGTGGGGAATGCAATATAAAGGCTAGTGATATTATCCTGAATCAGAATGTTGAGATTTTAAATCCCGATCATCATATTGCAACTTTGGCTGAAGGTGCAAAACTTGAAATGGAAATGACTGTGGAAATGGGAAGAGGGTATGAAGCAGTCGAGAGAAGAGGAGATCTCCAAACCACAATTGGTGTTATTCCGATAGATGCATTGTTCTCCCCGGTAAGAAAGGTGAACTATGCTGTTACTAATTCAAGGGTAGGAAGACGTACTGACTTCCAAAAGCTTACATTGGAGATTTGGACAAATGGTACAATCTTGGCAGAAGATGCAATTGCATATGCTGCAAAAATTGTCAAAAATCAGCTTACCATTTTTATTAATTTTGATGAAGCTGAGATTGATGAAGTTCCAGAGAGCGAAGAGCAACAAGACATTAGGGGTACCGAAGAAATACTATTTAATACAATTGAAGAGATGGATCTTTCAGCAAGGTCCCTTAACTGTTTAAGAAAAGCAGGGATAGAGTATGCTGGGGATTTAATTCAAAAATCTGAAGAGGATTTGCTTAATTTAGAAAACTTTGGAAAAAGATCACTATATGAAATTAGAGAAAGGCTTGAGGAAATGGGCCTTGGTCTTGGACTAGCAATCGATCATGATGTGTTCGATGCGGAAAAAGAAAAACGTGGCGAAAAATTGGCTACTCAATAATTAATTGCGGACAAATTGGAGATTAGGATATGAGACATAAAAGAACAGGAAGGAAACTTGGAGTAACAACTAAACATAGAAAGTCTATGCTTCGTAATATGGTTACCGATTTGTTTCGTAATGAAAAGCTCAAAACAACTGATACTAGAGCAAAAGAGATTAGAAGAGCTGCTGAGAAAATAATAACTCTTGCTAAAGAGGGCACACTTCATAAAAGAAGACAGGCAGGAGCATTTGTAAAAGATAAAGAAGTACTAACGAAACTTTTTGATGAACTTGCAGAGAGATTCAAAGATCGTCCCGGGGGTTATACCAGAATAACCAAGCTAGGATTCAGAAGGGGCGACAATACTCCTGTTTCAATCATAGAATTGGTTGAAGAGGCGTATAAACCTAAGAAGAAAAAGAAAGCTAAAAAAGCTGCTCCAAAGAAAACCGCTAAAGCTAGTGTCAAAGACGACAGTGCTAAGGCTAAGAGTTCTAAGAAGGAATCAGCTGAAGAGCTTGGATTAATAGAAGAGGAAGATAAAACAACTGCTGAAGCCGCAGTAGAGGCAGCAGCAGTAACAGAAACTGTCGAAGCTGTAAAAGAAGTAAAAGAAACAGAGGCAAAAGAAACAACTGCAAAGGAAGCTGTAGAAGAGACTAAGTCTGAAGTAAAAGAAGAAGCTCCAGCACCTGACGCTGGATCAGGAACTCAAGAGACTCCACAAGAGGAAAAAGTAGAGGAGCCGGCTGCAGAAGCCCAAGAAACTCAGGCATCTGAAGAAGAACCTGCCGCGGAAGTTCCTGAGGCAACTTCTGATGAGGTTTCGGAAGAAACAGAAGAAGCACCCCAAGCAGAAGCAGAAATAGAGGCAAAAGCTGAAGAAGTATCAGAAGATTCTACCGAGGAAACCTCAGAAGCAGAGGAAGATAAGGAATCTGAGAAAAAAGAAGACTAGAAGTCTTCTTCAATAACGAAACTAATAAATTTTACTATATCTGTAGATTGAACTTGCTTATCAACGGGCGACCCAATGGGTCGCCTTTGTTTTATATGGTAGATTAAGGATGGATAGGATAAGTGAAACCAGTCGGACTAATATTAGATGCAAATAGTATTTCAGACCTCACCGTCTTGGCCAAGAAGGCCGAAGACGCAAACTTCGATTCCGTTTGGGCAACAGAACTTTATAGAACCACCTTTCAGCAACTATCAGCAGTAGCTAATTCAACTCATAACATCAAGCTAGGAACTGCAGTAGCATTGGCGTTTGTGAGGAGTCCCTTGATTACTTCGCTTACCGCTCTTGACCTGGATGAAATATCAAATGGCAGATTGATACTTGGATTAGGCACAGGGGCGAAACGTACTAACGAGATGTGGCACGGCATTAACCACGGAAAGCCTGTAACTAGGATAAAAGAGTGCATTGAACTAATAAGACTACTGAGCTCCGGAGTTCATAATGGCAGTGACCTGTCTTTTGAGGGGGAGTATTACAATATCTCCACTAAAGGATACCACAGAGCCTTTAAGCCTATTAGAGAGAGTTTCCCGATATATTTAGCGGGTGTGGGAAGTAATATGATTAGCGCTTCTGCAGAGGTGGCAGACGGATATCTGGGACACGTAGTATGTTCTCTTAAGTATATAAAAGAAGTAGTGAACAGGAGCATCTTATCTGGCTTAGAGCGATCGAGCAGACCTAGAAAAGATTTTAAGTCCTGCTCTATTATTACGTGTGCTATATCAGAAAATAAAAAAGACGCTCTTGAGGCTGCGAGAGCAACCATAGCTTTCTATGCCACTGTTAGAACTTATGAGCCGCCTTTCAAGCTCCATGGATTTCAAGAGCACACAGAGCGTGTAAGGGATGCATTCTTTAAAAGAGATATCAAGACAATGGTTAATAGTGTTACTGATGAGATGGTTCACACTTTTGCGGTTGTAGGCACGCCATCAGAGTGCGTAAAAAAGATCGATGAGTATAGAGACTATATAGATCTTCCGATCTTAAGCGCCCCTCACTACTATATTGATTTTGAAGAAGTGAAGCGTTATCAGGATGCTATAATTGATACTTTTGGTCAATAGCCGTAGTTTTGAGATATATTCCCTAAATTATTACCTGTGCTATTCTTAACTATATAAAATGTCTAAAAATATTCTAATAACAGGTGCCGCGGGTTTTGTGGGTACACATTTAACGGAGTATCTCGTAAGTAAAGGATGCAATGTCCTGATTCTTAGTAGATCGGCAAAAAGTACCAAAGGCAATGTTGCATACTGGAACCCTAAGAGGGGTGAAATAGATATTGAAGTACTTAAAGGTTTGGATGCTGTAGTCCATCTTGCCGGTGAGAATATTGCTGGGAGATGGACGGATCAGAAAAAAGTAAAAATAGAGAGCAGTAGGGTTTTAGGGACTAGACTTCTATCGGAATCGCTTGCTGCACTGAGTAAAAAACCAGAAGTTTTAATATCAGCCTCAGCTATCGGGATTTACGGGGATCGAGGCGATGAAGTATTAACTGAAGCAAGCTCACATGGCAGTGGATTCTTAGCAGATGTGGGTGTTAAATGGGAAGGTGCTACTAAGGCTGCGAAAGAGGCTGGAATTCGGGTTTGTAACTTACGAATAGGTTTAGTTTTAGGTAAGGACGGTGGTGCACTTGAAAAGATGTTGATGCCTTTTAAGCTTGGTTTGGGCGGTAGGATTGGCGATGGTAAACAGTACTGGAGCTGGATTGCGATAGATGACCTTATAAGGATTATTTATTCTCTCCTAAATAATAAAGATTTAGAAGGTCCGGTGAATGCTGTTTCCCCAAATCCTATTACTAATAATGAGTTTACCTCGGCTCTAGGAAAAACACTTAATCGCCCTACTATATTTCCACTGCCCGGGTTTGTTGCAAGAGGTCTTCTAGGTGAGATGGCTGATGAGACCATGCTTTCAAGCACACGAGTAATACCCCAAAAATTGTTAGATATAGGGTTCGAATTTAAACACACTAATCTAGAGAATGCTTTATCTGGTATATTACAAAGCAAGTTATGACTAAGTCAGAAGATACGCTAAATAAGCAGTTTGAATTGTCTGAGTTATACGAAGCTGATCTTGATCCTAATCCGATTGAGCAGTTCAGGATCTGGTATGGACAGGCTCTTGGGGCTGATTTTATCTATCCCAATGCCTTTACCCTTGCCACCTCAACCAAGGATGGCAAGCCATCTGCGAGACAACTTCTACTAAAGGATTTCGATGAGGAAGGATTTGTTTTTTATAGCAACTCTGAGAGTAAGAAGGGGAGCGATCTTGCTGATAACCCTTTTGCTACTTTATGTTTTTGGTGGGACAAGCTTGAGAGACAGGTTCGAGTTGAGGGAAAAGTTCAGATAGTGTCTCAAAAAGACGCAGATGAATATTTTCATAGTCGACCTATAGGTAGTCAATTAGGGGCATGGGCATCTAATCAAAGTACTGTAATTCCTGATCGAGAACTGTTAGATAATAGATATAGAGAGTTTGAGAAGAAATTTGAGGATAAAATTATTCCGAGGCCGCCTTATTGGAATGGATATAGGTTGGTACCTGTGGCAATTGAGTTTTGGCAGGGAAGGCAAAATAGATTGCATGACAGATTAAGGTATAAGCTTCAAAAAGATGGCAGCTGGACAATAGAAAGACTGGCACCATAAATGCTTGAAATCAATTACTTCTTGATACCTGTATAAATAATCACAGTTCCAATCATCAGCTCAATTGATTCTTGAGGATCAAGCTGAGCTTCCTTCATTAGCTCCAGAAACTTTTCTCTCTGTGGAAATTCCGAAGTTGAGTCAGAAAGATATTTATACTCTTTTTTACTTCCAAAGAATGAACCAATAAAAGGAAGGAATTTCTTAAAATAAAATAGATATATCGGAGCAAATATCTTGTTTCTGGGAATTGTAAATTCTAAGATAGCAACTTTTCCACCTGATTTTAATACTCTCCTCATCTCATTAAGCGATTGAAGGGGATTCACTGTGTTTCTTATCCCAAACGCAATAGTGATAGCGTCAAATCTATCATTCTCGAAAGGAAGATCTTCTGCATATCCTTGGATTAGCTCTATCTTATCTTTATATTCTGGGGATGCGCACTTTTTCTTAGCGAAACTGAGCATCTCAGCGCTGGGGTCTATTCCTATTACTCTTGCACCCTCTAATTTTCTAACTGTTTCAATTGCGACTTCTGCAGTACCAGTAGCTATATCTAAAATTTCATGAGATCCCATAATTTGTCCTACGAGCTTTTTTCTCCAAATCTTATCCATTCCAAAACTAAAGAATGTGTTCAGAGAATCGTAGTGCTTTGCTATCTTGTTAAATAGAGAGGTAGTTTCGGGCATGTTTTATTATTTTAGCTGACTTAATAAGAACTGTATTGTTATGAATCTATTATGCTCTCAGTTTTTGTAGATCTTCTGATAGAGCCTCCATAATTCTGATCATATGGCTGGATTTGTTTAGAACATAGAAATGAATTCCGGGTACACCGTGCGCCAGAAGTTCTTTAGACTGTTTAATACACTGTTTTATGCCGATATCACGCGCTTTATCGTCGTCATCTACCGCAGCATCCAGTTTTTCTCTTAGTTCTTGTGGAATAGTTGTGCCGCACATGGACGTAATCCGCTTAATCTGTTTTGCCGACAGTATGGGCATAATACCGGGGATTATCGGTACAGTGATTCCTATATCCCTTACTCTCTGGACAAAATCGAAGAAATAATCATTGTTAAAAAAGAGCTGGGTAATAATAATATCTGCCCCGGCATCAACTTTTCTTTTAAGATTAGCCAGATCAGCATTCGCCTCACTAGCTTCTACATGTTTCTCAGGATATCCTGCCACCGCTAAACCAAAATTATTTTGATTTCCTGTCCTTATTTCGTAGTTTCTGATGTGTTCAACCAGCTCATTGGCATATGAGTATCCGTCTTCGGGTGGAATGAAGTTTTTTTCGCCTTCAGGAGGGTCTCCCCTTAATGCAACAATATTTCTAACGCCAGCTTCATAAATGCTTTCTAGTATGGAGTCCAGGTCCTTTTTTGTCGAGCCGACACACGTAAGATGACACGCAGGTTCGATCCCAAAATGGTTTTTAATAAGCGATGCTATATCTAATGTCTTCTCTCGTGTGGTCCCCATTGCTCCATATGTAACAGTGATGCAGTCAGGATTCAGATCCGCTAGTATTGAGAGTTCAAACTTTAAGTTGTCGTATCCCTTTTCTGTCCTGGGAGGAAAAATTTCAAATGATATTATAGGTTTTTTATTTTCGTATTTTGAATAATCTGAAAAGAGCATAAATTCACCTCTGGAATTCTTAAACCAGTAAATTCTTTCACTTCAACGGGACTTTGTCAAATTGAAGACATTGTAAAAATAACCAATTGTTTCTTAATTTGACTTGATATGATTATTTAATATCATAGATTCAAATTGTTTGTTTCTATAAACGATACCCTTAGAGTTTCAGAACGGAGAACATAAAATGATTATTTTTAATCGAAGTAACACTAAATTATTGCTGCTTGGCTGCTTAGTTTTGATGATTTGCATTTCTTGTCAGCAGACCAAAGATATACCTGCCCAGGTAGGTGAGGATATTCCTAATCCTGTAAGCGATTTTACACAGAAGGATAGATACAAACTAGGGCTCAGATGGTACCAACAAGGTCAGTATGACATTGCCAAGAAGATGTGGAAACCAATGGCGGAAAATGGCGACTGCGATGCTCAATATGCCTTAGGTTTACTTTATTTCAATGGACTCAGCGTGAGAAAGAATTACAGCACGGCACTTAAGTGGTGGGGTAGGGCTGCTCAGCAGGCACAGCCGCAGTCTTTAAATAGCCTTGGTGTGGTTTATTCACATCTTAGGGTTCCTTATACTACTCTTGACTGCAGAAAAGGCTGTGGTGAAGCTAAAAACCTTGTTAAAGGTTATAAGTGGTTTGGACTTGCAGTTGAATATGGCCCTCCACGTGAAATTAAATTCGCTCAGAAATCTATTGATCGAATAAGCTCAGAAATGAGAGATGCTCAAATTAATGAGGCTAAAGCTATGATAGAGCAGTGGGAGCCTAAGCCTACCAAGTGTAAATCACGCGGATTATTTATAGTGAATTAAACATTCCATAAGTTTTTTCCCTTGACAGAAAAAAAATATCCTGTATTATGATATTGAGAATGAAATTCAATATTAGTGTTTGCTGTGAAATTCTAATTAGTAGTTTTGTTGGAAATAACAAAATGAGAAGGAGGCTTAGAAATGGGATTTTTATGTAAAGATGACGAACCTATTACTCTTTCATCCTCAAATATTGGTAAAGTAAGTCAGTGTGCTGACTGTGAATCATATCATGTAACAGTGGGTAATATCACAATGAGAATGGAAAGAAAACATTTACTAAGCCTTACTCAGATGATAATTGATGCGCTAGAGGTTAAATCAGAACCTGAATGGCATTACCAAGATAAAGATATTAGAAATCAAGCATGATGCGTCTTATAAATTCAAAAGTAAATAGGATTTTATGATACCCAAGGGAGGGGTAGCGTCCTTTTTCATGCCTTATTAACCTTAGCCAGCTGCCCCTCTCTTTTTCTAAGACAATTTGTACATAATGAATATGAATTTCATTTTCTTGACAAAGATCGTAGGGCTGGTAGATTGAATTTGAAAACGAATATCAATATTAACTAAAGGGGGCATTTCTAGGATGAGAAGTTTAATCTCAGGTATAGAATTAAAATTTATGAATAATGTTATTATTTCGTTTTTCGTACTCTTATTAGCTGTTTCTTCAATAGGCGCTATTTCGCAAGAGCTTAATCAAAATCAAAAAGAATTCTCGGATTCTATTGATACTTATAACAAGATCAGGGCACAGCAAATAGCTAAGCAGGCAAAATTCGAAGAACAACAAAAGGCACAGAAAATAGAAGTAGCCCAGAGGCTTAGTGATGACGAGACTGAGACCCAGGATGAGCGAATAGAACAATTAGAAAAAAGACTACAGAGCGTTACTGAGGAGCTTCAAAGTCTTAAGAGCTCGGGAATGACGGATGACAGACTGCAGTCCATCGAGAATAGCATAAGTGTATTAGCTGAAGAGATAGATAATATTAAATCAGCTTCAGTCGTTGCCGATCCTACATATGAGCAGGTCTATGGAGCTGCCCCAGCGGCGTCAAAGATCTATCTTAAGGACAAAGGGCTGTCTATCGGCGGCTACGGAGAGCTTCTTGTGGGTCAAGTTAGACAGGATGAAGATAATATAGTAGACGCGCAAAGAGTCGTATTATATTTCGGGTATAAATTTACGGACAGAATAATCTTTAACTCTGAAATTGAGTTTGAGCATGGAACAACTTCTTCAAATCAGGACGATCGCTCAGGCTCAGTATCAGCCGAATTTGCGCTCCTTGATTTTCTCCTATGGCCCGAGCTAAATCTAAGGGGCGGTTTACTCTTAGCTCCTTTTGGAATAGTAAACGAAATACATGAGCCAACCACTTTCTTTGGAGTATTTAGACCTTCAGTTGAAAGGTTCATAATACCTACAACCTGGAGAGAGAATGGGCTAGGTATATTCGGTGACTTTGATTTAGGATCCGCGGGTACTATAAATTACAGAGCTTATGCTATGAACAGTTTTGACGCCAGAGGTTTTAGGGCTCAAAACAACAGAAACCTTCGAATAAAAGGTAACCGTGCGCTATTTAATGATGTAGCATTTGTGAGCAGGGTTGAGTATCAGCCACTTCCTTATGTAGCAATCGGGGGTTCAATATTTCTTGGAAACACAGGACAAGATCAAACAATTGATGATCCTGAATCACCATTTGACGGTGATAAATTCAACGGTTTCTTCCAAATGTATGAAGCTGACGTGCAGGTTCAGTACAGTGGTTTCGAAGGAAGAGCACTGTTTACCTACACAAGCTTGGATGACGTAGCTAGAATAAATGCTCTAAACGATTTTGAGGGTGATGATTCTGTAGGAAGCGAGCAGTGGGGTTATTATGTCGTAGGGGCGTATAATGTGCTGACACTAACCGATTTCTCGAGTCAGTATGCTCAATACTTAGCGCCATTTGTGAGGTGGGAACAGTATGATACCCAAGCAAAAGTTCCTTCAGGATTTTTTAGGAATCCGGCAAATGACAGAAGCGACCTAACTATAGGACTTAACTACAAACCAATTCCTAATGTAGTAGTTAAGGCTGAATATCAATATCTCGATAACGAGGCTAATGAATCTGAGAACCAATTTAATTTTGGACTTGGATATGTGTTTTAAGTCTGGTTTAATATAAGACAGAATAAGGGCGTAGAAACTTGTTTTCTGCGCCTTTTCTATATATAAAAGGCAGAGTTAATTATGGCTAAGAAGTATATAATTTTTATATTGCTAACGGTTCTAACCCTTGGATTTGTTTCTTATGCGGAAGCCAAAGTTTTTATGAAAAGGGATGAAGCATTAAAGACAGCTTTTCCTGAGGCGGTTGAGATTGAAAAGAATGAAATATTTCTATCTTCAGACCAGTCCAAATCTATAGAGTCTATGTCCCGTGCAAAAAATGAATCAAAACTCTATATTGTTTATGAGGCGAAAAATGGGGATAAAACCTTAGGTTATGCTATAATAGACACCCATAGCTTAAGGACTAAGACCGAAACTGTGATGTTTGTGATCAATCCTGACGGTAGCTTGAGACAGACAGAGGTGCTTGCATTTTTTGAACCTCCGGACTATCAAGCGGGGGGTAATTGGATTGAGTTGTTTGAAGGAAAAACTTCTGAAGACAGTTTGAAAGTGGGAAAAGATATTCCAAACATTACAGGGGCTACTATTACTGCAAATTCTTTATCTCAAGCGACTAGGAGAGTTCTTGCAGTGTTCAAAGTAGCGTCAGATGACGGACAGTTAAAATAGTTAAGGGACATAACGTTGCGCTTCTTTATCTCAGCAGACATCAAAAAAAATACACTTCTTAAATTGATTGTAGCATTTACCGTGCTATTTTTCTTGTTCCTTTGGATTACTAACCTCTTGTTATATCTACAAATTGGTTTTTCTTACGAATCTGTAGTTCAGTATTACCTGGGTTCAGAAGAAGATTTCAGGCCTGCTCGTAGTTATCTTGGAATGCTTGAGGAAGCACATTTCCACTTCTTCGCAATGGCAATAATTCTTGTTACCTTAAATCATTTGATACTATTTACTAAGATCTCAAATTTCTGGAAGCTGGTCCTGATTTTATTATCATATTTGTCTGCCTTAGGTGATATAGCTGGTGGATGGCTGATTCGTTATGTAAGCCCTGAGTTTGCTTACTTAAAGATAGCATCCTTAATAGGTTTGCAGGTATCTCTCGCAGTGCTTATGATAATTGTGATTTGGTTTCTATATGGTTACAGCGATAAAAAGACAAGCTACGGATAATAAATTGCAACTAGCTTAACTTTAACTTCTTTCTTAACTTGCTGACATCATAATACGGCTCGCCACGTTTCCTCGCCTGTTCATATATAGCCTCGAGCTCATCTATAACCAAACTTAGCTTTGCCCTTCCTTCTTTTGATTTCATGGCTTCTTTGGGCGAAATCTTTCCTAGCACTTCAAGAGGTGTTGTTACCCATTTATCATAATGATTATCTAATTCGTTATCGAGTTCTTTCTTGTTTTTGACCCCAAGCGGCAACTTCTTTAATTTCTTCGGTTCGTTTTGAGATTTGTCTATAAATGTATCAAGTTCTTTTATTGTATCTTTTATGTGGGTAATAGAATCTTTGCATTGAGTCTCGATTTTTGCTTTTGCCAGAGCGAGCATATCAATTGAGTAGCACTCTATCCGTAGTTTGTCTTTTTCAATTTCTAAACTACCGGTAATTGTGTTTCTTCCAATCTTTTCCCACGAAAATGCTCTCAATTCTTCAGTCTTATCACTAAGCTCTTTTAATGACTTGATTCCCTCCAGCTTCTTAATGCATTTCTCATATTCTTTTACAGAATAATCAGCGATTGCTATGACGAATTCATGTCCCTCAGGGGTTACAAAATGTGGATTATTAGCGGTTTCCTCAACATAAGCGCCAATTTGAAAGCCCCAGTCTTTTAAATAGTTAAACTTTGTTTTTTGCTTGCCATATAGTTTTTTGTATTCCTTAAATTCTTTATCGAAAAACTCGGTTATTAAATTCTTAAAAGGGGGAGGGTAGAGTGAAACTATTCCGGAGAAGTAATATTGGTTTCCAATTTTAATTGGTCTTGCGGCGATAATATCTGATTTTTTAATCTGTTTAGTGGATGCTTTATCCAGAACTTCAAGTGAGTTTCCAGAGAATATATCTTTCATTACACACTTTTCGCCAGGTACTACTTCTAGAACTTCAAAAAAACTGTGAATACTTTTTATCCAGTCTTTTATTAATATCTTTTCCGAAGCTGATAAATTTGATCCCTCTTCTGAATAGAATCTCTCTGCTACTCTTTCCTCTGAGTCAATAAGTTTGTAGTCATATAAGAACCAGTCATAGAATTTTTCAAAAGTTAGCTCGTCTATCTCATCTTCATCGAGATCTTCACTTGTGAAGTCGGGGTCATTCTTCCATATATAGAAAGCTTCTCCAAGCTGGGACTGGATCTCCGGTCTCTCGGAGTAGTCCACTAGCTTTTTGCGAAGCTCTTTGTCGGTTTGATCTATCTTATATTCGTTAATGTCTACAACTGATTCGGTCATATAAAATTCTTCCCCTTTACTACTTATAATTTAATACCAGAAGTGTAAATATCAATTGGATAATTATTCTATTATGCCAAAACGGTTTTCCAGGTAGTCGGATCTAAAGTCAAATATTTCATTGAGCTGCTTTGTTACAATTAAACTGTTTGCTATTCTACACAATGGATCAAGGGGCAGAGCATAATGGACCAAATCTTTTGCTTCCACACCGCCTTCTATCTCTTTGAATCTATGCTGATGGTGCCAAAATTTATATGGCCCGAATCTTTGCTCGTCAATGAAAAAATTTGGTTCCTCAACATGAGTAATTTCAGTTACCCATGTCATAGGGATATTTAGCATTGGTGCCACAGTATATGTAATGATCATGCCTGTGTACATTTTGTCTGGCAGTTTAGAGGTTATATTCAAATTCAGCGAAGGGGGGGTGATTAGACTAAGATTATTGGGATTTGAGAAAAAGTCCCATGATTCTGACATAGACATTTTTAGTTTAATTGTTCTCTCAAGCGAGTAAATTTTCATTCTTATTATCCTTTTACACTTAGTGTACCGGAAAAAGTGAAAAGCAGGTCTAATACTAAACATTGTTCAGCTATTTCTGGAGCAAAAGCTTATAAATTAACTTTCGAATATGCATTTTCCGATGTATAATCCTTCTCCGTTATGAAAATTGTACAAATTAAATCAAAAAATATAGATAGTTACCTAAAAGGCTTAAGGAGAAGTACGTCTTTATCAGATCCAAAGCTTGAATCTACTACTAAAAAGATTGTAGATGATGTAAGAAGGAACGGTGACAAAGCGCTATTTAAATATACAAAGAAGTTTGACAAAGTAGAGCTTTCCAAGAGGAGCGTTAAAGTTACAGCCAGAGAAATTGAGCAGGCACAAAAAAAGGTTCCCTCTAAAATAAAAGCAAATCTCAGGACTGCTGCCCGTAGAGTCAGAGAGTTTCACAAACATAAAATGCCCAAAGGTAGTATGCATAAAGACTCTCTAGGCAATGAGCTTGGTTGGTTAATTAGTCCTATTGAAAGGGCAGGATTATATGTTCCTGGAGGTAAAGCGGCTTATCCTTCAACCGTGTTAATGACAGCCATTCCTGCAAAGGTGGCGGGTGTTGAGGAGCTGGTTTTAGTGACCCCTTGTTCTAATGGTGAGCTGAATCCAACTGTCTTGGTAGCTGCTTCAATTGCTGGTGTGGATTCCATCTATAAAGTTGGTGGAGCACAAGCGGTTGCAGCCTTAGCTTATGGAACTGAGTCAGTTCCTAAAGTAGATAAGATTGTAGGCCCGGGGAATATATATGTAACAATTGCAAAAAAGCTCGTATTCGGCGAAGTTGATATTGATATGATCGCTGGTCCCAGTGAGGTTCTCATAATAGCTGACGCAAGCACACCTGCTAGCTGGGTGGCTGCAGATCTTTTAGCCCAAGCTGAGCATGATGAGATGGCAGTGCCTCTTTTAGTTACGAACAATACTAAATTTGGAAAGGAAGTAGCTAAAGAAGTTTCCAGACAGTTAGCGCTGCTTAGTAGAAAAGACATTGCGGGTGAGGCTGTTAAGAGTCAGGGGCGAATATTTATAGTGAGAGATATTGATCAAGCCGTTGAGGTTGCTAATGCCCTTGCCCCCGAGCACTTGGAGCTATGCGTTAAAAATCCTAAAGCATTATTAAAGAAGATTAAGCATGCAGGGGCGATATTCGTAGGCGGAATGTCTACTGAGGCATTTGGAGATTATGTGGCAGGACCAAGCCATGTTCTTCCTACAGGAGGAGCTGCGAGATTTTCTTCGCCGCTTAGCGTCTATGACTTTTTAAGGATGCCAAGTGTTATCTCTATTTCTAGAAAAGGTTTTGATAAACTTAGTGATGACGTAATGAACCTTGCCTATAGTGAAGAGCTTGAAGCGCATGCTCTTTCCGTAAAAGTAAGAAAATAAGTATTCTCTTCAATAACCAATTAATACAAACTTTTTTTAAAATTGGCTAGATAATATGACATCTAAAGATAAAAAATCAGAATCTGAAGCTCAGGGAATAGTTGAGTCTAGAGTAAGTCAGGAAATTCGTGACATTACTCCATATTCAGTTCCTCATATAGATTGCAAGATCAAGCTTGACGGAAATGAAAGCCCTTTTTCTCTGCCGCAAGATGTGCAGAAGAAGGTCGATGAAGCAATTAAGCAAATTGATATCAACAGATATCCTGATCCTGAGGCAGAGCGTTTAATCGAGATAGTCTCCAAGGTTTCAGAGTTTCCTAAAGATGGAATTCTGCTCGGAAACGGATCAGATGAGCTTATAGGAATGCTTATAACGACCTTAACAAGCGGTAGTGGGAAAGTTCTATGTCCAACCCCCAGTTTTTCAATGTATAAGCTTACAGCGCTTGTAATGGGAGCTGAGGTTTTAGAAATCCCATTGGATGAGAATTTTGATATAGATCTTGATTCTATTCTTAAGTTGATCCAGGAAGAAGACCCTGATCTTATTTTTTTGGCTTCTCCCAATAATCCAACGGGGAATATGTATTCAGCTAGCAAAATTGCGGAGATTATTAGTGTTGCAAAGGGCGTAGTTGTAGTGGATGAGGCTTATTCTGATTTTAGCGGTTATACCTTTTTGCCTTTAGTAAGAGAATGTGAGAATCTAGTTATCTTAAGGACTCTCTCTAAAGTCGGTTTTGCAGGGCTCAGAATCGGAATGCTTTTTGCAAGTGAAGATCTTGTATCAGAGATTAATAAAGTTCGCTACCCGTATAACATCAATTCCTTGAGCCAGAAAGTTTCGGAAGTTGTGCTGGAAAATCACGAATTTGTATCAGAGAGCATACAACTGATTATAAGAGAAAGGGATCGGGTCTATAAAGTCTTATCATCTATTAAAGTAATAGAGGCTTACCCGAGTGATGCTAACTTTATATTTTTCAAAGCCGAAGATGCAGACTCTTTATTCAATAAGTTAGTAGAGAAAGATATCCTTATAAGAAATTTTAATAGACCAGGAAGACTTGAAAACTGTATGCGTGTTACTATTGGAACTCCGGAAGAAAATGATGCATTCCTAAGCGCTTTGACTGAAATCTTTACCTCTTAATTTAGTTACTGCCATAAATCCTACCCAAAAAACTAGTGTTGCTATCGGGAAGGCATCTCCAATTCTGGTGTAGAGGGTTTTGCTACCATTCATAAGAGCGACCTCGCCTTCAAGATTGGTTTGTTCAAAGTTTCCTGTTTTTGCAACCACTCTCCCTACAGGATCTATAATTGCACTTATTCCTGTGTTGGTTGATCTAAGCAGGTACTTTCTCGTTTCTACCGCTCTTGGAATCGAAATAAGTAAATGCTGATAAGGGGCAATAGTTTTTCCAAACCAGGCGTCATTTGTAATATTTACAATTAAATTTGCGCCTTTATCTACAAATTGCCTGCTAAATGATGGAATAATGTCCTCATAACAAATAATCGGGGCTATCTTCGCTCCTTTTTCTTCAATTACAAAGAGGTCAAGTTCGTCCCCGGGAGTAAAATCACCTGTGGCAGGGCTTACTTGTTTTATAGCCGGAAAAGTCTGAGCAAATGGTAGGTATTCTCCAAAAAGAAGAAGCTTAATTTTATGATACCGCTCTAGGATTATTCCATTTGAATCGGTTAAGAACGCGGTGTTGTATTTAATAATGTTGTCATCAGTAATTTCCTCAGCATCGGGGTCTTTTGGTGTAAAGGACATACCGCCAACAATGAAATACTTGCCTTTCATTTCAGGCACCCCAAGCTCACCCCTAACAATTAAATAGTCAGAGTTGTTAGAGAACCAGGCCTGTATTGAGGTCTCAGGCCAAATTATCAGATCAACATCTTTCAGCTCCTGAGACATTTCTTTATGTTTATCTGTAACTGTTTTTTCCTGGTTCTCAGTCTTGGCCAGGAAATCGAAGTTTGCTTGTACCATTCCCACTTTGAGTTTGGGAGATCTCTGCATCTCTACTTCAACTTGGAATATCCTAAAGTACCCATACGACATTGTTAAGAATAAAAGAGTAAATGAAAGAATAAGCTCTGGTGCGGGAAGAACGGCATTAAGAGTAAATCTCTTGATTATTCTAAGCAGAGTCACATTTACCACTACAATAATGAAGCTCAGTGCATAAATACCAAATAGGTCATAAATCTGAATCACTGAAAGGAAGTTAGCTTGTGAGTTTGTTATCCCGTATGGGAACAGGAAGGGGAAAAGATACTCAATCGATGTCCAGATAGACGCTATAAGTAAGACTGAGAGAACGCCTGGCTTTCTAAATAATCCAAGTCTGGTTGTAATGTATGAGAATATTCCAAAAGCAAGTCCCGCGTATGCGCTTAAGAAAATGATGAATATAAAACTCAGTGGGATCGGGAATCCGCCGAACCTTGTGAGTGTTCCGACTAGCCAATAAGTTCCTATAAAATTGGCAATTGTTCCTGAAAGAAGGCCAAGCTTAAATGCGTCTTTGGGAGTTCTTTTTACGATCGACCAGAAAAAAGGAACTAACACTATCCAGGCTACTATGCCTAAATAGGGGACCATAAAGGTCAGGGGATATAAAATGCCTGTGAGTGATGCAAAAATAATATCTCTGGTCTTGATTTTAGACATGGTCGTTAAAGATACACTAGTGATGTTGGTTGGGAAAGACGGCTATGCCTTTCTCTTTTTTCTCGTTTGTTTGGTTGGTTGAGGGTCTGGTTCTCTTCCACTGGAATTTCGGAGTGTATAGAGTTTAACTGCTCCAACAACAATTAATCCAAGCGCCATAACCTGAGCTACAGAAAGCCCAGGAATGACACTCTCTGTAGTATTTCTAACAAATTCTACAAAAAACCGCTCAAATCCTGCAATAATTAAATATATGGAAAATAGCCAGCCAGCCGGTCTGATCTTTGTTCTGATTTTCCAAATATATAAAAACGCTATAAACATAATAACTATTTCATAGATCTGTGTGGGGTGGACTGTTTCTGTAGTTGGGGGCAGCCCCTGAGGAAAAGCCATTGCCCAAGGAAGGTTAGAGGGAACTCCGTAGTCATCTCCTACTAGTAAACAGCCTATTCTTCCAATCGAATATGCCAGAGCAAGTGCAGGGGCAGCTAAATCTCCAACGGTCCACATGCTAATTTTATTCTTGTTCGCTATTATCCATACTAAGATCAGTGCTCCAATAAAACCGCCATAAAATGTAAGGCCGCCCCTAGATAGCAGATGTGTGATCGGATGTCTGATTAAGTCTCCAAAAGGAACATTCTCTAATAAATAAAGTAGTTTTGCACCCACTATGCCGCCTATCATAGTAGCAAGAAACATATTGCTCACAGCTGATTCGTTTAGTTTCTTTCTCTTGGTTTCAAGCGAGATAAGCCAATAGCCCGCTAGAAAGCAAAGAGCTATCATTACGCCGAAAGAAGAAATTGTAAAATCGCCTATTTTCAAAAGTTCTGGATACATTTATTCCTCGCTAGATTTGGTGTTTGAATTATTTGTCTTTGATTCGATTTCTTTTTTCAGTTCGGCATTTTTAGTCATAAAGTAAAATAGAAAGCCAAAAAGAACTACGCTAAACAAAATTTGAATTATCATAGCTGTGGTCAGGTCGCTCATATGAATATCTCCTGATTAAGTTAATCCATTAAATTATATGTGAAAATCCGCAAATTAGTAGTTTGAATTGAGAAATATCTTGCTCAAGAGTTATATTCTACTTGCAAAAAAAGTCAAAATAGGTAAATTCCCTTTACGAAATGCTAACCTCTCCCGTGTTAGTTCTTAATCGCTACTTTGTCCCGGTCACTATAACAAGTGTTAGAAGAGCTTTTGTAATGTTGTATGGGGGTATCGCCAAGGCTGTAGATACCGAATATAACACCTTTGATTTTGAATCCTGGTCACAAATTTCTGAATTAAGAGAACACGATGATGTGATTCGAACTGTTAGCTCTGTTATCAAGACACCCCGTGTAATAATCTTAGTAAGATATGAAGGTATGATCAGGAAAGAAGCCAAGTTTAATCGCCTAAATATTTTCAGGAGAGATGGGGGCACTTGCCAATACTGCTACAAGCCGTTCTCGCGGTCTGAACTCACAATAGACCACGTAGTCCCTCGTACACAGGGAGGAAAGAGTGTTTGGGACAATGTTGTTTGCTGCTGTATTGATTGTAATAGAAAAAAAGGCGGGCATACACCGGCTCAGGCTGGAATGAAACTAAAAACTATTCCGAAAAAGCCAAAATGGGATCCATTCTCAAATATATACATTAAATCCGTAAGGTATAAAGAATGGAAGCCGTTCTTAAACTTCGTGGATATATCTTATTGGAATGTAGAGCTTGAAGAATAAGCTAAGAAATTTACAATTATTATACAAAATAGAATTTTGCTAGTTTTTAGTCTATCCATAGGCTAAATTTATTCTAAATATCGACAACTTATTAACTAATTCGAAAACATCATTATATGGAGGGTTTAATGGCTCTTAGAACATTTTTTATAACAATAGCTTTATTTTTGGGTATCAGTATCACCTCATTTTCACAAATTAAATTACCCGACGTTACAGGACCTATTATTCAGAAAATTCCAGTATTTGTCCCTGAGCTATCTAGCTTAGGATCCGGCAATTCTCAGGGTAGAGAATTTGTCGAGGTATTGAGAAATGATCTAAACAACGCGGCACTCTTCGATGTAAGTACAGGTGGCGCTATAATAGGGGATCCAAGCAATATTAATTTCCAGAGTATATTTGACGCCGGGGCTGATTATATGATTGCAGGACAGTATCAAGCTGAAGGTGGTAAGACTAAATTCGCTGTTCAGCTTTATAATGTTAAAGAGGAAAGACCAATTTTAGGTAGAACCTATGTTGCGACTCCGGGGAAGATTAGAGAAGCTGCCCATAAGTTTGCAGATCTTGCAATGAAACAGATTACAGGCAAGGAGGGTTTCTTCACATCAAAGATTGCTTTTGTATTAGGAGCCAAAAGTAAGAGAAATCTATTTATTATGGATTACGACGGTTTTAATAAGAGACAGCTTACAAGGCATAGTTCTCTTTTGATGTCACCCGATTGTTCTCCTGACGGCAGACAAATTATTTTTAATTCTGATAAGGTCTGGGATCAGGATCTTTATGTAATTACCTTAGGTCAAAAGATTGCAGAAAAGAGGCTAACCAAGGCTTTTAAGCTTGAGCAGAGCCCCGAATGGTCTCCAAGTGGTAAACAGCTTGCATTTAGCGCCAATGGAGACATCTATGTCTCTGGTCTCAGCGGTAAGGGTGCAGTTAATTTAACTAGGTCAGGCTCTATTGACGTTTCTCCCACATGGTCTCCAGACGGAAGCAAGATCGCTTTTGTTTCTGACAGAAGCGGTAATCCTCAGATATATGTTATGAATTCAAGTGGTGGCGGGCTCAGGAAAATCACCTCAAGCGGTTATAACACAGACCCAGCATGGTCACCCAACGGTGCTGTGAACAAAATTGCATTTGTAAGAGTTGAAGGCGGAGCCAATATATACACAATCGATCCTAGCGGCGGCGGAGAGCAACGACTCACATTCGGCGGGGGCAGGAATGAAAACCCTGCTTGGTCGCCAGATGGATATTATCTCGCATATAGCTCTTCCAAGGCAGGCGCAAAGGATATTTACCTTATGTATATGAATGGTGAAAACCAAGTGCGTCTTAGCCAGGGTGGTGGAAAGAGGTTTCCTACCTGGTGCAAGTGATTTTAGATCAACTGCAGGTTACTGTCTGAGGTGTTAATAAGTGAGACTGTTTATCGGCGCATTGATACCCGAAGAAATCCGAAAGCAGCTATTAAACTATATAAATTCTCTCAAGTCTCATATTGATGGGGTTAAGTGGGAGAAATCTGATAAGCTTCACATCACTCTCAAATTCCTTGGTGATGTTGAAGATTCAAACTTGGATAATATCACTAATTTGCTCAAGCGATTGGTTGAAGAGTCTTCATCCTTTAAATTTAGAATTGCAGAATTTGGAGGTTTTCCGAATCTCAATAATCCAAAAGTATTATATATGGGTTTATCTGAGAACAGAGAGTTCTTAAAATTCCAAAAAAAGTTAGACCAAGGCCTTTGTGAACTTGGTTTTGAAAAAGAACATCGCAGATTTATTCCTCACATAACTTTAGGTCGCGTTAAGAAAAAGATTAATATCATGAGCAGCCAGGCTACTACTCATAGTAGCTTTGAGATAGTAGACATAGGGCTTATTTGCAGTGAGCTAAGACCCAAAGGATCTGTATACACGCCCGTGAAAACTTATAAGCTGGAAAAATAATTGCATACGAATTACTATTAATAAAGTTATGGTTCACTTTGATTCTAAATATCAGAATAGAGTATCGGCTACTATTCTTATCTGGTATGTGCTTGCAATTCTTGCCGGAGGTTTGGGTTTGACGTCGCGTATGACTCCTCCCTTGCCTCAGATTGTTCTATTTGGATTAGTTGTTCTTTTGTTGTTGCTCTATTGGTTATCCCACAACTTTAGAAAGTGGATTTTGTCTGTTAATATCAAATTACTGGTTTTAGTACATTTGACCCGATTCGTCGGATTTTACTTCCTGTATCTTTACTCCCAAGGTCTTCTCCCGTACGATTTTGCAGTTTTAGGTGGGTGGGGCGATATCATAGTGGCCAGTTGTGCTCTTTTAGTCATTTTGCTGACCCCTCTTGCTGGTAAAAACGGATGGGGAATATATTTTGTCTGGAATTTTATTGGACTAATTGATATCCTTTTTGTTGTTGCTACTGCTGCTAGGCTGGCAACTGTAGATCCACAGAGCATGAGTGAATTGCTTAAGCTGCCATTAAGCCTGTTGCCTACCTTTTTAGTTCCAATAATAATTTTTACTCATATTATTATTTTTATTAGACTTAGAGTTTCAAGAAAGACCGGATATGGAAGTTTTTAATATCAAATTTTACGAGGGTACAGGTTAATGACTGATAAAATTGGCTTTAAAGGGTTTAGTAATAAAACATTGAAGTTCTTTAAAGATCTTGAAGAAAATAATACAAGACAATGGTTTGAAGAGAACAGAGTGATTTTTGAGAAGAACGTTATGGAACCTGCTCAAGAGTTTGTGATGGAAATGGGGGAGCGGCTTAAACCTCTATGTCCTAAGATTGTAGCAATTCCCAAAACAGATAAATCAATTTTCAGGATTTATAGAGACGTCAGGTTTAGCAAAGACAAAACGCCATACAAAACCCATCTTGGTATTTTCTTGTGGGAAGGTCCGAGAAAGAAGCTTGGTAATCCGGGATTTTATTTACAGCTCGATAAATCTCAGATTCTAATAGCGGGCGGTATTTATCAACTTCCAAATGAATTAGTCAAACCTTACCGTGATGCGGTGAGTGATTCCAAAAGAGGGACAGAAGTTGCCAAAATATTAAAAAAGATAACCAAGAACTCGTCTTATAAACTAGGAGGGAGTCATTATAAAAGAGTTCCCAGGGGATATGATCCTGATAGTCCCAATGCGGAATTGCTTTTGCATAACGGGCTTTATCTATATTATGAGGGAGCAGTACCAAAAGAGGTCTATTCATCAGATTTCCTGGATTATGCGCTAGGTGTATTCAAAGATATAATGCCTTTGCACATCTGGATAAGGGATAATGTCTCAAATTGACTTAAGTATTCTTTTTGTCGTAACTTGTTCGGGATTTCTGAATTTTGTTGTTGTTCTTCGTTGTCCATTCCTCAAGTTCTTTAAATATCGGAATTAGTGTTTTGCCTAATTCAGTCATTGAATAGACTACTTTAGGGGGGATCTGCAAATATTGTTTTCTGTCTATTATTCCATCCCTTTCTAATTCTCTCAACTGTTGGGTTAGCATTCTTTGACTTACATCAGGGATTAATCTCCGCAGTTCATTAAACCTTTTAGGTCCGAGATTAATAAAATATATGGCTTCCGGTTTCCACTTGCCCCCAAAAATATTTATTGATCTTGCAATAGGACAACTCTTGCCTTCATCTTCTGATTTCTTTGCCAAGGTTTTATCTCCATAAAAAGTGTTAAGTATATAAAATATACTATATCACATTAAAGTACCTAATTGAAATTTTATACTTAACCATTAGAATTAAAAAGTGCTTTATAATCTATTTCCCTGGAGGTAAAAAATGACAGATGATGAGAGAAAATCTATAGCGTCGGAGTATCTAAAAGCTCTAGATACAGGAAAAGAATTTTTCCACTTATTAGATGATGATGCAGAAGTATTCTTCCCGAACTGGGGTGTAGCTCGAGGCAAGCAAGAGTACACAAACTTATTCTCTGACCTTGGAGCTTTAGTGGAGGATTTCAAGCACCATCATGCATATATAAATTGGATAATTCAGGGTGACATGATTGTTGCCGAAGGTTCAAGTGAGGGGAAGCTTAAGACCGGGGAAAGCTGGTCAGATAGTAAATGGTGCGATGTGTTTGAAATACGAGATGGAAAAATTAAAAGATTATATATTTATCTTGATCCCGAATATTCAAGGTATTAACAAAGATTTAACATCAAAAAGTTAAAATATTAGCTAGACTCAGATTAAACCATAAGTTAAGAGAGGGATATTGAATTATGAATGAGAAAGTTGCAAATCAAAATTTATCTTCTTCAGATTTATTTCCACCTTTACCGATTGAGGAGTGGGAAGATACCAAAAACACACTTCACTTATTTTTCCAGATAGTTGGAAAGATTCGACTCACTTTATTTCCAAAAATGAATCATTGGTGGCATGTTACTTTATACCTTTCTCCAAGAGGAATGACCACTAGACCTATTCCGTACAAAGACATGATATTTGAGATTGAATTCGATTTTATCAAACACCAATTATTTATTACTACTAGCAGGGGACAAGATAAGTCTTTTAGTCTTGAAGGAATTTCAGTGTCAGAATTCTATGACAAAATATTTTCTTTACTTCATGAGCTGGGTGTTGATGTGAATATTAGACCTGCTCCATACGATGTTCCTTTTAGTGAACAACCTTTTAAATCTGATAATAAACACTCATCCTATGACAGAGAATATGTGAACAGGTACTGGCGTATATTGGTACAGGTGAATTCGGTCTTTGAAGAATTTAGGGCCAAATTTATAGGAAAAAGTACACCAGTACATCTTTACTGGCATCATGCTGACTTGGCAGTTACCAGATTTTCAGGAAATAAAGCTCCAGCTATGCAAGGTGGTACTAATGCAGATAAAGAGGCATATTCTCATGAAGTAATAAGTTTTGGATTCTGGGCAGGGGACGAGAATGTTAGAGCACCAGCATTTTATTCCTACACATACCCTGAACCAGAAGGACTGGCAGAAGAGCCTCTTTCTCCAAAAGAAGCCATGTGGAATACCGATAATGGAGCTATGGCAGTGTTAATGTATGATGATCTAAGAAATTATGAATCACCTAGAGAGGCTCTAATGGATTATTTGGAAAGCGCTTATCTTGCAGGGGCCAAAAGAGCAAATTGGAACTTAGATGAATTTGATCTTAGATCCAATATCTCAAAATATTAAATAACGCTTATTATTTCTCAGTTATTAGTTAGTCTTAAATAATAAAGGAGCAAGTTTTATGCCTGGTGACAAAAGTAAGAATGTGACTATAGATATATTGGAAGATGGACCGTTGATTGTTAAGGGTATTAGAAGCTTAACGAACTCCAAAGGGGAAGAAGTAGAAACTGAGAAGGTGACTGCTCTATGCAGATGCGGGTATTCCTCTAATAAGCCCTACTGTGATGGGACTCATAAAAAAGTTGGCTTTTCAGGAAAAAGAGAAATTGATAAACCAATAAATAAAGAAAGAGAGTACGCCGGAGAGGATATAGCAGTTTACGATAACCGCGTAATTTGCTCACATGCTGCAGAGTGTGTTAAGAATCTACCCAATGTATTCCGCCTAGGAGAGCGTCCTTGGATTACGCCTGATAATGCGAGCGTGGAAGAAGTTATATCTGTAGTTAAGAAATGTCCTTCAGGAGCATTGAGTTATTCTGTAAATGGTACACATCAAAGAGACTTTGAACAAGACCCCGAAATCATAATAACGAAAAACGGACCTTATAATGTGACGGGTAGCATAGAGATTAAAGTTGAAGATGAGTTGCAGCCGCCTTCTAAAGAGCACTATGTGCTTTGCCGCTGCGGAGCTTCTAAAAATAAACCTTATTGTGATGGTTCACATGCTGATGCTGGTTTTAAAGACGAAGATAATTGATTTAACCTAGATACTTCTGAACTAAAATTCTTTACTGCAGTCATTAATAATATCTTCAATCAGTAGTTGATTTTTCTTTTGAATCTTAAGCACCTGTTTTTCCAACTAAATTATTGTCACTTAATATTAAAATCTGATATTGTTGTATGGTTTATAATTACACATCCAATACATCCATAGGAGTTATAAATGATTGATCTTTATACATCTACAACACCAAATGGCAGGAAGGCTTCTATTATGCTTGAAGAGGTTGGGCTTCCTTATACAGTAAAGCACTTAAAACTGGGCAAAATGGAGCAAAAAGAAGACTGGTATATGGAATTAAATCCAAACGGTCGCATACCAACCATTGTAGATCATGATCAAGATGGTTTCGCAGTATTTGAGTCAGGCGCAATTTTAATTTACCTTGCAGAAAAGACAGGGAAGTTCATGCCTTCAGATATAAAAGGCCGCTCAACAGTCATTCAGTGGTTAATGTTTCAAAAAGCTGGAATTGGCCCAATGCAGGGCCAAGCAAATGTTTTTTACAGATATACCCCTGAGAAGATTCAGTACGCAATAGATCGTTATCAAAAAGAAACCAGAAGACTTTATGAAGTGCTCGATAAGAGATTGAAAGATAATGAATACTTGGCTGGAGATCAGTACTCGATAGCTGATATCGCCACATATCCGTGGGTACATGTTCATGATTGGGCTGGGATAGAAGTCCACGACTTGGATCACCTAAGAAGGTGGAAAGAGACTGTTGGCGAGAGACCAGCCGTTAAGCGTGGCATGGATGTTCCTAGACCACCAGTTATGGACGAGAAGGCTGCGGAAAGAGGGGCACAACTTTTAATTAAATAACCTTTTTGGTAGTTTAAAGTTATAAGGAGAAGGCATTGAAAGAAATTAAAGTTGATGTTGCGGTAATTGGCAGTGGAACCGCTGGGATGGTCGCATACAGAAAAGCAAAGGAAAATGCCGAGGATGTAGTTCTAATAGAAGGCGGGGATTACGGCACTACTTGCGCAAGAGTAGGATGTATGCCGAGCAAACTTCTGATTTCTGCTGCGGAAGCTGCTCATGCAATTGAGGAAGCCCCGGGTTTTGGAATTTCTCCTAAAGGCGAAACAATCATAGACGGCGTAAAAGTTATGGAAAGGGTCAGGAGTGAGAGAGACCGTTTTGTAGGTTTTGTATTAGATACGGTTGATGCTATTCCTTCAGAAAACAAGATCACAGGTTACGCTCGTTTTGTAGATGATCAGACCCTACAAGTTGACGATCATACTAAAATAGAGGCCGCTTCAATAGTGATAGCAACTGGGTCATCACCAGCTATCCTTCCTATGTTTGAGCCGGCAGGTGATAGGTTAATTGTAAATGACGATGTTTTTTATTGGCAGGACCTGCCTGAATCCGTAGTCATATTTGGAGCAGGAATAATTGGGCTTGAAATTGGACAAGCACTTCATCGTCTTGGAGTAAGAACAAAAATATTGAGCAAATTCGGATTAGTGGGACCTTTGAATCATCCGGAAATTATTGAGTATGCAGATAAAACTTTTCAAGATGAGTTTTATATTGATACAGATGCTGATACTTTAGATGTTAAAAAAGTTGGAGATCAGGTTGTAATCACTTATAAAAACTTAGACGGGGATGAGGTCAGCGAAAACTTTGATTACTTACTCGCGGCAACCGGAAGAACCCCTAATGTTAAAAATCTAGGTCTGGAGAATACTAGTTTGGAACTAGATAAAAGAGGCATCCCCATCTTTGACAGATATACTCTTCAGTGTGGTAGTAGTTCTATCTTTATAACAGGTGATGCTAACAATGATGTTCCATTGTTACATGAAGCTGCGGATGAGGGTCGAATAGCTGGCGAGAATGCTGGAACATTCCCTGAAGTACATGCAGGTCAGAGGACAAGCCCGATAACTGTTGTATTCACTGATCCTCAAATTGCTCTTGTAGGCAGTAGCTACAATCAATTAAAAGAAACTCCAAATAAATGTTTTGTAACAGGGAAAGTATCTTTTGAAAACCAGGGCCGAAGCCGAGTCATGCTTAAAAACAAAGGCATGCTCTATATATATGCAGAGTATGGATCAGGAATATTCCTGGGTGCAGAGATGTTTGGTCCACGTGCTGAGCACATTGCACATCTGCTTGCCTGGGCGCACCAGAAGAGAATGTGTATTCCCGAGATGTTGCAAATGCCTTTTTATCATCCAGTTATAGAGGAAGGGGTTAGGACGGCGCTGAGAGATGCAAATGAAAAACTCCACATAGGACCGGGGCTCGATGAGACGAGCATAGAATGTGGACCTGGGATTTAATTTGTTTTCGTGAACTAAAATAATTAAACTTCTATAAGCTGTAGATCGTTTTTAAAGGAGACAGGGTTATGAGACTAGAGGGTAAGACAGCACTAATAACAGGTGGTGGGGATGGAATCGGGCGCGCAACAGCTCATCTTTTCTGTGAAGAAGGCGCAAAAGTTGGAATAATGGGCAGGACCGAAGCTAGACTACATGATACAGTTGAAGAAGCTAATGGCCCAGGAGAGATCACTGCCTATCAGGGAGACGTTTCAAACGAGCAGGATGTAAAAAGAGTGGTAAACGAATTTTATAATAAACACGGAAGAATAGATATTTTATTTAACAATGCAGGGATTTATGAAGCTGGAACTGTTGTCACAACTTCTATGGACGTTTGGGACCGAACAATGGGCATAAACGTTAAAGGTGTTTTTTTAGTTAGTAAATATGTAGTTCCTTTAATGGCCAAACATGGTGGTGGAGCTATAATAAATAACTCCTCTGTTCTTGGCATAGTCGGAATGGAAGATTGCGTTGCCTATAATGCCTCTAAAGGTGCTGTTAGACAGATTACTAAAAGTATGGCACTGGATCATGCAAGTGAAAATATCAGAGTGAATTCGGTATGTCCTGGGTATATAAAAACTAAAATGGACCCTGAGTTTATGGGCAATCCCCCAGATGCCGATGAGCAGTTAGATAAAATTGCAGCCGATATGATACCCCTTGTTAGACGAGCAGAAGCAGTTGAAGTAGGGCATGCTGTCTTGTATCTAGCGAGCGATGACGCCAGATATGTGACAGGCTCCGATTTGGTAATCGATGGTGGTTGGACAACTCTTTAATTAAACCTGTGCTACACTTATTCCCATATTAATTTTAATTCTGAACAAGGATAGTTTATGGACCCTGTGAGCCAGGGATTACTCGGATCAGTACTTCCCCAAAGCGTCTCGAATAAGAAAGAAATAAGACTGGCGGCTTTAATAGGATTCTTGTCAGGATTGCTTGCAGACTTAGATGTAGTCATTCGCTCTTCTACAGATCCCTTACTGTTTTTAGACTATCATCGGCAATTTACTCATTCTCTAATCTTTATTCCCATAGGAGGTCTAGTAGCAGCAGGATTTTGCTGGCTTTTCTTGAAAAAACGGCTTAGTTTCTGGAAGATTTATTTCTATGCAGTTTTAGGATATGGAACTCATTGTTTCCTCGATGTCTGTACAAATTACGGAACTCAGCTTTTTTGGCCATTTTCTAACGCTAGGCTGGCCTGGAATAATATTTCAATCATAGATCCCCTGTTTACTATTCCTTTACTATTATTAGTTCTGATTGCTGTGTTTAGGAAATCGATCTTTACAGCTAGAATCGGTCTTATCTTTGCAATAAGTTATCTTCTTTTCGGTCTATATCAGAGAGAAGAGGCTAAAGAGGCTCTATTAGCTTTGGCGAGCACAAGAGAGCACACGGCTGAAATGGTTATGGTTCATCCTTCTATTGGAAACCTTTTTGTCTGGCGATCAATTTATAAAGACGATGATCGATATTATGTTCAGGCAATTCGAGTTAGTCCGTTTTCAGAACCAAAAATTTATAGTGGTGACTCAATTAAAGTTTTTATTCCTGAAGTGGAGTTGGATACTTTAGATCTTGACTCAGTTTTTTATAGCGACATTAGACGTTTTAGAAAGTTTGCTAGAGATTACCTTGTTGTTCATCCCGATTACCCAGGTACCATAGGAGACTTGAGAATGGGCATTTTGCCAAATTCTATCAAGCCTCTATGGGGCATCTCGATTAATCTTAATAACCAAAACGAGCACGTCTCGATGGATAATTATGAGCGGTCTGTCGACGGCAATAAAATCCAAATATTTATATCTATGCTTCTTGGTCGAAACCTACCTTAAACCTAGTCAAAGCAAATCTTGATTAAAAATTTCATAAGTATTAATATTGTTCTTAATAGTTAGAGGAACAAAGGAGGGAAATCCATGCTAAATGGAGTGATGCTGGTTTGGTTTATTCTGACTGCCATGTCTGTTGCTTTTGTTGCTGTGGATATTCGCAGCACTCCTGAATCTAAAGTTTTAAAGTGGGGTTTTATACTTCTGACTTTGTATACGGGACCTTTTGGTGCATTCCTATATGTTTTAGGTTGCCGAGAGCCTCTTACAGGATTGCATGAGCGTTTTGTAGCTGTAAGATGGCGTCAGGTTCTTGGCTCTACAATGCACTGCGTGGCTGGCGACGGTGTAGGGATATTGGTTGGGGCAGTATTAGGTAGCGTACTATCTCTCGCCATGCTTGCCGATATTGCACTTGAATATGTTTTGGGATTTGGTTTCGGCTGGACTATTTTTCAAGCTTTATTTATGAAGGATACCGCGGGTGGCTCGTATTCAAAAGCGCTCAAAAATACGTTTATTCCTGAGCTTCTTTCAATGAACTGTCTTATGTCGGCAATGGTTCCTCTATCAGCGATAGCTAAAGCGAATGTTCCTGGGAGTGAGAGTCCTTTGAGCGTGGCATTCTGGTTTATAATGTCAATGGCTCTTTTGGCTGGGTTTATAGCGGCCTATCCTATGAACTGGTGGCTTGTGTCTAATCACTTAAAGCATGGCATGATGACTGTGAGACCTAAGGGCGAGCGAGTTGAACAGGATCAGGGACAAGCAGCTCAAAGTGCTATGAACATGGAGAAACCAAGCCATTATGAGATTGGAAAAATGACGATATTGAGCTTCCTAATCCTGGCGGTTGGAATAGGTATTGCATTCATCTTTACATAAGAAATAGGTGTTAAGGAATATAATTGAATCTCTTTACAAAGGTAAAACGTATATCTAACTAAAGATACAAAAAGAGATTATTTATGTAATTCAAAATACAGGAGGATTATTATGGAATTAAATGAAAAGCAGTTAGCGATGTGCGAGAATAGCAAATGGGATTTTTCTGATCTCAAAGCATTAATATTGAACTGTACTCTAAAGAAATCTCCAGAGTTGTCACACACCGAAGGGCTTATTAACATTTCTAAAGCTATTATGGAAAAAAACGGAATCACTGTCGATCTCCTTCGCCCGATTGATTATGACATAGCTACAGGTGTTTATCCTGATATGACTGAGCATGGCTGGGAAAAGGACGACTGGCCTGAGATTTATAAAAAAGTAGAAGCTGCAAACATTCTAATTATCGGTTCGTCTATATGGCTCGGAGAAAAAACATCAGTTGCTACACAAGTGGTTGAAAGGCTCTATGCTAACTCCCATTTGCTTAACAAACATGGTCAGTATGCTGACTACGGTAAGGTCGGAGGCTGTCTCATTACAGGGAACGAAGATGGTGCCAAGCACTGCTCGATGAACATCTTGTATTCACTGCAGCACCTAGGTTATACAATCCCACCCCAAGCTGATGCTGCATGGCTTGGTGAGGCGGGTCCCGGGCCTTCTTATCTTGATCCAGGCTCCGGTGGCCCAGAGAATGATTTTACAAACCGGAATACCACTTTCATGACCTGGAACTTAATGCATATAGCCAGGCTGCTCAAAGATGCTGGTGGAATTCCAGCTCATGGTAACCAGCGCTCAGAATGGGACGCTGGATGCCGTTTTGATTACGAGAATCCAGAGCATAGGTAACTAGATCTATTTCAATAAGCAATTGCAATGTGAATATTTACTGCCGGATTAATACTAGTTTATAGTATTAATCCGGTTTTTTTATATCTGACTAAAGATAAAGTATTTGCAGCTGGTTAAACCAAATAGTAAACTTCTGCAATTCCAATGGTAATAAATAGCCTTAAATTATTAATACTATTATCTGCTTGTATATTCGCTGTTAATATTCAATCTTCAGCCCAAACCCCCTTGTCCTATAATAGAGATTTGAATTCTTATGAGCAGTATGATTCTAAAAATTATTTGACTGGTGATTGGGGAGGATCCAGAGCTAAATTAAATGAAATGGGTATTACACCATTTGCTAGATACTATTTTTCTGTACTTGGCAATCCCGCTGGTGGCGAAAGAAAAGGAGTTCAGTACGCGGGTCTTTTAAATGCATATTTGAGATTTGATTTGGAGAAACTTCTTAGTATTAAAAGCACAAAACTTATAGTCTCAGGTTCCTGGGCATCGGGTAAAAGTTTGAGTAATGAGGATATAGGAAATTTCTTTACTGCTTCACAAGTATTTAGCGGGCAGAGGGTAAGTCTATATCAATTATTTTTGGTCAGCGACTTTTTTGATAACAAGCTCAACATTGCAGTCGGGCGTAAAGCTGTGGGTGATGAGTTTGCAACTTCACCGATATTTTATAATTATGTAAATACTTCAATTGACGGAAATCCCATAAGTATTCCAATAAATGACGAAGGTTTCTTAATCATTCCTTCTGCTGGCTGGGCTGCAAGAGCACGGCTAAAACCGCTCAAGAGTCTTGAAATTTTAGCAGGAGTTTATAATTCTAATCCTAATGTCGGAAGAGATAGTGCTCATGGAGTGGATTTCTCATTTCGTAAGGGGGTTATTTTGATTGGCGAAGTAGTATACCTACGTAATCAAGATTCAAGTTCAGAGTGGTTACAGGGGACATTTAAATTCGGCGGGTTTTATGACACTCGAAAATTTAAAAAGCTGGAAAACGACCCTGACAAAGAAAAAGGAAATTACGGGTTTTATTGGTTGGCTGAACATATGGTTTATCGCGAAACAGAGAAAGATAATCAAGGTCTTACTCCGTGGGCAACTTTCACAGTATTTCCTGAGGAAAGTATTAACACTTTCCCATTTTTTCTCTCCGGCGGTCTAGTTTATAAAGGGTTAATACCACAAAGAAACTTTGATAAGACAGTATTTGGTTTTGCATACGGCGCACTCAGTGAAGATTTAAAAGATAGGGACTATGAACTGATGATGGAACTAACTTACATTATTCAGGCAACTCCCTGGTTAAAGGTCCAACCAGATCTTCAGTGGATAGTTCACCCAGGTGGAAGAGACGAAATTCCAAACGCGGTCATTATGGGAATGCAGTTAGAGGTTGATCTTTGAGTATGGATTCTATCGTAATAATGGAGGAAGCTTGAGCTTCCCCCATTAGTTAATCTTTTTATGTCTTAATTATTTTCAGGTTGGAAAATTCTTTTTAAGAAAGCTTGAGTTTGTTCCCAAGATTTCTCGTCTGCGTCTTTGTCATATACGAGCGGAAGTTCAAATTTCTTTCCATACTTGTCTGCATCTGGGTTTGTGAAACTGTGCTGAACTCCTGGATAAACTACCAATTCGTAGTTAGCGTCAGTGTCCTGCATGATCTTTCTGAATTTGTCGAATTGATCTTTTGGTACAAATGGATCATCGCCGCCATGGAATACAACTATGTCAGCTGTAGGCTTAGCGTTCTCAGGGGCTTCTTGTGGAAGAATCCCATGGAAGCTAGCAACACCATCTAAATCAACTCCTCTAAGGGCCATATTTAAAACTACTGCTCCACCAAAACAATATCCGATTGCCGCTATATACTCAGAATTTACAGTCTTTTGTTCCTCAAGAAATTTCATAGCTGCTGTAAACCTGGCCTCTGCAACATCTAAGTTGCCCAGAACTGATCCTGCCAACTCTCCAGCTTTTTCCGGATGGTCAGCATTCTGAGCGTCCCCATACATATCTACTGCAAGAGCTGTATAGCCGAGTGCAGCCAGTTTGTCTGCTCTTGCTCTTGCATAGTCGTTGTGTCCCCACCACTCGTGAACTACTAATATTCCCGGTCTTTCACCTTTAACACTATCGTCATAGGCTAAGTACCCTTTTAAAGTTGTACCGTCTGCGGTGTACTCAACATCTTTTCCTACAACTTTAGCGGATACTGATATAGAAAGGAAAGCAAATACTAATACTAAAAATATGCTTAAAAATCTCATACTAATTTCCTCCGTGTGTGTTATCTTTGATTATTCAGTGATATCTGGTTGACAAAGTAAAGTCAAGAATATCATAGACTAACCCTAATAGGTTAAGATAGCATAAATAGAGAGAAAGATTCAATGACTCGTAAACAGATACTTACTTTTTTTGCAATGGGCTTGGGAATTTTAGCCGTTGCAATGGATATCACAGCTATTAATGTTGCTATACCTGCTATTGAGAAATCATTTAAAACCGATGTTGAAACCATACAATGGCTAGTTAATGGTTACATACTATCATTTGGTGTCTTGATGGTAACTTTCGGCCGACTGGCAGATATATTTGGCCGCAAGAAGATATTTTTCATGGGATTATTTGTCTTTGGTCTTTCTTCACTAGCTGGCGCTTTATCAACTAGTGCATGGATGATAATTGCTGCTAGGGTTATTCAAGGGGTAGGGGGAGCAATGTTGTGGCCAAGTATTATTGGAATTCTTTATTCTGCAGTATCTGAAAACCAAAAGAGTCTTGCCGGTGGATTACTTTTAGCTATTGCCGGGGTAGGAAATGCAGCGGGTCCACTGGTTGGTGGAGCTCTGACTGAGTTTGCATCGTGGCGCTGGGTGCTATTTGTTAATGTCCCTGTATGCGTTATTGCAGGGATTATTACTTATCTAGAGGTCGGAAAGCAAGAAGTTCAGGAAGGAAAGAGTGATGTGGATTATTTTGGAATTGTTTCGATCTCGGTATCTTTAGTAGCTCTTCTATATGCTTTAAATGTATCTCCTTCTTGGGGCTGGACTTCGTATAAGACAATCTCTCTCTTAGTTATCTTTGCACTGTTCATGGCTTTATTTTTAATTGTAGAAAAGAGAAAAGATGATGGACTGATACCCAGTGATGTGATGGGAAATTTTCAATTCATGATAGCAGGATTTGTTATGTTTACCTATATACCTGGATTTTTTGCGATTTTACTATACGTCACCCAGTACTTAGAAAAGTTCCTTAATTATACACCGTTAGAGGCAGGTGCGGTTCTTGTTCCAATGCTCGTGTTCTTTTCCGGAACATCGGCGATGTCTGCTAAAATTTACAACGAAATTGGAGCAAGATTAGCAATATTCATTGGAATAGTCTTGAGTGTTTTAGGGATACTTGGTGTAGTTTTGTTTGGGCTTAACTCTAGTTTCTATGGATTAATCCCCGCTTTTATACTATGTGGTGTTGGTTTAGGTTTTGCAGTGCCTTCGATTACAACAGCTGGGATTAGTGCTGTGAGTGAATCAAGAGGTAGTTTGGCTGGTGGTATTATCTATATGTTCCAATTGGTCGGCGGAGCATTTGGTCTTGCTATGGCAACAACAATATTTACAGACCTTGCTCAAAATGATCTAATAAAAAGATTAAGTGATTCAAGCCTGAATATATCAAAATCTGAGCTGTCAGAAATTACTAATTTTGTTGTAGGCAGCGGAAGTAGTCAGGAAATATTAGATAGTCTGGGTCAGCAGAAGTTTGATACTGTTTTTGCCCATGTAGAACATGCCTATATAACCGGTGTTAGCGGTGGGCTGATTTTCACAGCTATACTGTCTAGTATAGGAGCAGTATTAGCTATACTATTTATTAAGAGTAAAGTAGATAACAGCCCGGTTAGTGGTTAAATAGGGTTTTTTTCTGTTAAAATTTACTCTTTAACAAAGTGAAAGTAATTTCTTAAGTGTTGTGTTGATCTAACTGTTAATACATATAAATTGATTGTACAATCGTTATCTGTAAGTTAATATTATAACAAGTAAAATAAATCTAATAAAAGATGGAATTTGTTACAAACCTACTAGGCGGCACAAGTGAAGAGAGTTAAAAAAGTTTCAATATGGCTTTCAGTAACTGTACTAATAATCGTAATTTTAATTGGTACAGCTTTTTATATTGCTTCTCATTTGATACAGAAAGATTCTATTCAACAAAAGATAGATACTATTATTTCAAAAAAAATTGGTGGGGATGTTCACTATGAGAGCATGAACCTTTATTTCTTTCATTGGCCCCATATTGTTATCAGGAAGGGGGAATTTAATGTCCCTGAGAAGGTCAAGGGAAGCTTTGAATCACTAATGGTTTTTCCTAAGATACTTCCTCTTTTATATGGCGATGTAGAGATATCAACACTTAGGTTTTACAGTCCCGATATAACTGTTTATCTAAGTGACATGACGGAGGAGACTGAATCGGAAGATAAAGAGTCCTTCTCTTTTGATGAAATTAAGCAGAAGGTTGTTCAAGCATTGGATCATCTAAATTCTCATGAAAAAGGTCTCGATGCTCGAGCATACAGAGCTAAATTGCAAATAATGAATGAAGATGGAGAATTTCTTAATTTCAATAATCTGAATGCTGTAATATCTTTTCCGGATAATGTTTTGAGTTATCAAATAAATGCTAACTCTAATATAAGCCGAATAATATCTCTTAAAGGCTCAATCAATACAAAATCTTATGATGCCGATGGTGTAATAAGCTTCACTGGTTTTAAACCACATATGCTTGAAAAATATGTCCTTCCCAAAAATGACTTAGAATTGGAATCCAAGTTAGACTTGAATCTGAATTATAGTTCTCAGCAGCTTGAAATCTTTAAAGGCAATTTAGTGGTTGCTAATTCGGAAATAACACTTTCCAAAGGTGATGAAAAATTTAAGATCAGTGGAAAGAAAATTGATACAGATCTTTATCTAGATGAAAACAAATCTGTTTTTACCATTAATAGCGCTGAGTTCATCCATCCGGATGTAAAAGCGAGTGGCGAGCATCATATTGATAGGTCAAGCAATAGGGTTAATTTAAACCTAATCGGGACTGATGTTAATGTTGAATCTTCACGAGACGCTGTTCTTTTTATAGCTGGCGGAGATAGAATTGTAGATTTAATTTTTGATATAGTAAGAGGCGGGACTGTTCCTGAGGTTACTCTTCAAGCAAGTGGAGAAAACTTTAAAGACCTATGGAAACGTGACAACTTTGAAATAAAAGCCAATATGGTTAATGGAAATATTTTCGTACCTATTGGGAACTTTGATTTAACTGATGTGTCCGGTGATGCTGTAATTGGTAACGGTAAGCTTGAAGGTACAAATCTAAAGGCTAAATCAGGGAATTCAACTGGATACGATGGGACATTTATCATTGGTATTGAGGGACCAATTGGTCCGTTGCATCTTGATATAGATGTAGACGCGGACGCAGCGGAGATTCCTGGCATAATTAAAAAGTTTATTGATGACAAGGGTTTTCTATATGAGTTGAGCCTAATTGAAAACCTTCAAGGTACAGCTAGTGGTAAATTAAAGATAGGGGATACCAAAAAATCACCAGATACTATTGTTGATGTTACTTCTCTAGATATAACTGGAGATTATAAAAGAGTTCCTGAACCTGTAAATATAAAAGGCAACAAATTTACATTTACAAAAATTGATAAGTCAATTGACTTTGAAGGCCTAAATGTCGCCATAGGCAATTTTGTTGCTCCCCAGACTACAGGCTATTACCACTGGAAAGATGATAAATTCATCAAAATTGGAACTAAGCAGGCAAATATTGATTTGAGCATAATGTTTCCTTGGCTCAACTCTTTTGAAATAATAAGGCCTCATTTAAGACATATTGATTCCATGGCTGGTTCAGCATTTTTCTCTACTGTTGATTTTACTGGTCCGGTATCCCAATCAGATCAGTGGGAAATAAATGCTCAGGGAAATGTTGATAAAATTGATGTCAATCTAGATGGGTTTGGGAGTGTAATGACAGTAACAAAAGCTGAAATTGAATCTTCCTCTCAAAACATGACTTTATCTAATGCGAGTGTTCAAATCAAAGACAGTCTAATGAGTGTCGGGGCAGTCTTAAAAGATTATTTTAGAGACAACTTGAAATTAACTATGGATTTTTATGGCGATATGCTTGCAGATGAAGCAAAGCTTTTCTCTGATTATTTTAGTGTTCCTGAGCAGCTGGACATACTTAGCCCCGTCTCAATTTCTGATTCCAGTTTAGTAGTGCAAAAAATTCCTAGCTCTAATTCTTCTACACCTAATGACACAAGTAATTCTAAAACTGGCAATGTAAGTAAAGAGATTGATTTAAATATGAATATTGTTGCTGAATCACTTGAATGGAAGGTTTTAGAAGTCGATACACGATTAGAAACTGGTGGTGAATCTGAATTACCCGAGACCGATGATTCCACTAAGGCTAGGACTTCACTTAATGGTAAGGTTGCAGTGAAATCCGATAATTTTACATATAAAGGTTTCGATTGGGATACTGTGGATGCAGAGGTTTCCTTACTTGGCAACAAAATTGATGTGAATGTAAATGAAGCAAATCTCTGCGGTATCAAGACACCTGGTTTACTTGAGATAACTTCCCCAACATTAAAACTTGAGTTTGAGCCTTTTTCTGAGGAAGAGAGTTTGGCCAATGCCATTCAATGCTTATTTGATAAAGCCGGAATAATCACTGGAGACTTTAATTTAGGTGGCACAGTTAATTCTGATGGAGAGATTGTAGATGTTATGAAGTCTCTTGAGGGAGAATTAGAGCTTACATCAAATGGGGGAAGAGTTAGTAAATATGGTGGACTTGCAAGATTTTTCTCAGCGCTTAATTTCGGCGAAATTTTTAGGGGTAATAGTATTGATTATGAAGATGAAGGTTTTCCATATGATTATATTATGGCTAACGCTGATATAAACGAGGGCCAGTTGATTATTAAAGAAGCCGCGATGGATGGTCCTTCGCTCAAAGTTGTATGTGAAGGTTCGATCGATCTTGTAAATGATCAGCTAGATCTTAAAGTCATGGTGATTCCGGTAATGGCCGTTGATTCAGTAATAGAAAAAATTCCTTTGATTAGTGCTGTTTTGGGAAAAGATGTTGTTTCAATTCCTATTAAAGTGACCGGGGATATCTCTGATCCTAAAATTTCCGAACTCTCTCCTCATACAATTGGCGCCGGTCTATTAGGGATTATTAAGCAAACACTCAATATCCCCGTAACTTTGGTTAAACCTCTTAATTCCGGCAAGAAAAAAGAAAAAGTTCAGGAGCCTGAATCAGCAAGCAGTATTGAGGCATCAGATGAAACTAAAGCACCTGATAAGGTTGAAGCTTCTGATGCTGCAACTGAGGAATAATCAGACCAGCCTATAATTCTATTATTACTTTTGTTTCAAAAGATCGCGGATTTCAGTTAAAAGTGTTTCTTCTTTAGAAGGTTCCGGAGGAGCAGCAGGAGCTTCTTCCTCTTTTTTCTTCATATTGTTAATGCTTCTTATCAATAGGAACACCGCAAATGCTACAATCAAGAAAGTAATAATTGTATTAATAAATGCTCCATAGTTAATTGTTACAGCCCCGGCTTCTTGTGCTTCAACTAGAGCTGCATAGGGTCCAGGCGGAACTCCTTCTTTAAGTACAGAAAAGAGATTAGAGAAATCAACGTTGCCGAGTGCCAAGCCAATTGGTGGCATAATAACGTCTTTTACAAGAGATTGAACAATCGTTCCGAATGCTGCTCCAATGATAATACCAACCGCCATATCCACTACGTTGCCTCGCATAGCAAACTCTCTAAATTCTTTGAACATTAACGACCTCCATCTTAAGGAATTCTATTTTGAATCGATTATCTCACAAATTTTTTTTAAATTCAATTGTTTTTTGTACGTTCGTATCAAACTCTAAAAACAGGACTTATAAAATAAGGCATAATAATATTTGAGAGGTATAATGAAAGTTAATAGAATTGAAATTGTTTATTGTAAAAAGTGCCACTGGTTACTGCGGTCTAGTTGGATTGCACAAGAGCTTTTAACTTCTTTTGATGATGAGCTTTCAGAAGTTTCTTTAAGACCAGGAACAGGTGGAATATTTGAAATTAAGCTAAATAACCAAATTATATGGTCTCTACGAGATAAAGGTAGATTTCCTGATATAAAAGAAATAAAGAAGTTGGTCAGAGATAAAATAGCTCCAGAGAAATCTTTGGGGCATACTGATAGGTAACCAATTTTCATAAATACTCAATCAAATGACAGTTTATATACTTGATGATTCTTTGGTATTTCCTAAGCCACAAGATGCAGAATCTAGCGGATTGCTTGCTATCGGTGGTGATCTCTCTGTAGAGAGATTACTTTTGGCTTATAGAAGCGGCATCTTCCCCTGGTACTCTGAAGGTGATCCCATTATGTGGTTTTCGCCGGATCCTAGACTAATTGTTTTTTTTGATAATCTGCATGTATCCAGCAAGCTAAAAAAAATTATCAGGTCTAAAATTTATGAAGTGCGATTCGATACTGTATTTAAGGATGTAATTACAAAATGCGCAATAGCTGAACGAGCAGGGCAAAATGGAACATGGATAACAGATGAAATGATTGAGGCTTATATCCAGTTGCATCTTGAAGGGTATGCGCATTCTGTTGAAACTTTTCATGAGGGGAAACTTGTAGGGGGGTTATACGGTGTGTCATTAGGCGGTGTTTTCTTTGGGGAATCCATGTTTTTTGAAATGAGTAATGCATCTAAAGTTGCGTTATATTCTTTAGTTGAGAAACTTAGGTCTTGGGATTTTGATTTTATTGATTCTCAAGTCCCAAATGATCATATGCTTAGTTTAGGAGGAAAAGAAGTGAAAAGGACTGTCTTTCTTAACCTACTGGAGAACTCTTTGAAAAAGCAAACTAAAATAGGTAATTGGGGATCCTGAGCTATAAATTAATATCTGAATATCCTCTAAATAATGTGTTTGATTAACTAATCTGCCCCCAATGATATAACACTCTTTCTAATCATAAAATGATAAATTAACTCAAATTGAAAAATGAGTGTGGACTGGTATAATCAGAGCTTTGTTTAATTTGATGATTGATGTTGCAATGTTTTCGTCTTACTAATCAAATCCTGCAATATCCATTAACATAATCTAAATTACCATTAAAGGAGACTTATAATGAGTGAATGGACAGTTACAAATCATGGCCATCCTGATATACAGCCTGATAAAAGCAAAAGAGCTATTTTTATTGGTAGGTATCAGCCATACCATATCGGGCATGTAACCCTAGTAAAACAGAAACTAGATAAAGGAGTTCCTTGCCTAATTATGGTAAGAGACATTCCACCTGATGAAAAAAACCCATTTACCACAGAACAAACAGTTGACATGATTAGGAAATATCATGAAAGCAAAGG
>BQJP01000022.1 GCA_021604765.1 Thermodesulfobacteriota bacterium
TCAAGTGACTGGAGCACCTCCAGGAGAAACAATACAATTTAAGTACTCCTTTAATATCGGATCCAGTGTAATTTCCGGCGGTATATGCAACGGGCAAACTTTAGACCTGACCAGCCAATTTAATATAGCAATGACAACAGCGGACGGTAGTGGTATAGCTACGCTTAATGTCCCAATACCTCTTAACGGTTCGGGTGTAACAGTACATATGCAGGCCTATACCGAGACTGGTGCTTCCTGTGGGATAAGTAACCGCGTTACTCAGATTCTCCAATAGAGATGTTTTTGATTCAGATTTTTTATATTTATAGCTGTAATGCTAATGTTCCTCTGGTATAAGTCTTAAACTCTAGTTAATATATAATTCGAGAACCGAATAAAACTTGACACGTAAACTTTTATCTAAATACTATAGACTTCATGAATAGAATATTATTATTGCTTTTTCTTTCACTATCGTTGATGTTTGTCGTCAATTGTGGCTCCAGAACTGTGCCTAAGGGCTTAAATGATCAGGAGTTGTATGAAGGCGCTATGGAGAGGATGAATTCAGACGGTGGTGGTTTTCCATGGGTTTTTAGAGGTAAGGATTATGAAACTATACTTAAATACCTTAAGGAAGTTCAACTAAGATATACATATAGTCCTTATGCAACACTTGCAGAACTTAGAACTGGTGATGTTTTCTTTGAAAAAGGAGAATATGAACAGGCTGCAATCGAGTATGAAGAGTTTCTAAAAAGGCATCCGGGTCACCAAGATGCTTCTTATGCCACTTATCAGTTAGCCAGATCTTATTCCAGACAGATAAATAGCCCAGATCAGGATCCGACAGAAACAAGAGAGGCTTTAAAGTGGTTTAATATCTTTGTTGAGAAATATCCCGATTCGCCCTTGGTTCCAAAAGCAGAACATCGCATAGTAAAGTGCAGGCAAAGACTTGCTAAAAGAGAGATTTACATCGGCAATTTTTACAACAAACGCAAAAATTATAAAGCAGCAGCTCATAGATATGGTGTAGTTGTTGCGGATTATAGCGATACTAAACAAATGCCCGAAGCTATGTATCTGCTGGGTAGGGCATATGCAAAACAAGATCAATATGATCTGGCAAGAGCGACATTAAATCAATTAGTCCAAACTTATCCTGATGAAAAGTATGCAAGCAAAGCAACTTCCCTTCTAAATGATATAGAGGGTAAGACACCACCTGTTCCGGAAGAAACCCAGGATAAGATAGAAGAGCAGTCACAAGGATGACATTCCACTATTACCTTTTCCTACTTTTAGCCTTATTCATAGTGTCCTGCCAAAGTTCTCAAAATGAAGAAATTGAGGCTTTGCTCTCCAAAAGAGAAGAAGCGATAGAGACAAAGAATATAGATCTCTACATGACTTTAATTTCACCTGAATATAGTGTAGAAGAAGATAATAAGGTCATGGGTAGAGAAGAGATTAAGAAAAAGTTTTTGTCTAATGTTACTCTCTTCGATGATTTAGAACTTACTAGTGCCAACAGAAGTATTTATGAAAGAGATGGTATTACAGAAGTTGTTCAGTTAACAGTTGTTGATGCTTTGGTCGACGATACAAAAAATCGGTTTAAAGTAAATGAAAAAATACAAATTTCACAAATAGATGGAAAATGGTTAATCGTAAAAGAATCCGATGCTGATTTCTTAGAAAGGTTTGTTTTCGGGGGAAGTAATTAAGTTTTAAAGAATATTGGTTTATCTTCCAAATTTTTTTTCTTCTTTTTCCTGCTCTTCCTTACAACTGATACATAGAGTGGTTTCAGGCCTTACCATGAGCCTGTCTTCAGTTATTTCATCATCACATATCTCACAAATTCCGTATGTTCCATCCTCAGTCTTTTGTATAGCTTTCTGGATTTTGGATATAAGTTTTCTTTCCCTGTCTCTTTTCCTTAATTCTATACTTGTACTGGATTCTGTCATAGCGCGGTCAATAGGGTCTGGAAAGGTGCCGTCCCCCTCATTCATTCTGGTAACTGTGCTTTCTGCTATTCCAAGAAGACTCGCCATTTTCTTAATCAGAATCTCCTTAAATATTTTGCGTCTCTTCTCATTCATAAGGGGAAATTATATCACTTCCAAATATCTCTGTAAAACCCAAATAGGGTTTGCATTCACAAGTGAGAACCAATCTGGATATGTATTTCGCAATATCTTTTCTCTTATTTGAATTTAGAGTGTAAGATAAATGACTTTGCTGTCGTAATGAAAGATTTTAATGGGAGAATATAATTAGATTATCACAACTCAAATTAGAAGTTTCAGAGCAGGCTACACCTTTAATTTCAGACCTTCTTTTAGGACTCGGCTCACTTGGAGTGGCAGAGGACATAAGAGCAGAGGGACTCTATGAGGTGTCAGCATACTTTCCTATGGAAACAGACATTAACATGGTAATAAGTAGATTGAAAGAGTATTCAGAACTACTCAAGCAATCCATCTCAGGTGTTGTTATCAGTCCTGTGACAGTCGAATATATAGACCAGTCTGGTTGGGAGGTCTGGAAGAGTGTCCTTAAGAAAATAAGAGTTGGTAAAAGAGTAATTATAAGACCTCCTTGGGAAGAACATATAGCGGAGGGTGATGAAATAGTAATTGACATAAATCCTTCGCAAGCCTTTGGAACGGGGCACCACGAGACTACCAGACTATGCATTGAGGCTATTGAGGAAGCTGTTCAGACAAGCAATATTAAAAATATGCTTGATGTTGGATGCGGGAGCGGGATTTTAAGCATTGCAGCTCTCAAGTTAGGGATAAGGGATGTAACGGGTTTTGACACAGATCCAATAGCCATCGAGGAGTCCAGAAAAAATGCTAATGAAAATGATGTTCTCAATAAAATAAACTTTTTCTGCGGTTATATTCAAAGTGCAAAGGGGCAGTACGATTTGATAGTGGCGAATGTTTATATTGAGTCAATATTGTTAATGAAAGAGGAGTTCCTGTCCAGATTATCTCCTCCTGGGAGATTGGTGGTTTCAGGTATACAGTACAAAAGACGAGAAGAGGCGATAAGGGGTCTTCAAGAAGCAGGATTCTTGCTTCAAAATGAGAGGGTAGATAAGGACTGGGTAGCACTTGAGTTCGTAGTTGGTTGATAAAAATATACTCTAAAGTAAAATCTAATCCGCAATTGTAGAACTGCTTCAGATTAAGGGGAAATATATGTCATCATTTAAAACGATTGAGTGGAAAAACAATAAAGTAATAATGATAGATCAAACACGTCTACCTAAAGACGAGATTTATCTGGAGTTTGAAACCTACGAAGAAGTGGCGGATGCAATTAAAAGAATGGTCATTAGAGGAGCACCTGCAATAGGCGTAGCAGCGGCTATGGGTATTGCTCTAGGGGCGCTCAACACAACCATTGAGGACAGAGATCAGTTTATTAAAGAAGTGAATAAAGTTACAGATGTTATTATGGCTACAAGACCTACAGCTGTGAATCTCTTTTGGGCAGGCAAGAGAATGCTAGGGGTGTTAAATTCTCAAAATGGAAGCGTTGGAGATATGAAAGCTAGGCTAGTAGAGGAGGCAAATATTATCCTCCATGAAGATATTGAAACCTGTCGGAGTATTGGAAGAGTAGGAGCCGAGCTAATACCTGATAATTCTACTATCTTAACTCATTGTAATGCCGGGGCACTTGCCACAGCTGGGTATGGCACTGCTCTCGGGGTCATTAGAGGAGCAAGAGAGGCTGGTAAGAATATAAAAGTCATTGCTACAGAAACAAGGCCTTTCCTTCAGGGCGCACGCCTTACAGCCTGGGAGCTGGATAAAGACGGCATTTCCGTTTCCCTTATTACTGACAACATGGTTGGTCATATTATGAGTAAAGGCATGGTGGACGCAGTAGTCGTAGGTGCAGACAGAATTGCAGAGAACGGAGATGTTGCAAATAAAATAGGTACTTACTCAATATCAGTATTAGCTAAATCACACGGTATACCCTTTTACGTGGCCGCACCTATCTCCACAATAGATTACAATTGTCCCAATGGTGGTAATATTCCTATAGAAGAGAGGGATATTAATGAAGTTACGCATGTATTAGGAAGCAGAATAGCACCTGATGTTAATGTTTATAATCCCGCCTTTGATATAACACCAAATGAGAATGTTAGTTCAATCATAACTGAAAAAGCTGTAGTTAAGAATCCCTTTCTCAAGGGATTGTCAGATCTTAATAAGTAGTTCTATCCTCTTTCAAGATCTTCTTGGCAAGAAAGACAAAGTTTAGTAAAAGGCATGGCTATTAGCCTCTCTTTGTCTATAACTTCATCACAGGAATCACATATTCCATATGTGCCATTTTCAATTCTCTTTAATGCATCATCTACTAAGACCACTTTTTCGCGTTCTCTATCTGCTAGCATTAAAGATAGCTCTCTGTCCCTATCGCTGGATGCCTGATCGTAGAAATCACCAATATCATGTTTTAAATGATCAGATTCAGCCTTCATAGACTGTGATACTTCTTGAAGCAATTCCTTTCTCATGGCAAGTAACATGTTTTTGATTTCATCTTGCCACGTGGTTTTTGCTTTTCTTGTGCTCTTTTTCTTAGTAGCTTTTTTTGCTGTTGCCATATTAGCTTTAGAGTCTCCTTAAGATTGATAGTCTAAAATTCATACCATGCCCCAAATACTCAAAAATAATAATAAAATATGTAGACTCGATGAAAAAAATCAGATAAAACGCAATTATGTTATAGCAACTTATAACCTTGTAATCTAAAACTGAAGGTGTATTAAGATAAGGATATAAAGTTGTTTGTCAAGAGTAAAAAAAATAGAATGAGCAAATATAGCGTTGAATCATAGATTAATTTAATCATAGTAGCTATGATTACTTCTTCTTGCTTAATAATACAAATTACTTAAAATAACGTAATTTGCTTCAGGATTATTCTAATGGCTAAGAAAGCACCTCACACAAGAGAACTATGGAAATCCAGAACCGGACTTATTCTAGCAATGGCCGGCGGCGCAATTGGTCTAGGTAATTTTTTAAGGTTCCCAGTTCAAGCAGCTGAAAATGGCGGTGGTGCTTTTATGATTCCTTATATCATTGCCTTTTTTGTTATAGGTATACCTTTAATGTGGATAGAGTGCTCAATTGGAAGATACGGTGGTGCTAGAGGGCATGGAACCGCGCCAGCTATATTCAACTTAATATGGAAAAGTCCAATATCACGTATTATAGGAGTATTAGGTCTCTGGATTCCTCTTATAGTTGTAATTTATTATATATATATAGAGTCTTGGACATTGGGTTATTCCATTCATTTTCTTTTAGGGACAAGCCCTGAGCTAGCAGTAGGGGCAAATAACCCTGATGAATTCTTAAAGCCCTATAGTAATTTCTTAGGATCATATATTGGAGCTGGTGGGGGAGATTTGTTAAGTCCTTCCAATATGGCTTATTTTGCATTAATAGTTACTGTAGCTCTCAACTTATTCATTTTGTTGAGAGGAGTTTCAAGAGGAATTGAAGCCTTCGCAAAATTTGCATTACCCGCTCTTTTTGTAATGGCTATAATCCTACTTGTTCGCGTTCTAACTTTAGAAACCCCAAGTGGTAATGCGATTGAAGGGCTTAACTTTCTTTGGACCCCGGACTTAAATGCGTTAAAGAACCCTGGAGTATGGGTAGCGGCTGCTGGGCAAATGTTCTTTACCCTCAGCTTAGGCTTTGGTTCCATGATCGTTTATTCTTCTTATTTGAGAGCAAATCAAGACGTTGCATTAAACGGACTTTCCTCTGCAGCCATTAATGAAACAGCTGAGGTTGTTTTAGGTGGTTCAATTGCTATTCCAGCAGCGGTAGCATTCTTTGGAGTTGCAGGGGCTATATCAATAGCTCAGTCTGGCGCTTTTAACCTCGGATTTGTAAGTCTCCCCGCAATATTTGCCAGTATGCCTGCCGGGCAGTTCTTAGGATTCTTATGGTTTTTCCTACTCTTCTTTGCAGGCCTAACCTCCTCACTGTTCCTAATTCAAACTATTGTCGCTTTTTTTGAAGACGAATTTAAGTTAAGTAGAAAAAAATCAGTCCTTATTACAATGGGAATAATTGTTTCAAGCATGTTAATGATTATTTTTGTTAATCAAACATTAGATGAGTGGGATTTCTGGGCTGGTACAGTAGGAATCGTTTTCTTTGGATTAATGGAAGTTATAATATTTATGTGGGTTTTTGGAGGGGAGAAAGCATGGGCTGAGATAAATCGAAACGGAACAATCAAAGTGCCTAGATTTTTCTATTATGTTTTAAGATATATTACACCGCTTTTTATGTTCATACTCCTTCTCTGGTGGGGAATAGAGCTTCTTCCGGAGCAGCTTGAGAAAACTAGTTGGACAATATGGGTAGCAAGAGGTTATTTAATAGTTCTCTTTTTCGTCCTAGCTGCTCTAGTCTTTATGGCTGATAAGAGGGGGAATCGTGAAAATGAATCTTGAAGCTGCGATATTTATGTTTTGTGCTTGGGGTTTTACATTGGGTTTATTAGCTTTTTGTATAATAAAACTAATGAATAGCGCTGATAACAATTTTAATAACACAGAACATATAGACGACGAATAAATATAACTTTATTGAGTAGTGATAACGTTATGCCGTAAATAATAGCAAATTACTGCTTATAGAACTTCTTTTCCCATTCTTTATGTTTCGTCTCAGCTTCACGAATAAAAGGCGCAAAAGCGGCAGCACTTACAACGAGTTTATTGAACAAATTGAACGGAAACTTAACCGGTCTCACAAAGTCTACAAACAATACCGCTCTAAACCCATTGGTATCATTCCACACTTCATGATTGTAAGTGTCGTCAAAAATAATACTTTCACCCTCGTCCCAGTTTTTGATTTCTTTATCTATACGGATTCTGCATTTTTCTTTTGGTTCCGGAACAATTAATCCGAGGTGATATCTGAGAACACCGTTAAATGGTCCCTTATGAGCGGGTATATGCTTATTTGGCGAAAGTATTGAGAACATGGCTGTTTTCATGCCTGGTATTTTTTTGAGCAGACGGGTTGTCTCGGGACACCTTTTTGTGTTTTCGTCACTCTCAAGTCCATATCCTGCAAGAAAAAATGTTTTCCAATTGTTATCAGTTGTGATAGTCTCGACCTCAGGCATTACTTCATGAAAGCTTGGGAGGTCTTCCCGTCTTTCCATAACTTCATTAATCTCGTCCCTGATTTTCTCCCAGTTGTCTTCAATCTCTTTAACCCACGGAAAAGTTGAGTTGTCATAAATAGGGGGATTGCCGTATTTAGAAAACTTTTCATTGAACTTCTCTACCATGTTAATGAAAGAGGCGATAAGCCCATTAGCATATTCCTTAGTTTCATAATCAGCTTTTCTGTATTCTACTTCTTCCTGGTTATTTTGCGTTTCTTTGTTTATATCGCTCATAGTTTCTTCCTTTTACGCTCTTTAGTCTTGTATCTGTTTGTCAGGCTTAATTCTTCTTAGCTTAAGTATATCCTCAAATGAGTGAATAAAAAATAATATTGCCGCAATAGTTGTAATTCCCAGCACCCATGGATACCCTCCTACTGCAGCAATCAATATAAATGCGGCTGAATATACGTTCCTTCTGCCCAGAGGACGCACTATTTTGATTAACTTTCTCATGAGCGAAGTTTTTTGCGGCTCAACAAGTTTGTCCACTTCAAAGTATGTTACCAGACTTCCCGAGTTGGTATATCTTGTCAGGAAATAAAACGACCACATTACAAAAAATAGGAAGATAGAGACATTTATCCCACCTAGAATAAGCGCAATTGGTTTATGTGAAATGAGATAATAACCCAATGGCACGCCGATCAAGAAAGAAAGCACAGTAAACTGGTCTGAAACCGTATCTACCCATTGCCCCTTTTTAGTCTCCATTAATTTGACTCTTGCCACCTCTCCATCACACCTATCGAGTACTGTCGCAATGTGCATAAAGAGCGCTCCGATTACCGGGTGGCCTAAAGCGTAAAATAAACCACACAAAGATCCTATAATATTGATCCCTATGCTAATCATATTAGGCGTAAGAGGCGTTTTGATTAATTGTCTGCTTGTTGGCAGGGAAAATTTGCTGTTTATATTTATCGAAATCCATCCTGTTGCAGTTTTCCCTACATAGTTGAAAATGAGGTCTTCTGCATTTTTAGCCGTATCGTGATCCTCGTTTAACCTCATCCAATATTTCCCAGAAAACTTGCTATACTTAGCTCTCCCCTCATTTATTAGTTCAGCAATCATCTCATAAAGTGATTTAGAATCTGCAAAATATTTTTTCAGTATTTCTCCTGAAGCAATGAAAGCACCTACTGCCTTGCCACCATTTGGCGCCATTTCTTCAACTTGATCTTTGTTAGTTCTTACCCAGAGATCATCAGACGTGTCTGTTAGGATATATATCTCAGCTTTCTCAGTCTCTTGATCAATGAAATCAGATAAGGCTTGAGGAGTCGTAAGAAGGTTTGACTGAACTATTAAATACGGGATGTCATCAAAGGCTATATTCTCTTGAGTAGTTGTCCAGATTATGGAACTTTCAATTCGTTTGTCGTGTGCTAATAAATCTTTAAGTTGGGAATCACTGTCTTCAGTGATAATTGTAAAGTGAGAAATTCCTGCTCGCTGAGCGGTAATAATTAGTCGTTTTATTTGGGCAAGCGCACCGAATTCGATGTTGCCATAAAGGCTTAGGTCAGTATCTTCAATACCTATGCCGGCCGCCACTACTATTGCATGGTCCATGTCGTTAACTTGTTTCTACTACTCTTAGGACCCTTTCCTGATATGATTTCTTTATAAACTTATCAGAATTTAGTCTTGCTTTAAATAAATCGCTCGGATAATCAACGTCCATCCAGAATAAGTCGTTTATATCTAGTGAGTTAACTTTATATCCTTTCTTTATTAACCTGTGAATGGCTGATATATACCATTTGTTTTCAGCCCCGCCAGTCCTCATTTCTTCTTCTATTGATCTCTTGAGAAGTTCTACACCTGTATCTCTGAAAACCCTCACACCCACTGACTCAGCTGATGCTCTGTTTGTAAGTGTTTTGCTGATATCAACAATCTTTGATTCCTGTATTATAACTTTCATGTCCTCGTCTTCATAATTAGTTTTGCGCTTGACCGGAAGACAAATTTTCTCATCTCTCATTCTGAGAGCTTGTTCTAAAACATCAATTTCAAATACATCATCACCATTCATAACAACCATGTCGCTATCCATTTCCCCTCTTGCTATCCAGAGAGATATCAAACTGTTTGTAGTTTGGTAAAATGGGTTATAAAGGGTTTTTATTTTCATTCCCAAGCCATCATAGTTTCTAAGAAAGTTTTCAACTTTCTCAAAACCAAATCCGACAACAATGACGATTTCATCAATACCACAATCTCTGATATGGTTGATCTGATGCTCTAATATTGTCTCACCACCGATTTCTAGCAAACACTTAGGAATATACTTAGTGTATGGGTAAAGCCTTTGGCCTCTACCGGCTGCAAGTATGACCGCTTTCATTTTTTATATCCTCTCCGCTTAAGAAGGCTATGGACTAGTTGTTTATACTTTAGGTGTTTTAAAAACGATAGATCGGATACGAATTCAGTATCCAAGATCCTCCTTTAATAACTTACATTTATAACCTCGAATACAGTTTATGTCAATATTTGTGATGCATTTACTGTAAATAGGCTTCTGATTTTTGCAATTTTATTCAAGAATCACTATGAATTTACTATAATATAATAAAAACAGATTAACTTGAGCTTCTCGCCACTTTTAATTTATTACTTTCCGGTTTAATGTTGGTTATGTTATTGCCTTCGTCTACATAAATAAGTTTAGGACTATGGCTTTTGCATTCGCTTTCATCATATGTGGCAAAGCTTGCTACAATGAGGCAATCGCCTTCCCTGGCTAAATGAGCTGCAGCCCCGTTAACACATATGACGTTTGAACCTCTTTTGCCCTCTATCACATACGTTGTAAATCTATGACCGTTTGTAATATTAAATATGTGTACCTGTTCATAATGAAGTAGGTCGGCAGCATCCATCAGGTTTCTGTCGACCGTAATGCTTCCTTCGTATTCGAGGTCAGCCTCAGTAACTATTGCTCTGTGAATTTTAGATTTAAGAAGTGTTCTGTCCATTTGTTCTCTCCTTACATTATATACTCTAAAGTTTAGTGTTATCAATAAGCCGTGCATTTCCTACTTTTGCTGCAATGGCTACGATATCTCCCTTTTTTGCTTCTTCTTGGTCTTCTAAGGTGTTTCCGTCGCGTATTTCCAAATAATCAATATCTTTAATTGAAGATTCATTCAAAATACTCGTCCCAGCTTCAACAAGGTTGCCGATGTTGTTTTCTCCATCGTTAAACATTCTTTTAATATTGTTGAGCGAGTTCGAAAGAGCTAATGCCTGAAGCCTTTGTTCATCTGAGAGGTAGGCATTCCTTGAGCTAAGAGCAAGTCCATCCCCTTCTCTTATAATAGGCATTCCTATAATTTCAATTTCAAGATGAAGATCTCTAACCATCTTTTTTATAATTAATAATTGCTGGTAGTCTTTTTCTCCAAAAATTGCAATGTCAGGTTTAACAATATTAAAAAGTTTTAATACTACCGTTGCGACGCCTTGAAAATGGCCTGGTCTAAATTCCCCGCATAGTGGTTTCTGAAGTTGTTGTACCTCTATATAAGTCTCAAATCCTTCAGGATAAATTTCATCTACTTCTGGAAAGAAAACTACATCCACGCCAATATCACTAATTTTTTTTATATCTCCATCCAAATCCCTAGTATATTTATTAAAATCTTCATTAGGACCAAATTGAGTAGGGTTCACAAAAATGCTGACTACTAAAAAGTCCCCTTTTTCTTTTGCTGTACTCATTAAACTCAAATGCCCTTCATGTAGTGCTCCCATTGTTGGGACAAAGGAAATTAAACTACCTTCCTTTTTAAGGCTATTTGAAAGAGCCTGCATCTCCTTAACTTCATTAACTATTTTAATATTACTGTTCTCAGTCATATGAATGCTCTTTTGATGGAAATGTTCCGGTTCTGACTTCATCAACATATTCTTCTGTGGCTTTTTTCATCAAATCTCTGATCTCTGCATATTTTTTGACGAATTTTGGTAGAGGCTCTTCTGAAAGACCTACCAGATCATTGATCACTAGAACCTGTCCATCACAATCTGCTCCAGCACCAATTCCTATAGTCGGGATCTTTATTGATCGAGTTATCTTTTTAGCTAGTTTCTGCGGGATACTTTCCAATACTAAAGAAAAAGCTCCTGCATCCTCAATTTTTTTAGCGAGTGCGACCAACTTTGCCCCTTCGGCTTTATCTCTCCCTTGAAGCTTATACCCACCCATATCATGGACAGATTGTGGTCTAAGCCCAATATGACCCATAACAGGTATTCCTGCCTTACGTATTTCTCTAATTGTATCTATGTAATCTTCTGTTACTTCAATTTTTACAGATTCGGCTCCGGATTCTTTAACAAATCTTCCTGCATTCTTAACAGCATCTTTGTTTGAAGATTGAAAGGACATAAAAGGCATGTCAGCGCAGAGGTGGGCATTTTGTATTCCTCGGGACACAATCTTGGTGTGATAAATCATCTCATCAACTGTGACGGGCAGAGTGTTCGGTAACCCTTGTATTACGTTTCCTACTGAGTCTCCAACCAAAACTATATCAACTCCAGATTCATCAACAATTTTTGCAGTAGGGGCGTCATAAGCTGTAACCATGACAATTTTTTCTTTATTCTTCATAGAGCCTATAACTGGTACTGTTATTTCCTTCATTTTTTTCTCTTAACGTAAAAAAGCCAGATTGGGCAAAGAACCCTACTGGCTTATATGTTTTCCATTATTTTAGGTACGGCCTGTGTTCCGTCCTTTGTCATTGTTATCAATTTTATTCTCTCGTCTCGGTCCGTAAAATAAGATCCAAGCGTCAATGCTTATCCTATTAAAGCCCTTATAAAATAAAGAAATCAGGAAGAATGTCAATAACTTCTTGATATTTCTGCTATCAAGATTCTTTCTATTAAGTTTGCTATGTTGAAATAGTACTTATAATATTTTTGAAGAACTTCTCATTTCAATAAAGAGCTTTGATCACATATGGCGATTAAAATTTATCAAGTTGATGCATTTACTAATCAAGCCTTTTCAGGAAATCCTGCGGCAGTTTGCGTACTTGAGAAAGAAGCTGATAAAGATTGGATGCAGAGTGTTGCCTTTGAAATGAATCTTCCGGAAACGGCCTTTTTGTATCCAACAGCAGATACCTATAACCTCAGATGGTTTACCCCAACACTTGAAGTTGATCTCTGCGGACACGCAACTCTGGCAAGTGCTCATATACTTTGGGAAGAGGGCCATCTTGATTCACACCGAGTTGCCCAGTTTTATACTAGAAGTGGATTGTTGAGCGCTTCAAAAAATGGAGACATTATAGAACTCGATTTTCCTTCTGAAATTGAAAAGAAAGTCCACATTCCTGATGGTCTCAAAGAGGGTTTGGGAATAAATCCGATTTATATAGGGAAGAATAGATTTGATTACCTTGTCCAGGTTGAAAATGATGAACAAGTTAGAAATCTAGAGCCTAATTTTGATTTGCTAAAAAAAGTTCCTTCCAGAGGAATAATTGTAACAAGTTCTTATAATTCGTCTGAATATGATTTTGTCTCAAGGTTCTTTGCCCCCGGCTCGGGGATTAATGAAGATCCTGTTACAGGTTCGGCGCACTGTTGTCTTGGGCCATTCTGGGCAAAGAAATTTGGCAAGCTGCAACTCAAAGGCTTGCAGCTCTCTAAACGGGGTGGGGTTGTTCATGTTTCGGTGAATGGAGATAGAGTTATCTTAGGAGGAAGTGCCGTTACAGTATTTAGAGGCGAGATTGTAATATAGGCTAAAATGTTTTACTAGATCAGGAGTAATGAGGCTAATGTTTAATATAAGTTAAGACAATGGCTTGAAAATCTAAAAAGATAGTTCATAATAACTTTTTCGTTTGTAGAGATGAGCAAATTCAAATACCATATATTTTGTTTGTTTTATTAATAGGCGGCGTAGCCAAGTGGTAAGGCAGCGGTCTGCAAAACCGCAATGCCCCGGTTCGAATCCGGGCGCCGCCTCCAAAAAAATAATTCTAAATGATCAGATTCTAAAAAAACATAATGCTGCCCGGGTGGCGGAATTGGTAGACGCAAGGGACTTAAAATCCCTCGAGTTCACACTCGTGCCGGTTCGAGTCCGGCCCCGGGCACCATTTCCGAAAAAAAATTCCGAGGCTGATTCCGTAACGTTATTTAAATATTTGTTTATTCCAAAACGAATTAATCGGGTTTTAGGTAATTGTTAAAAGGGTGGTTGATACAATACTTTGAACGGTCCTATTGGTAAGACAATAATCTGATATTAATTCAGCAAATTTTCCTCTTCTTCTTCGTCATCATCATCCCAATCGTCGTCATCATCCCAATCATCGTCATCATCAAAAAAATCATCGTCATCATCCCATTCTTCTTCGTCATCTAATTCTTCATCTTCTTCCAATTCGTCATCTTTTAAAAGTAACTCAAGTTCGGTACTCATTTGCATTCTCCTATACTAATGATTTATGTGAAAAGTTACATTCTGACATCAAAATGTCAAGAGAGAATTCTAAGTGAAAATCCAAATATATTATTGTTTCCATTGGGGTAATAATTGTAGAAATTAGAGTAAGTTACAGATGTCGCAATCCTAACTAATTTATCAAAGATTATTGATTTTTTCGAGAATTTTATTAGATAACTTCTATTATATTGTTCTACTTGTTCTTATCTAATAATTCTTGGGCTTTTAATACCATTTCACTTGAACCTATAAAGATCGGCGTTCTTTGATGAAGCTCTTGAGGAGCGATATCTAAAATGCGCCTAAATCCATCAGTAGCCGTCCCGCCCGCTTGCTCTATTATAAAGGCCATCGGGTTGCATTCATAAACAAGTCTCAGTTTCCCATCCGGGTAGCCGTCCAATGATGGATATATGTATATTCCGCCAGTTAACAAATTTCTATGAATATCAGCAACCATTGAGCCTATATAGCGAGCTGAGTAGGGAGAATCCGAACCCTTTCCTAACTCTTTGCAGTAGCTTATATAATCTTTAACACCTTTTGGAAAATTGTAGAAGTTCCCTGTATTAACGGAATAGGTTTTACCGTCTTTAGGTGTAGTCATATCGGGATGTGATAAACAGAACTCTCCAATTGAAGGGTCAAGAGTAAAACCGTTTACGCCATGTCCTGTCGTATATACTAACATCGTCGATGATCCGTAAATAACATAGCCCGCACCAGCCTGCTCAATACCCTTTTGTAGAAAATCTTCAGAAGTGCAAGTTTCTCCTAGGGGTGAAACTCTTCTATATATCGAGAAAATTGTTCCAACTGATACGTTGACATCAATGTTGGAAGATCCATCAAGCGGGTCTATTGCGACAATATATTTACCTTGTTTGGATGATTCTGCCTCGAACGCAACAAATTCTTCATTCTCTTCTGAAGCTACCCCACAACATTGCCCACCTAGCTCAAGTGAGGCTATAAAGGTTTTATTTGCGAGCAAATCCAGCTTTTTTACTTCTTCACCCTGAACGTTGGTATATCCGGTTATACCGAGTACATCTACTAATCCTGCTTTGTTTACTTCTCTATTTACTATTTTTGAGGCTAGCGCGATATTTCGGAGAAGTCTGGATAATTCGCCAGTTGCATAGGGGAAGTCAGTTTGTCTTCTAATTATAAATTCATCTAATGTTTGAACGCTTATCATGATGAGTATATTACCAAAATTCTATGATTTAGGAAAATATTTACAATCCGCGTGCTAATTTGCTGCTGAAATCACTATAATTTATTGATTATTTAGGATTTCTTTTATCTGCTCGGACTCTTTTATTCTCATTGCCGCCTTTAATCCTTCTTCGCGAATTAGTTCCTTTGATCTATTCAAACTTTCTTTTAAATCCTCCGGCAGTTTGCTTTTTACTTTTTCATAGGTCGCGTTTAAATATGGGATTGTGGTTGAACTACTTACTGCAGCGTCATTGTTGGAAACGATTAATGTAACTGTGGAGATAAATAAAAAGGCTGCTATAGCACCTATTATTGTTCCCATCACTGCCCCACCAAGTCTGTTCAGCCAGCTTAGATGAAGGCTCCCAATTAGTTTAGTTGTAATCCACCCAAGAATTTGAATTAGAATATAAGATAGAAAACTCACGATCAAGAAAGCACCAACATTTGCTATTGATTCATTATTTACGAGGTTGTCCTTGATAAACATCACTGCGAAAACATCGTAAAAAATCAGCCCGATAATGATTCCACCAATAAGAGCTGCGATAGAAAAAATTTGTTTAACAAGACCCCTTGTCATTCCTATTACAACAAAAAAGCCAATGATTATGTAGACTGCTATATCGATCCAATTCATAGATTCATAGGTGCTATTTTAAGAGTAATTCACTTCAAAGCTCGAACCTTGACCAGCCTCCTTAGTAACTTCTATTCTAACCGGAAACCTTTCTTTTAATTCCTCGACATGAGTGATTGCGAGTATTTTTTCAAAATCGTCTTTAATTAAATTAAGGACCTGAACAAATTGATCTAGGCCTTCTTTGTCCTGCGTGCCAAAGCCCTCATCTACAACCAGGGTTCTTAGTTGGGCGCCTGAGCGGTTAGCAATAAATTTTGAGATAGCTACTCTGAGGGCGAAATCAATTCTAAACGCTTCCCCTCCAGAGAAAGTTTCATAGCTTCTTGTTCCAGATGAATCTCCAATATAAATCTCAAGGGTTTCTTTTGCGCCCCCGGTTTGTGTCGGCTTTATCATTTCAAGGCTGAGTGCCATTGCACCATCTGTAAGTTTGCTAAGAATTTTGTTCGCTTCAATCTCTATTTCGGGAACGGCATTCTCAATTATTAAAGCTTGGAGCCCGTTTTTGCCAAACGCCTTCGCTAGTTCTTTGTAGATTGCTAATTGTCGGTTTGTTCCCTTGATTTGTTTTGTGATATTTTTTTTGTCATCAAGGAGTTTCTTAATTCTTTCAAGATGATTTTCGCTTCTCGTAATCTCAGTGACAATGTCATTCTTGTTCTTTTTTAATATTTTTATCCTATTTGTTGAAGATTCGAGTTGTTGCTTTATTTCTTTGCTCTTTGCATTTATCCCTTCTATCTGTTTAAGTTCGTTTTTAATATTTTGACACTTCTTCTTTAAATCTAGTAGATCTTTAGAAAGTTTTTTCTCTTCTTTCTCTCTTATACTTAGCCCAAGCTTTGCCTTCTCAAGGTTTTCTCTATCTCTAGCATATATCTCTAGATCAATAGTTTGTTTTCTTAAACTCTGGTGATTTTGTTTATCATAAGAAAGTTCATTTAGTGCTGTTTGAATTTCAACAAGCTTCTTTCTGTTTTCCAGAGAATAACTTTCTTTTTTAATTTTCTCAGCAGTAAGTTTAATTATTGGCTGAAGTTCACTTAGTTCTTTGGTGTAGCGAAATTCTTTGACCTTATCATTTTTTAATATTTCATGTTCTGCTACAAATTTTCTGTATTCCTCAAGCTCTTTCTTAATCGATGTATGCTTATTAGAATCATAACCCAACTCCGATCTCTTTTTGCTTAAGTTCAGTAAGGTTTTATTAAATTCCTGAATATATGTTTTATCCTTAATATAGTTTGTGAGGGTGCCCAATTCTTTTTTGGCTTTCTCTAATTGTTTTGAGGCAAGTTCAGATTCCCTTAAATTTTGTTCTTTTTCTCCAAGTTCTTTGCTGAGAGATATAGAATCTTTAGTTGTAGACTCTAATCTCCTAAGCTCCACCAATAATTTTTGCTCTTCTGACTTTAACTTCTTTAGGCCTGAGCGGTTTTTTAATATACTAGCTTCCAAGTCTGATTTTGATGATTCAAGTTTTTCTATTAAAGCTTCTCTTGCTTCTTTCTCAAGCGGTGATTCGCATAAAGGGCAGTGAGGGTCTTTTCGTTCGGTTGTGATAAAGCTTAATTTTCTTATCTCTTCTTCTTTTCTGTTCTCAAGATCAGATATTCCTGAAAGGGTAGAGCTTTTCTTCTCTCTCAATTGATTTAGGATTTCGTTGCTTTTCTCAATCTTGCTTTGAGATTTCTTTATGTCCTCAAGTTGGAGATTTAGTCTCTTTATCTCTTTTGTTAAGCCTGTTTTCTGGCCAGATCTAGATTTTAACTCTCTAGCTTTAGACTTTAGTTCTATTAATGAAGATTCAATCTCAATTCTTTTTTGCTCAATCTTGTTGTCTAGTTCAATTTGCTTAGAGTTGAGTTCTTGCAGTAAATTTTTTTTCTTCTCCATATCAACATCTAACTGTTGGAGCTCTTTAAATTTATTGTGTCCCAGGATAATTTCTTTTTCCCTAGATGTGACTTCTCTAACATTAGTGAGATTTTTTTGTATTTCTTTCATTTTAGCATTAAGAGAATTAAATTCTCCCTGCAAACGGGCTTTTTCCGAATTGATAAGATTTTGAGCACTTTCTAATTCCATTTCCAGTTTTGATTTTGTAAGTTCTTTTTCACTTAGAATTTTCTCTTGTTTTTGAGCTAGTTCATATTTTTCAAAACCTTTTATTATTTCTTTTTCTTTAGAGACAATTTCTTTATCCCTCAAGATTAAATTTGTTAATTGCTTAAGTTCAGATTCTAATTGAAGGTTTTTCTGATTGTTTTCTTCTTTTTCTTTTTTTAATTGATCCAAATTTTCAAGTTTTGCTTTTATAGATTCATTTTGTGCTATTAACTCTGCTTGAATAGTCTCAAATTCTGATATTTCAGTTGCTAATTTAGCGTCTTCAATCTTGGCTTGATGCAACTTTTCTTCAAATATATTTTTTGTTGATATTTCATCTTCAATCTGCTTTTCTTGGCTCTGAAGGGTATTTAATTCCAAGTTCGAAATCTGTGAATGTTCCCTTGCTTTTTTTGTGATTAATTCATATTCATCAAGAGCGAGAATTGTTGAGAGAATTTCTTTTCTTTCAGAAGGCGTTCGCTTGGTAAATTCATCTGCCATGCCTTGTAATATGAACGAAGAACATATAAACGAGTTATAGTCCATTTTTAGTAACTTTTCTATCGTTATTTGTGCTTTGGATCCTTCATCTAGAGGTTTAAAAGAGCTACTATCTGTATCGTAGATATTAAGATTTATTGAGGTTGAGGAACCATTCTTTTTTCTCTCTATAACCCTCAATATTCTGTAAATGTTGTTGTCTGATTCAAACTCAAGTTCAACACTCGCTTCACTTGTGCCTCTTTTTATTACTTCGTCCTTTATTTTTACTCGGCATTTTCCCCACAGAGCCCAAGTTAGGGCATCTATTAATGCTGATTTCCCGTGTCCGTTCTTTCCACTAAGACAGGCTATATCAAAATCCCTGAAATCAAGTGTCGAAGTGTTCTCGCCGTAGCTAAGAAAGTTTTTTAAAGAGAGTTTTAATGGGACCATTTACTTAGATATTATACCAATTTAATTCGAATAATAGATTATATAATTTTTAGCCTAAAAACTACATAAGAACACTGCTTTGACTTATTTCCGGTGTTCAGATAACTTAAAAGCCGCGATGGGTTTCTCAGATATTCTTTCAATAGTGAGCTCTGATATTGAAGAAGTTGAAAATGAGCTTGAAGCTAATATTCAATCCCCCATACCTCTAGTATACGAGATTTCTAAGTATTTGCTTGGAAGTGGTGGGAAAAGACTTCGCCCGGCAGTAGTTCTTCTCTCATGCGGCGCATGTGGACGTCTAGAAGGTAAGGAAAGGATATACGCCGCTGCCGCTCTAGAATTAATTCATACAGCTACTTTACTTCATGATGATGTTGTAGATGATGCCAAATTAAGACGAGGAAACCCCTCATCAAACATAGTTTGGGGAAATAAGGCAACAGTGCTTGTTGGTGATTTTATGCTGGCAAGAGCTTTAGGTCTTATTCAGGCCTGTGGTGATTTGGAGCTTATCAAAGCTGTGACTGATGCTGCTGCCAAATTAGCGGAAGGTCAGGTACTTGAGGTTATGAATGCTAACAACATGCTCGAGATAACTGAAGAAGTGTGTTTTGGAATTATTGAAAATAAAACTGCTTCGCTTTTAGAAAGCTGCGGCAGTGTAGGGGCAATACTCGCAGGTGTAGAAGATAGCTTAAAGCAATCAGCAGGGCAGTATGGATTTAATATTGGAGTTGCCTTTCAGCTGACCGATGATGCGCTGGATTACTCATCAACAGAGCAGGAGTTCGGAAAAGGTGTAGGGCAGGATCTGATAGAGGGCAAGATGACTCTTCCACTCTTCTATTCAATACAAGCGGCTACAAGTTCAGAAAAAGCGAAAATAAATGAAATTCTTGTTGGTGAGGAAGTTTTTAGTGAGGAAGAGTTAAGTTTTGTCAGAGATATAGTAGAGAGATATAAGGGTGTCAAAATAGCAAATGATATGGCTGAGAGTTTTGTGGATAAAGCTAAGGATTCAATTTCTTCATTGCCGGATAGTGGCTATAAAAAATCTCTAGATTCACTAGCCGAATATATAGTAGAACGAAGAATATAAACCGTATTTTTACTTCTTGTCTGAGTCTGATTTTAACTCATACAACATTACATAAGCGTCTTCGCCGGTATCTGAGTAGTATTTCTTTCTTACCCTAAGAGTTTTAAACCCAATTTTCTCATAAAGTTTGATTGCGCTAGTGTTTGAGGTTCTAACTTCAAGAACCGCCAATTTTAAACCCCTATCATATGAAAAATCTAAACAATCTCTGACTAGCATTTCTCCTAAGCCTATTTTTCTGAAATCCGGATGAACAGCAATGTTTAAGATATGTACCTCATCATAAATTGTCCAAGTTACTATATATGCAACTACACTGCCTGAGAATCTTACTGCCCTTTTATATGAGTTTGCCGCATCTATCTCTCTTTCAAATATCTGCCTAGGCCAGGGGGAGGGAAAACTTACATTCTCAATAGCCAATATCTGATCTATATCTGCTGGATTGATATTATCTATTTCGTATTTTGCTGCTTTTTCCATATTACTATTTTTTCAGTTTTAGGACTTAATGTCTATAGGGTATATTCTATGAAATATTTTTAAAGTAAGTGCTTAAAAGTTCGTTCGCTGCAGTGAAAGGGCTTATTTTGCCATCAGTTACTTTTTCTTCCAATTCTTGCACTGCTTTGTTTATGTCCTCATTAGAATAAAAATTTCTCTTTAGAGCATATAGAATTGCCTCATGCATCCATCTCTTGGTTTGTTCCTGTCTTTTTTTCTGCAATAATCCACTTTGCTCGATCAAACTCTGGTGTTTGGAGATGGTATCCCAAATTTCTTTTATGCCTTTATTGGCGAAGGATGAACAAGTAGTTACTTTAGGAACCCATCCGCTTTGTTTTGGAGGAAATAATTGGATTGCATTCTCGAACTCCCTTTTTGCTCGTTCAGCACTGGTAATATTTTCTCCATCTGCCTTGGTAATAGCCACTGTATCGGCCATTTCCATTATGCCTCTTTTCATGCCTTGGATTTCATCACCTGCGCCTGCGAGAAGTAGAAGCAAAAAAAAGTCCACCATCGAGTCGACAGCAATTTCGGATTGACCTACTCCAACTGTTTCTACTATTATCGTGTTAAATCCCGCAGCCTCACATAATAGTATTGTTTCACGAGTACTCTGTGCGACTCCACCCAATGAACCAGAGGTCGGGGAAGGGCGTATGTAAGCATTTTCATCCAGGGAGAGTTTCTCCATCCTTACTTTATCACCAAGTATACTCCCCTTGGAGCGCTCGCTGGTTGGATCTATTGCTAGCACAGCGACAGTTCTTTTTACTTCCTCAGTTAGATAAAGCCCAAAAGTTTCGATAAAAGTACTTTTGCCAACTCCTGGGATGCCTGTTATGCCAATTCTTATGGATTTCCCAGTATAAGGAAGACAGTGATTGATAATTTTCTGAGCAAGCTCATTGTGTTTTGGCAATGTGCTCTCTGCAAGTGTAATGGCCTGGCTCAATACAGAACGATTACCACAAAGGATGCCTTCCGTATATTCTTTAAAAGAAAGTTCATTTTTTCTTATTATTTTGCTCAATTGAGATTGCTCGTTAACAAAAAAGACAAGTTTTATATAACTGTTTAATCAGTTTGTTTGATTTTGTTAATCAATATTTCCAGTAAATTCTGAGCAGCTTGAGATATTACCGTTCCTGGGCCGAAAACAGCTGTTACTCCTGAGTCATATAAGAAATCATAATCTTGTTTTGGTATTACGCCGCCAGCGACAACCATTATGTCTTCTCGGTTTGATTTCTCAAGCTCGCTTATAAGATCTGGGACAAGGGTTTTGTGACCGGCAGCCAGACTTGAGATTCCAATAATATGGACATCATTTTCAATAGCTTGCTTTGCCGCTTCTCTGGGGGTCTGAAACAATGGCCCAATATCAACATCAAATCCAAGATCGGCAAAACTGGTGGCAATAACTTTAGCCCCACGGTCATGACCGTCCTGACCCATTTTTGCAACCATTATTCTTGGGCGTCTTCCCTCAAGAGATGCAAATTCATCCGCCAGTTCCCTTGCTTTTATAAAGTCTTTATCCTGAGACATCTCAGAAGAATATACACCCGAAATAGATCGAATTACAGCCTTATATCTGCCAAATACCTTTTCGCAAGCATCTGATATCTCGCCCAGAGTGGCTCTTTTTCTGGCTGCGTCAACTGCAAGATCCAAGAGGTTTCCTTCGCCAGCCTCTGCGCATTTTGTAATAGCCTCCAGAGCCATCGATACAGCATTATTGTCTCTTGATTCCTTTAATTCTTTTAGTCGCTGAAGCTGAGAACGCATTACAGCAGTATTATCTACCTCAAGAATTTCTATTTGGTCTTGTTCTTCAACTTCATATTTATTTACACCTACTATAACGTCTTGCCCGGAATCAATACGCGCCTGTTTTTTTGCCGCCGCTTCTTCTATCCTCATTTTCGGTATTCCGGTGTCAATTGCTTTTGCCATTCCACCCAATTCCTCAACCTCGCTTATCAAATCCCAAGCTCTGTGAGTGATTTCATCAGTCAGATATTCTACATAATATGAGCCTGCCCAGGGATCTACGGAGCGGCATATATTTGTTTCTTCTTGAAGATAAATTTGTGTGTTTCTAGCAATACGCGCCGAGAAATCAGTAGGGAGTGCAATTGCTTCATCCAGAGCATTTGTATGAAGGGACTGAGTACCACCTAGAGTGGCAGCCAATGCTTCAACACAGGTTCTGACAACATTATTAAAGGGGTCCTGCTCTGTAAGACTCCAACCTGAAGTTTGACAATGAGTTCTAAGCGCCAGGGATTTTGGATTTTGAGGGTTAAACTGTTTTACAAGCTTGGCCCATAGTATTCGAGCAGCCCTCATTTTAGCTATTTCCATGAAATGATTCATTCCAATACCCCAGAAGAATGAGATGCGGGGAGCAAAGTCATCAATTTTCATTCCAGCCTTTATGCCTGTACGTATATACTCGAGACCATCTGCCAATGTGTAAGCAAGCTCTATGTCAGATGAAGCTCCCGCCTCTTCCATATGATATCCGCTTACACTTATTGAATTAAATTTCGGCATTTTCTCAGCCGTGTATTTGAAAATATCGGCTATTATTCGCATGGATGGCTCAGGAGGGTAAATATAAGTGTTCCGGACCATGAATTCTTTTAATATATCGTTTTGAATTGTTCCGCTTAGTTTTTCTGGGCTGACTCCCTGTTCCTCAGCTGCTACAATGTAAAATGCCATTATCGGAAGCACCGCTCCGTTCATTGTCATGGAAACAGAAGTTTCATCGAGTGGAATCTGGTCAAAAAGAATTTTCATGTCCAGAATGGAATCTATAGCTACCCCTGCTTTTCCTACGTCTCCCACTACTCGTTCGTGATCCGAGTCATAACCCCTATGAGTAGGGAGATCAAAAGCTACAGATAATCCCTTTTGTCCCGCGGCTAAGTTCCTTCTGTAAAAAGCATTTGATTCTTCAGCTGTTGAAAACCCTGCGTACTGTCTGATAGTCCACGGGCGGGTTACATACATAGTAGAGTAGGGCCCGCGTAAAAACGGCTCTATTCCTGCAGCATAATTAAGGTGCTCCATATTTAGAAGGTCATCCTTTGTATATAAGGATTTAACCTCAATATCTTCAGGAGTCATCCATTTATTCACCGAGTTCTCGGTTTTCTGACTGGACCCGTTATTTGAGTTTTCCTTGAAATCTATATTTGAAAAGTTTGGTCTCAAATTTTTACCTTTTCCTTAAGCTTCAATTCCAAAAACTTTTTGATACTTTGACAAAATCTCAAGAGCATTTGAACGCATATGAATAAAGTCATTTACTCCTGCATCTTCTAGTTCTTTAATATGTTCTGTGGGATTGCCTGCTATAATTATTTTTATTTCTGAATTTATTTGGTGTAATTTGCTTATTATTGTTTCGGTAACATTTGGATACTCGTTATCTGAGCTACAGATTACAACAATATCGGCATTGTTCTCAATCGCATTTTTTACGCCATCTTCCGGAGTATCAAATCCGATGTTGTTGATAATCTCATATCCCGCACACCCAAAAAAGTTAGCTGCAAATGATGCTCGGGCACTTCTCATTGAAGGATTTCCGATTGTGAGCAGGAAGACGATGGGGGTATGTCCTGTATCCTGAGCGTGTTTTTCGGTTGCAAGCCTAAGCTCTTCAAAAACCTGTGCCCCTCTGTAAGGTTTTAATGGCTCAATTTGAATCTCAGAGTCATTTGCTTGTTGGTATATTAGATCTCCAACGTATGCTCCGTCATTTGAAAGATATTCAGTGGCAAAAGCTATCGATAACTTATCTTGGGTATTTATTTTATTTTTAGATTTCTCAATTTTAATTTCTGGTAGATCCTGTTTTATACTGGATAAGATATGCTCAGTTGAATTAGGATATTGGTTAACCCCTAAAATAGTGTCTTTCCGAGTTGCTATATTCATATCCCGAGATGTTCTGGTTTGCTCAATTGCTTTCTGAATGGCGCCTGATTTAAGAGATTCGACAAATCCCCCGTTGCTTTCAATTTCTTGAATGAGCTTCCATGACTCTTTAGCGATAGAATTAGTTAAGCTCTCAATATAATAAGATCCAGCTGACGGGTCAGCTACTCGTTCCAAATAAGATTCATTCTTAAGAACAAGCTGAGTATTCCGGGACATTCTTAAAGAAAATTCATCAGGTTTTTTATAAACTGAATCAAAAGATCTAACGGTAATCGTGCCTGCTCCACCTAAAGCCCCGGCCATGGTTTCTACTGTTCCCCTGAGCAAATTCACGAATGGATCATACTGTGTTTTGTTCCACGAGGAGTTCTGAACTTCTATCGACATTAGCTTAGAAGATTCTTTTTTAGGCTTATATAGTTCAATTATTGTTGCCCATAACATTCTTGCAGCTCTTAGTTTGGCAATTTCCATAAAGTAGTTTGAGCCTATAGAGAATGAAAATATCATCTGCTTTGTAATTTGATCAACCGTAAGATCCATATCCGTTAGTTGATCTAAATATTCCACTCCTGCTGACAGGGTAAAAGCCAGTTCCTGTGTAATGGATGCCCCAGAGTCATGAAACTGAGAACTATTTACTTTTAGGCCTTTAAAATTAGGGATGGATTCATTCAAATATAAGATTAATGACTTTGATTCGTTAAAAGAGTTTTCCTCTCCTTTTGAGAGTGAACCATTTAAGCTTAAATCTTTCAGTGGATCACAATCTACTGAGCCGGATAAGTCTTCTGGATTGATACCTCTTTTTTTAGCCTCGTTTATATATAGAGATAATATCCCGATCGAAGAACTCCCGCACTTGAAATGAATTGGGACAGTATTTATATCAATATTACTAAGTAATAGAGCAATGCCTTCCTTATTTTGAATAGGAATTCCAGAGTATTCTTCATCTCGAATTTCACAAATAAAACTAAGGGAATCAGCGCCGTTATTTAAGCTGTTTAAAGCCAGTTGGTTGGCTAGTTTTATATCCGTATGGTTAATTTCTTGATTGATTTGCCAATCGTTATTACTCGAACTGGCATCCTTGATAAATGGGGATTCGCCAGGGTGAGATTGTGTCTGGTATTCTAAAGTTTCTAGATCACTATCAGTATAGAAGGGTTCAATGTCGATATTCTCATACGTTTTCCAGATAAGTTTATCAAAGGGTTTTCCCTTTAAGTCTTTTACTACCTGCTCTTTCCATTCTTTCTCGGAAACAGGAGGAAACTCTTTAAATAATTCTTCTTTATGGCCTGGCTTTTTGTCCATTTTCCTTTTCTATTTAAAGCTTTAAGATTATATGTCGGATAAATAGCTCAATAATAATAATTTAAATAGATAGTATTGCAATAATATTGCTTGACAGCAAAGGGCTATATGGTAATCTGAAGCTCCTAATTGATATTAATTTTCAATATCGCTTAAAGATTTTGTTAATCTAGTATTTTTAGTATTTTGATGCAATAGCATACGGAGGCATTAAGCATATTCTTATCAATAAAATAACCAGAATTTCTAGTATTTCTTTGTTAAGTCTTTCTCTTTTAATACTAATCACTGTAACTTCTTTTGCCTCATCGTCAGAAAAGAGGATTTTATCTCTTGTTGACTACATTGGTGGTGATTATCAAAACGCTGTCCTGAACGGCGAAGTAATAAATAGCGATGAATACAATGAAATGCTTGAGTTTTCTGCTGAAACTAAAGAGTTATTCAAGACCCTTAAGTCATCAGAGGGTGATAGGGCAAGTATTGAATCTGAGATTAATGAACTATCTGCTTTGATTATTTCCAAATCCTCTGTGCAAGATGTCGAGCAAGTATCTAATGTAATAAAAGAAAAAATCATTAGCTCTTATAACATTGTCCCGCATCCTGAGAAAAGGCCTTCTTTACAAGTGGGCAAGGAATTATATGCAAACAATTGCTCACAGTGTCATGGGATGACTGGTGAAGGAGATGGTTCACTTGCTCAGGGATTAAATCCGCCGCCGACTATCTTAGTTGATACTGATTTCTACTCAGGTCTTTCAGCCTTTAAGGTGCACAACACTATGACTTTTGGAATCGCAGGTACCGCAATGCCCGCATTTCCTCAGATCTCTAATGATAAGAAATGGGATGTAGCTTTTTATGTTATGTCACTTGGTGCAACTGAGGGAAACGCTAATTCTTGGAAACAAGTAACTTCCTTACTTACAAATGAAATTAAAGATTATAAAAACTTAGCCTTACTCTCCAATAATGAAATTGTTGATGAAATAAGTTCTAGTGTTGATGAGAAAGACCAAGATGCTGCAATCTCTTATTTACGTAAGGGAATGTTTGATGATGCTGCAACATCAACAAGTACTGCAATAGCAATGACCTCTGAGCTACTTACAGATTCCTTAAAACTTTATCAAGCAGGCAATACTCAAGAGTCTTACGAAACAGTACTCGATGCCTATCTTATTGGATTTGAACAAGTTGAGCCTGATCTTTTTGTTAAAGACAGGAAATTCACTGGCGAAATCGAGACCAGTTTTAGTGACTACAGAAATGCTATTAAATTGGAGAAATCAGTAGAAGAAGTTTCAAATCTGAATACAAAACTTCAAGCAAACTTAGTATCTGCTGAGGGGATTTTACAAAGCGAGTCCTCAACTAAATTTATATCCTTCTTAAACTCTTTTGCCATTATCGTTAGAGAAGGACTAGAAGCTATATTAATCATTGCGGCAATTATTGCTTTCTTAAACGCTACGGGTTCACGAAAATCTATCAAATATATACATTACGGATGGATCGCAGCAATAGGGGCTGGGATCTTAACATGGTTTCTTGCTAAGACTGTAATATCTATCAGTGGCGCCCAGCGTGAAATAATAGAAGGGATTACAGCACTAACGGCTGCAGCGGTGCTTTTTTACGTGAGCTATTGGCTAATAACGAAGATAGAAGTTAAAAAATGGAAGGAATATATTCAAGGCAAGGTAGAAAACGCTGTTTCAAGAAATAGTGTAATAGCTCTTGCAAGTGTGTCGTTTTTTGCTGTATACCGTGAAGCTTTTGAAACAGTCCTATTTTATCAAGCCCTGTGGTATCAAGCTGAAAACTCACATTCTGCAGTTATTTGGGGAATTGTGGCAGGAGCTGCAGTCTTAGTTGTGCTCTTTTACGTGATATTTAAGATGGCTCTTAGAATACCGATTAAATACTTTTTCACTTTCACAAGCATTTTCTTATATTTTCTGGCATTCATATTATTGGGGAAGGGAATTAAAGAACTTCAGGAAGCGGGAGTTATAAACACAACACCTGTTGAGTTCCTACCGTATATAGACGCTATAGGTTTTTATCCTACTCTAGAAACTTCAGTCCCTCAGGCAATCTTAGTTCTAGCATTTATCTTTGCTACATTCTGGTTGGGGTATGTGAAAAGGGAAAGAGAGAAGAAGGAACTGGTGGTTACGGTATCCCAAATATCTGAAGACGTAAAATCCATGCAGTCAGCTTTCAATCATATTAAAGGTCATATCATAGAGTGGAAAAAGTGTGAGGATATAGACCTGGAAGCTGAGGATTTAGATAACCAGATTCAAGATGTGGTAAGCCATGTTGATGAGCTTGAAAATAAATTAGGCGACTTCTATGATGTAGTTTCAAAAAATACAGAGACCTTTCCTAAGAAAGTCCACTAAGAGTGCGAGACTCCTTCGCTTGTCCAAGTGAACCACAACATATAATATTATGATCATGAACAATAAGGCTGTAATTATTGCTTCGGGCGGAATAGATAGCTCCACGCTTCTTTATAAGATGGTTAAAGAAGGGTTCGAAGTCTATGTGCTTACTTTTATTTATGGACAAAAACACCTAAAAGAAATTGAGTATGCAAAAAGCATTGCAGAAAAATTAGATGTCAATCACAAGGTTGTCGACCTTTCTTCAATGAAAGTTCTTCTTTCAGGATCTGCTCTCACCGATTCAAGTGTTGAAGTTCCCGAAGTTCCTGAAACCGTAGAACATTATGAAACACTTCAATCTACTATTGTCCCAAACAGAAATGCTATCTTCCTTTCTATCGCTATTGGATATGCCGTTAGCTTGAAAGCCAACCACGTTTTCTTTGGCGCACATTTTTCTGATAGAGGGGTCTATCCGGATTGTAGAAAAGAATTTGTAGATGCTTTTCAAGAATCTGAAAGGCTTGCCAATGATAATCCAGATTTGATAATCGACGCCCCATTTGTTGATATAGATAAATCCGACATAGTAAAACTAGGCGTAGATCTTGGAGTACCATTTAAAGAAACATGGACTTGTTATAAGGGGGGAGAAATGCACTGTGGAGTATGCAGCTCCTGTAGAGAAAGAAAAAGAGCATTTGTCGACTCTGGTGTGATGGATCCGACCGAGTATGAACAATGAAAATAAGTGAAATATTCTTTTCTCTACAAGGCGAAGGCCTTGAAATAGGACTTCCTACAGTTTTTGTTCGCTTATTTGCATGTGATTTGAGATGCAATTGGTGTGATACTATGTACGCAGTAGAAGGGCGAGATTTTAGAGAACACCCAGTTTCAGAAGTGTTAAGTGAAATTGAGAAGTATGAATGCAAGAGAGTTTGTATTACAGGGGGAGAGCCTCTTATACAGATTAAAGAGGTCGAAGAACTCTCAAATCACCTAATTAATGATAACTACAAGATACTTCTTGAAACCAGCGGCCATAAGATGCCACCCCCTATTCTTTGGGCTGAAAACAGTACAATTAGTATGGATTGCAAATGTCCCAGCTCCTCAATGCAGCATAAAATGGATTTCGACCTCTTTGTAAAACTGAGAGCTAAGGATCAGCTTAAATTTGTTATACAGGATGAGATTGACTACAAATATGCCAGAGGAATATTAAATAGTTATAATATTAAAGCTAATATTATTTTTCAGCCTACACACGGATCTGATTTGGGTTGGATAACTAAAAAAGTAATTGATGATAAATTAGAATTTGTTAGAGTTTTACCCCAACTGCATAAAATAATCTGGGGAGATAAAAGAGGTGTGTGAATAGAATGGTAGAGTTGCTAAACATTTATTTTTTCCAATGTCATGTTATAATTTCCTTCTAATAACTCCGTCTCGGAATTTATAGGGTAGGGGTATAAAGCGGAGGTATTAAATGCAGGAATTGCAAAAAATGAAAGAAGAATATATCGAAGATGAAGACTATAACTACGAGCCATTTGCAGACACAGAAGAATATAAAAGAGTAAACAGCGAATGCATTAACAACTGGGTTGCTATTATGAAGCAAAAAGGCATTAATGGGCTTGAAGGTGTCTTGGATGTAGCAACGGGTGCTGGAACAATGGTTCAGCTTGTGTTTGATAATTTCCCTGAATCATGGAGAAAGGCAGCAGTATTGTGCCTCGATCAATCCGCAGGGGCTTTAAAGCTAGCACAATCAAAGTTAGAGAAAACAGTAGAAACGTTAAAACTGGTTCATTCTTCAATTCAAGATATGACTCTCCCAGATAATAGTGTAGATATCGCAGTTTGGGGGAATGGAATTCATTATTTATCCGCAGCTGATCAATTAGAGTGTGTTAAGAGAATTAGAAAAGCCTTAAAGCCGGGTGGCTTCTTGTTTTTTAACACTGCTTTCTACGAAGAGGCTAGGCCAGCGGAAACACTACCTTTTTATCGTACTCAGGTAAAAACAGCGGTTCAGTATTTGCGTGATAACGGTGTAAAAAGAGTCAAAAGTGATGAAAAAACTGAAGCAGCAAAGTTTCTGCCTCGTTCTTACTATGAAAGCTTAGTAGAAGATGCAGGTTTTAAGCTTGTAGATGCTAAGGAATTCGCCGTTGATATGCATAAAGAGGCATGGGAATATATTAGCGCTTTTCAGCAATACGCTGCCGGAGCATTAAGAGGTTACCCAATTGATGATGCTGTGAATGCAATGAGAGATTCTGTTGGGCCTTCAATAGAACTTCATGGAAATAGAGACCAGAACGGTGAACCTTATATAACACGTAAATGGCTTGCCATTAGCGCTCAGGCGTAATTCTACCTAAAGTATTACCCTATTTTATATCGGATTTATACTTCATAGTGATGCCTGTAACATCTCCATAAAAGCTTTATAGAACTGTTGTATAAGTGTTTTTGTCAGATTCTACGCGAAATCGTAGTAGTCTAACCCTAAGTGGGTAATTAACTCTTCACCCTGTAAGTATCTAAGGGTGTTCTTGAGCTTCATAAGCTGTATGAATACATCATGCTCAGGATAGAGGTTTTCGGCGTGCATAGGGCTTTTAAAGTAGAAAGATAGCCATTCCTGTATGCCATGGAGCCCTGCTCTGCTTGCCAAGTCAAGAAATATTACGAGATCAAGCACAATAGGGGCTGCAAGTATACTATCTCTGCAGAGGAAATTGACTTTAATCTGCATTGGGTAGTTCAACCAGCCAAAAATATCTATATTGTCCCAGGCTTCTTTAGCATCGCCCCTAGGTGGGTAATAGTTAATTCTCACCTTATGGTAATAATCAGAGTATAAATCTGGGTATAGGTCTGGTTGAAAAAGATGTTCAAGCACACTTAACTTACTTTCTTCTTTAGTTTTAAATGAATATGGATCGTCTAATACTTCTCCGTCTCTATTTCCTAAAATATTTGTTGAAAACCAACCATTAAGCCCAATCATTCTGCTCTTAAGGCCCGGAGCTAGTATAGTTTTCATTAATGTCTGACCGGTTTTAAAATCTTTACCGGAAATAGGAACTTTCTTTTGTTTAGCGAGTTTGTCCAGTGCCGGTACGTCAGCTGACAAGTTTGGTGCGCCATTCGCATAAGGGACACCGCATTTAATTGCAGCATAAGCATATATCATGCTAGGAGCAATAGCTGGATGATTTTTCTTCATCCCTTCTTCAAAGGATTTGATAGTATTGTGTACCTTTGAAGCTTGAATAAAGACCTCAGTGCTTCCGCACCATACCATTACAAGGCGATCAACACCGCTTTCTTTCTTAAATGTTTTTATGTCCTGTATTAATTGCTCTGCAAGATCCATTTTGGTCTTGCCTTTCTTTACATGTTTACCGTTTAAGTTCTTAACATATTTTCTGCTGAAAACTGCAGACATAGGAGTTATTTCTTCAAGATCATCTTTTAGTTCATCTAAAAGAGTTTTGTCCAATACTCCTGATTTTATAGCAGCATCGTAGCAGTTATCGGCAAAGATATCCCATCCTGCAAATACTAAATCTTCTAAATTTGTTAGTGGAATAAAATCTTTAATCAGAGGTGAATTCTTATCAGTCCGTTTCCCTATTCTGATTGTACCCATTTGGGTTAGGGAGCCGATAGGTTTACCTAAACCAGCTTTTATTGCCTCAACACCTGCAACAAAAGTAGTGCTGACAGCACCGCTCATACCCGGAAGCAATACACCTAACTTTCCTTTTGGCGGGGCTATATTATTCTTTTTTATTGAAGTTTTCTTTTTGCTCTTACTATTTTTATTCTTATTAGTGGTAGTTGCCAATGTATAAATTACCTCTTAGAGAACTGTGGTCCTTTTCTCGCTTTTTTAAGTCCATATTTCTTTCTCTCGACCATTCTGGAGTCTCTTCTAAGCTGACCCGCTGCTTTAAGAGGTTGTCTAAGAGAGTCGTCTACCTGAAGTAGTGCTCGGGCAATTCCGTGTCTTACAGCACCTGACTGGCCGGTTAGACCGCCTCCCTTTACTTTGATTAGTACGTTATATTTGCCTTTTGTGTTTGTTGTAGTTAGAGGTTCTAACGCATGCACAACCCAAGACTCACGAGGGAAGTATTCGTCTGGCTCGCGATTATTGATAGAGACTTTTCCATCTCCGGGACGTATCCACACTCGAGCTATCGAGGTCTTTCTTCTTCCTGTTCCATAGTGATTAACTTCAGCCATATTATTAATTAAACCTCCAATGTTTCAGGCTGTTGGGGTCCATGTGGGTGCTCGTTCCCTGTGTAAACCTTTAACCTGGTAATTAGTTTTTTCTGCCACTTGTTCTTTGGCAACATTCCCCAAACTGCCTTTTCTATTATCTCATTTGGCTTGGTTTCAAGTAAATCACTAGCTTTGGTTTCCTTGATACCGCCTGGGTGATTTGTGTGTCTGTAGTATGTTTTCTGATTCCATTTGTCACCGGAAAAATGCAATTTGTCCGCGTTGACAACTATAACGAAGTCCCCGATGTCTGCATGAGGTGTATATTGTGGTTTGTCTTTGCCCCTTAAAATATTAGCAATTCTTGTGGCAAGTCTACCCACGGTTTTACCTTCTCCGTCAATCAAAAACCATTTCTTATCAAAATCTTCTGATTTAGCCATATAGCTCTTCATATTTTTAGCCTCTAATTATAGAAATAAACAATTCAATTTACCAATTCAGTAGCGATTGTCAAGGGTTTTGCATATCTTGTTTGTTTTAACTTGGCTCTGATTACAAAAATTGGTCTACTCATCTTATGATGATATAATGATGCCGTACTTTACTAATACTACATGCTATGACGACACAACACAAAACTAATTCTGCTTCCTGGAAAAACAAGTTCAGAGAAAAGCTTATTGAAATCATAGGCAAGGATGGAGTTATCCATTCTGAAGATGAGTTATTGGCTTATGATTGTGATGCTCTTACCGGGTATCGAATTAAACCCATATTCGTAGTATTACCTACCAATGCAAAACAAATCTCCGAGGTTATTAGAGAGTGCTACAATGAAAATATCCCCTTTGTTCCCCGGGGCGCAGGTACTGGGTTGTCTGGAGGAGCTCTGCCGACTGATGAGGGAATTGTAATTTCGCTTTCCAAAATGAACAAGATACTGGATGTAGACATACCTAACCAAAGAGTGGTTGTAGAGCCTGGAGTTGTAAATCTTTGGGTTACAAATGCGGTTAGTCCCTATGGTTATTATTATGCTCCTGACCCTTCAAGCCAGATAGTTTGCACAATTGGCGGGAACGTAGCTGAGAATTCTGGCGGAGTGCACTGCCTAAAATATGGAGTAACTACTAATCATGTCTTAGGTGTAGAGATGGTAATGCCGGACGGAGAGATAATTGAGATTGGCGGTAAAGCTTTGGATTATCCTGGCTATGATCTAACAGGACTTGTAGTTGGATCAGAGGGACTACTTGGAATAGTAACGAAGGTCACCCTTAAAATAATTAAAAAACCTGAAGCGGTAAAAACTTTGTTTGCTTCATATGACAATGTTGAAGATGCGGGAGCTTCAGTTTCCGGAATTACGGCTCGGGGTGTTATTCCTGCAGGAATGGAAATAATGGATAGTTTCTGTATTAAATCTGTTGAAGAAACTATTGGAGCAGGTTACCCAATTGATGCTGGCGCTATTTTATTGGTTGAACTAGACGGCCCATTAGCAGAAGTTGAAGCCCAGTTGCCAATTGTTGAAGAAGTATTAAAAGAAAATAATGCTATTCAAATAAAAATAGCCAAAAATGCAAAAGAAAGAGATCTATTGTGGAAAGGAAGAAAAAGCGCTTTCCCTGCGATGGGTCGCATAAGCTCAGATTACTATGTACAGGACGGTGTGATACCCAGAAGTAAGCTTGCAGAAGTTTTGGGCGAAATAGGAGAGTTAAGCAAAAAATATGGTCTACGCGTTGCAAATGTATTTCACGCCGGAGACGGTAATTTGCACCCACTAGTACTTTATGATGCTTCAAAAAAAGGGGATCTTGATAAAACTCTTGAGCTTGCAGGAGAGATATTAAAGGTTTGCGTAGATAAAGGTGGGAGCATAACTGGAGAGCACGGAGTGGGTCACGATAAGAAGAGATTCCTCTCGTTGATGTTTAGCGACAATGATTTAGATGCAATGAATCTGATTAGATGCGCGTTTGATAATAAAGGACTTTGTAATCCTGGGAAATTATTTCCTACACCGAGAACTTGTGTTGAACCCGGCATGAAGAAGTTTGAAGAACATCCTGTTCAAAAAGCAGGAATGGGTGAAATGTATTAGTTCTAAAATCTATTGTTGAAATTTGAGTTATGATAAAAAAGTCAGTTACAAAAAAATTAAAGAGTATTGTAGGCGAGAAAAATACAATACTTGAAAAAGAAGAACTTGAAGCATTTAGTATTGATAATGTGCTGCCAGAAATAGTTCTTTCTCCAGATAACATTGAGCAGGTATCAGAAATTATGAAACTTGCTTCCAAAGAGTCCCTAAGTGTCATACCCTGGGGATCGGGGACAAAATCGGATTTAGGGAATAAACCCGATAGGGTCGACATCGTCATTTCAACAAATAATCTAAATCGCATTATAGAGCATGAGGCATCAGACCTCGTTGCTACAACACAGTCTGGCATTTCCCTGAGTAGCTTGCAGAAAGAACTAAACAAAGAAAATCAGTTTCTGGCGCTGGATCCCCCACATATTAATAAAGATGCGACAATAGGTGGGATAATTGCAACAAACGATAGTGGTCCTGAAAGGCTTCGCTATGGAACAGCCAGAGAGTTCTTAATTGGAATAAAAGTTGTCAAAGCAGACGGCAGTATATTTAAAGGCGGATCAAAAGTAGTAAAGAATGTTGCTGGATATGATCTTCCTAAACTTTATGTCGGCTCTCTTGGTACTTTAGGGATTATAGTAGAAGCTACATTCAGGCTTTACCCCGTTCCTGAATACTCTGAAACCTATGTGGCAAGTTTTTCCAGCTTAGAGAATTGCCATAAAACAATCTTAACCCTTTTGAACTCCAACCTAGTACTAACCTCTCTGGAATTATTAAATCCTGGACTTGCTACTTTAATTTCTAAAAGAAATAATCTGGATATAAATGATTCTGAGTATTGTCTTGCGATAGGAATTAAAAATGTTGAGAAAGCAGTTAAAGACCAAATTTTTGCAGCGAAAAAAATCTCAGAACAAAATGGTGGAAATGGTCTGCTAATTAGTGGATCACAAGAAGAAAAACTTTGGGAAGATGTCAGAAATTTTCCATGGGATTTAGTAAAAGCAGAAAGTGTGGTGTGTAAAGTTGGTATTCTTGTTACTCAAATTCCAGCAGTCTTAAATATGGTTAAACAATTGTCAGATGAAAATGGGGTTGAGATTTTTGTATCGACAAGAGCGGGCAATGGTATTTGCATTATTGCCATTAGAGGTGAGGGATCTTCTATAACTAATGCTCTTAACGATATGCGTGACTTTATATCAACATTTGGGGGCTCCTTGGTAATTCAAGAAGCATCAACAGAAATAAAAGAGCAGTTCGATATTTGGGGAGATATTGGATCAGGTCTTGGAATAATGAAAAGAATAAAATCAAATTTTGATCCAGATAACATTCTTAACCCGGGAAGATATATATAAAAGTTTTTTGTTTTTCTTGAAGTAACTTGCGACCTAAGTTACGATAATTTCGCTCCTACAAAATTCCTTAATTTATTTAACGCGATAGATGATAAGAAGAGATAAAAATGGCGGGTGGATATTGATTACCCAACATGACCATGCTCTGCTTTCAGGGCAAATAATGGCGCATTGGGGAAATGATCAATTTGTTGTGCCGAAACCACACGATGAAGTTCTATTTGCCATTAGTATGCATGATTCAGGCTGGAAACATTGGGATGCTAAACCAAGAATTAATTCTGAGAACGGATATCCGGCTAATTTTACAGAGATGAGCCCGTATGATCAGAGTGTTATCTGGAGTAATAGTTACAGACCTTATTCAAAAAAACATTCATATGCTGCAGCTCTTATTGCTTTACACTTTTCAAAATTTAATAGGAGTAATCTAAAAAAAGATCCGGATAATAAACAACTGGAATTATTACAAATTGATATGAAGGACGTTATTTCAGCAGAGCTTGGTTTTAATATTTCAAATTCCAATTCTGATAAGATTCCGGACGATATCAGAGTTAATCTAAAAATGCTGCAGATTGGAGATATTATTTCGCTAACACTCTGTCATGGTTGGAGGTCGATAGAAATAACTGAGACTCCGATTGACTACAGTGGGAATAGTACAACTCTGAATATGGAATCTGAAGATGGGTTCAACTACAAAATCTCTCCTTATCCCTATGATAAGTCCAAATTAGAATTTAATATTGTTGGCAAGAATCTACATGAAAAATCATTTACAAGTGATCAAGAACTTAGAGATGCTATAGAGGCTTCTGAAGACCAAACTCTTGCTTTTACTATAATAAGGGGCTAAACATTTACTATGAGTGAAACTCCGTATCATGCTTTTGATGAGAAGGACAAACCTAACTCAGATCTTATAAGAGACTGTGTTCACTGTGGTTTTTGCCTTTCTGCCTGCCCAACATACCTTGAAACTGGTAACGAGCTAGATTCCCCAAGGGGCAGAATTTATTTAATGCACTCAGCAGTAAATGGAGAAATACCGCTTGAGGGCTCATTAGTAAAACATTTAGATATGTGTCTGGGTTGTTTGGCATGTGAACCGGCATGTCCTTCTGGGGTGCAGTACGGAAGTTTGATAGAGGCTGGACGATCTCAGATAGAACGCCGCTATGAAAGATCAGGCTTCGACAAGTTCTACAGATCTACTATTTTCTCTTTATTCCCTTACCCAAAGAGAATGAAGTTAATGCTTCCACTGTTTTATGTTTATCAAAAATTGGGTTTAAGAAGTCTTATACAATCAACAGGAGTTATAAGCCGCTTCTCGCAAAAACTTGCAAACATGGAAGCAATGCTTCCTGAAGTGGACTCCCCAACTTTTCCCGCCGAGTTGCCTGAAGTAATTTCTGCTAAAGGAAAACAGCGCTATAGAGTTGCTCTCCTCACAGGGTGTGTTCAAAGCGTCTTCTTTTCTAAAACAAATGAGGCCACAGTTAGAGTTCTGGCAGAGAATGGCTGTGAAGTGATTGTCCCTCAAAATCAAAGCTGCTGCGGTGCTCTATCAGTTCATTCAGGCAGGTTGTCAGAAGGAAGAGAATTTGCAATACAAACCATTAAGACATTTGAAAAATTAGATGTAGACGCATTTGTTATTAACTCTGCTGGATGCGGCTCTACAATTAAAGATTATGGAGAGATACTAAAGGATGACCCTCAATATGCAGAACGAGCAGAAGCACTAAGTGAAAAAACAAAAGATATTATGGAATTCCTTTCTGAGATAGGGCTCAAAGGGGAACTCCAAAATCTGGATATTAAAGTTACTTATCAAGACGCCTGTCACATAGGTCATGCTCAGCGGATAAAAGAGCAGCCAAGAGAGGTTCTTAATGAAATACCTGGCTTAGAATTAATAGAGATGCCCGAGTCAGATCTATGCTGCGGAAGTGCCGGGATTTATAACCTGGTACAGCCTGAGATGTCCCAGGGGTTACTCGATCGGAAAATGGGTAATGTGAAACAAAATAAAGTCGACTATTTAGTTGCAGGAAACCCGGGATGTTTATTGCAGATTCAAAAAGGAATTAAAAATAATGGTCTGAATATTAAGACTGCACATCCGGTTGAACTGTTGGACTGGTCCTACAGAGGAACCATAGACTAAAGATTACCAGCTAATCCCTCTGCTTTTTATATCATCAAGCAGGTTAGTGAGAGGTTTATTCTCTGCAACCCAAAAACTTCCAGAGTCCTCAGAATTAAAAACCGGTTTTTCAAATTTACATACTTTTATTACTTCCTCGCAATTTGAATCCATAACTTCTCCAGTGCCTAAAGTCGTACAATTCATTTCAAAGTCCTCTAGGTTAATAGTTATTGCGGACCAATTCCCTGCATTTAATTCCGATGCCCAACCAGCACTTGCTCCCGGATCTTTAGACATTACGTGGTTTAGCCAAAAACTCTTGTCTGATACATTATGAAGTAAATATAGACTCTGTTTTGAAGAACTTTCGTTAAGAATCACATTTTGAGATCTAAATTCATAACTCTCGGCTGTACAACCTTCTGGAAAATCTGAATCCGCAGTGCCTCCACTGCATCCTATAGGCGATAAAAGCACAAATAAAGTAATTATAAAGAATTTTCTTATAGGAAAAGTCACTTTATTCCCTCCATATTTCATTTCTACTGCTTAATAATACTATAGTTGAGTAAATATTCCCAAATAATAAATTTCAAATAGTATATCAAAAACGATCAGTTATCCTTATTAAATAACAATAAAAGGGGATAAATGGCGATGAAATACCTTTCAGTTCTTTTAGTTTCAATTTTCATACTAGTTTCAATATCTTGCGATACATTAGATGATAGCGGTATAGACCCTGATCCGCTTATTACAGCGGAAATAGCGGACTCTCAAACCTACAATCTAGTAACTCCTGTATATGGAATGCAGGTATCCATTAAGAACGGTGTAGATAGAAGTGATCAGGGTGTGCTGGATATTCTAGATAGAAGAGCCACACAATTTTTGGACTGTCAATTTGCCGAGGGTTCACAACTTGGCTTTGAGCAAGTAATGCTAGATGATGGGACTATTGTTCCTCCACTCTCTGATCTCAGGGTTTTTGTAGTTCCTATCAGATATAAGTGTGATGTTCCAGGAACTAGCGTGTGTAACGGAACATACTTTAGTGGCGTTGATATAGTTACAGTTGCAGAAGGCGGATTCGCAGGATGTGATGTATTTCTTCCATGGAAGCATGAGCTTGGTCATAGATATGGTATGGAGCTCGATCATAGTAATCAATCGGATTTTCAGTCATGTATAGGAGATTCTAGTTGTGATATAGGGGATATTTTTGACTAGGGTCAAAGTTTAGTTCCCGAAAGCTTTTTTCCTGCGCAGGCTTAGCCATATGGCAATATTTATCAAAAAGCATGATACTATGAGCAAACCAACGGTGTACTTAAAAAAGACACGGGGCATTATATAAAAAGACAGATCATATTTATTATTCTGCCAAAGGTCATTGTCAAAAAGTAGAGGATGAAAAATATCTCTCCAGAAAGTTCCAAAAAACGGCAGTACTACAAGTAAAGCCATAATAATTACAGCATTAATTAAAGCAAAGCGTGAAGCTAGCTTCCTGTTATAGGTTCGCGCGATTATAACCAAGCTCAGCAAACCAAAGAAAAGCATTTTATCAAATATGGAGCGCACTTCTTTTAGATGTAGTTTCTCTTTCTGGGTAAGGAAGCTATCAAGTTCTCCTTGATGTCTAAAAAAAGAGGCAAGTTCATTAATGCCATCAACAGACCTCTCAATCCCGATTACCTCACATCTACCATGCCACTCACAATTAAGTTCCATCCATTGCGGCAGATAAAATGTAAGGGTCATAGGTATATAAAAGGTCAGATATAAAAGTGAAATGAATAATAAAGTTGATTTGATACGGTTATAGAAATTCATTTATTTTGGGTTCGACTTACTATGCCATCCGGCTCAATCATGATTATCCGTCTTGTTATTTAGGGATTTTTTTATAACTAGATAACCTGAAATTGCCGCAATAAATGAACCTGCGAGGATTCCAATACGTGCCGATACTGCATCATCCGCAATACTGCTGTCAAATGCCAAAGTGCTGATAAACAGACTCATTGTAAATCCGATTCCGCAGAGGATAGAGGTTCCATAGACTAACTTCCAGTTTAAATCCGATGGTAATTTTGCCAATCCCAATTTGACTGCGGCATAAGAGAATCCGAATACACCAATCTGTTTTCCAAGAATAAGTCCCAGAGCAATCCCCAATGGAATAGGTTCTAATAATTTCTCAAATGACATGCCTTCAAGTGATACTCCTGCATTGGCAAACGCAAAAATCGGCATTATTCCAAATGCTATCCATGGGTGAAGTGAATGTTCCATTTCGCGAAGAGGACAAGGCTCATCTTCGTTAGTCCTAAGAGGAATTGCAAAGGCAAGCACAACACCTGCTAGGGTTGCATGAACGCCCGATTTTAAAACACATATCCAGAGGATGATGCCGACTACAACATATGCGGCTATCCTTTTTACTCCAAAAAAATTCATGGCGAATAATATTGCTATAGCAATTCCTGCGAAAATTAGGGACGTGGTGGATAGCTGTCCTGAATAGAATATTGCTATTATTACTATAGCTCCTAAGTCATCTATAATCGCCAGTGTTAGAAGGAAAAGTTTTAATGAAAGAGGCACACGAGAGCCTAGTAACGCTAGTATTCCTAGAGCAAAAGCAATATCAGTTGCAGCTGGAATGGCCCATCCGCTTAAAGATGATGAGTTGGTAAGGTTGAAGGCGACATATATAGCTGCTGGAATTACCATTCCACCTATAGCGGCAAAACCCGGCAGAGCCACCTGAGACAGGCTCGATAACTGACCGTCTAAAATTTCACGTTTTACCTCAAGACCAATTAATAGAAAGAATATTGCCATGAGGCCGTCGTTTATCCATAAAAGAAGCGGCTTAGCTAATTGCAGCGCTCCAATACGAATTTCAACCGGGGTGTCTAAAAACAGATCATATAATCCTGAGAGGGGAGAGTTGTTAATTATTAGGGCAAGTATTGCCGCTCCGACTAGTATGATGCCGCTTGCTGATTCAAGCTTAAGAAATTCCCTGATTGCTTCTAAAGCACGTATAGGCTTAACGCTCATTAAAAATATCCCCCCTAAAGATGAAAAAAATTATACGTTACTCGAATGTATTATCAAAACACATTCATTTTTAAAGTACTAGATAAAAGTAATAGGATTAATTTAAGCATAATTGGTAAAAAAAAAGAAACAAATTATTAAGGGTTTAAAGCTTCTACGAATACACTTTCTTCAGATCTTTCTTCAAGATTTAAACTCCCAGGGTTTAGGATTGTTGTCGAACCTGGTTCCATAACTTTTGAATCTCTAAATCCTGAAGATGATAGCAGTTTGCAAAGAGAATCATCATCGTACATCCACATGTGGTGCCTGTCACCTATCAAAAACGTTTTGATTTTATCAATAATAGACTTTGGTTTCTCTTTTGTTAGCAAAATATTCTCTACAAAGAAGTCGGCATCTTTATTGTCAAGATAGTTTTCAATATGAAATTTCAAGCTTGGTACGGCCAATCTTATTATTCCGCCGTGAATTAAGACCCGGCGAGCTTCCTTGAGGAATTCTGCCGCCTCTTTCCTATCCAAATGCTCAAGCATATGACTGCTGTATAAGACCTCTACCGAACCATCTGATTCGGGTATATGTTTTGTGGCGTTAGCCCATTTAATATTTGAATTGCGGGCAAAGTTAACAAATTCAGTCTGAGATTCTGATAAAAGACCTATATTAGAGGCGAGATGCGAGACAATTGGAATTCCCGCTAAGCGAATAGCAAACGAGTTGTCATAATTATTCCATCCATTGGTAGGTGTCTGTCCACAACCTATATTTACTCTTAAAGACATCTGAAATACCTCAAGTCAAAATGTATTAGAATTTGCGCAAAGCTATTAAATCTCGAACTATTATATTCTGAAAAAAAATATATGCATAGTTAAGGCTTGTTTTTATGTCTTTGTAGAAAAATGCAACTTGTGTTAATATGCATATCCATATTGTTTTTGTTGGAGTTTGGAATTGGAAATAGGCTATTTTACAATGCCCCTTCATCCAGCTGGTAGGGAGCTTTCAGAAACTCTTCAAGAAGACCTCGAGCAGATAGTTCTACTCGATAAGTTAGGTTTTAGAGAAGCCTGGATAGGGGAGCATTTTACAGCAGGTTGGGAGAACATAGCTGCTCCTGATTTATTTATCGCAAATGCTATCCCTCTTACAAAAAACATCGTTCTTGGAACAGGTGTATCATGTTTGCCGGATCACGACCCGTTTATATTAGCTCATAGGATTGCAGTATTAGATAATTTAGCTAAGGGCAGGTTCCAATGGGGCGTGGGGGCCGGAAGTTTTATCGGAGATTTTGAAGCATTTGATATTGACCCAAGCTCGGGAGAGCATAGGGATTTAACAAATGATGCCCTTGGGTTTATTCTGAATTTGTGGAACAACCCCAAACCTGGGAAGTATAGTAATGGTAGGTGGAGTTTTACAGTTCCAAATCCCCAGGATGATGTTGGGCTTGGAGTTCATACTAAACCATATCAAAAGCCCCATCCCCCAATAGCTGTAGCAGGTATCACCGAAAGCTCGGGCACTTTAAAAGTGGCTGGGGAGAATGGTTGGATACCTATGAGTATCAACTTTGTTACAAATAATATTTTAAGGACCCACTGGGATTCTGTGGAAGAGGGAGCTTTAAAATCGGGCAACACTCCTGACAGGTCTAAGTGGCGGATCGCAAGGGATATTTTTGTTGCGGAAACGACAGAAGAAGCGCGAGAATTAGTCAAGGAAGGTACTTTGGCCCGCGATTTCACTGATTACTTCTTTAAGATGGTCCCCAAAATTAGAGGCAACCTTAACATTTTTAAATCTGATAAATCCATGCCCGATACTGAAGTCACAATAGATTACATGATCGATAATCTGTGGATTGTCGGCAGCCCTGATGACGTAGTTGGTCAAATTGAAGAGCTCTATGATTCAGTTGGGGGTTTCGGTGTACTTCTTGTTATGGGTCACGAGTGGAAACCAAAAGATAAGTGGACTCGTTCTATGGAATTGCTATCCAAAGAGGTTATGCCGAAGTTGAAGTTTTAACAGTATTTATAAGATTTATTCACCTAACTCAATAATAGTTGGAGTACTTTCTTCTTTAATACGATTAGAGTCAATCACCTTGTTCATTCCATCTGATTTCACAACCGATAAACCATTCATATTTAAAATAACGTCAAAAAATTTAAGGAAGTCTTCTTTCTTCATTCCTCCCTCTGGAGTAATAATGTTAATGTCTTGGGGTTTAACTGATTCGTCTAGAATGTAAATCTCATTGTTGATTTCACTAACGGTTTTTATTAATTGAACCAGATCCACATCGTTTTCTAGTTGCACGAATCCTTCCTGAGGAATATCAGGATTTTCACTTTCGGACATAGCGCTGCGAAGAGGGACAAGATTTGTGACGATAGGTATTAATACTAAAATAATGAGCGGATGAATAAATTTGATAGGAGTTGTAAAGAATTTCATATGCTGGATTGCCCTAATTTCTAACAATCCTAACATATACCAAAAATTATTCTACGTGAATTTTAATACTCATCGTTTGATTTGATTTCTTTTACCCTTTCTGATCTGAACGTTTTTCTTTCTTGGGCTTTTCTCCAAAGTCTTTTTTCTTCAGGTGTTTCAGGGTCAAATTCGGGAACAGACTTAACTGAGCCGTCCTCGCCAATATGAACAAAGCTTAAAAAAGCTGTGCAAGTATGGCGCTGCTCGCCGGACATAATATTTTCTGAAAGCACTTTGATTCCAACTTCAAGAGAGCTTTGTCCTACATAAGTAATACCAGCTTTAAAAGTGATTATGTCTCCTATTTTAATCGGAGAATAGAAATATAGATCATCGAGAGATCCTGTTATCATAAGGCCCTTTACAAATCTCATTGCAAGTATGGATGCAGCCTGGTCTATATCCATAATTAACTTCCCAACTGCCATAAAATCACCATGGAATGTGTCTTCCGGCAGCACCACTTTAGTAGTTTCCAGACGCTCTCTTACAATTTCAGTTTCATCGATAATATTCCTTGCTTGATTATCTCTCTTGGCAACTTGAGCGAGGCGTTCATCTTTCCTTTTCTTTGCTTCACTATATATAGCCATTTCTTCACTATTTGAAGGTGTAATTTTCTCTGTAATTTTGCGCGGTTTGCCTTCTTCATCTACTGCCACAAATGCTAAATGGGACGATGTTGTTAGTTTTTTGTTTCCTGTTTCAGGATTTTCTGAAAAAACTTCGACACCAATTTCCATTGAACTTGAACCAATATATTCAACCCAGCTTTCAAGAGTTACAATCTCTCCCACCATCACAGGGTTAATAAAATCTATACTGTCTGTTGCTCCCAGCACTGTAATACCCCTTGAGATTAGAGATGAATTAATAGTTGCAGTCTGCATGATCCAATCCATTAATCTGCCGCCGCTTAATCTATTGTTTACACTTACATGCTCCGGAAAGACAAATGATATGGTTTGACGTTTTGTTTCGGCTATAGAAGGCATATCAGTTTCCTCTAATTATATTTTCTTCGGATTTTTCTTTTTCCTGCTCTGGGTTATCTAAATGAACATCCATCTGTGGAAATGGTATCGATATGCCATTTTTGTCGAACTCTAGTTTGATCTTTTCCGTTAAGTCAAAATGAACTGGCCAGTAATTAGATGTTGCTACCCAGGGACGAACATAGAAATTCACACTGCTATCGGCAAGCTCACCCACAGCTATTACATATTCAGGATCTTTTAAAACTCTACTTTCTGATTTAAGAATTTCCTCTATTATTCCCTTTGCTTCTACAATGTCATCTTCATAACCGATACCAAAGACCATATCTATTCTTCTAGTACCTGTTGCTGAATAATTTGTAATGACATCCGAGTATATTTTACCATTAGGAATAATTACCATTTTGTTATCAGGTGTCAGCAAAGTTGAGCTGAATATGTTTATTTGTTGGACTGACCCTGATGTGCTTGCCACCTCAACAAAATCACCCTGTTTAAAAGGTCTGAAGACTAAAATCATGACCCCGGCTGCAAAGTTTTGCATTGAGTCTTTCAATGATAGAGCCACAGCCAGACCAGCAGCACCAATCAGAGCAATTAATGATGTAGTGTTGATCCCTAGCTTGCTCAGCGCTGCTATTATAACAAAGAGATATAATAACCACCTTACTATGGCAGATATGAAATTTACAAGTATTTGTTCCATCTCTGCTTTTTCTAATAACTTTATT
>BQJP01000023.1 GCA_021604765.1 Thermodesulfobacteriota bacterium
CTGTGCTTATATGGCCAGCGCTGTAATCTTCCATAATAGTGGCTCCATCTTGATCAGCCAAAGTCACCAAGTTACATCTCAAGGTAACATCAGTTGCTCCTAGCTCGACCCCCATACTTGCTCCTTCAAGGGGTGATCTGCCAGTGTAATAGACCATTGGGTCGTATCCAAGAACTGTTAGATTTCCAACGTCACTTCCAGGCGGAAGAGGGTCAGGAATGGTTTTAACCATTCCAAACTTCATTGCGCATTTAGCAATTTTGTCCAAATTAGGAGTGTTAGCGACTTCTAGAGGGGTCTTACCACCAAGCTCTGGAAGCAAATGGTCAGGCATTCCATCGCCTTGCAAGATTACATATTTCATAGTCAAAAGATGTTAAATGCTTTTAGGAATTTATCAAGGAGTTTTTTGTTCCAACAGTGGTAATTCAGAAAAACTTTGCGCTTCATTATTGTTCGTGTCGTTTGAAAGCTTAAGAACCTGTTTCTCGGCATGATAAGAGCTTCTGACAAGCGGACCCGCTTCTATGTGTGGGATTCCAATTACATTTTCACCGAAGGCTTTTAATGAATCAAATTCTAGTGGATGATAAAACTTTGAAACCGGCAAATGATCAATCGTAGGTTGCAAGTACTGCCCTATTGTTACAATATCACATCCTACTTCTTTTAAATCTCTCAATGTTTGTAAAACCTCGTCCATTTCCTCACTTAAACCAACCATAATGCCAGACTTGGTAAGCATGGATTCATTACCTCTTTGTTTGCTCTCAGAGAGAACTTTCAAAGACCAAGCATAGTTTGCCTGAGGTCGGACGGATCTTTTTCTTCCGCTAGTTGTGGTTTGCTGCAAACGGTAGAGCCTTGGTACAGTCTCGATATTATGGTTAAGTACATCAGGTCCAGCTTCTAGTATCTGATTAAGCGCTTGTGAATCGCCCTTGAAGTCTGGTATTAACACTTCAATTTTTACTTCCTGATTACTTCCTCTAACTTCTTTTATAGTTTCAGCGAATATACATGCGCTGTCGAAGTTTTTATCATCTCTATTAACAGAAGTGATTACAACATGTGTTATGTTTGCGTTATTTTCAATAAGACTATTTACTGCCTGAGCAACTCTCTTTGGCTCTTTCCAATCAAGCTCGCCGCCATTTCCGGTCTTCACATGGCAGAATCCACAACTCCTAGTGCATGTATCACCAAGGATCATAAATGTTAGAGTTCCAGCACTCCAACACTCTCCTATGTTAGGACAACGGGCTTCCTGGCAAACTGTGTGGAGATTGAGCTCTTTGGTCAGGTTTTTAAGGTGTGTGTAATTCTTACCCGAAGGAAGCTTAGCCTTGATCCAGCTTGGTTTTCCTTTGCTACGCATGTTTATAGTATAAACACCAACTCAGCTGAGTAAATATAGTTATTATTCCTTTTTTCTCACCTAGGTTTATGAGGAGGGTGGAGAAAAAGGATTAGATGAAGATTCGGAATCCGAACTTTCTTCATCTTCTGCTGGTGTTGATGTTATTGGAGCAGAAGCGGAGGGCTGAGTTTTTTGTGATAACTCAGCTACGTGTGCTTCTAGTTCTCTTATCCTTCTACTTTTTTGTCTCGAGTCGGAGCCAGAAGATATAATCTGTAGAGCGCCGAAAATAAGCGCTACAACTACACCTAATACAAAAGCCGACAGGATGAGCACGATGTTCTTAGTAATATATGGCCCGATCATATACTGATTCAGGTCCATTTGCAGTTGGAATTGGTGTGTGAATACTTCAAGGTTCTGTGTGTAGATAATTGCGAAGAATACGATAATTAGAACTATTATTATTAATCTTATGAATCTCATTGCTCACCTCTCAATTATTTTTTATTTGCTCACTTAGCGTCTTATATGTATCTTCAAGATACTCAGGCATTACCTTTACATCTCCGATTAATGGCATGAAATTAGTGTCCCCATTCCACCTGGGTACTATGTGGAAGTGCAAATGATCATCAATGCCGGCACCTCCGGCAGTACCTAAGTTCATACCTACATTAAAACCGTCTGGATTCATTATATCTAATATTTCAATACATTTCGTTGTTAAATTCATAAGTTCAAGTCTTTCGTCATCATTTAGCTCTGACATATTGTTTGTATGTCTGTATGGAACAGCCATAAGGTGTCCGTTTGAATATGGATAACGGTTCATAATTATGAAACTACTCTCGCCTTTAAATAGAATGAGGTTTTCTTTATCATTTCCTTCTTTTGGTTTATCACAAAAAATACATCCATTATCTTTTTCCCCGGTTATGTATTCAATTCTCCAGGGAGCCCAAAGCGTTTTCATATTCAATTAATTATATCGACTAGATAGAAAAGTCCAAAACGAGATTTTATAGGGACACTAGTTAATATGTTGGTATCAATTTTTGAGTTGAGAAGATCAAACAGCTTAGATCTCTTTTTTGGGAAATTTACTACTTCTGGTTTCCCCTCGATTCCCCCCAATTCTCCAGCCGTGATTACTGCATCGTTGATTGTCCCTAGCTCATCTATTAATTTAAGGTTTAGAGCTTGCTCTCCGGTATATATCTTCCCATCTGCTACCCTATCTATCTGTTTAGGATCAAGGTCTCGAGAACTAGCTACTGCCGCTTTGAATTGATCATAAACATTATCTATTAATTGTTGTATATACTGTTTGTCTTCATTATTCATTTCTCTAAAAGCGGACCCAACGTCTTTGTATTTACCGCTCTTAATGACTTCAACATCTATCTTTGCCCAGTCCAACAGTTTTTCGTAGCTGGCAAACTGAGCGATCACGCCAATACTTCCTGTAATAGCGCCAGGGTTGGCGTAGATCTTCTCGGCGGCGCATGCTATATAGTAGCCACCTGAGGCTCCAACGCCTCCTATGCTTGCAACTATTGGGAGTTCGTTACCTAGTTGTTTAAGCTCACTGAATATTTCCTGAGATGGGCCCACAGCACCGCCTGGAGAATCTATTCTTACCACAAGCGCTTTAATATCATCGTCTTCGGTTATTGATTCAATGCTTTCAAGGTATATCTGGGAATCAAGAATAACATCCTCGACTCTAAGGACTGCAACTTTGTCTCCTGAGGAAAAGCTGCTTTCACCGGACAACAAAAGCCCGCTTCCGATTCCGGCTAGAAATATAAAAATAAATAGAAAGATTAATACTATGGCAAGAAAGAATCCCCTCACGTTTAGGCTACCTCGTCATCATTAATTGTTTTTAGTTGTTTACCAAGAAGATCTCCAAGTGTAGCATTAGGTTCTGCCTGAGAAGAATTAAAGTCAGATACCCTTTCTTTCTCAACTTTCTGAGTATGTCTTTTAACGCTTAAATTCACTTGTCTGTTTCTTCTATCAAAGCCAACTACCTGGGCAGTAATTTCATCTCCTGGGCTGAGTTTCTTTAGTGCGTCAGAGTCATCTTTATCCTGACCAAGCTCATTTGCTCTAATATATCCTTCTATATTGTCATCAAGTTCTATAACAACCCCTCTGTCTTTAACCTCTTTAACTTTCCCAGTCACAGCAGATTTGCCCTGTTTGTATTTTTGTTGTGCATCTTCCCAAGGATCACCGCTGAGTTGTTTTACACCGAGCCCGACTCTTTCATTCTTTTCATCCACGTTTAAGACTACAACATCTATTTCATCGCCTTTTTTATAAGATTCTTCAGGATTAACTCTTCCTGTCCAGGAGATATTGTCCGGTCTTACGAGTCCGACAATGTTCTCTGCAACTTCTACAAAGATACCTCTATCTGTAACATTTCTTATCGTTCCTTTTAATACCGATTTAGGAGGATTTTCATTTTTAAAGAGCTGCCAAGGACTAGGTTCGATTTGTTTTAAGCTTAATGAAATTCGTCTATTTTCCTGACTAACCTCGAGAACCATCGCTTCAACGATGCTCCCCGCCTCAATTATCTCTTTTGGATGTCTGAATCTTTTGGTCCAGGTTATCTCTGAGACGTGAACGAGCCCTTCAATGCCAGGCTCAAGCTGCACAAAAACACCAAAATCCATTAATGATGCTGCTTTCCCTTTAACCACACTTCCCGGTTGATATTTTTGGCTTACTGAATCCCAAGGGTCTGGAGTTACTGCTTTAAGACTCAGAGTTACTTTCTCCTCACCCTGAATGGTCAAAATTTTTGTATTTATTTCTTGGTCGGCCGATATGACATCACTGGGGTGGTTAATCCTGCCCCAGGAGAGCTCGCTTATTGGAATAAATCCTTCCAATCCTCCCAAGTCTACAAAAACTCCCTGGTTAATTATATTTACAACCTTTCCTTGAATTTCCATTCCCTCTTCAAGTTTTGAAAGTGTCTCCTTTTTCAAAGTCTCTCTTTGCTCTTCTAAGAATGCTCTTCTCGAGACTACTATATCTCTATTTGTAAACTTAATAATTCTTACTTCAAGTTTATTGCCTACAGCACTATCAGGATTTGATTGTGGTCTGATATCTAGCTGAGAAGCGGGTAGAAAAGCCCTTATTTCGGATTTCTCCCCAATGTCGGCTATAAAACCACCTTTTACTTTTTGAAGGATTATCGCTTCAATTAGCTCACCACTATCATATTTTTCTTGTATTACTTTATTTTCTATAAGCAAGCCGGCTTTTCTTCGTGATAGCCTGGGCAGCCCATGGTCGTATCTTTCCAACATTACTTCGACTTCATCGCCAACTTTTACTGCAAGCTCCCCACTTTTTCCTAAGAATTCCTCTGTCGGAGCAACACCTTCAGATTTTGAGCCGAAATCGATAAATACATCATCCTTATCAACTCTGACCACTAAACCTGTAAATAATTTGCCCACTTCGGGCGCATTCATACTTTCATCAACTAGATCTGCAAAATTTTTCTCTTCTACCATAGTCCTGCCTTCTGTTATTTAGATGTGATCAAATTTACCGTTCGAGATTCATTGTTAGAATTACAATTAGCTAGAGTAGATTTCGTTTACTCACCTTTAACTTCTCTAATAATTCTGTTTATAACTTCGTCGGTATTAAGATTTGTAGTATCTATTATTACTGCATTCGGGGCTGGATGCAAGGGAGATTCTAGGCGCTCTTTGTCCTGTTTATCCCTTAATTCTATCTCTTTTATCATATTTTCTAAGTCTCTATCTATATTATTTTCCATTAATTGTTTTTTTCTTCTGATTGCTCTTTCCTCGAGAGTAGCTTCTAAATAAAACTTAATATCGGCATCCGGAAATACATAAGTTCCCATATCCCTTCCCTCAACCACAATATTGCCGTTTAAGCCTATTTCCCTCTGTAGTTCAACAAGTTTTTTTCTAACCGAGCCCTTAGTTGCTACATCGGATGAAATACGAGAGATTTCAGGTGATCTGATTTCATCAGTAATGTCTTCATCATTCAGTATGATTTTAAGAACATTGTTTTTATTATTCAAAATTCTAATGTTAGTAGTTTTTAACAAACTCAATAGCTCATTTTCATTATTTATGTTAATTGGCTTTCTTTTTACTTGAAGCGCGACTGCTCTATACATAGCTCCGGTATCCAAGTACATAAGACCTAGAATGTTTGCTACAGATTTTGCAACAGTACTTTTTCCAACCCCTGAGGGGCCGTCGATTGTTATGATTCCATTATTCATAAGTTTTTAATCATCTGATTTTTAATACTAGGATAATTCATTTATTGGCGGAGTTCATCTATAACTTCAAAAAAGCCCGGATAAGATACAGAAACACAGTCTGCGTCAATTATCTCGATTTCTCCTTTTGCTCTAAGGGCAGCTATTGCAATAGACATGGCTATTCTATGGTCACCCCAGCTAGAACATACGGCCCCGTTTAGAGAATTGGTTCCAATAATCGACATGCCGTCTTCAAACTCTTCAATTTGTACTCCCAATTTTCTAAGCTCTGTAGACATAGCGTGAATTCGGTCTGTTTCTTTTACTCTGAGCTCTTTGGCGTCTTTTATTAATGTCTTTCCTTCTGCAAAGGATGCCGCCACTGCTACAACAGGTAGTTCATCAATGGTTTTGGGTATAAGGTCTCCACAGATTTCTGTAGAATGAAGGTTGCTTGAGCGTACAACTATATCCCCTATAGGTTCTCCATTTACATCTCTTTGATTAATAATCTCAAGGTCTCCACCCATATTTTTTAAAATATCAATTATTCCTGCTCTCAACGGGTTAATTCCCACATTTTTAATTAGAATCTCAGAACCAGGAATAATTAGTGCGCCAACAATGAAAAATGCAGCTGAAGATATATCAGACGGTACAACAATTTCTCCGGGATTAATTTGGGAGATGGTATTAATTTTAATGCTATTTCTGTTTTTCGTGATTGGGACTCCAAGATAAGTAAGCATTCTCTCTGTATGGTCTCTTGAAGCTGAAGGTTCAATTACTTCTGTTTCCCCTTCGGCATACATTCCTGCAAGGAGTATTGCAGATTTCACCTGAGCGCTAGCAACCGGCAGTTTATAACTGATTGCTTTGAGGTTGTTTCCAGTAATGGTTAGAGGGAGCTTGTTGCTGTCTTCATTCCCAGTAATCTTAGCGCCCATTTGAGTAAGGGGATCAACGACCCTTCTCATTGGTCTGGCTTGGAGGTATTTGTCCCCTGTCAGGGTTGTTGTAAATTGTTGTGGGCTTAGGAGTCCAATTAAAAGTCTAGTAGTAGTCCCCGAGTTGCCACAGTCAATAATTTTCTCTGGTTTCTTTAAGCCATTGATACCGTTTCCTTTTACTATTGCCTGAGTTCCCTTAATTTCAATTTTAGCTCCAAGAGCTCGCATAGCGTTTGCAGTAGAAAGGGCATCGTCAGATATCAAGAAGTCTCTAACTAAAGATGTCCCTTTAGCTAGCGAACAAAGCATGAGAGATCTGTGAGATATTGATTTATCACCCGGAGGAGTTATTTCTCCTTTCAGAGGTGATGAATTCCCTTTTATTATTCTATTAGACATAGCTTAGATCTTTATAATATATTCTGTGAGTATTGTGCCTGATTATTACTATACTTAAAATTATGTAAGTTATACTCAAATAGGACACTATGATGATTATGCAATATAAAATTAGACTATCCTCTTTATTTCTAGCTATAACTGCTATTACATTCATGCTTTATGGAGGAAATAGCAGTGCTGAGCTATGTAGTAAATGGAGCGAAGGGAAAAAGGCAGGTGTTTTGGATCATAATCTAATCAATGAAGCAAGTGGTGTTGAAGCTTCAAGGAAGTTCCCCGGCAGACTTTATCATATTAACGACTCCGGCGGCGGGCATTTTTTCTATATCTCTGATGTTAAAGGTGACCAAACCAAAAAAATAAGAATAGACGGGAAAGCCATAAAAAAATCAGATTTCGAAGCTGTAAGTGTTGGAAAATGTTTTGATAAGTCTTGTTTGTTTATCGGTGACATCGGTGACAATACAATTACAAAGGACTCTGTAGAAATTATTGTTATTGAAGAATTAGAAGACTACGAAACCTCTATAGAACCACTTTATAGAATCAAGTTTCAATACCCTGATCAACCCCATAACGCAGAAGGAATGGCCCTTCATCCGAACGGTGACATATATATTATTACTAAAGAAGAAAATCTGAGAGATCTTGAGGCTTATCCTGCAAAGGTCTTTAAATTGCCCGCTGAAAAGTGGCAACAAAAAGGAAACACCAATCATAAGTTAATATATGTTGGTGATATAGATTTACGAATAATTAATCCCTCAGGAACTGCATATGGCCAGGTTGTTTCATCTCTAGATATATCTCCTGACGGAAAGAAATTTATGATTTTAACATACGAGAATGCAATAGAATTCAATATAGATCTTTCAAACCAAAAGATAAAACCAACTGCCCAATTGCAAAAAGGAATAGACTATAATTTAATTGATATTAAGTCATTGCCTCAACAAGAAAGCATTGCGTATTTACAGGATGGCAAGGCTTTTTTATATAATACGGAATATCACTGGTTTGAAGCCCCAATAATGAGAGTTGACTGTCTGGATCATTAATATTTAGTTAGGATCTCCTCGCCAAAGCTAGTCCAGCTCCCGCTATGATGAACAATGTACCACTTACACGATTATGTAGCTTGCCAAATTTTAGTAACAAAGGACGCATTTTCCCCGCAAGTATAGCCCAAGTGCTATCAACAATCGAGATGATGGTAATAAGTGTCACTGAAAGGACAATCATTTGAAGCGCTATATTGCCTTTCGGAGAAACAAACTGAGGGAGATATGCGCCAAAAAAGAGTAGTGTTTTTGGATTAGTTGCTGAAATCCAGAAACCACTCCAGTAGAGTTCCTTGTGGGCTTTTGCTTTTTTCTCTGCCTCGATCATAAGGTTATCATTAGCTGTAAAAAACCAATGCATAATGCCCCGGTAGAGAAGATACAGAACCCCAAACCACCTTAACAACTCAAATGCTGAAGCCATAACTGTTAACAGAGTAGCCGCGCCAATAATAGTAATACTTAGTTGGGGCAACATGGCCGAACTTGTTCCAGCGACACTCACAAGTCCCGACCGTGTGCCGTGTGCGACACTGTTGGCAACAATTAATGCTACATTAGGGCCAGGTATAAGCCCTAACACAATACAGGTTCCAACAAATAATAAGTATATATCCAGGTCTATCATATGAAGTCTATTATCTTAATTCGAAAATATTCTCTTAGAAAGCAATGTGACCTTAATTCAATAAAAAAGCAAGAATAATGGGTGTGGTTAGAATTGATATTATGGTGCCGGCCAGAATTATCGATGCAACAGTTTTAGAATCCTGATTATATTTCTCTGCAAGAACAAAGTTAAAAACTGCAGGAGGCATAGCTGATTGAAGAATTATTACTTGTGCTACTACTCCCTCTAGCTTTAATATCCACACTACTAGTAGCCCGGCCATTACACCAACCAAAACTCTCATACCGCCAAATAAAAATGACCTGCCTACCTTGTTTAAGTGTACTTCAGAGAGTTTATATCCTAATGCAAAAATCATAGACGGTATGCTTGCTTCCCCTAGCAGATGCACAGCTCTGTCTATAGCAATTGGAACCTGAATTTCTGCAACACTTATTAATAAACCTAAAATGGCTGAGTAAATGAGTGGAAGTTTAAATATTTCAAGTGGGCTTTTATCATAGTTCAAGATCATTATTCCTACTGAATAATGAAGGACAGTAGTTGAGACCATATAGAGTATTCCAATGTAGAAACCGGTTTCTCCAAATGCGAATAGAATCAAAGGAAGACCCATATTACCGGTATTTGCAAAGAGAATTGGAGATAAATAGACCTTTATCGGTAAACCCATTTTCTTGATTGTCAGGTATCCAATAATTGAAGTTACGGTAACAATAATGCAAACCGAAACAAATACGGTTGCGGCTAAGCTTATTTCAATTTTGTCATGGGATAGAGAGGAAAGAATGAGAGCCGGGGTAGCAAGATAAATTACAAAATCATTGACAGCAGAAAGATCTATTTTTTTTAATTTTCCGAAAAGATAGCCTAAAGCTGCTATAAGAAAAACAGGCAGAACTACATTTATTATTACAATTGAAATATTATTACTCCGATTTTTTCAGACTAGGATATTTATTTTATAGAGAATGTAAATTAATTTGAGAAACTTTTTAGTAGGTACAAATTAATGAGAAAAGCGATTACCACCTAACTACTGAAGCGCCCCAAGTGAACCCAGCGCCGAATGCAGAAAAAACCACTATATCTCCTTTTTTAAGTCTGCCGCTCTTAACAGCCTCATCAAGCGCTATAGGAACTGAAGCAGAGGAAGTATTTCCGTATCTGTCCAGATTACTAAAGACTTTTTCTTCGGGCAGTTCAAGGCGTCTTCTAACTGCATCAATAATTCTATAGTTAGCCTGGTGAGGAATTAACAGATCAATTTCATCAGGAGTTATACCTGCCTGCCTTATAGCCTCAAGAGATGATGACTCAAGGGCTTTTACAGCTTCTTTAAATACTTCTCTTCCTTCCATCTTTAAAAAGTGGTCGCCGTTTTTAAGACTTTCCTCAGAAGTAGGTATACGAGAGCCTCCAGCAGGCATCCAGAGTAAGTCCCAGTAATCCCCGTTAGATCCAAGACAAGAAGACATTATTCCAGGTGTGTCTGATGCAGAAATAACAGCCGCTCCCGCTCCATCTCCAAACAATATACATGTTGTCCGATCATCATAATTCATAATCTTAGATAAGACTTCTGCTCCAACAACTAGAAGGTTTTTATTGGTTCCACCCTGAATCATTCCTTTTGCTACATGTAGTGCATATAAAAACCCTGAACATCCGGCAGAAACATCAAAAGCAAAAGCATTTTTAGCACCAAGTTGGCTTTGGAGTACACAGGCCGTTGAAGGGAAAATATGGTCAGGAGTAATTGTACCTACGATAATTCCGTCTATGTCTTCAATATCCATAGAGGCATCTTCTAGTGCTTTGACACAAGCTTCATAAGCAAGATCGGATGAGGCTATATTAGACTCAGCTATTCTACGTTCAGAAATACCTGTTCTAGTGCGTATCCACTCATCTGAAGTATCGATCATCTTCTCAAAGTCTAAGTTGGATAATACTTTTTCTGGTGCGGAAGAACCGATTCCGAGAAACTTTACAAAACTCAAGTTAATTGATGCTCCTTAAGTTATTGATAGGATGTTTAAGAATGATGGCATATTATCAGGCAATCAACCTATTTTGTCAAACTAAGCAGACACTTTGTTAATGAGAGAGTTAAACTTTAGTTTGTCATCTTTCGTAAGCTCAATTTTCTTTGAGTGTAAAACGCGATCATTATATAAGAGCATATCAAATTGATCTTGATCCCTGAGTTTGTTTAGCAAATCAAGCTCTTCAGGAGACTCGGTGTTGAAAAAATAGTCGAATTTAAATGCCTTATTGGATGCTGTATTTAAATTTATATGTAGTCCCAATGATGGAAATTCAGGTCGTTCTATCAACTCGAAATCCAAAATTATTCTATTGATATTGTTTAATTGGGCGATTTCCTCTTGAGAACTAATAATAACAAGCGCTGCTTTTTGGTCTAAAGAAATAAACAAGCAGCCGGATTCAATCATAGAAAGAGATATTTCAGTGTCGAAAGGCAGTTCTATATTATTTATATTGCTATCTGAATTTTTAAATAGAGGCTTTAAGATCAATGATGACAATTTTTTCTCCTACAAATTGTACTAATTCAAACCATAAAATAACGCAATAATTTAATGTCAAATTATAGTCATTTTTAGGCATTATTCATAATCAAATTATGAATATGGGATATTTTTTGGTCAGAAATGCAAATTTTCGCTTGACATTTACCTATAAAATTTATTAGTATCAAGGTATCAGATAGATGAAGATATGGGATTGGGATTAATATAAATTAAACAACCACCACCATAAATGTTAGGTTTCTATTCGCTTTTTGAAATCGAATGTTATAGAATTATTATTATTGCAATAAGGAGGAGATAAAGATGTGGACACTAATTGTACTTGGCTTGGTTTTTCTGGGTTGGTATATCATGTCACCGCAAGGAGAGGCTGGTGCCGCAGCTGCGCCTGAAGCCGCAGATGCTCCCGATGCACCACCACCATCGGCAGATTCAGCTGTAACAGATGGTAGTGAATTTTCTTCAGCTGAGGCTGCATCTGGAGATGCTGCCCCGGCAGATGCTCCAGCAGCAGAAGCCCCCGCTGAAAGCGGAGGATCTGGTGACGATGATCCATTTAAGGCTCCGGGATAAAGATAGTATAAGCACGAAGTTATTAACTTGTTTAGGTTAATCTAGCTTCTCTATTCCTGGACCTAAATTGCAATTTAGACAATTATTTCTTTTTTGGTTTTTATCAATAACCAAAGAAAGAATATTCCGCCTATAGAAGCTGTAATTATACCGACTGGTATTTCAACTGGTGAAATTACAGTCCTGGATAATGTATCAGCAGCGGTTAAAAATATCGCTCCAAGAAGAAAGGAGCTTGGCAGGATTATTCTATTATCCACTCCCAACAGCATTCTCAATATATGAGGAATGATGAGTCCAACAAAACCGATTGGACCGGTAACTGCTATTACGGCTCCTGCGGCAAGTGATGTTGCAAAATAAATCTTTTTCTCCATCCTTCTGACATTAACACCAAGAGATGCTGCCACATCATCACCAAGTCCAAATAAATTCATTTCTTTTGTTAATGAAAGTAAAATTGCACATCCTGGTATTACAAATATCAGTGTTTTCCAAACCGTATCGAATCCAACAACATCCAAACTGCCCATTATCCAGCGCATTGTTTGAAGAGATTCCGTGAAACTGGAAAAAAATTGTATAAACATTACGACTGCCGCATATAAGAAGTTAGCAACAACCCCAGCCAGAAGTAATCTGCCTGTTGCAACTACTCCACCCACTTTGGAAATTGAATAAACGAACAACATGGTAAGTATAGAAAAAACAAAAGCTGATATAGAAACCATCGAAAATCCTAAAATACCTACTGCTAGACCTGATCTAATTGCTAATAGCGCTCCAAGGGAGGCTCCTCCAGATATTCCTAATGTAAAAGGGGAAGCTAGTGGGTTTCTAAAAAGAGCTTGTAGAGCGGCTCCAGCTATCGCAAGAGTGCCTCCAGCAATAGTTGCCATTAGTATCCTGGGGATCCTAATTTCCAAAAAAATAGTTTTAGACAGTTCGTCTGCATTCGAAATAGCATCTAGTGGTCCTATGTTGTAGGTTCCACTAAACAGCGCTATGAATACTGTGATTATCCATAAAATGAATAAAATTGTTATCGAGATTGCAAATTTTCTGTTCGAGCTCATATTCAGTAAGTTAAACCAGTCTTTCCCTAGCTAGAATATTATTTGTGAGATTTATTGATTAGGAAATACAAAAACTCTCCCGTTTTCCTTTTTTACCGTAACTTCAATTCCGTAAGCTGAGCTTAATAATTCACTATCAATTATTTGATCACTTTTTCCTTCAGCTAAGGTATTGCCATCTTTAAGTATCATAATATCATCGAAGTAAAATAGTGATGAAAATATGTCATGTGTAGCTGCGATTATTGATATTCCCTTATTATCTTTCAGTTCTCTCAATATATTCATTATTTCAGTTCTATGCTTTACATCAAGATATGTTGCCGGTTCATCTAAAATCATAATCTCAGGTTCTTGTACAAGACCTCGGGCTATAGAGGCAAGCTGTCTTTCACCTGAGGAGACTTCACTTATCAACCGGTCTTTAAGATGTGATATTCCAACAGTTTCCAGAGCGTTTAGAGCAATGTCTTTATCAATGTCCCTCTCGAATTCGAACCTGCCTATGTATGGCGCTCTACCCATTAGAACAATTTCTTTCACAGTAAATGGAAAGGCAAACATCGGGTCTTGAGGTATATATGCTATTCCCTTGGCAATTTCTCTTCTATCCATTTTGGAGAGTTCTTGATCATTAAAGACGGCACTGCCGATTTTAGGTTTAAGCACTCCACATAGGATTTTAAGTAGAGTGGATTTTCCAGCCCCATTAGCGCCCAAAATTCCAAGCATATTTCCGGGCTGTATTGATAGGCTGATACCGTTTAGAACATTAGTACCATTATAAGAAAATCCTATGTCGCTGCAATTAATTATGGTTTCCATATTTCTTTTTTAACTCTGGGTGCAGAATATCAGATAATATTTGAGCCCCATCAACGATTCTTTGGCTTGGATGTAGCAGAACTTTGCTTGATAGAATATGCACCTGGTTATTCTTTACAGCGTCTACCTGGTTAAGACTGCTCCAGATCTCTAGAATTTCATCCTCTTTATCCATTTTTTGATGATTTATTTCTATTATTACATCAGGATCAAAAGAAAAAATGGCTTCTTTTGTGATCTTGAGCGCATTTCTTTCATTTTTCACCACATTTTCTCCACCAGCCAAAGTGATGAGCTCATCAATGTAATTATTTCTTCCTATAACATATATGTCTTCCAGAGTTCCGGGATTTCTTCCCACTACAATTAATACACTTTGTTTATTTAAACTCTTAGTTTTCTCTTCTATTTGATTAAGCTTAGTATCTATGTGATCAGTTAATTTTTGAGCTTCTTCTTCCTTGCCAAGTATTATTCCTAATTCGGTGATGGATTGTATTATGTCAGCGATTGAATCATTACTTTTAGCTGTGAATGTCTTAAGACCCAGACTCCGGAGTTTATCTCCGAAACTAATATCCTGATCTTTCATTAATACAACCAGATCAGGTTTTAAAACCAAAATGGCTTCATAGTTGGGATTAATCCACCCACCCACTTTTGGTAGGTCCTTAACCTCAGTAGGATATTCATCATAAATTGTTACACCCACAATCTGATCTAAATATCCAAGCGCATATATCACTTGAGTTAGGTTTGGAGATAAGGAAACTATACGCTGTGGATTATTGTCTGAGAGGCTATAACTAGCTGTAATGATTACAAATACAGTTGCTAAGAATGTTCTTTGTATTAACTTTGATATCATGTTTATCCTGAAAATAATTGTAACTGCATATAGTTTCTGAGATTAATAATTGACTCTGGGGGAGGACTATAGTTCTTAATGATTTCAGGGTGTATGGCTTTTGCCAGTATTTCAAGTCCATCCACTATTCTTGGTCCCGGTCTGCTGAAATATGAGTTTGCATCTACAACATAAATCTCTCCTTTATTTGTTGCTGGAAGAGAAAACCACTCGTCTTTAGAAGTTACGGTATCCAATTCGTCAATGGTTTTTTCTATATCAAAACCGCAGGGCATTATAAATAGCATATGAGGTGCGAAATCTACAATTTCTTCCCAAGTGGCTTTAAATGAAGGTTCTCCAGGCTTTCCTAAACCGTTTTCTCCACCAGCAATTTCTACCATCTCGGGCACCCAATGACCTCCGACAAAAGGAGGGTCAAGCCACTCGAGACAAAACACCCTTGGACGGTCTCTCTCGTTTTCAAGTTGTGATCTGACTCTTTCTACTCTTGCTTTGAGACTGTCTGTAATCTCCTTTGCCCTTTCCTGTGTTCCTGTAGCTTCGCCTATTGTGGTTATAGTATCGAAGATTTCATATATCGTTGTCGGTTCTAAAGAAATTATCTCCGGAGTATGTCCTAGTACCTCTAGTGCCTCCATGACCTGATTGCCGGATACTGCGCACACTTCACACAGCTTCTGAGTCAGGATAATATCGGGGTTAGCTTCTTTAAGAGCTTCTTTATCTACAAGATAAGTACTCTTTCCTTCAGATGCATTTTTCATTACAAGATCATCTATTTCCTTACTAGATAGCTTTTTGTGGTCAAGGAAGCTCATGATAACAACTTTCTTTTCTTTAACCTCAGGCGGATAATTACACTCATGCGTTACTCCCACCAGGTTGTCGCCCAGACCCAGCTCATAAACAATTTCAGTAGTACTAGGAAGAAATGAACAAATACGCATAGTTTAAATCCCCATCTTATCATGATTTGGGGAGAGGTAGTTTATGCCTCTCCCAATACAATTATCATTAACTGGATTGCTTACTTATGCAAATCCTTACTGCGTCTGAAGAGTTGTATCTACTGATCCCAACTGTTCGCTAATACCTGTTATAAAATATAGATCTGCTCCGGTGAAGTCTACTCCAGACTCTCCAGATCTGATAGCAAGTGACTGTACACCATCAAAAAGCTGTGAATTAGGACTATCACCTCTAAGACCTGCAGGAAATGGGGTTATATAGGGGAAAGGGTCTACTTGATCATTACTTGTATCCAGAACAGCTATCTGGTCTGAATTAAAAAGTGTGGTGAAAAGCAAACCGTCTTTTATTGCTAGGTCAGCTGTGTTATTAAGATCACTGAGATCAGTGATAATTATCGGATTAGCTGTACCGTTAATTACTGTGCCTTCAAACAGGTCGACTTTTAAAAGCGCTCCTACCAAGCCTAATCCTGTGTAGCCGAATCCATCAGAAGTAGCGGTCAAATTATTAGGAAGGCATACAGTTGGGTTTTGCTGGCTCAATGGAATATCAATAGTATCAAAGACTGAATCATCCAAGGTATCGATTATATCGATTGACGGTGGGAAACTGGTATCACAGGTAAACTCAAAAGTATCAAAGTCGAATAATATATTTCCGTTGTTTAGGGCATATAGTATCTCATCAATTTCTACCATACTACTAGTGTTAGCACCTGAAGCATTGATAGTACCTATAACCTGATTGGTCGCGGTGTTTAAGACAGTAACAAAACCGTTGCCATTGGGGTTGAAATTGTCATCCAAGTTATTGTTAGTTATATAAACTTTATTGTTTACAACTTTGACACCAGCCGGTTCCTCAAAAGTATTGGAAGGCACATTAATAACATTTTGGCATGGTTGTGTATTTCCCTGATCCTCTGCACTAACAATTAGCGTCTGACAAACACCACTAAAAATGTTTACTACAGCAACACTCTGACCAATGTTATTCGCAACATAAGCTTGGTCATTTCCAAAGAAATCCATAGATATTGGGTTAGATCCAGGGGGAACAACTATTGTTCCAAGAAATTGAGGAGGATTCTGGTTTAATTCAAATATTTGAATATTATTTGAAAACCCGTTTATTACGTAAGCTCTGCTTCCACGTATTTTAATATCAGCAGGAACGCTACCCAGAGTTGCTAAATTACGTTCTACTGCATTTCTTAGAAGTGTTACCCCTATTTCAATGTCTATAACAACATTTTCGTTATTAGTTACTAGCACATTGAATAAATCATTTGTGTTCCCCGTAAATGTTGGATCAAAACTGCCGTCGGCAAGTCCAAAAGTAGTCTTAGTTTCTGAGGTACTTAAATTAGTAACTTCAACCGTGCTTCCCGGTGGTACAGATCCTGCAGTGCCACCGACTTTGATAGTTTGACTTGTCCCGGTTCGTTCGGCTACAGCCAAAATATCACCTGTCGGAACAAAGCCTCCTCCATCTCCTCCGCTGTCACAACCTATAAAAACTGCTCCAAAAAAACTAAAAACAAAAATTGTTAATAATAGTTTCATCCTATTATCCTCCTTTGAGTTGTTATATTTAGAATTTTATTTTTCAAAATTAACTCCTGCTGTTATAAAAAAAGTTCTTCCCGGAAGTGGGAAATCTAATGCATCCCTTACATCCAAGTTATTAAAGAGATTCTTCACTTCAAAAGTTGCAAATACACTTTTCCATTCGCCTTTAAGACCGATATTGTGTGTTGTCCTCGGATCTGTAGTGCGAGAGTTAGGAAATGCACTTAACGGAATGCTGTCTACGTAATGACTTTCCCAAAATACAGCTGCTATGCTATGGCTAAGCACTGCTCTGAAATCAGCTTTGTTTCTAGGTCTGCCGGGTAACTGAGCTCCAGTTTCATCAATCTCACCTGACAAGAATGTATAAGCACCATATAACTCAAGGAAATCAAAAGGTCTTAGTATCAAGCTTGTTTCAACTCCCTGCTCATCAACATTCCCAACATTTCGTGGCTCTATCCTTTGAGCGCTTATGAAGACAAATAAAATAAGATCATCTATATGGCTTCTAAAATATGTGACTTCGAGAGCAGCCTTGGGATGTGAAATTAATACGCCGATATCAAAATCATACGAGGTCTCCGGTTTAAGATCAGGATTACCGCCTATAAAACCTTCTTCGGGAAAAAAGAGCTCACCAAAACTAGGCGCTCTGAATGATCTTCCTAAATTCGCTTTGAATGATAGATAATTCTTTGGCGATACGACGATTCCGAGTCTAGGTGAAAATCCTACATCTGTAGTAGTTTCATCCTGATGGGTTGTCCAAATGTCTAATCGCAAGACCGGATTAATTAACAAAATTTCATCAAATAAACTGATTTCATCACTTGCGAATGCGCTGTATGTAAATCGTTTTGGATTATCAAAATCATCATCGCTTAAAAATTCCGCTCTCGCCTCAGTTGCAAAAGTAATAGTCTGATTATATGGTGCAAACCAGGTGAGTCTTGGGTTGATGCCGAATGCGTTTGTTTTGCTCAATGTGTCAATGGGAACTCCAATAGTTGGGGTTGGGTTTGTAAATTTAAGATAATCAAATCTGTTATATAGATTAATATCCAGATCAAGCTCTGGTCTTACAAACTGTTCTTTTGAGATATTTACACTGGTCAGGTTTCTTGCATCTTTCTGCGTAGCATTGGGCTGCTGAAATTCTCCTAGACCCGGCACTCCTCTGTCATCATAAAAGAACTCGTTTAATAAGCTTATCTCCCAGCCGTTATCAAAATCGTAAGCGAGTTTTGCCAGAAAGCTCTCGGAATGGAAATCGTTATTAATTCTTTTGAGTGTCAGGTCATTGACCGATTTGAATTTAAAATCACCTTCGCTTTGGGCATGAGCAAATGACAATAAATAACTAAAATTTCCTATCTTTTGAGCTCTTCCAATATTAAGAGCAAAAGTTTCATAAGAGCCGTAGGTTGCTGAGCCAAAAGTAAATGGTTCATCAGTGGGCTTGGTTATAATATTAACTACGCCGCCCAATGCGTCGGTGCCCGCAAAGGCGGATGCACCGCCCCTTATTACTTCAAACTTGTCAACATAACCAACTGGTATTGTAGAAAGATCTACACCCCCGCCTAAAGGGTTATTTAATCTCACTCCGTCTAAAAGAATGACTACTTGATCACTCGATGACCCTCGAATGGACATTGTCTTTAGTTGTCCGAACCCACCGAAGTCTCTTACCACTACTCCCGGAGAAAATGATAAAAGTTCGGCTGCCGTTTTGTATTCGCCTGTAAAGTTCTCAACTTCTATTATGGTAGAGAATGCGGACGGGTAGTTAAGAGGAGGCTCAATTGGCGTGTCCTCGACAATAACAGTTTCTAATGTTGTATCTTCATTTTCCTGAGCTGTTGCTATAGAAGCTAGGAAAATTAAAAGTGCGGTTAGTAATAACCTGATTATGAATACCTCCGGTTATCTAAATAACCGGGAGGCGGAATGTGTTTAATACCCATTTACCTTCTCCCCCCGAAGAAAAGTAAGAAATTAGTACTAAGGCAGGTGTTCTGGCTTGTAGCCTCGGGACTCCTTTGCGCCTTCCCAGAATAATTCCAGTGACATAATGCAAAGGACTTTACGGACTACTTACAGCAGCGAGTGGGCTGCACCGGATTCTCACCGGATTTCCCATTTAGGCTCTAGAGCCATGCTCTAAAGCAACCTCGTACTTTAAATTTTAAAAGATCTATAAAATAGAATTTACATAATAACTCTATAATTGTTCACGTGTCAAGAAAAGCTTCAAAACCAGGAGGTTAATTTCCCTTTCTTATCTAATATGGGGTATTACTTCTTTACCAAAGATCTCTATACAGTTTGAGATCATTTCATGAGTAGCCTGTGGGAATACCATTCGGTATGAAATGTATTTGATTCCTAGTTCATCTCGGTACATCTCTATTTCTTTTATACAGTCCTCCGGGGTTCCTATGATGAAACGTTCTTCAGCAAGATGTTCAAAAAGAGGGTCCTCTAAATCTTTTAATTGTTGACCTCTTACAAACATCTTAACGCCAAGGGTAAAGTAAAATTTATACATGCTGATAATGAAATTATTTCCACCCTCAATAGCTTTACTTCTATCATGGTCTACAAATGTCTCTCTTAATAGAATATGCTCGACATCATCAGGATTTCTGCCAGCTTTTTTGGCTTCGTCGTTGTAATATTCAAGGGTGTCTCTAACCATATCAACAGTTCTCCCTGGGCCAATAAGTAGAGGGTAACCATACCTTCCCGCTCTTCTTATTGCAGGCTCTTCAAATGCCCCAATATATAGCGGAATAGGATTTTGCACTGGTTTAGGAGTTAACGTCATATTCTCAAAACTATGTCTCTTGCCTTCATATGAAAATGTTTCTCCCCCGAGTGCTTTCTCGAGTACTTCTATTCCCTCATCCATTCTTGAGGGTCGTTGTTTCATGGGCACACCCATGCCTTCGAACTCTTCTTTTCTATAACCTAGCACTACACCGAGATCAAACCTTCCATTTGAAATGTTGTCTACGACTGCTGCGTCTTCGGCAACTCTAACGGGATTATGTAGTGGAAGAATTATTCCAGAGGAGCCAATTCTAATTTTGGAGGTAACAGCTGACATTGCTCCAGCTATAACTGCGGGGGATGGACAGTAGCCATCTTCAAGGAAATGATGTTCAGAAATCCATGCGGAATCAAAATTTACTTCTTCTGCGAGCTTAACCTGTTCAAGCGTATTTTTATAAAGCTCCGGATGCGTATAAGGTAGCTCAGGGTGTGTTTGCATACCGAAAAGTCCGATACCGAATTTCATTTCAAACCCTCCTTGTTTTTTTTATTCTGGCTAAGAATTATAACATCAACTTGGATTATGCATTAAAATGAATAGATACTATGGATAAAAAAGTTGATGAATATATAGAAAAACAAAAATCCCCTCAAAAAGAAGTATGTGGAAAGCTCAGGGAGATTATTTTCAATATCTTTCCTGATATTAAAGAGGAGATGAAATGGGGGGTGCCTTCTTATGAGGATGGTAAGTATTATTTTGTTGCACTTAAGACACATGTAAATTTAGGTTTTTCTTTAAAAGGCTTATCAAAAGAGGAAATAGCTCTTTTTGAGGGCGGCGGTAAAACAATGAAACATATAAAAATTAGCTCTTTAAAAGATATTGATAAAAACAGAGTTGTTGAATTATTAAAGCTTGTAAAGAAAAAATAGTTTCTAATATCTCGGCTCTTTCCTGATTTTACTACTGACCCCACGACATTTCCATTGTTGACCTAGGTTTCTTTAACAGTAGGTATTGTGTTTTTTATCTTCATGTGTTTATAATGAGGGGAATAATTAATCAAAGAGGTGTCAAAATGGCAAAAGATATAAAATTTGGACTAGCTGCTCCTATGCCGGGTGCTGATTTAGATGGATTAATAGATTTTTCAGTCAAGGCAGATGAACTAGGTTTTGATGGTGTTTGGTACCCGGACCACGTTGTGTTTGTATCGCCCACGGAAGCACACGAGGCCTGGACAGTGGCGACGGCTGCAGCGATGAAAACAAATAATATTAGTCTAGGAACAGTTTCCGATCCGCATAGAATGCATCCAGCAGTATTTGCGCAAAGACTAGCCACAATTGACCATATTTCTAAGGGCAGAGTTAAGCTTACCCTTGGAGTAGGCGAGTCTATGAATTTAGATGCCTATGGGATTGGTTGGAATAGACCCCTTGCGCGATTAAGAGAGGCAATGACTGTAATGCAGACACTATGGGCAACAGAGGGGCCTTGTGATTTTGAGGGGGAGTTCTTTAATCTAAAAGAAGCTTTTTTACAGGTAAAACCCTATCAGAGAAACAGGATTCCTATCTATATGGCTACCCACGGTCCCAAGGGGCTCAAGCTCACAGGTGAATTGGGGGACGGATGGCTTCCATTTGATCTAACTCCTGGTCTTTATGCACAGTATCTTGCACTTGTTAAAGAAGGGGCTGAAGGTGTGGGACGTAGTTTAGACGGGATTGATGTCGGACTATGGGTATTTACATCACTTGGTGCGAATGAAGATGAAGCTTATAAAACGCTAGAGCCATTTAAATACGTTCTTTGTATGCAGGACCAGCTTAAAAAAGCCGGATACGATGTCGATATCCCCGAAGAATATCATGGGCTTGATTACTTTAATATTATTCCTCAGGATGAAGAAGGCAGGAATAAATTCAGAGAATTAGGACAGTTCTACCCTAGAGAGGCTATTCTTGATTTCACTATTACTGGATCAAAGCAGGACTGTATCAACAAAATTGAGAAGTTCGTTGATGCCGGAGTAAAGAACTTTGTACTTTTCTATCGGTTTAGTCCCGATCCTGCACTAGCACTTGAAACTTATGCTAAGGAAATCATTCCTTACTTCAAGGGCTGATTAGCAAATTTAATATTAGAAAAAAGATAGGGGTGGTATTTCGATATCACCCCTTTTTTATTGTTCTCTGTTGTTGTCCAAAGAAACATTCTTAAACAGAACCATATCTAGAGGGTTTGGTACTAGCCCAATTACATAAGGCTTAATTAAGTTCTGCTGGGTTGTTATATAAAATGGTGCAATAGGTGAATCAGTTTCTGTAAGGATTTTTTGCGCTTGATTATAAATTACTACTCTCTTATCAGGGTCAGTTTCAGCAGCAGCTTTCTCTACTAAGGCATCATACTCTTCGTTGCACCACTGAGTTCTGTTATTACCTGAGTTACAAGTAAACAGGCTCATAAAGTTATGAGGATCAGGAAAATCTGCACCCCAGCCAGCTCTATGAATTTCTGGTGGGTTGGTATTAATTGTGCTTAGATAAACTTTCCACTCTTCATTAATAAGATTGACCCTTACTCCTAAATACTCTTTCCACATACTCTGAAGCGCTTCAGCTATGACTCTGTTAAAACTCACATCTGGCCATAAAAACGTAGCCTCCGGGAAATCCTTTCCATCAGGGTAACCTGCTTCGGCGAGCCATTCTTTAGCCTGCTCAGGATTAAAATCTACTCCTATATCTGCATTATAGCCCAGCATATCCTTCGGAATCCATGAAGTAGTAGTGATCCCTGCACCTTGTATTAAACCTATAATGCTATCTCTGTCTATAGAAGCAGAAAAGGCTTTTCTAACAAGTGGATTATCAAAAGGTGGTTTCTCTACGTTAAACGCAATATAGTTAGTTCTAAACTGTGGTGTGCTTTTAAAATCATTCAGGTCTTTTAGTCTTGGAACCTCAAGTGGTGGAATACTCTTGCTGTCGGCAAAATCAAGCTCCCCGCTTTCATATAGAGCAAGTGCAGATGATGGGTTTTCATTCATTACCATATTTACATTCTCAATAGACGGTTTCGGTCCCCAATAATTAGGGTTTATTTGTATGAGCATATTATCGTGGTGTCGCCACGCTGATAATTTATATGGTCCCAGAGTCACAATATTTTCAGGCTCAGTCCATCTAATACCGTGTTTTTCCACAACGTCTTGCCTCATTGGAAATGTTGACATAAATACTAAAAGACTCGGAAAGTAAGAAGCCTGTCGTCTTAATTTTACTTCCAGTGTTTGATCATCTAATGCTTTAACTCCAACTTTGGCCGGGTCGTCAATTTTTCCAGTGTTGTATTCTTCAGCGTTTTCGACATCGTATAGGAAATAAGCATAATGCCCTCCTGTGACGGGATTAAGTATGCGTTTCCAGGAGTATTCAAAATCATGAGCTTTAAGTGGTTCTCCATCCGACCACTTTACATTTTCTCTTATTTTAAAAGTATAAGTTGTACCGTCCTCACTAATCTCCCAACTCTCGGCGAGAGCAGGTTGCGGAATAAGAGAGTCATCAAATTTTGTAAGTCCCTCCATCAGATTATTCAAAATGTTATATGAGGTTCCATCCATTGCCAGAGACCAGTCTAAGGTTGGGGGCTCATTACCTATATTTACATTAATTGTATTTTTATCTGTACCGCCTTCTGGGGTATTGTCATTCGTTGTACACCCTAAAATTAAGAATGCGCCTATAAGTATTAAGAGTAGATAGTTTTTCATTATTATCGTCCTATGATGGTTAAGATATTATAGTTTCGCTCTCTATTTCGTAAGATACAAGGCTGGGTTCACCTTCTATTAATTCAGGAACCTTTGTTGCAAATTCTTTGAAATGAGGTTCTTCAAAATGAAGTTCTAAATCTTCACGACTTCTCCACTTCTCATAAAATGTGAAGGAATCTTCAGAGAATGGATCTTGTAAAAATTCATAAACAATGCAACCCTCTTCATTGTTAGATGGTCCGATAGCATTTTTAGCCAGCTCTATAAGTTGCTCTCTGCATCCAGGTTTCGTTTTGAATTTGGCAATGAGTATCAGCATGATTTCTCCTTTACAAAATTAGGTGTAGAACGTAGTATAGCCAGTGCTAATTATACTTAAATCAGAGATAAACTAAATTTTACGATTTTTAGTAAGGAGGCAATCATGTCAGATAACAAATACGAACAGGGTTTGAAAAAACTCGAGGAAATTTCTCCGGGAGCTGCAGAGAGAACAAAGCAGAGTCTAAACGATATAGCTCCTGATATGGTCAAGTATTTGATGGAGTTTGTGTTTGGTGAAATAGCATGCCGTCCTGGGCTTGATATGAGGGCGCGTGAAATTACCGCAGTTGCAGCTCTTGCGGCATTAGGTACTGCGCCAAATCAGTTAAAGGTTCATATAAAAGGCGCATTGACTTGTGGATGTACAAGAGAAGAAGTAGTTGAGGTATTAATGCAGGTCTTGGTTTATGCTGGTTTCCCTGCAGCTTTGACTGGGCTCAGATTAGCAAAAGAAGTTTTCAAAGAAATAGACGAAGCATCGTAAACTTATATATTGATGCCCATTTGAAATCCTATTACTAGAGCGTTTGGTATATCTCCTGTACCACCAGGTTTTATTACATACTGGACATCGGGCTGGATATTTAGCCACTCAGTAAGCTGGATTTTATACATCCACTCAAGCACCATTTCAAAATCTTCTGAGCCTGTTATTTCTGATTGTATTATAAATTCAGTTGGCTGGCGAGGAGTTGGGGATAGCTTGCTACTGTATTTTCCATACACAAGTCCAAATCCTGCATAATCCTGCTCGCGGCCAGGTATGAGTCCTTTATAAACTAGACCGCCATTCATGAAAAATGGAAATGTGTTGATGTCACTATCAGGAGCGAAAAGTAAAGAAACAAATGGAGTAAGACCTTGATTTCTAGTCCCGCTTTCATGATAAATCATTTGGTCCAACAGTATATAAAAACCAAAGTTGCCATTCTTTGTTGCACCAGATTTAGTAAAATCATTGAAATCACCTGTTTGGTAATAAGCACCGATTTTATAGCTTCCAGGAAGCCCTCTTGATTCTAAAAGAGCGTTTAGATGATATCCTGTCTCAGCTATTAACAGATATGGGTCATCAAAGCTAAAGTCAGCTCCGTGATGTTTGTTTTTAGTACGATCAGGGTTGGCATTATATACACCTGCCATTATGTATGATTGCTTAGTAGGTCTACTTTTAACTCTAATGCCCCAGGTTGCATTTGGATATGCTGAGAATCCAACATTGAAAAATATACCAACCGGGTTTCCATCTATTCCATTTTGTACAAACAGCCAGTAAAGTGGGGATGAGAGAAACTCGTCGCCGCCAGCAATTCGTCCTAACCTAATATTTAATTTATCTTCAAACAAAGACTGCTGTATGCTTAAATCGACCAACTTGAAAGTACGCCCGCAGCAGAGCTGGGCAACATCAAAAGTATTACCAATGTCTCTTCTTGTAAGGCTACGGCCGCTTCTTTGAGAAGCTGAGATGTGAATACGCCCCCCTTTCCAGCCCATGAGCTGTTCGGTATGAATTAATAAGTCCAGGCCGATATTGTGAAAGTAAGCAAATCCCTTTTTATCGCCCCCTGCTGGATTACCCTGAAAATCAGCAACGTAAGTCATTGTAGGCACAATCCCCAGATTCTTGATCCTTGTTCTAAGGCCTCCCCAGTCTCCTGTTAAGAACTTTCTTTTAAATAGTTCTTTTTCCTCATTTTTGATAAACAATTTGTCAAATTCTCTAATGGATGGGTAGTTTTCAAGCAAGAAAACCAAATTTGGCAACATATCTCTTAAGTAATATGGAACGTTATCTGAGTATTCAATTGAATTTGATAGTTCTGAATCAAGATTATGGGCAACAGGAACATCATCAGTCTCGGCATGTAGATTTTTAGGGATATAAAAAATTACGGCAAATAAAAAGGTAAGTTGTAAGATGAGGAAACGTTTTTTAAACATGGAACTTTTCCTTTTTAGCTTCTTCAATTGCTTCAAGAGACAAACCTTTTGTTTCCGGAACCAGTCTCCATACAAAAAATAATCCTAGAATCCCTACCAGAGCATATAACCAAAATGTATAGGAAGTTCCTATGGCATTAAGCAGAGATAGGAAGGTAAATGAAACAATTAAGTTACAACCCCAGCTAGTCATTGTGGCTATGCTCACTGCTCTACCTCTTAACTGGAGTGGAAAAATTTCTGTCATCATAAGCCATGGAATTGGCCCGAATGAGAAAGCAAAACATGCTATATAGATCCATACGGCAATCACGGTAATAGTACCTATCTCACTACTCGAAGTACTGCCTATGAGTTTATAAGCAATTCCCATCCCGGTTAAAGATAAGATCATTCCAATCAATCCTGCATACATCAAGGGTTTTCGGCCGACTTTATCAATCAGCCAGATTGCAATGAAAGTTGCCAGTACATTAACCACCCCAACACTCACTGTTGCCCATATAGCTGCTTTTGACGATTCCATTCCTGCATCTTTAAATATTATAGGTGCATAATAAATTACAGTGTTTATTCCGACAAACTGTTGAATAATAAATAGCCCAACTGCAATAATTAATGCAAAACTTGCTGGTGGTTTAAAAAGAGCGGCAAAACTTCCTTCGGATTCTGTAGCAATTACAGATTGAATATCCTCGATCTCTGTGCTAACTTGTGTAGTATCACCTTCATAAATTTTATTTAGAATTTTTTTAGCATCTTCAAGTCTTCCCCTTTTTATAAGCCACCTTGGGCTATCTGGAAGACCAAACATACCAATTAGCAAGACAACTGCAGGTATAAAACTGCTCCCAAGCATGAATCTCCAGTTGCCTGAAGCTGTAAATGCTAGGTCTACAAAATATGCAGCTAGTATGCCAATCGTAATTGCTAACTGAAAAAGAGTTACCAAACTTCCTCTTATCCTTGCCGGAGATACTTCTGCAATATACAAAGGTGCTGAGGCAGATGCCCCACCAATTGCCAGACCTAAAACAAATCTTGAGATCTCTAGGAATAGTTCGGAAGGTGATAATGCAGATGCAACTGATCCAACTATATACAGTAATGACGCCAGAACTACCATTCTTTTACGCCCAAGTTTGTCGGCAAGCATGCCGTTGATGAGTGCTCCAATAACTCCACCCACTAAAACCATAGAGACAACAGTTTCTTTTCCTATGGTTGTTAGTTGAAAAGATTTCGCAATGAACTCAAGAGCACCGCTTATAATGCCAGTATCAAATCCTGCCAGTAAGCCAGCAAGTGCAGCAATTGCAGAAGCGAATATAACAATTATGTTAATTTTTTGATTTGATTCTTTATTTTTATTGGACATTAAACTATTAAATCCTCTGGTTAAATTTCATTATAAGTCTTTTCGTATTTTAAAGTCAACAGCTCGATCGCTCATATCTATAATATGAATTGATCCTAATTACCAATTCGCTCTATTGTTTAGTTTTTGATATAATAAACAAAGGGCGGTCTGGTGATCAATAATAACAAAATTTTTTCTGGAGGATTTTATGAGAACTTATACTCTAGTTTTATCTTTTTTAATAGTTGGATTAATAGTTGGCGCATGTGCCAGACCTAAAGGGGATACCCCACAAGAGAAAAGAGATTTTGTTCAGCAGATGAAGAACAATACATTGGCTGAATTGTATGCAAAAAAACCTTACGCTAAGGAATTAATACAGAACGCTTCAGGTTACGCAGTATTCAGTAATTTTAATACTCAGTTGCTTATTGTTGGATCTGGTAACGGTTATGGAGTAGCGGTAGACAATTCAAACGGTGACAACATTTACATGAAAATGGCAGAAGGCGGTGTTGGACTAGGGGTTGCACTCAAAGATTTCAGAGAAGTAATCGTATTTAACAACAAGGCCGTGTTTAATCAATTCATAACTGAGGGATGGACTTATGGGGCTCAAGGTGATGCTGCTGCGAAGTATAAGGATGACGGTGGCGCCACAAGCGCTGAGGTTCCCCTAGACTCTGATGTTGTAGTTTTTCAGATGACAAAAGATGGCATAGCTCTTAGAGCTACTATAGGAGCTTCTAAAGTCTGGATAGATGACGAATTAAATAATCCCAACTAAACATAGATAGAAGCTATATTTAGATTGAGAAAAACTAACTTCAGAAAGATATGAAAGAACGTTTAGATGCTATTAATGAAGTTCTCTTCAATTTGCTAAAAAGACTGCTTCCAAATGTAGAAGCCAACAGTTTGCTCTCTATATTAATAACAGCAGTCGTAGCTACAATTTTAGCAGCCCTTATTTTTATTATAATTAGGGGTCTTACCGGGTTTATAGAAAAGAAAGTTTTATCCCTTCATTTTCAGAAGATTAGAACTCTGAGATTTCAAAATCAAGAAATACTTACCGGTAGTCAAATTGCCTGGGGTATTAGTAGGTTATTCCGCTGGTTTCGTTACTTTGCTTATCTCGTAATAATTTATCTTTATATAAATACAATCTTCAGTTTTTTCCCTAAGACAAGAGGTGTATCTGCAAAACTTTTTGATTATTTTATTGATGCTATTAGCTTTGTTTTAGGTGCAGCATGGGGCTACTTACCCAATTTAGTCACTTTAATAGTGATATTCGCATTTGGCTATTATTTAATTAAGCTAACGCGGTTATTTTTCAAAGGCGTTGAAGAAGGAAGGATCTCCTTATCTGGTTTTTATCCTGAGTGGGCATCGCCTACTTACGCTATCTCTCGTTTTTTAATCATCGCTTTTTTAATCATCGTTGCTTTTCCCTATCTGCCCGGAAAGGATTCTCCAGCTTTTCAAGCGGTTTCAATTTTCTTTGGCGTACTGATTTCATTAGGATCTACAGGAGCTGTTTCAAATGTAGTTGCTGGAATTGTTCTAACTTATATGAGGGCGTTTAAAATCGGAGACACGGTTCAGATAGCTGACACAAATGGGGACATCGTTGAAAAAACTATGTTTGTTACAAGAATAAGAACAGTTAAGAATGTTGAGATAACTGTTCCGAACGCAATGGTTTTAAATGACCACATTATTAATTACAGCGCACTTGCCGAAAACGAGGGACTTGTGCTGCATTCCAAAGTAACAATAGGGTATGACGTTCCTTGGAAAGAGGTTCACGATCTACTCAAAGAAGCAGCAAAAGCTACGGAGGGTTTGGAAAAAGAACCTGAGCCATTTGTATTACAGACAGCACTAAATGATTTTTATGTTGAGTATGAAATTAATGCCTACACCAAATTACCTAGAATAATGTCTAGAACCTATAATGAGCTACACCGAAATATTCAGGACAAATTTAATGAAGCGGGAGTAGAGATTGCCTCACCGAGTATCACAATGTATCGTGACGGCAATCAATCAAATATTCCAGATGATTATCTGCCTAAAGATCACAAGCCTCCTCAAACAGGATTATGGCCTCTGATTCAGACTCCTAAAAAACCAGAGAAATAATAGTTATCTTATAATCAGTTAGATCTATCATAAAATTTTGGAGCCACGTCTTCTTATATGAATCATAAAATCGTCTTAGCGTCCACTTCACCTAGAAGAAAAGATCTGCTCGAGAGTGTCGGAATTCAATTTGAAATTATAGCTCCATCTTCAGATGAATCTTTACTGAGCAAAGAGAATCCAGAGGAATACGCTCTTAGATTATCCAGAGAAAAAGCGCTATCAGTTTCTCAGAATCTAGATGAAAATACATTAGTAATTGGGGCTGATACTATAGTTGTTGTAGACAATAAAATTCTAAGCAAGCCCAAAGATGAACAAGATGCAAAGATTATGCTGAGCAACATTTCTGGTAGAGCACATCATGTGCTAACTGCATTTTCAATAACCAAAGGAGAGGATGAAATTCTCCACACGCATATTGTGGGTACTGAGGTGATCGTTAAAACTCTTGAACCACAAGAGATAGAAGGTTACATTAAAACCCAAGAGCCAATGGATAAAGCAGGTGCTTACGGCATTCAAGGCGTTGGTGCCTTTATGGTTAAGGAAGTCAGAGGCTCATATACAAATGTTGTAGGTCTTCCATTGTTGGAGGTCTTAGAAGCATTAAAGAAACTTGGAGCACTTGAGCTTTTTAGCGGCGATGGATTTAGAAAGTAATATAAAAGATATCAATCAGAGAATTAAAGAGGCTGCACAAAGAGCAGGACGAGACCCAAGTAAAATAAAACTCGTAGCAGTAACAAAAAGGGTTGAGGTCAAGCGAGTTAAACAAGCTTTAGATCTTGGAATTAATACATTTGGTGAAAATTATGCTCAGGAGTTCAGAGATAAATCCAAGATGCTATCAGAGCAGATAGATAGTCAAATTAACTGGCACTTTATTGGCCAGTTACAAAAAAACAAAGTTAAATATATTATCGGAAAAGTCGAGTTGGTTCATTCTCTCGACTCACTTTCTGTGGCTAAAGAGATAAATAAACGAGCAGAAAGTTTAGAAATAACAGTACCGGTGCTCATAGAGGTCGATACTAGTGGAGAAGAATCCAAAGGAGGTATTTTTCCGGCAAACTTAAAAGAGTTTTTAAGCGAGCTGGATAAGTTTTCTTCCATAAAAGTTTGTGGACTTATGACAATGCCACCGTATTTTAATAATGTTGAAATGGCTAGACCGTATTTTGTTAAACTAAGAGAACTCAGAGATGAATTAGTAAATTCGTTTCCTGATTTAAAAGAACTATCTATGGGAATGAGTGGGGATTTTGAGATAGCAATTGAAGAAGGTGCTACAATAATAAGAGTAGGGTCAGCAATTTTTGGTGAAAGACATTAGTAAACGAGATATATCGATGAATAAAATAGGATTTATTGGCGCAGGTAATATGGCAGAAGCTCTTATTAAGGGGCTTATTTTATCAGGCATTTTTAGAAGTGATCAGATTATAATAAGAGATATTGCTAAGAAAAGAGTTGAGCATATAAAAAAGACCTATAAAGTCAAAGTTGCTAGCGATAATAAACAGCTTGTTGAAGAATCAAATTTTATACTCCTTGCTGTGAAACCTAATCACATATCAAAAGTTGTAACAGAAATAGATGAATCTATAGCTTCTAAAAAGGTTTTAATATCAATAGCAGCTGGAGTTAAGACAAGTTCAATCACAAACTTGCTTAAAAAGAAATCAAAGGTAGTGAGAGTTATGCCTAATACTCCTGCATTGGTACAAGAGGGCGCATCTGTTTTTTATTGCAATGAAAACGTCACTTCCAGAGAGAAAAAGCAAGTACAAAAAATCTTAGAGTCTGTTGGACTTGCAGTAATTGTCGAAAATGAAGGGCTTTTAGACCCTGTAACCGGACTTAGCGGAAGCGGGCCTGCATATGTATCAATTTTTATAGAAGCGCTTTCCGACGGAGGCGTTAAGATGGGTCTTCCAAGAGATCTGGCCCATAAACTAGCAGCCCAAACAGTATACGGCACCGCTAAAATGATAATTGAGGGTGATGCACATCCGGCTCAATTTAAAGATAAGGTCTCATCTCCGGGTGGAACGACTATTGAAGGCATACATCATCTGGAAAAAGGTGGATTTCGCTCAAGCACTATTTCAGCGGTAGAAGCTGCAACCCGTAGATCAAAGGAACTTTCAAAGGGAGAAAAGTAATGGACATAATTGGTGGAAATTTTTTAGAAGGTATTGCTGAGGTTCTTAATCTAGCACTTACAATTTATTTATATATCATCGTTGCTAGAGCAATAATTTCTTGGGTAAGTCCTAGTCCTTATAATCCTATTGTCCAATTTTTGTATCGAGTTACCGAACCTGTGCTTATGTATGCAAGAAGAATAATACCACCCATCGGAGGTACACTTGATCTGTCTCCACTTGTAGTAATTGCTGTAATTTATTTCTTGAAAACGTTTTTAGTTCAATCTATAGCTGATTTGGCCACTAGGTTCTAATTAAAACCTAGATTTTTTGTGACTCTCTTTAGTAATCGATAAAGATAACTGAAAGACATGCCCCAAATATCAATCCAAGGAAAATCCATACATTATCAAGAAGGAGAGATGTTTGATAGATCTCGTCCTACTCTCTTGTTTGTTCATGGAGCTGGGCAAAGGGCGTACACCTGGAGATTTCAAGAGGACTTATTTAGAAACCACCCGAAATTTAATTACATAGCTCTCAATTTACCAGGACGAGCTGGTTCAGAAGGAGAAGGGCTCAATACCCTAGAAGAGTATAAAAACTTTTTGTTAGAACTTATCAGTACATTGGAATTAAATAATATTATTTTAGTTGGTCATTCTATGGGCGGTGGAATTGCTATGCTTGTGGCGATTGAACACCCTGAATTGCTGAAAGCATTAGTTTTAGTTGCGACAAGCGCTAAGCTAAGTGTCGCTCGTGAGACGCTTGAAAAAGTTCGGGACAATTACGAAGAGTTTTATAAGATATCACCAACCAGAGCATTCGCAGAAGAATCTCCGGATTCTCTTAAACAGGAATATCAAAAAGGCTTAATTGATACCGGATCAGAGGTTTGCTATGGAGATTTAATAGCTTGCAACGAGTTTGATATAACGAAAGAGGTTGAGAAAATCCATCTTCCAACTCTAATTATTTCTGCTGACAAGGACATTATGACCCCTGCAAAGTATGGAGAATTTCTCCATCAAAAAATATATGGATCTGAATTTCATGTTATAAAAGGCTCAGGTCACTTTGTTATGCAGGAAAAAGCTCACGAGTTTAATACCATTCTAGAAGACTTTCTAAATGATTTTATTGAGTAATACAAAGCACTTAAGATGAGTTTTTTTAATAAAAACTATTGAATTCTTAGATACTTGTCATTATATTTATATCGGGTGATGTATAAAAGATGTTTATATTAAGCAGCTGATTTCGAGGGCTAGAGGTAGTTAGTATGCGGGTTTGTTTATGGGTTTTTGTATTAATAATAGTTATAGGATCAGGTTTGAGTTCATTTGGCGGTGAATTAATAGCCCAACGTTCTCCGATTGTAGTGAATCCAATAGACGGAAATAGTACTTTTTCCGAAGAGGATAGTTCCGTCTGTCTAGATTATGAAACAAGAACGTCTTCTAATACTTGCGAGCCTGATTTACAAGTTGAAACAAAAACAGAAACCCAAACAGAAACGAACTCTTCATCATCAGACGATACTGTTTATAACGATAACGATGAGCAGATTTCTTTACTGCCAAATCCAGAGGTTGAGTTTGTGGATGAGTATATGATTAAGTTTGATAGTTTTAAGTCCAAGGATACTATTTTTTATGGCGGAGTTGTTCCTTTTGTAGCACTTCCGGACGGTGAACTTGCAAACCAAGATAGTTTTTTTAATGAAGAAAGTGTCTCCGTATTCCTTTACCTAAAAAGAAAATTTTAATTAGACACTGCTACTTTTCTTCTTCCTACCTTTACTAGAGATTCAATTTTGTTACACTAAATGAAATTTTAGTTATAGGAGAGACATAAAATGAAGATAGCACTATTGGGTGGTACAGGAGATATAGCTGAAGGACTAGTGCTTAGATGGTCCAAGGCAGGGCATGAAATTATCGTAGGGTCGAGGAGTGAAGAAAAAGCTCAAACTATTACTGACGAATACAAAGAGAAGTTAGCGAGCTTAGGTATTGAAGGGCAGATTACAGGAATGGCAAATGCTGACGCAGCCAAAGCTGCCGAAGTTGTGATTATCAGTATTCCTCCTGAGTATGCCGCATCAACAATCGAATCAATCAAAGACAGCTTCACCAATCAGGTAGTTGTTACACCAGTTGTTCCTATGTCTAGACATGAAGACAAAGCATTCATGTTTGAGCCGCCAGAGCACGGATCTTGTGCACTAGAGATACAGGCAGCACTTCCTGAGACTGCAAGGCTTGTATCCGCATATCATAACCTTCCGGCTAAAGAGCTTAGCCAAGTCGAAGAGGATCTAGATTATGATGTGGTAATTTGCGGAGATGATGAAGAGGCAAAAGCAATTGTTACAAAAATCACAGAAGATATGCCTACAATGAGAGTACTAGATGCGGGACCACTAAAACTCTCTCCAATGATCGAGGCTATTACACCACTTATTGTTAATTTAAACGTTAAGCACAAAAAACATTTTTCTGTAAAATTTGTCTAATAAATTTCAGGGGCAGTTTTCAGACTGTCCCTTTTTTACTCTCCCATAATTTGAAGAATAATCTCTCTTGATCTAGGCCTAGTATCAAAATCTACAAATATTATCTGCTGCCATGTCCCTAACAATAATCTAGATGAAGTAAAAGGAACTGTTAACGAAGCTCCCTGAAGAGCCGCTCTTACATGAGAGTAACCGTTACCGTCTCCCCATCTGGCGTCATGATGATATCCAATATCTTTTGGAGCAATTCTCTCGATTGCTTCCTGATAATCCCTGATCGCTCCGCTCTCGTATTCAATCGTGGTGACACCCGCTGTCGATCCGGGGATAAAAATCGTCACTGCTCCCGATGATACTCCAGAATCACTTACACCCTTAGCAACCTCTTGAGTGATATCTATTAAATCACTATCACCATTTGTTTCCAGTCTAAGACCCTGAGTTATTACAGCCACTCTGCATCTCCTATAAAAGATTTAGTTGAGTAGGTTTTTCAAGCGCAATCGCTTCATATCCATTGTTTTGTAATGTTTTAGCAAACTCGTTGGCATATTTGTCAATTAGATAAACTTTTTCCGGATTTACTTTTTCCACATATTTCAGAAGTTCATCATATCCGGCTCGAGTACTGAAAGTGAATGCTCTATCCGCATTAAATTCAGATGTAATAGAGGATAATTCTTCTGTACCGCTCTCAATAATAATTGCTGATTTCTTACTCTTGATTTTATGGATGTTAGCGGAATCAATTTTTTCCAGTGGCATGATTACAACTTGTTCTTCAATATCTTCAGATTGTAGAAGCTCATAATCACCAAAACTTACTCCCAGTTCTTCGTATATTTTGGTAACATTATAAATTGATTTATGTAATCTGAGCTTAAACCCGCTTTCTCCTAGTGCTTTAATAATATCTTGTGCCACACCCATGGTATTAGCCATTAGCATTGGTGTCGAATTTGAAGATAAAGCTTCCCCAATAAATTTTATTAAGGGCTCCATGGATTCCTCGAATCTAGGAAAAATATACTCTGGTAATCCGAAGGAGCATTTTAAAACCAGAACATTGCAATGTTTAATACTTATACTCTCCGCCGTAGGCAGTTCCTTTAAATTTATGTCTCCAGAATAGATCAACGTCTTTTCGCTTTTATCGACAATTATCTGAGCAGAACCTAACATATGGCCTGAGGGAATCAGTTCAACCTGGAGATTGCCGAGAGAGAAGGGCCTGTAGAATGGGCAAGCAAGAAGTACTGATTTTTTAACCTTCTTTTCTAAAAACTTAATAGTTTCATGTGTCGCTATAATTTTTTCAGGTGGAGTAAATTTATCTATATCTGCGTTGGAAATGAAAGAAAGCCTTGCTTTCTTTTTGGAATCAAACCACAGACCAGTGCCTTTTAAGTGTATTCCATTGTTATATTCAATCATTAAGGTTGATTAGAGTTTACTTTTGGGAGGCATGGTTTTCAAGCCAAAATAAGCAGCCGTTCGGATATTATAAATTATTCAATCACTACGTCTAAAATAAATTCTTCTTGCACGAATTTCCATTTTCCGTTTTCTTTAACAAGATATACAATTCCATCGATAGGTTCATTGCTAGAAGTATCGACACCATCAACTGTTAATATAGCCGTATCACCATCAATTTTAGAAGAAATTGCTTTTATTTTAATCTTCTTTCTCTCTTCTTTTACGATTTCGAGGAAGAGAGCTTCATCTTCTTTTGTTATTTCGCCCATTTGGTTTATGTTGTTTTGCGATAGGTAAGGTTTTAGATCATTAATGGATTTAGCTTTTTTTGTTGTTTCTACATAGGAATTATAAAATTTGATAGTTTCATCTTCTTGGGCAATTGCAGTTGATGAAATCAAAATACTAAATAATAGTGCAAAAGATATAGTATATTTTCTCATTTCTTTCTCCGTAATTTTAATGATATTAGTCAGTCATTTTTTTTCTAAAGAATACCAAGCACATATATTGTTGACAAGGAATACTTATAGCGGTGATAATTTTCAGGACGATTTTTAAAATCAATTACAAAAAACTCACATAAAAATTATAGTTCTAGGAGAGTAATTTATGGATAAGACTGAAAATCTACTTAAAGATCTCACTGAAGCGCACGGTATTCCCGGATATGAAGCAGAGGTGCGCAAGGTTATTAGAGATTATTTCAAAACCATAGGCGAAATAGAAGAAGATAATATGGGAAGTCTTATCTGTAAGAAACTTGGTAAAGACCCCTCTCCTAAAATAATGTTAGCCGGACATATGGACGAGGTTGGATTTATGGTTAAACACATATCATCAGACGGGTATATAAGATTCACCACTTTAGGTGGTTGGTGGGATCAAGTACTACTCAGCCAACGTGTGGCAATAAAAACAGGAAAAGGCGACGTAATAGGGGTAATAGGGGCAAAACCACCACATCTTCTTTCTCTTGAGGAAAGAAATAAAGTAGTTGTAAGGAAGAATATGTACATTGATATAGGCGCTACGTCTGAGAAAGATGTCGAGAAAGCGGGAGTAAGAGTTGGCGACCCAATAGTACCTGTAAGTGAGTTTACTGTTTTAGCTAATCCTAAAACTTACATGTGTAAGGCATTTGATGACCGTGTTGGTTGCGGTGTTGTTATTTCAGCTCTGAGTTCACTCAAAAAGAGTCATCCCAACACTCTCTATGGAGTTGCAACTGTGCAAGAAGAGGTTGGAGTAAGGGGAGCGACCACAAGTGTAGATATGGTTGATCCGGATATAGCAATAATCCTTGAGTCAGATATTGCGGGAGATGTTCCAGGAATAAAACCAGATGAATCTTCAACAAAATTTGCAGGCGGACCTTCTTTGCTTTTATATGACGCTCGCATGATACCGAATTTAAAACTTAGAGATTTAGTAATTGATACTGCCAAGAAAAATAAGATACCTCTTCAATTTACTACTATGGAAGGAGGGGCTACGGATGGTTCTGTTATCCATCTTCATAAATATGGAGTGCCTACAGTAGTGTTAGGTGTGCCTTCCAGACATATCCATAGCCACAATTCAATTATTCATAGAGACGATTTTGACTATACTGTTAAGCTTTTAAAAGCTGTTGTTCAAAAGCTAGATAAAAAAACTGTTCAAGAAATTAAGTCGTTCAGATAATCATTCTAAACTTAACATAGGTTTCAAGTTTTATTATGATAAAGAGATTATCATGACTCTCTAAATTGCTGGTAAACTTAAGGACACTTTGGAATTCATAAAAATTACTGGAGCAAGAGAACATAACTTGCAGGATGTCTCTCTTTCTATTCCCAGAGGAAAACTTGTAGTTATAACCGGGGTCAGCGGTTCTGGTAAATCTTCGCTTGCCTTCGATACAATATTTGCGGAAGGTCAGAGAAGGTATATGGAATCTTTGTCTGCCTACGCAAGACAGTTTGTAGAGAAAATCGATAAGCCCGATGTGGATTCCATTGAAGGCCTTTCTCCTTCCATTTCTGTAGATCAAAAAACATTTCAAAGAAATCCCAGGTCAACTGTAGGAACAATAACAGAGATTTACGATTTCCTGCGGCTCTTATTTGCCCGTATAGGAAAACCTTATTGTTATAAATGCGGAGTAGAGATCTCTGCACAAAGCCTCGATAAAATGGTGGAGCGTGTTTCGTCGCTTGGTAAGGGAGAAAAAATTTCAATCTACTCCCCGATAGTTCAGGGAAGAAAGGGTGAATACAGAAAAGAGCTCGAGGAGCTTAGATCTGAGGGATATCTAAGGGTCAGGATTAACGGCGATATATATGACCTGGATGAAGAAGTTAGCATTAATAAGAACAAGAAACATACTATAGAGCTTTTGGTGGATGTGGCTGTAATCCGCTCAGAGAATATGGCAGAGAGAATAAGAGAGTCTTTGCAAATCGCTTTAAAACGCTCAGGTGGCGTAGCTGTTGTAGAATCAGAAAAAGGTGAACAGTTTACTTTCAGCGATAAGTTCGCGTGCCCACAGTGCGGCATGAGTTATCCCGAGATCTCTCCCCGACTATTTTCTTTTAACAGTCCCTACGGTTCCTGCAAAGCATGTCACGGTATCGGGACAAATTCTTTTTGTGATCCAGAGCTCTTGATTGATCCTGATCTCTCAATATCGGATGGAGCAATCATACCCTGGAGAAATTCAAGCTATTTTAAACAGATTATCGATAATGTGTCAGAATACTACGGTTTCAGTCTGACTACTCCATTTAATAAACTTCCCGCAAAAATCAAGAAAATAATTGTATACGGTTCAGGCGATGAAGAGGTTATGTTCTACAAGGAAAGAAAAGGTAGGGTTCTAAAATACTGGGAAACTTATTCAGGAGTATTAGGAATAACATCTCAGTGGTTTAAGGAGACCGAATCTCCAGAGATAAGAGAGAAATTATCTCAGTATATGAGAACCTCAACATGCACTGTATGTGACGGTTCTAGGCTTAGAAAAGAAGCGCTCTCAATTTTTGTAGAGGATAAATCAATTTATGATTTTGCTATGATGCCAGTCGAAAATGCGCTTGAATTCTTTACAAATCTTAAGCTTAAAGGCCGAGATGAGGTAATAGGAGAAAGAGTAATAAAAGAAATTAAGTCCCGACTCAGGTTTCTAGATGATGTTGGGCTCAGCTACCTTTCTTTAGACCGCTCAGCCCCAACTCTATCTGGCGGTGAAGCTCAGAGGATAAGACTTGCCACTCAGGTTGGATCAAAACTTACAGGCATTACATATGTACTAGACGAACCTACAATAGGTCTTCATTCTAGAGATAATTTGAGGCTTATAGAAACTCTTAAATCCTTAAGAGACAGCGGCAATTCAATAATAGTTGTGGAACATGATGAGGAAACTATAAGAAATGCTGATTTCGTTGTTGATATTGGCCCAGGTGCTGGTGAAAAAGGGGGAGAAATTGTATCAGCGGGTGGAGTCGTCAACTTAACACAAAACAAATCTTCTCTTACAGGTGGTTACTTATCCGGAGGACTAGAGATTGTTTTGCCGAAGTCACGAAGGAAACCAAAGGGGCATATATCTATCAAGGGCGCCGTAGAACATAATTTGAAAAATATTGATGTTGATTTTCCTTTGGGAGTATTTACTTGTGTTACCGGCGTTTCAGGATCGGGTAAAAGCACTCTTGTTATTGATACACTCTATAATGCACTCAGCCGTTCTATATACAATAGTAAGGAGCTGATCGGTAAGCATAAGAAAATAAACGGTTTTAAGAATATTGATAAGGTTCTAAATGTAGAACAAAGCCCTATTGGAAGAACTCCTAGATCCAATCCCGCCACATATACAGGTCTGTTCTCTCCAATCAGAGATCTGTTCTCCATGCTCCCTCAAGCGAACGCAAGGGGTTATAAACCTGGCAGATTCAGCTTTAATGTAAGTGATGGCAGGTGCAGTGTATGCGGGGGTCATGGGACTGAAAAAATTGAGATGCACTTTCTACCTGATGTATATGTAACTTGTGAGAGATGTGGTGGGAGCAGATACAATTCAGAGACGCTTGAGATTAAATACAATGGTAAGAGCATTGCGGATGTGCTGGATATGACAGTTAGCGAAGCTCATAAGTTTTTTAAAAATGTTCCTAATTTAAAGTCTAAGCTTGAGGTGCTTGAAGCGGTTGGACTAGAGTACATTAGGTTGGGTCAAGCCGCAACTACACTTTCGGGAGGAGAAGCTCAGCGAATAAAACTTTCAAAAGAGCTTTCAAGGCGCGATACAGGAAACACCATATACATACTTGACGAGCCCACAATTGGTCTTCATTTTGATGATGTTAGAAAACTTCTTTTAGTTATCCAAGAGCTGACTAACAAAGGCAATACTGTAATAGTTATCGAACATAACCTTGATGTGATAAAATGTGCTGATCATTTAATAGATATGGGTCCAGAGGGTGGTGAGGCAGGAGGGCAGATCGTAGCTCAAGGGACTCCTGAGAAAGTATCAAAGGTTAAAGGTTCTTATACGGGTATGTTTTTGAAAAAGATTTTAGCAAACAAGAAAAGTAGTAAGGGATCACACTAGTTGGATTTATTGCAATCGATAATATTAGGAGCTATTCAGGGGATTACCGAGTTTTTACCGGTAAGCAGCACGGCACATCTGGCGCTCTTTCCCTGGTTTTTCTCCTGGACGGATAATGGGCTTCCTTTTAATGTCGCTCTTCATATGGGAAGTCTTATCGCTATCATCTATTATTTCTGGTGTGATTGGATTTTGATAATAAAGGAATTTGTTCAGAGCGTTCTTAGTTGGAGTTTCGAGGGACGTCCTAATGGAAAAACCGGTTTGTATCTTATAATTGCAACTATCCCTGGTGGTTTGGCAGGTGTGCTTTTCGAAGAATATGCTGCAGGGCTTCTTAGGCATCCTCTGTCAATTGCTCTCTCCCTTTCATTCTTTGGTGTAATCCTTTATTTCTCAGACAGGTTCTCTAAAAAAAGCAAAACGGTTAGAGGAATGAATATGGTTGATTGTATTGTAATTGGCCTTTCTCAGGCGTTTGCAATCATTCCTGGGGTTTCACGCTCTGGAGTAACAATTTCAGGGGCTATGTTTAGAAATCTAAACCGTGAAGAAGCAGCAAAATTCTCCTTTTTATTGGGGGCACCACTGATTGCTGGGGCAGGAGTGTTTGAAGCGCGACACCTGGAGTACTCTGCTGTGATGAGTATACCCTTTATAGCCGGAGTTTTAGCCTCAGCAGTTTTTGCATTCCTGGCTATTAAATTCTTGTTGAGATTTGTAAGAAAATCCAGCTATACGGTTTTTGTAGTATACAGACTGGCACTTGCGGTCCTGATAGCTTTTCTATATTTGATGAGATAACCGCTCACAATAACTTCAAATATTTAGACAATTCCTATAGTATTAATAAATGAGGTTACAAGATTGATCGCACTGCTTACAGCAACATGGGATGAGATCAGGCTTTTAAAAAGGGAAATACAAATTTCTGAGCAAGGGACAAGTGGTGACTTGGAATACCTTCTTGGCAATCTATATGGCCAGTCTGTTATTGTAGCTGAGCTGGGCGTTGGAATAAGAAGAGCCAGAGTCGGGACTAGTTTTGTTATTCAAAAATTCAAGCCATCTCTAATTATTGTTGGAGGCTTTGGCGGTGCTCTTAGTTCAGATCTTAATGTGGGGGATATTGTTTTAGGAGAATCCGTAACTAGTTTAAAGAAAAATGAATCTCTAGAGCTCTCTTGTGATATATCTGTCTCAGACTTAGATTTTAAAAAGGGACCAATTCTAAGTGAGAGCAGATTTATTAACGAACCGGATCAAAAAAAGAATTTATTCGAGGCCTCTAATGCATTAGTTGTAGATATGGAAACATGGGGGGTCTCAGAAGCTGCTCAGCAAAGCAAAACTCCAGTGATTTCAATTCGTGCTGTTTCTGATGAGCATAACGAGAGATTGCCCGATATGGCAGCATTATATGGAAACAACGGTCAGTTTGATTTTGCAAAAGCAGATAATTATTTTAAAGCAGCTCCGGATTTATTATCACCATATTTAAAATTTAGGTTCACAAACTCTCCCATGGCATCAGATTCACTGACTAAATTTCTTTCAGCTCTTATTCCAAATTTATTGTGATGCGGCAAAGATATACTTTCTTTACATCCATAGCTATCGGAGTAATCTTTTTAACATGATATTTAAATTGTTCAAATTAGAGAATCTTTATTTTTCAGTCCTAATAATAGGTTTTCTTTTATCGTCAGTTGTTGCATCAATATCCTCAGCACAAGAATCTGAGAGGAGTGACCTTGTAGTGCTTAAAGCAATGCAAGACGAGCTTAACCGCTCACAGCAAAAGCTTAAGCTAGAGGGCTATGAGACGCCCTATTTTATTAGTTATCAGATCAAGGATAATGAATTTTATAGCATCAAAGGGAAGTACGGCGCGATAGCTTCTTCAGATAATGACAGGATCAGGCGTTTGTATGTGGATGTAAGGGTTGGGGATTATGATTTTGATAATTCCATTAAGGGCATATCCGGTGGTAGAGTTCCTTTTCATGACGCTTCTGAAGTACCCGTCGATAACGATCCTGATGCAATAAGAGCGGCACTCTGGCAAGTAACTGATCACACATATAAAGAAGCTTTAACCCAGTATTTTAATAAAAAGGCTAATAATGTTCAGGAGATAAAGGCTCTTGAATCTAAAAGCTTCACACGCGAGAAAAGTCATACATACTTCGGCCCTGAGCTTGAATTAGTTTTCAATGCCCAAGAATGGGAAGACAAGATAAGGGATATTTCTTCCGTCTATAAAAACTATAAAGAGCTTACCAATGCAGATATTGTAATAACTGCTCAACAAGAAACCGTGTATTTCGTTAATACTGAGGGAACTAGCTATATAAGAGACGAGCTTCTTTATTCTATTGATGCTCAGGTGGTTACAAGAGCTGAAGATGGTAAGGAGATAACTAACTACAGAAATCTATATTATGTTTCACCCAAAGATATTCCAAGTGTAAAAGAGATTAAAAAAGTAGTAAAAGAGATGATAGAAGAAACACTCGAGATGAGAAGTGCAGAAGTTCTCTCACCTGTGAGTGTGCCCGCATTGCTTGAACCCGAAGCTGCTGGTGTGGTGTTCCACGAGGCTGTAGGGCACCGCCTTGAGGGCGAGAGGCAAATTAATGATGAAGAAGGGCAGACTTTTAAAGAAAAAGTAGGACAGAAAGTTATACCGCCTTTCATTTCCATAATTGATGATCCATCTATGAAAGACTTCAATGGTACTCATCTGATGGGATATTATCCCTTTGATGATCAAGGAGTGCCAGGGGAAAGAGTTGTTCTAATAGATAACGGGGTATTAAGAAACTTTTTGCTCTCCAGAACTCCAGTTAATGGTTTTGAGAGATCAAATGGTCACGGACGTGCATCTTACGGGCGCGCGCCAATAGCCCGTATGAGTAATACCATAATTGAATCGGACACTGAGTATTCAAAAGAAAAATTAAAAGAGCTTCTTATAGAAGAGGTAAAACGTCAGAATAAGCCATTTGGCCTATTAATAAAGAGCATGAAAGGGGGAGAAACCAATACTTCTTCCTATAATTTCCAGGCTTACAGAGCAACGCCGGTAGTAATCTACAAAGTAGATCCTAAAACAGGCGAGGAGACTCCAGTCAGAGATATAGAGATCGTAGGAACGCCTTTAGTTTCAATCAACAAAATT
>BQJP01000024.1 GCA_021604765.1 Thermodesulfobacteriota bacterium
GTTAGTGAAAAACTTACTAACTATCACAGCGTTAGTTCTATTTTTAAGTATTGCTTCTCCCTCTTTTGGTCTCGACAATATGTCTTTATATACAGAGACGCCCTTGAGGGTTGAGATAGCAAGTGAAGTAAATATGGATCACGTGGAAGAAGACTTTATGGATTTCTATATAGATACTTTGCATCCACAACTCGACGAGACGAACCTCGAGCCGATAATTTTAGCCGAAGGAACTGGTATAGAGGAGTTAGAGGAGGACTATATCAACATATTCGGCGTTCAGGTTCCGACCAATAACAAGAGCGGCACGATATAGGTGTTCACCCTTGCTAGACCTAAGGGCAATAACCATCCCCCCGGTGGTTGGATAAACTGCCGGGGGGACATAAAATATTCATTAATCTTATTGCATTTGACATCTTAATTGAATTTGTATTATTATGAATACAGGTAGGGTTTAACATAATAAGATGGGTATTCACAGAAGACAATTTCTAAGTTTAGCAGTTAAGACAATCGGCGCTGCAGGTCTAATCAAAGCGTACGGTTTTAAAGGTGTGTTTGCATTTGCCGACGAAACCAAGAAAGCAGCACCCTCCCCTGCACCTAAAGTATGGTCAAGCAACAAAATGGTTATAAACACAAACTCCGGTGTAGTACACTGGCCGCACCCAGAGGTGTTTAAAATAACTACATATAGTGTAGCACCTCATAACGCTAAACAGCTTGAAGTTGACGATTCACACGAAAAAGTAGCCAAGAATCCTAAATTACATTTTGATAAAAGTAAGAGTGGTGTTATTTACGAACATCTTGCTCTATCAGAGATAGAAATTGAAGACGAAAAAACTTTAAGTTTTGATAATGGAAGCATTAACGAGAGCATAGAAATACTTAAAATTGCTGTTAACGAGCCTGGCAATTCAAACAATTGGCGTATATATGACTTAATAGCTAGGCTGGTTAGTCTCAAGAATGAGCAAGATCCCGATAAAGCCCGAGCTGAAATAGTTGAAATTTTTAGCAATTCAAAAGTATCTGGAGATTGGAATAAAAGAGACAATCTTTCAAAAATTAGTGATAAAGATGAATTTGAAAAATGGCATACAAAAACCGTAGACAAAACACATGGAGATTATAGAAAAAAATTAATAAACAGGGTAAATTCCTCAAAGAAACTAACTAACGACACATTAAAGAACTAATAAATCTTCGGGTCTTCTAAATTTTTAAGATACTCAGGTATGAGAGATGAACTTTTCCCCGTCACGCAATATTAGTCCTTAGCTTGTAAAACTAAAACTCTCTATCTAACTAGAGACTTTGCGAATTCCTCGCCTAGCTCAACTCCGGCGCAGTGTTTTTTGTAGAGATCAAGTACTTCAAGACTATCAATTCTAAGACTTTTCCAGTACTCAGCATATTATTAATGTATAGTTGTATCATCAGATATCTTAAGAATCCAATTAAGTATGGGAGGCTAATGATGAAATACCACACAATAATGATATTAACTTTGGCGCTATTGCTGCCATTTAGTTTCGGGTGTGATAATGACAATAATAGTAACGCTCAGGATATGGATGATTTAGGGATGCCAGGACCCATGACTGAAGAGTGCCCCTGTTTTACGGAACTAGAGATCCTGGAAATGGGGAAAAATGAGGTAAATAATTCTTGTATCAATACAATCTGGGGACTAGATTTCTTACCTTCTATCGATAAGAATATTATCTTTTCAGCTTCGTGTATGCCCGATGGCACTTCTTGCGAATGTCAAAATGGCACGACGATCACTAACAACATTAGTGCAAATGAAGTGGGAATGTGCATGGAGAACATTCTAGGAGGCATGTTACTACTTAGTAGTGAGGGGTTATCAATAGAATGTGGTTTTACCCCTTAGGGAGAACACGGTCATAAACGGAACTACTATGGACTGTGTTAATATTACCATGACCAGTCTTGATACCAGTTAAATACCTATTCACTACCTAGAAATCGCATATCTGCAGATACTATCCGCTTTCTAATTATTCCCCACTATGTTCAGAAAAGTCTCGCTTGCCCTATAGGCAACTATATCTACAAATCTAAAGACAAAGTATTAAGGATTTTCTCCTTCGAAAACCTGAGGATTTAAAGGTTTTTTTAACTCAAAAAAAATTTTCTAAGAAATCCTAGAAATATATGTTAAGTTTTTATCAGTTAAAGGCGGGTGAGATGAAACTATTTAAATATAAGGCTCTTATACTACTAATACCTATATTATTTGCAGCAAGCTGCGGAAGCGGAGGAATTTACTATCCTGGCAAAAAGAAAACGGTAAATGTGCCTCCTCCCAAGACTGAAAAACCTGCAAAGAAAGAACCAGTTAAAAAAGTTAAGGTAGATACTAACGCTGAAAATGTTTTCAACGCGCCGTTTATCGATGTGTGGCTTGCAGCAATAGAAAGCACAAAGTGGATTAAGTGGAATATCGCATTTATTGATGAGCGCGAAGGCGTTATCAGATTAAAAGAAGCTTACGCATACAGAAAAGGAGGCAAGTTGTTAAGGACATACGCCTGGCCCACCAAAGAAAACCTTCAAACCTCCAGCATAAACGACTATCTTGAAAAAGTAGGTCGCTATAACCCAGGGCAATCTAACACGGTATTCACTCAGGAAAACTTGAAGATGACTGTAACCAAAGTCTCCGCCGATGTTACCAAAGTGGACATCGACTATACGATCAGACCCTACACATTCTCCGGCAAGATAGGTTATCAAATAGATTCAAACGGATTTATTGAGTCCCTAATGCTTGAGAGAATTAAAGAAAACCTTGACCGGAGCCCGGTTGCCAAGAGATAATATCTTGTGACCACTATTTTACTTTCTATAGGAATAATCGCAGCTTTTGCCATACTTTTCTGGCTCGACAAAAAACAGGGCCCTGAACCCACACCTGCGATTGTACACGTCTTTGATGTTCTAAGAAATCTGAATTGGGATATGAACGAAAACGAAATCAAGAACACTTTCCAGGGTTCTAAGAAGGGAACCTCTACCAGGTTAAACAAAAAATCAATATTGACTCGTAAAGAGAATTTTGGAGGGCAGGAAATTTATACTACATTTAGTTTTCCAAATGATAATGCAGGCAGGGTAAGCAAAGCCGAAATAAGGCTTTCAAGGATCAGCCAAAAAGATATTGATCAGCTTTTTCGTACAGTGTGTAAACAATACGGACAGCCAGGGCAACATGATTCGAATATTGAAGGCTCGGTAAAGTGGGCTACGGAACCCGGAATTTTAACTCTTGAGAACACAGCTCCTGAAGAATATACACTTACTATAAAAGAGGAAGATATTAAGGTTTAGAACTCTACGGCTTGAAAAGCCCCATAGCGCTTATGATCTGATCCATAATTCCGTGCGCTTTCTCGCGCGCTCTATTAGTCCCTTCTCTTAAAATATCACGAACGTCATCAGGGCGTTTCTCATATTCAGCGCGCTTATCTCTAAAGGGCTGAAGAAGCTCGTTAATAGCAGCTGCAAGTTTTTTCTTAACTTCTACATCCCCGACGTTTCCGGTTCTGTAGCGCTCTTTAAGATCTTCAATTTCAGGGATTTTCGTATTAAATGCATCGTGATATATAAACACAGGGTTCCCCTCTACTTTGCCGGGAATATCCGCTCTGATGCGGTTAGGATCAGTGAACATACTCATTACTCTTTTATTAACCTGTTTTTCGTCATCTGAAAGATAGATACAGTTATCAAGACTCTTACTCATCTTCCTGTCGCCGTCTGTGCCGACTAAACGTGAAGTTTTGCTGATCACAGGATCGGGCTCTTCAAAAAACTCGCCATATAGATGGTTGAATCTTCTTGCTAGCTCTCGTGTGAGTTCAACATGGCTCAGCTGGTCATCACCTACCGGAACCTTTGTGGCTTTAAACATTAATATGTCCGCTGCCATGAGCACCGGGTAGCCCAGAAGTCCAACGGAGTAGTTGTCCCCTACCCCCATGTCCTGTATCTTTTCTTTTAATGTAGGAATTCGCTCTGCTCTGGGAACTCCGCATATCATAGCGAGCATTGCATATAGTTCAGTGATGTAGGGAATTTGCGACTGTACATAGAAAGTCGACTTATTCGGATCCATTCCAACGCTAAGCCAGTCCATAACCATCTCTAGTGTATTCTGCTCAACTTCTTTTACTTTATCGTAATGAGTAGTAAGCATATGAAGATCTGCCACCAAAAAGTAACAGTCATATTCATCTTGAAATGCGATACGGTTATAGAGTGAACCAACTAAGTGCCCTAGATGTAGCCTGCCCGTTGGTCTGTCCCCGGTCACGAGTATTGGTTTAGCATCAGCCATGATTTAAATAATCCTCCTAAATCTATTCGAGACATAATAAGAGTGCATTTAGAGAAATAACGCAATGTGTCTTAATTAGCCCAGTAATATACACGTTCTATGAGAAATTGGGATATTTTTTATTATAGAAAACGTCTAATCCAAAATGTCTCTTGGATCTATAAGATTGAATCTACTTAGGCTGGTTGAGTTGATAACCGCACACAAAGTCGGCTACCTTTGAGCTTACAGTGCCGTCTATTATCGGAAGCGCCTCATAGGGTGTGGACTGTCTATCAACAAGCCTTCCAAGACCATCATAAAATTTTGAATCAGTATAGGAATAGGTCTGTTCGTCACAATCCACAGCTGAGTTAATCTGCACACTCTGGTATGACAAACCATCTTCATCACGCTGGGTTTTCTCAAACTCAAGCTTGCTCCAAGATGTGGTCAAACCGTTTTCAGTCTCTATCGTTTCGGGATCTACAAAGACGGAGTACACTCTTTCACCTGTAACTCCTCCGACAAGAAACCAGGATTCTTCTTTATTTATAGTTTTATATCTCTTAATTTTATCAATCTTAGGATATGTTACTGCAGTTTCCTTATCTTCGGGCTTTGCAGTGATCTGCTCTATAACAGTCTTGTTCTCAGAGTCCTCAGTTACTAACGGTTCTACGTCCACAGTATTATCAGTTGCATTTTCAGTTATAGGAACATCCTGAACAACTGGGGGCTCCGCAGTTTCTTTTTGAGCACAACTAACAATAACAATTATCATAATTAGTAAAGCTAAAATCTTAGTATGATTAAGAGGTTTCATTTTTTTATACCTCAACGAGAAACGTATAGAATGATATTTTGGGTTCAATCTGCCAGGAAAAACGATAGGATAATGTATGCACTTTCCCCCCAAAGTACTCATGCATACATTCCTATCATGTATTCATTAGGCCTTCAAAATCTTATTTGCTTTTAGTAGTAGTATCTTTTGCAGCTTCCTGAGTTTGCATCTGTCTTTTAGCCCTCTCTTGTCTTAACTGTATGAGCGCGTGCCTGTTTACTTTTTTAAGAGTTTTTAGTCTAGCAAAGTTCTCAGGACCTATAGTTTCTTTTATTTCAGCGACACCGTCTATGAAACTATTAGCAGCTTTTAAATTCGCTGCTTCTATATCCTTAGAGAGAGTCTTTAATTCCAAAGGATCAAACTCACCACTTTGTAAAGCTTTCAGGAATTTTCTTTGAAACTCACGTGATTTGTTCTCATCATCTATTATTGTTTCAGAATATTTTTCGGAAATCTTGCCAAGGGCATCTTTCTGTTCATTACTTAAATCTAGTTGTCTGGTTTGACCTGAGATGCTAAGAAACATCCGGCTAAATTTACCGCCTCTCAACCTAGCTACTCTCTCTTGCTTAAAACCTTCAGCCGGTTTTTGAGCAGCCGGCCTTTTAACTACAGGCTTTTGTTCTTTGTCCTCATTTTCCGCTACAGCAAAGCCTGCGGTAAGAATAAAAACAATTAATGGCAATAATGCTGACCTCATACAGATAAACCTCCTGGATCTAAAGTGCTTATATATTAACCTATTGTTATTGTTTTACATATTTTTATTATAGGAAAGTAATTTCTCGGAATTTATTCAAGCTTTTATTAAATTTCTATCAAATAGATAATTGTCGCTTACGGATAATAATAAAAGCGGCCATTCCCAATATCCCAGACATTAAAATTAAACCCCACACCGAGAGTGTGGGAACATTTACTGGAAGAGATATCGCGTTTATTATCACATCATCCATAATTAATTCAGTAGCTTGTCCACGGGTCCAGCCTATTGTACCTTCAGTAGAGCCAAAGTGCCCCCAGTTAATAAAGGAGACATTCATTTCAGTAGCGGTCGCTACAAATTCCAAAGTGTATACATGAAACTCGTCAGTGCCGAAAACATGTGGTGCATCTACAGGCTCCGCAGAATTTCCTGCGGGCACAGCAAGATATAAAAGATCATAGCCTTCAAGTTGAACACCCATAATGCCATCACCAGCGGTTGCTCCATTAGGAGAACTTGCGAATCCTTCATTTGACCATTCTCCTGAAACCCAAAAGCTCATTCTATAAACACCGTCTGGAACAAGACCTGTTACAGTCTGGGTTATGGTCATTGGTTGCGGCCCATATTCCGGTCTAAGAATAATAGTTGGCGGCGAGGTAAAAACTACTTCGCCGTTAGACATGTACTGTGGTACTTCTGAAATCTCAGCCGGTGTGAAGTTGCCTAAATAAATTGATCTTTCCCCATTTATCTCGGTAGATGACCACGCTTGTCCTGCTATAGGCAAGCCGGCGGCCGGCAAAGCATTTATATTATTCCCCCACCTTGAGTAGGTATCTACTCCCCCACCTGTGGTTGTCCATCTGTCTGGCGTGGCAACTGGCGTTAAAGTCGTATTTGGTGAAAGATAATAATATCCATCTCCATCAATGCCTGGTAAGAAACCATCAAAATCAGTACCATCTTCAAGATGAGGCTCTTCAAAACTACCGTTAAATACAAGATTTCGTGAACTGTCTAAAGGATCAGCGTCTGTGATAATTGTGGGTGTCGCGGCATAAACAATACTTGGATTACAAAAAACAACAGCAAAAAAGATTATAAAAGCATATCTTCGGAAATTATTCATTAATATCCTCCGCCTCAAGGTTATCTAAATGCTTCGATATTTTATAATATTTCGATCAATTAGTAAATAAAAGCTACTAATTATCAGCATAGCCTTTCATCCATGTTCTTTCTATATCATGGTTTCTGAGGTCCACTCCAAAATCAAGAGCAGCTTTCATTGCCATAAGAACAGAAACCCAGCCTGCGGTCATCTCGTTTTTAATAGATCTATCGACTTCTTGAGCAATTAATTGCATATCTGTGCCACCATTGCCATCATTTTTTATATTAAACATTACTATAGAGCCAAAATACTCAAGCTTAAACATTTGCCCAGGGATACTATCCAGAATTTTAGACTTAAAAGGAGAATAGCCTAAAATCCGAAATTCAATTACACCATTTTTTTCTTCCGCGGACTCTGCCCAGTACTTAGCCCTTGCTTCAGCATTTGCTAACCCTTCATATACCACTTGAGGCGATGAGTTAAAATGTATTTTCCATTTGATTACACCCTCTTCTTCCTGAAATGCCATACTTAAGCCCCCCATCTGTTATTTGTTCTTTTACAAAAGGATCAATCACATATAATTGCTTATCCATCGTTCTAAAACTTCTAACACATAATTTTTCTCATCGTTTGAAAGCTCGTGATCTTTGGATGGTATGCCGTGCCATTTCTGAAGACAACCACGGCAGCAAGTGGCTGTAGCGTGTTGTGCAATAAATATGGGGTGGTTACGCATTGGGGTCTGTTTGCCGTCATTGTGAGGGTTGGCAGGGGCAAGCCTTGCATCTATAAAGTCCCGCCCATGTTCAAGAATTATAGAGACACCTTTGGAATTTAGATACTCTAGCTCTTTGCCCTTCAGTTTAAAGCTTGATCTAAAACGAGACTTGGCTAATTTCTCAAATAGCAGATCCAAATCAGTCATCGGGAATCGTTGTTCTTGTCCTCATGCCGCTTGGCATGGCGTTTAATGATATCTAGGGATAGAATGGATTCGGCAGCAAGTGTTGATACTGCAAAAACAATACATCCTACGCCTACAACAGTTGCAATTTCAAGTACGGTGGTTGAAGTTGTAATACCCCATGCGTTTACAAGAAACGCGACGAGTGAGCCAAGAGAAAAAAATGCAACGCTTAAATAAAGCGCGAGTAAGCTATTTCTGAATAGATGCGCTCTTCTTATTTCTTGTTTAACCCTCTCTGTCTGTATCCTGCACTCCTCATCTGAGAACTCATGGATAGTGCTGTTTACATATGAATACCTTTGCGAGGTGGACATTATAAGTAGAGCGACACCGGGTATATAAGTAAGGGGTATAAGCAGTTCAAGCGCCATATCCATAATTAACACTCCTTAATTGAAGATAAGAACCTATATTACCACATATTAGATCAAATTTGATTAAAGAGGTTTCTCTAAATTCACGGCCTTAATATCAAAGTTGAAAATTTATTCTATCGTTTTTCTTATTACTGAATTATAATAGTGGACCCATGTTTAAAAGACGCACTTTATTTCTGTTTTTGCTCCCGATAATAGCGGGAGCAATTATAGGAGTATTCTTCTTATATCCTATTAATGAATTTGTATATTTCCATGAGCATGATCCCAACGTGGGCCTCGGTTTTGAATATACACTTGAGCAATTATGGCTTGGAATTACAGGGCATTACCCTATTAAAGTACCTTTCTATGCTGGAGTCGGCGCATTTTTGGGATTGCTGGCGGCATTCTTTTTTAATTCCTTATATAAAAGTACCGCACAGATTAAGACACTTAGCAATGAGCTTCAAAAAGACTTACTCGCACTCATCTCACATGGTGAAAGTTCAAATGTGGAGTTTAAATCTTCATTTAAATGGGACTTAAAGGAATCTAAACCAAATAAAGCGCTGGAAGATGTAATCCTAAAAACACTTGCAGGGTTTATGAATGGAGAAGGTGGCTCGTTGATAATAGGTGTAGCTGATGACGGAGAGATTCTAGGTCTTAAAAACGATTACAACATACTTAAGAAAAAGGACCGGGACGGTTTTGAACAGTCAGTTATAGCGGCTGTAGCAAGCAAACTGGGAACTGATGCCTGCCAGTATTTACAGCTCGTATTTCACGACATTGATGGAAAGGATGTATGCCGCGTAATAACCTCTAAATCCCACCGTCCTATCTATATCAAAGAAGGAAACGACCTTAAGTTCTACCTCCGCACCGGCGTCAGCACACGTGAGCTAAACGTGCAGGAAGCGGTTGAGTACATCTCCACTAGATGGGGGAAATAGATAACACCCTGTTCTATGGCTTCTTATTCATTCAATTTTGATTATAATAATTATTAAGTATTTTGCAGAATTGGGCAAATTACTGTAGGATGGCTATAGTTATTCTTAAGATCTCATTAGGTGGAGGAAGCCTAGATGAAAACGAGATTCTCAATATTACTTGTAGTTCTTTCATTTTTTGTAATATCCGGTTGCAACAACAATGGCAGCAATAATATCTCAGAAGAGCTCAGACAACTAATAGACGATATTGTTAAGTGCACTATGCTTGAGAAACAACTTCCGGGTTTAGCAGTTTCCGTTGTGAAGAACGGGGATGTCATCTATCAGGATAGTTTTGGCAAAACTAACATAGCGGCAGGGGATGATGTAGAGGTTGATACCCCCTTTGCAATAGCCTCTATGACCAAAATATTTACAACATTTTCCGTAATGCAGCTAATCGAAGACGGGCTTGTCACGTTGGATGACCCAATTGGAATGCACCTGCCCAACTTACCCAATGAACAATGGAAAACCAGATCTATTCGCAATCTTCTCTCTATGAGTAGTGGTATACCTGAGCTTGCATTCTGCAAAGATGGTCCAAAAAAAGGTGAAGTTTGTGAAGACAACACCAGATTCAAATTTAACCTCTGCGGTGAGGGTTTTAAGTGTGAAGGCGCAAACCGAGTGCCTTATGAACAATTCCTTGAAGGTGCCGCCCAAATCCCTTTACAGTTCGATGGGGGCGCCGAGTACTTCTATTCGAACAGCAATTTTATTATTCTCGGAGAACTTGTGGAAGCCTTAAGCGGCTCAGAATACAAAACATATCTAAAGGACAATGTTCTCATTCCATTAGGTATGGATAATACCAGACCCAACACGGTACCTCCGCCATCTATACCGGGGCTTGCTCTTGGATATAAGCATATAACTGAGAATCCCGGTCCTGACGCTTTTAATTGCATAAGCTTTGAAGAACCGCCAACGAATTGCAAATCAGGACCTCCAGCCGGAGTTAAGTGTGAAGCAATCCCGGTTGATGATCTCAGACTTCCTGATCAGTCCTTTAGCGCAGGCTGGCTCGTAACTACCCAACCGGATATGGTAAAACTAGAAAAAGCTCTTCATGATTTAAGCCCTACTCTTCTTAACTTTCCATCATATGAGGAAATGTGGACCAACACCCAGCTCACAGACGGAAGCTTTGAAAGGTTTGGACTTGGGTGGGGAGTATGTTCTGAGTTAAACGATAGTTTCTGCCCAATAGCTCTTGATCTCCTTTCAGGTGGCATAAACTCAAGTAACCCTAAAACCGAGGCTACCGGACAAGATGGGAAGATTGTCTATAAAGATGGTGGCCTTCCTGGATATGGATCGATAATTGTACGATATCTCGACGATGGTCTTACTGTTGTGGTCTTCGTCAATACAAGTCCTGTCCACGAGGGAGATCTAAAATTCGCGCCTTTGGATCTTGCTGCAGAGATAGCGCTAACTATAAGAGATAATTGATAATAACCACGTTGATATCTCATGATAGGGACAGATCTTAACACCCGCGAGCTAAACGTGCAGGAAGCGGTTGAATAGATATCCACACACTGGGGAATCTTCTTTGCTCCCCCCGAGTTTGTTACTTTTTCACAAGTCTATAAGCTAAATATGATTTTCCCTCTATGAACTTTTTTAACCGTAAGCGCTACTTACTAAAAAAAGACAGGAGGTCTTAAAATGTATAAACAATTATTTAGAAATGCCGTGCTAGAAGTAGGATTAATAGTGTTGTTTCTAATTATTGGAACATTGATTATCTTAATCAGCTCAAATTCAGCTAAAGCTGAAGTCACACGCGGGTGTAAGGGATATTTTTCGATCGATGTATTAACTAGTTCTAAAAATCTTACTACTAGTAATTTCAGCAAAGTGATTGATGAATTTGAGGGCAGAGGTGCCTGTAAGAATAAGTATCACGGAAATACTTGCAGGGAGCGCGCTAAGGATAACATCTTTAGATGCGCCAATGACATATGGGATAATCGCTGGTATTTAATTGGAGATCCAGATGACGGCAGAACAGACATGATATTGCCTGCTATTTGCAGAGGAGATAAAACCGGCGCTAGAAAAGTTGGTTTTAGAACCAATCCTTTTGGCAAAGGAACAGTAAGTACTCCATGGAATATCATGCATGTTGCAAGATGCAGCCAGGCTCAGACAACGTTGATTTGAGACTAAAAGTCACATCTGTAGGTGATAAGGGCTGTGGTCCTAAAGACAAGCTTACTAAGAAATTTATTGAAATAAGAACGCTAGAAGATAAATATGAAGTAGACTGCAATAAAGTAATAGAAAAAGGATACTGCGCCACACGAACAGGTGGATAATCACATAAATATATGAATCCAAGCTGATGTGTGGAGGAAATAGCCGTCATCCCTCATAATTGAGGGATGGCGGCACTTTTTTTATATTATGAATTTACTTCCTTAGTTTTATTGTTCTTCCTACAACAATCAGAGCCGGTATCAGACCATATAGCAGAAGAGCCCCAGGCTCTACCTTTTGTTGTATTAGGCCCTGCTATTATCCATCTCAATTATACTTTCTTAGTTCTGACCAATAAAAATTAAAGGAAGTTTGCTAGGAAAGGCTATTTAAGCTTAGGGTTTTTGAAATCTCAGCTATACTCAGAGTTTCCCAATACTTTTTTGTACTCCGGTCCGGGGCTTTTGCCCCGGGCTGGAGTTTATTCTAGATATTATATTGAGAGTTTTTGTCTTCTTCTTAGAACTAAAACTGAACCTGCTAATAACAGAATAGCAGTCGCGATCAAACCATATTCAGAAAGAGTAGGAACAGGCGAGACGAATTTATCATTGGCAGAAAACACTATCGCATCTAGTCCCGGAACTGAAGAGCCCAGAATACTGGTTACTCCATTTGTTTGATTAATTATTACTAGAGAATCAAATTCTGTTTCATTTAATTCTAAATCCGCTAGACCAACTCCTCTCCTAACTTCAGGTTTGAGTGCCCCATAGAGAACGCCTGTTTGAGGATTAAAATCCAAGGCTCCAATTTTTAGTGGCACATTCCCCTCACTTCCAGGAATTATTGTTCCTTGTCCAGTATTTCTATTTAAGATTACTAGACCGCCGTTAGCATCATTTGGCACGTGGAATATTGTCCCGTCGGAGGGTCTTACGGCCATACCGTTGCCACCATCTTCAAATCCCGAAGGGCCTACAAAATTAACATCGGCATTGTTAGGATTGATAATATACAATCCCTCGTAGTTAATGAATTTGGCTTCCACTTCCATTAGCTCATCTCCACCCCCGCAAAAATCAGAATAGCCAAATAAAGTGCCCGTATTATCGTCATAAGAAATGTCAGGCATCCTACCACATTCACCTTCATTTGCATTGTTTCCCAGTACTCCGATAAGAGTTCCAGCGCCTGTAGTTTTATTTATCTCTATCAGAACAGCAATAGCATTTTCTCCATCATCAGCATTCGCAGAGGCGATCAAGCGGCCGTCCGGTAATATCTCAAGCCCTGTAACACCGTTAAAACCTATAGGGCCAATCAAAGTTGCACCCCCATTAGCAGGGTTAATCATATAAAGACTGCTTGGCCGGTTACCACTATCGGTTCCCGTTGCGGCTCCATATAGCACCTGAGACTGTGCAAAACTGGAAGTCACAAACAGTAAAAACAGTACAAATAAAACACGTTGAACATTTATCATCAGAACACCCTCCATTGATTTAGATATCTATATAATCATCTAAACTACATTATCTCATAAAAATTAAGGGTTTGGAAGGGTATTGTTACAAATTAATTTAAGCTGTATTAGTTGTTAAAATGCAGAAAAGACTTACTGATTATCTTTAGTTTTACTTTGTTCTTTCAGCGGGTGTTGTGTCTTAGAAGGCGCTTTCTTCTGAGCTTCCGCCTTTAGAGGTGATATTGTCCTCAATTCCGAGAACTTCTAATAGGCGCAAACGAAGTTCAAGCGCTTCAGGAGCCCGGCTCATGGGGAATTTATCTACAGGGAATTTTTCGACAGCTTCTCTTAAACCAAGAAGGCTATGGTCTGACGCTGCGAAAATAACTCTTACAAAAGTATGGTGTATTTCTGCATCTAGTTCGATGAAATCGAGGTAAACATGGACGGGAGGGTTGGACATAACAGTAAGCGGGTTGCATAACACATCTCTGCCTCTTATTTGTGTATGATCGGCAAAAGGTGTGGGCGCGTGTAAATACCATTCAACCTTGTCCTTATGCTTTGCAAACTCTTCCATAAATTCATCAACTGTGTTTATCATCTGTAACCCCCGAAATAATTAGCTATTAAGTATGCTTAGAGATAAGATTTTTGCAAATTGATAAGGGAGATCATTTTTTTATATGATTCAAGGCAGAAATGCAGGGGTTTAAGTATCCTTCCCTTCAAATAGGTCACTTTCAGGCGGTATGCGTGCAGGGACATCGTTTGGGATAGGCTCTATTGTCTGCAGGTAAATAAAAATGGACCTTAGCTCAAAAAAACTTAACTGAGAATAGACGTTTACAGGCATTGGAGATACAACCTCCGCACCCTCTGCAAAGTGCTTGTTTCCACGAAATATCTCAATAAAGTCCTCTTCGGTTAGGTTACCTATACCAGTCTCAGGATCTGGAGTCAGATTAGGAGCAAAACTGACCCCCCACCTTCCAACCCATATAGTAGCATCTGTTGTATAGAATTTATTCTCCGCCTCACCTGCAATAATTTCGGCATAGGGGAGATCGGGAAGCGGCTCGTCAGAAGGATAACCGGACAGGAACAGATCTTTGTCGGGCTTATAGCCTAGTGCAGTTTTAATTTTTGGAGTATGGCACTGAGAGCATCCGCCAAGTTCAACAAGCCTCCTGCCGCGTTCAACGTTGTACTTGCGGTACACCTCTTCCTGGTCGTCAGCTTTTGTGGGAGGCTTAGGTTCAAACTCTGCTTTTGACCCGCAGCCGATCAGAACCACTGTTAACATCAGAGGAATTATAACTAGACTAAAACTTAATATTGAAAAGCTTTTAGATTTACCCATCTCGGCACCCTTAAGCTCATTATACCAAAAAATGGGGATTTAAAAAACATGTAATAGATAGCTTTAGAAAATAATAATAAGAACAACTAATCATTCGAAATCATTCAACAATTCTGGGCTGATTTCAAACCTAGTCTTTCTTTTCAGGATTATCGATCACAAAACCCGTATGAAGCAGATATATAATCCTGTTAATTGTGTGGTTGACGTTTACATACTTTTCATCAAGCTGAGACTGCGAAAATTCAAGCCAGTCTATGATCACATCGGTCATAGGAGTATTTCTCTGCTTGGCTTTTTGCTTTATCATAGCCTCAAGATCATCAAGCGCGATCCCAAACAACTCAACCTGCTTTTCTCTTTCAGTTAACTCATTTTCAGACATTTAACTATCTCCTTAGAAATATTAATAAGCCTTTATGTTACCTGATGCGCCGAATTATATTAAGCCGACAATAAAAATTAAGCATTGCTTATCCATGATCGCCACAATATACTATATTGTATGAAGAGAACAATATTAACACTTTTCCTGTTAGTAATTCCCTTTATGATCACAACTTCATTTGCCCAGAATTATAACGACAACACCATGGCGGCTCATCCGGAATGGTACATTAAAGTGACAGAGTGGAATGTATATGCCACATGGAGCGCCGTTGCCATCATTCATCACGTTACGATTGAGAACAACAGCGACATTACTTATAAGGATGTTAAGGTTAGAGTCTGCTATAGTTCAATGTCCACAGGCGGGGCGGGTACAATTGTGAGCCAGGAAGTAGGCGTGCTGCCAGTTACAATCCCACCCAGAAGCAAAAAAACTTACCTTACCTCCGGACACACTCTTGGGGCTGCTTCAACATTTATGAACGCTGTAGACCTGCAAGTGCTGAGCGCAACACCGATTATAAACTAACCGGGGCAAATCGAGTTAAAATCTTAGGCATCCTCACAACCTGCTGCATTCATTGGATATATTGAGATTTTACAATCTTTCAGAACAGTTTTTGACCAAACATTCCGTAAACAAACATAATTATTTTCACCATTTTTGAATTTTCAAAAAATAAGGGGTTACAAAAAAAATATTTTTAGTTATAATAACTTATAACCGGATGTTACAACCCGAGCCCCATGTAACCGGAAACTAATTGTCTTGGCAGAAATTAGATATAAGGTGGGGCTCGCTAGGATTAATACTTATATATACTTACTATTAAAGCAGTTGCATTACCGCCGGTTTTGGTTTTAAAAATAGTCAAGCAAAAGAAGAGTTTTGTATACTTCTGGATAAGAGGATATGTATAAGTGTATTTAATTCTAGTGTTGCAATCCGTATATTTCTATATAATTTAACTAAAGTGATATTTGGCCAGCTTACAAAACCATTTAACCTCAAGTTAGTAATCATTATTATTTCCGCTTTTATATCTATAGGTGGGTGCGGAGGTGCGGGAGGAAGCTCGCAGAACGGTGGCGGCGGAGATAACCAATCTTTAGAATCACTTTTAAAACGCTTCCCAATAGACGGATCAGTAGATCTTTCGGCCTTTGTGGGTGTATCTGAAGTTGAGATATTGCTTAGAGATATAGCCGGGCAAGGAATAAAAACCACAACTCTTAGATACGCTATAGTTAATGACGACAGAAACATATACTTTGCGATGGTCTGGAACGACGACACTTTTAACAATACGTTTACACTTGAATTTGGCCCAGAGAACTTTGACGGAATATTCATTAGCTTTGATAAGAACGGAAATCAAGACTTCGACAGTGGAGATGCTGCGAATAGTGTGATATCGGCCAGGCTTGGATCTGTTTATAACGACAACCATGATCCAGAGCTTTCTGAAGATAGCATAGAGGACGGCTTTGGCAGTCTCTCTTATAATCCGGTTACTAAAATGTATAGTGCGGAATTTCTTATCCCTCTTAACAACGATATAAACGGGCAAGATGTAACTATCACAAACAACACAAGGTTTAATATCTCCATATTCGATAATATAACGCTTCCCGAGTTCACAGGTAATACCGGACAGGCATTTGAAGACGGCAATTGGAAAACTATAGAGCTTAAGACAGTTACAAATGTTGATCACCCAGCTATTCCCAATAATCTGAGCGGACTTATAGCATTTATAAGCGACCATGAAGTTCCCGAAAACGGGGAGATTTATACGTTTAATCCTTCAACTTTTGAGGTTAAGCGGATTACAAATATGCCTGAGTTTTTTAAAGACAACGTCTCGCTTTCAAATGACCGCACAAAAGTGGCATTTCATGGCTCTCCGGACGCCCTCTCTTTTGGCGAATACGATATTTATACAACAGATATAGCGACAGGCATCATAACACAGCTCACCGATAACGAACCGGTACTTGATGGCCACCCTGCATGGTCTCCCGATGACTCGGAGCTTGCCTATGCTTCATTTAGACCACAGGGAGGAGCAAGAATAGTAATTATAAATACGTCTGGGAAAATTCTACGAGATCTTGACGCAGGGGCAGACGATAACGACCCCGATTACTTGCCTGACGGGCGCATAGTTTTTAAAACCGACAGGTTTAATATGCAGCCAAATGTACAGATTGCTGTAATGAACCCTGACGGCTCAAATGCAGAACAGCTGACCTTTAAGACGGACATATCAGACCATGACCCTGTTGGGGATAGCTTTTCAGTACTATTTGAGAGGTTTAACAAAGATACCGATTTCTCAACCGACCCCGATACGGGCCTTACAGCATGGGATATTGTTCTGGTTGATATAGCGAGTAAGTCTGAGAATATACTAGTCGCAGACGGCTGGGTAAACTGGCTGCCAGTTTATTCTCCAGATAAAAAGTACATTGCTTACCAAAAATCCTCTGGTTATACGGATGTCCATCTAACCGATAAACAAGGTAGTTGTTTTGGCAGACTGATACCCAATATTTCGAGAATACGTTACATAGACTGGAAATAAGCTCAGTATATATACAAAAAAACAGATGTGATGATATTAAGGAAAAAATGCTGGATTAAAAATATTATTTAGATTTAGATTCTGCCTCTAAACTCTCTCCAATAGATATAACAGTCACGGCTTTGCCGTCTTTTTCTACTACTCCAGTCTGTGGCGTGGCTTCTTCAGTAACCGCTTCTGGATCATCCACAGGGTTATAGACTTCAAAGTTCATGTCTTTCTTAGGTGCCCTAATAGTTTGTCGATATTGCCTGGTTCCGGCGCTCTTATTGTAAAAATTTTCACGGTTGAAGGTCTCGTTTTCAAATTCTTCATTATAAAACACTTGAGGTGGTCTCTCAGCAACATCTTCCGGAACAATCTGGCTCGTTAATGAATCCCAGGAATGGCTTGTGATAGAGAAGGGTATTGTGAAAACAAGGACTAACAATATCAGGGTATTTCTCAACTCACCACCTCCTATGATTCTATAATAAAAGTGTAACACATAAAGCTCTGATATACCTTAAGAATATATTATTTTAAAATTCCCTCTTCACAAACGGTTAACTTTTGTATTATAATAACTAATGGGTCAGAGATGTTTCGGCTCCCAAACCGCAAGCATCTCTATTTTTAGTAATAGTTAAGTAACTTGAAGAAACAATTTTGTCAGATAGGCTGGGTCGCCTGCTGATAAAAAATAAAACAAGCGGTATGCGCTCTTAACTCATACACGCTTAAAGGTCGGAAGAAAATGACAAATCAATGGCAATCAATCGGGATTTCTCCTGAAGAACGCTTTTTGGAACTCTATTTTGAGCCAGGAAGCGAACAGTTTCTAGCACACTTCTACGAACGGCTTGATGAAGGATTTGGGGTTAAGAGTCTTTATGCAAGGCATTTCAACGAGAACGAATATCATAAGATCACACCGGACAGCAAACAACTGACTTATGAAGATGTTGTTCTTTGTCCGGAAAGTAAGAAGATATTTGTAAACGTATTTAAACTTAAGAAAAGACAGAACAAATATCAGGGATACCAGTGGCATTCCCTTGAGATGATCGATGCCAATACAGGTGAGGTTACAGAAGTGCTAAAAGCTGGTCAGTTAGACAGTGAGCTTCCATATTCCAAAGTATGGATCACTGAGCTTAGACTGTCCAGACAGAAAGGTGAGCAGCTTGTGTGCACTATGGCTTTTGAGAAAAAATCCAAAAAAGGCGCGATTGAAACAGAATACTATATTTGTAAGGTCTTCACTAAAACCGGGCTTTACAAAAGAGTAACCAAGCTTGAGAACAATATGCCTCACGCTTCTAAGACAGGCATAATTGAGCAAAAAGCGGCTGTATAATCTAATGCAATCAGCTTACTAAGCTATTGAGCTCTGGAAGAGATAAACTTTTGAAACTCTTCAGAGCTTCCGTTGTATACGTTTAAGTCGACGAAACCGTTAATACCATGAAGGCGCCCACGGTGTGTAAATTGCCAGAAGTCCCACTTTGCGCCGTCACGCAATGTTGGCTCTGAATAAATGTCCCTGATCCAGATTGGATAACCCAGATCCTCTCCTTCTAAAAAGGCCAAATAAGAGTCATTAGTTGTATAAATAATTGGAGTTTTCCCGTATCTCTGCTCGACTAATTTAGCAAAAGCGTTAATTTCTTGCTGAACTTCCTCTTTTGACGGTCTGGCCTGACAGTTGCCGCTGAACTCAAGATCAATTGCCGGAGGCAGTGAGTTCTTATCTACCGGAACAGTTTCTATAAAGTTCTGAGCCTGCTCACTTCCACGCTTACAGAATGTAAAAAAATGGTAAGCGCCTCTAACCAAGCCAATATCCCCTGCCCTTTGCCAGTTTCGATGAAACTTGGTGTCTTTATGATCGCCACCTTCAGTCGCTTTGATAAAAGCAAAATCAAGACCTGAACGTTCTAGAACATCCCAGTCTATAACGTCCTGATGGTGCGATATATCGATCCCTCTTACTGGAAATTTAGACTGATCGGGGTAGTTAAAACGGATGTATCCAAGCTCAAAGAATATTACCGCTATAAGTCCTAAGAAAATTGCGGATCCAAGTAGTACGATTAATCTAGTCATAAGTTAGTTGTAGTTAGATATATATTATACTTATAACCCTTGAGAATTACAGAAGGTTTATTTTATAAAGACTTTTATGATTTAGGACTTGAAGGTCTGTAAACTACATACCAGATCAGTGCAATAAGTTCGAGTGCCACAAGAGCCGATAACCCAACTTTGAACCCCTCTGCGATATCAGAACCGGTCATTCTTGGCCAGTAATGAACTACGACACCAAACAGGTACTGTACGACAAAAGCAAAGAGGAAAACCAGGATATTTGCTGCCGTTAGAGCCCTTCCGCTTATTTTTGGCCCGAAATGCTGCGCTAAAATTGAATAGTTAACCAGAGTAACCTGTGCAAAATAACCGAAAATAAACCAGATCAAATAATGCAGTGTTAATATGTTTAATATTATGACAAATTGGGTCAGGATATGAATTCCAATACCAATTACTACTATTGTCGCAAGTGAAAGACCTAACCTAGAGGCAATCTTTGAAAACAGCCCGCCACTCAGAAAACCAAAAATCATAGAAACTGCGATGACAAGCAGATAGTTAGCGCTTTGTAAATGTGTTAAATCTACTACACGGTGAAGCCATGGACCTAGCCAGAGACCCTGCATTGCAATAAAACCGCCTAGGGAAAATATTAATAAAGGTGAGATTCTCCAGAAAAAGCCATTTTTATATATCGAGATTAAGCCTTTTACGTTTCCACTTAAGCTTTCCTTCTCATTTCCAACTTTGTCATCTTTGTTTATAACAAAAATAAGAACCGCGATGAGAAAAGTCATTAGACCAAGTAGATAACACAAGTTTCGCCAGCCAAAATCAATCTGGAACAACTTAGCAGGGGTTGTTGCTAAAAGTGCCCCTACTCCACCAAATGCAAGGATAATCCCAGTGTAATAAGGGATTTTTTCACTTTCTACCCTATCTGTTATCGCTTTCACCGCACATATAAAACTTCCAGCCATTCCAATTCCCAAAAGTGCCCGAGTTATAGAAAGCCAAGTTTCGCTTGAAGACAGACCAAACAACACACTAGCCACTGCAGCAATTATAAAAAGTGAGACTTGAGTTTTTCTAGCACCCCATGAATCAACAATCAGTCCGAGTGGTATCTGGAAAATAGCAAAAGCCAGCACAAAAGTAGATGTAATAAAACCGATCTGTAAGTGATTAAGAGAAAGGTCTTCCATTATCGGATGAGAAAGCACAGCGTTTACGGAGCGGAACACCATATTAATAAAATAGCCCAGCCCAAATGGAATTATGGTTGTTATCCAGAGGTTTGTATAGTTTTTATTCAATTCACAAATCCAGAAAAATATTTGGAATAAGATAACACAAAGGGGTTAATTATTACACTTGAAACTTGATTTATATTCTTTTAGATTATAATTATAGTTTTTAATAGATGGCAAGTAATCAACTTGGAGGAAACAAATCATGCGATATACCGTTATTACAGGATTAACAGCTCTTCTTTTTATTATATTTCTCAGTTCTCATACGACTCAGGCTTCTGATGAACCTGTTGCCGTGCCTCATAATAATATGGAATTTGATGAGATGGCTCCATATGTCGATATGGCTAATGCACATGGGAACATGAAAGAGGGAGCGCATGGCACAGTTGGCAAAATGAAGGCTGATTCCAAAACCCCTCGACACTATCACAGCAATCCATATCACGGAGTTGTTATATCAGGAACTATGGTTCACGAGTTTGACGGAGAAGAGAACGCTCCAAAATTGACAGCAGGATCATACTGGTTTACACCTGCTGAGAAAATACACTTCACAACTTGTCTACCTGGTGAAGAATGTGTTTTTTATATACATGCAGATGGAAAGTTTGATATGACTGAAGTTGAAGAGAAATAAATTAGGTTAAAAACTACTCGACTTTCAGACGGTATTTTTTCTCCATCTTGTTGCCGTTTATGTCTTTAATGCTAACACCGACTTTATAATGCCCTTTTGGAATGTGAATTCCCTTTGCATGAAGAACGGCACCTTCTTTATTGGTTTTAAAGTATTTGAGCACTCTGTCGGTAACATCTATATGTACAAAGAATTTCTCCCCCCAGACTTTTAACGTGCCCGGATCTAAGGGAGAGTCATTTTGTTTTATTATAATAAACACATTTGCTGGATCCACTGCTATAATCGTGGGTCCTTTATCTGTATCCACAACATCAGGCTCTTCAAATATAATGCTAGGGCGGTCGAGAGTGTCAGGCTTGTGTTTAGGAACAGTTTCCTTCCCCCAGTCTTTGTCCGAGTACCTAAGCTGCTTGGCTTCATCTTCTGTGAAGAGATCTGTCGAACTTTCATCTGAGAATGCCACGCTCAGAAAAGCGAAAGTAGTAATTGTCAATATTATCAGTAGGTGTGTGGGAATTAATTTATACATAAGTTTAACGCTCGGGAAATATCATACTCAATAATAGGTTAAAGATACAACTCTATTGAAAAATAACGGTTGTAGTATTTAATTCATAGTTATTAATTGAGGTGGGAAACTAAATGAGATGCCGATCTTTCGGACTTTATATGCACTGACTGTGACTTCCTGGCGCTGATTTTACAGGGGCCAATCTTGAAGGAGCTACAGGAATAGAATAGTTGATTCTTCGCTAAAGGAATTTGAAGAGATCCCTCTTTTGATAGACCCGGCGAATCAAAACAGAATGTTGACTAGGAAATAGGATAATACGACATTATCTCCCGCAGAATTCTTTTATGAGTTCAGTTGTGCCTGGAAAGCCCATTTGTTCTGCCTTAGCAAGATCTAAACAACCAGATTCTTTCTGTTGGAGATATAATTTAGAGACTCCCCTGGACTTATAAGCTTCTGAATCAGAGGGTTTTAGATCAATGGCTATATTAAAATCCTGTATTGCTCTGTAGTGATCACCCAAAATACCAAGAACAATACCCCTATTGTTGTATGCTTCTACACTGCTAGGATCTATTTCTATTGCTTTGTTGAAATCCTTTAATGCCGCTTTATAGTCTCCGTCCACAATGTGTTCGTAACCTTTATTAATATAGTCTTGGGCACTATTAGAACAAGATAGGATTGGGATTAGCAGAATTAACAAAATTAGAATTAATTTTTTCATTGTTAAGACATTATAACACTTTTACCCAACTTCTAATTCTAGCCAGTGCATGAGGTCAGTATGGTGACTTATTACTTTCCAAGCACCGTTTTCTTTTCTGTAAACAGTGGTTGCTCTGATATTTGGATGGACCTCTTTGCCGTTAAGAACATGGTTTGTACCCCTAATATAGTTATAGCAAACCCCGATGTTTTCACCTTCCACAATGCTCATTTCAACAGGATCGACATGTCCGCCTAAATTGAGTTCCGCCTGCTTTCTCCAGGAGTCAATTGCAGCTTCATATCCTACAAGAATTCCACCTATCGGGCTCATATATGTGACGTCGTCAGAGTGTGACCAGACCTCTTCCATAGGAGCCAGATTACCGACAAATATTTCATTGTGAGCAATATAGAATTTATTGATTGCTTCTTTTAAAGTCGCCATTTTATCTCGCCTATAATTTTGTTATCCACCGTGACGCTTTCTTCTGAACTTCATCAGGAGGAAGATTACGACAACAAAAGCCGCCGCTAATATTACCCAGTCTATGAATCCTGATGATTTAGCGGAAGGACCGCATTCAGGAATTGCTGAACAGGCAGTGCCCTCAAACCAATGCTGGCCTGTGCAACTATTAAAGTTCACGTCATCTGAGCACTGTGTTTGCGCAGTTACACAGCATCCGGAAGTTTGTGGATCGTAGCATTCTGCTTGTCCTGCAACTGGGCTTTGCGCGCAAACCTGACCTAGAGAAAAATTGCTTGTTTCAGGACAGAACTGACCGTCAATTGCGCATTTAAGCCCCCCGTCTCCACAACCTTCACAAGCAGGGGTGCCTTCAACAGTTTTACAGCATCCTAAGCTTACGCTTTCTTGTGAATATCCAAAATCAGAAGTAGCGAAAAAGAACATTCCGGTAATAAGCAGGGCAGATAAAAATATTGATTTGCGAATTGTGACCATTGTCTCTCCCTTTAGGTTGATAACCACCATTTACATGGTTTCATATTATCATATGACCAGAGCTGTAATCAAGTGTTCATTGACACTCCCGCAAATTGGGACTATCTGAGAATTGCTCAATCCTGTTTTACTCTTATTTCATAGCTCAAAATTACTAAAATATTTTCGGGTATAGGCTCTCATACTTACAATCCTACTATGAAGGTCTTGCCTAAGCGGATAATTGCGAGGGTTAATTATGTGTGATAAAGTGACAACAAAAGTGTTTAGATATAAACGGATTCTGCGAAACTCAGAACATTTATTTCGATAATAATCCTCATGGACAATAAATTTACCGAACATCAACAAAAGTGGGCATTTAGACTCGCATTTGCTGTAATTATTTTAAGCTGGATGTCTATTAAGATCTCTATGCCTGCATTACCAAGGCTATCGGAAGTTTTTCACAGCACCCCAGGCGGGGTGAAACTATCGGTTACGCTCTTTTTTATTTTCTTTGCCCTTTCTCAGCCAATTTGGGGTGCAATTGCCCAACAAAGAGGATGTAGACCGACATTGCTCATCGGCATACTTGTCAGTATTGTCGGTTCCTTAATAGCCATGCTCGCTTTTGATCTGCCGACTTATATAATAGGGCGATCTTTAGAAGGATTAGGAATGGGCAGTGCTTCTCCTGTCGCTAGAACTATACTTACGGATGTTTTTGATCGAAAGAGCCTAGCACGATCGATGGGTACTATTAGCGGAGTTGCATCTACCATGCCGGCTTTAGCTCCTATTATTGGGGGCTATTTACTGACTTGGATTGATTGGCGTGCAATTTTTGGTTTTTTTCTGATTCTATCAGTTCTGTATCTTTCATTGGCTTTTAGAGACTTGCCTGAAACCCGATTTTATTCGGAGGAAAATCCGCGTCCGACAACTTCTCAATTGTTTGGCTATTATCTTTCAATTTTGAAAAGCTCGTCATTCTGGGGATATGCCCTTTGTTATGCTGTAATGACAGGAGGGATAATTGGGTACTATTCAGCTGCACCTTATTGGTTTGTTTCTCAGCTGGGCATTGCTGCCAACCACTATGCTTTTCTCACGGTACCAACAGTTGCACTCTATATATTAGGCCTTTTTATAAATCGCATGCTTTTGAAAAAATATGATTTAGAAAAACTTCTCTTTCTAGGAATTTTGTCAGCAGTCGTAACAGTTATCATAACTCTTGGTCTTGCGGTAATTAATGTTTCAGGCTTGATCCCTATTATAGTTTTACTCAGCATGTTTGGATTTAGCACAGGTTTAGTAATGCCAGCCGTTAACGCTGGGGCAATGGCTCATTTTAAGAAAGTGGCCGGACCTGCTTCCGCTCTGTTGGTAATGACTGTATTCGGCATGTCTTCAATAACTGCAACTTGGGCGATGAGCATTAATATAGACACTCTGTGGCCTATAGCTTTATATTTGGGGGTTTTATCATTAATTGGATTGTTTGCTAATTTCTTTTGGATATGGCTACCATACAAAAATAGTGCTAAAGAAAAAACCAATTAAAAATATATTGTTCACAGACCAACTCCCGTACTTACTTAAAAAAATTATTATAATGGAGTAAACTTTTATAAAAATGACTAAAGTTAAAAGCTCCTGGGAAATAGAGGAAAATGCAAAGTATTTTCTGGAATCAGAGCGAGGCGCCGTTCCTGGTTCTGATTTACAGCTTGAAATTATGGCAAGTATTGTTCAGCAGTGGTGCCCTACTCCATCTAATTTATTAGACTTGGGTTGTGGTGACGGCATTCTCGGTCGTTTTATGATCACATGTTTTCCAGAGGTATATGCTGTATTTGTTGATTTCTCAGACCCAATGCTTAATGCTGCCAAGGCAAGCCTGTCCCACGTGCCGAATTCGACAATTTTAAAAGCAGACTTCAGCGCCAAAGAATGGCTAGAAGTATTAGAGCCACACAAGCCCTTTGATGTCATTATTTCAGGCTTTGCTATTCATCATCAGCCAGACCAGCGTAAAAAAGAGCTCTACTCAGAGATATACAATCTACTGTCTAAAGACGGAGTGTTTTTAAATCTGGAACATGTCGAGTCCTCTACACAGGAAGTGAGCATGTTATTCGAAGATTATTACATCGAGCATCTTCATAACTTTCAGCTGAAGTCTAATCCTGAAACTAGTAAAGAAATTGTTGCCGATGGGTTTAGAAACCGCCCTGATAAAGATGAAGATCAATTAGCGCCCGTAGGAACACAGTGCAAATGGCTTAGAGAAATAGGTTTCAAAGATGTAGACTGCTTTTTCAAACAGTTTGAGATTGCGCTATTTGGCGGAAGAAAATAAAAAAGGGAGCCGAAAGGACATTTGTCCCTAGCCCCCTTTCTATCTATAAACCATTAATAGCTTAATTATTAGCGATTAAATTTGTAACTACATTGCTTACTCTGCATGTATTTAAATCTACTGCCTGCGTAAACATTTGATTCTGATTTGAGAGCAGGCCTATATAGAATAGCAGATTAGCCATTTGATCTGAGCCTGCATTAACTACGCCAAGCAACAGAAACGGACTAATTCCAAGTTCTAATGAGCCGCAGTCAATAGTAACATCCGCAATTTCGTTACGAAATCCCATTATAAATGCTACAGCTCCATTTGGTGACGCGTTTTCGACACTCATGGAATTAACATTACTCGCCACCGAAGGAAATATGGGGTTAAGTTTTAAGGAAAGGAAACTAAATGTCGCTTCACAAATTTTATCGGTTTCCATTGTAATAACGCCGTCTTCACAATCGGGGTCACCTGACCAACCAATAAATTGAGAGACATCGTCAGCCGCTGCGCTCAAGATAACAACAGCTCCTTCCTCGTATATCTCACTGCAATCTCCAGGACAGTCAACTCCAGGAATATCACTGCTTACTGAGCCTCCGCCTTCACCCATAAGATTTACAGTTAGCTCTACTTCCTTACAGTCTAAAATGCCGTTTCCATTTTCGTCAACCTCTTCCTCACCGCAACCGCATTCTCCCGCTACATTAGGACCAAATGGAATACCATCACAATCCGTACATACATCTAGACTTACAGTTGAAGTATCAAGTTGGTTCGGCATAAAATCTTCTCCTATACCTGCATCCACAAAAGAACCTGAGAATATTCTTACATCAAAAGAAAAAGTTTCACATGAATTCGGCTCGAGCATATCCCAGCCTGTCACATTCTGCCAATTATCAATTGAAAACTCTATATCAGGCGTATCAATTGAGGGTAGTGCAAATAAGCTATTTATAGGATCAATTAACGACTCAAATTTTAATCCGCTGCTAACTGAATCAGTATTTGAATGATTATAAAGACCAATGCAGTCATTAAGGTCAAAATCTTGACAGTCTAAAGTTCCTCCAACAGGATTTCCTGCAGGAACACCAGCTATGAGTTCAAATACCCCGTCCTGGTCCAGATCCATCTCAATAGCTAGAGTTTCTGATTGTGCCATATCAGGTAAATCCTGGCCTCCTATAGATTCTAATTCAGGGCTAGCCACACCTGGATCATTACTCCCGTCAGCATCTCCTGCTATACCAAAGTAATCAACCCCAATATAAAGCTCGTCAATATTTGTAAAGAAATAAACTTCTTTAATATCCCACCCGCTTATTACAGACCCAATCTGGCCTGGAACTCCTACATCAGGTATCGGGGTGCTGTTAGGATCAACAGAATCAGACAATAGAAAAACCCCGTCACCAATAAAATCTTCTTCTGGAGCACCTGTGAAGTTTATGGTTTTAACACCGCAGGTGCTATTATCTCCTCCGCATACGCCACATGAATCTACAGTTTGATTGCCGAAAATTGTTCCTTCACAATCAGCGCAAACTTCAAGTGATACAGTAGCAGAATTTGATGCATTTGGCATTGTATCCTCACCTATTCCGTCATCCTGAAATGATCCGGAATACAACCCGACATCAAACGAGAATGTCTCACAAGTGCTCGGTTCAACTCCTCCCCACTCCGAAATTAAGTTCCAGTCATGTATTGTAAATTCAAAATCAGGACGCGCCGCGCTTATTGAAGGATTTTGATTAGTTATCGGGTGCTCTAAGAGTGATAAAAATCTGAAGGCTAGTTGATCCACAGAAGCATCAGGGAAGTAACTATATAGACCAAAACAGTCGTTAATATCATAATTTGTGCACCCGAGAGAGCCTCCGCCAGAATCCCCTCCGGGAACTCCTGCGATAATATCAAAGACGCCGTCTTGGTCAAGGTCAATCGCAACAGCAATACTTTCAGAGTTTGCCAGGTTTGGAAGATCCTGACCGCCTCTTGTAATAAGCTCTGTGCTAGAATTGTTAGGATCACCGTCACCGTCTGCGTCCCCTCCTATACCGTAGTACTCAACTCCTATATGAAGCTGGTTCAAATTGGTATAGAAATATGCTTTCTTTATGTCCCACCCACTAGCTGGAAAAGGCCAACCAGGAGGTGTGCCAACATCCTGAAATGTCCCATCTTCCAAAACAACCACGCCTTGGCCTGAAAAATCTGCCTTCGCATCCCCTGTAAAAATAATTGTCTGAGCGTTACCAGTAAACGCGCCCAACAACAAAATAAAAACTACAAAGAACAAAAGACTAAAACATCGCTTCAGTGATCGGTTTGCACGTTCACATGAGGTAAATTGGATACAGCTATCCTGTATAGTGTAGAAGTGTGAATTCATTTTATACACCGCCTTGTATAAAATTGGATTTAGACAGACCAACCCCATTTTAAGTTGATTGCCTATATAGACACATATTGCAACATCTATGCCAAACGAACAACCGTTCGAATTTGTCACGACGTAACAGTCTGTAATTGTTTGTTTTTTAAGAGGGTACCGCTACTCAGCAGTAAAAAAGCAATCAAACATCAACCACGAATTATCGTAGATTCTATGAGATATCGTGCGAAGAAAGCAATGCAGTATTTTATTATAAGCTTCTACAGATAGCAAAATGTGAAGCAAGGGAAGGTTCTATCTATTATAACCACGGTTATAGTTAAAAAACTTAGTGCCGTAAGGGGAGAGCAACTCTCTAAGTTCCTGAGAGGCGTTGCCGTAAATTTCACACCTTATAACATCAGATGCTGCAAGCACTCGCCCTATCCTGCTCTCAGACAACTGGAAGTTTTTAATTATTCCCTCTGAGTTTTTATAAACCTCAAAGGACGCAAAAACAGACTCATCGTCATTTATGTAAAGAGTAAAAGATAAAGTATCAGGCTCCTTATGCGCGACAGTATCCATTGCCTCGTCGTAAATATCTTTCATCTCCTGCTATTTGCCAGGATGGATTTGAAACTGCGCAACTAAGGTAATTTCATTGCTCATACAAACGTCTCCTAAATTTATTTAATAAAGTTATGAAGAGAAATATTACAGATCACCCCAGGAACTTTAGCCGAAGTAACATATGAGAATGTCGATTCAACAAATTTTTTATCTTAAGAGCTTTCTTTTTTCTCTAACTCATACAAGCGTTTTTCAATCTGAGTGAGCTTATGAAGAATTAAGATATGGGTTTTCTTTGCATCTATCCCAACCGGGCTCTCATTGCTGTGAATCAGTTCAGCAATTTCGTTGTATGTCTTTTCATCTATTTCCATGGATCCTCCGTAATTAATTATAAAGTGATTATATCATTATAATCTCAACTGAAGCATTTAAAATTAATCACGGTTATAATTATTTTATAAGTATCTATACACAGGCAACACAAAAAATATTAAAAGTGGAGGACGGAGAATGAGTAAATTGACTAAATCACTCACTATATTTTCAGTGATAATCTTAGCAGGCTTGGGCATTGCCTTCGGCTTTGCAGGATGTGACTCAGATGGGAACATGGTTAATCTTTTTGATTTTGAGCCCTCCCCAGATGACACAAATGAATTAAAACCTATAATTGTTGAAGTGATACAAGAACCTCAGGCTTTTAGGGCCAATGATGGACTTGTTCATCTTGTCTATGAGGTTCAAATTGAAAACTTCACAACTGAAACGATAGATTTAAAGGAGCTAAGCGTTTTTGGCGTAACTGGAGATGAAGCTCCTGTGCCACTATTGGTACTTGAAGGTGGAGACCTTATGATTCGCACGCTTCTACTTCAGTATCATCCATTTAAAAAAGCCCCACTTGATGAAGTCACTATAGACCAGCTTGAACCAGGGCAGACGGGGGTTACATTTCTTGATGTAACTGTGAGTGATTTTGATTTAGTTCCCGATGAGCTGATAAATATAGTTGAGATTGACGGCCCACCAATCATAGCTGAGTTACTGGGAGAAACCGCTTTGACTACTACTATTGATGTTGAGTCTGATCCGGAGAACGTTCTTTTATTGGGTGAGCCGATCAGAGGTGGCAAATGGATCAACCTTAACGGTTGTTGTGATTTTGCCAACTCTGCCCACAGGCGTGTGATACGTTCGGTGGATGGAGTTGAGTATTTCCCAGAGCGTTATTCAATTGATATTATGGAAGTTGATGATGAAAACAGACTATTTGTAGGCGATCCTAATCTAAACGAGAGTTGGTTAGGTTATGGCAAGGAACTAATAGCAGTGGCTGACGGTGTTGTAAGCCGCGTGGTTAAAGGTCTTCCTGACAACAAACCGGGGGAATCACCTCCATTTCCAATTAGTCTTTCAGATGGTGCAGGGAACATTGTAATTATGCATATAGGCAATGGCGTATATGTTCTTTACGCGCATCTGATTCCCGGCAGCAATGACCATCTGGAAGTTGGAGATTTTGTAGCTAAAGGTGAGATGGTTGGGCTTCTTGGTAACACAGGTCAGAGTGGCGCTCCGCATCTTCATTTTCAAGTAATGGACGGAAACTCAATTGCACAAGCTGAGGGAGTGGCATTTGAATTTGAGCAGTTTGACGATATTGGCAGACTGCTGGATGTTGAAGAAGAAGATGGCGATAACGAGGGAGACGGGCTTGACCTTGATGATGTCATTGATCCTGACGCTGAGGAAGAAAATCCTCAAAATGAGCCTGGAATCATATTGACTGATGTTGAGATATTTCCTAATCCTATTCCAAGAACCAACGAACACCAGCTTCAATTTACCATTATCGAATTTCCAGAATAAATTCGACCCAAGATAAATTTCCCACTCATTTCGTATTAGTGAGTGGGAAACCAAATTTAACATATCTTTATATTCTAAAAAGCTATTCAGATTAGTACTTCTATGAATTATAATGTTTTTAAACAGTAGAAAGGAGGAATCTGATGGCAAAGAAAAAGAATACTAAAAGTACTCGGAAGGCAACAAAGAACGTAAAGTTATTAAGCATTGATTTCCCTTTAGATTTATCCAGAATAGCTAGACGTCCATTGTGGAATTTATATCCAGTAACTCCATTATTAGACCCGTCTATATTTACTAGAACTACTTGCGAAGTCTGCATGCCAGGGGCAGTTCCACAGGTACAGATTATTGCTAGTAAACGTGTAGTCAGAACAGGTGAACCATTTAATATAAAAGTTCTTGCGAGTTCAAGTATTGGTCTTAGATCATTGTGGTGGTTTGGTATAGATACAGGGCTTAGAAACCTCGACCGGGCGTTCTGGCATGAGCTCACGGGACAGAGTTTTCATGAGAAGATTTGGGAAGATATCTCAATAGATGTCCCGGGCATTTACAGACTGGGCGCTAATAGCCGCGATGTTCTCTACTCAGTTGAACATGGTGTCCCTCATCAGGCTTCAGAAGGCGCTGGCATAGCCCAATGTGTGGTTGAAGTTAGAGAAGATATATCATACAACGCACAAGTAGAGGTGGTAAAAGCTAAATATGGAAAGAGCACTTCTTGGAGAAACTGGATGAGAAGTGATGATATAAGAGCACGATATGAACCTGTCTGGAACCGCTGCAGATCCATTCCTACAACTTTAAAACTTGCTTTTAGGTACGGGGGTGATCCTCTTGCGTACGACCCTGCCTGGGAAAATGAGCATGCGCACATGAACAAGCTTGAGGAAATGGGATCTTTCCAATTTCCTGGGCTTAATTTTGAATTCCTATTCGGCGCTAATCCCGCAAACACAGATATGTTGATAGAAGTTGGCGGAATAGGAGGCACATCCCATGCTGGGGGCAATTATGCCTATCTATATTATGAAACTATCTTTGGTCATGAATTTGGGCATGTATTAGCTGTTCCTCATCACTATCCGGGAGATGACTATCTTACAAATATTTTTCTGCCTCCTGGTGAAGAACACTGTACTATGGCAAGAAACTCAAACCAGTACTGCTCAGGGTGCCGTGCAGCTATGCATTTAGACCTGGATGCTGATACCAGCTCAGAACTTAGCATTGTAACATCAGATATTTTAGGACGTTATCCTTACTAAAGAAAAAGGGAGCGGATACTATAAGCACCTGCTCCCTTGTAATATTCTTTTTGTTCTATCTCGTATTCTATTTAAGCTAATGCTTTCCTTCTTCTCATAACCATAAATCCAAAAATTCCAAGAATAGATGCCATTGCGATCAGCCCCCACTCGGAGAGTGTTGGAACAGCAATTACCGGACATTGGTCTGTAAAAAGTAGATAAATTTGCTCTGATTCATTATTAATACCACCCGAAACCAGGTCATCATCACTCTCAAAGGCAAAGAAAGTAAATTCGTTTGGTGCAGACAAATCATCTATGTCTGTTCCGGGAGGGAAATTTGCAAGTGACATGAATGATGGGTTTGCAGGATTGATTATATCAGCCATCACAATAGTTTCTGTGTCGCCGTCTTTTACCGGTGCAAACTGCGGATTTTCCGTGATGAAAACAATATTGTTCCCAGCACTGTCAATTTCTGCCGAGGAGGCTGTGAATTCTGCGGATTTAGTAATTCTTGTAAACACAGGATTTTGCGGATCTCCGACATCAGCTATAAAAATATCCCGTTCTGGATCAGGACTCATTCCCGTAATAGCATAATTAGAGGCGAAGACAATTCTTTGTCCATCACCTGTCATATCGGCTCCCTGATTGAAAAAATCATTATCAGGCAGATTAGTTAGCTGAAATAGTGTGTTCGGAGCAGGGTTAGGAGGGTTAAAGCTAATTTCTGATAAATATAATTGTCTTGCACCGCTCGCATTCGTACCGGGAGGATTATAATTTGCACTTGCAGTAAAAGCTACTCTTGTAGCTGCTGTATTTGTAACAGGACCTGAAAATATACCACCGCCACTTGGCGAATTAGTTAACTGTTCAAATGGAACTACTAAGTTATTGTCATCAAAAATAAAATATTCAAAACTCTGAAGAGGATTCATTCCGGTTAAGTCTGCACCCGTACCAACGCCAATCTTTGTTCCATCACCGGATATTCTTGGAAAAAATTCTCATCAACAACATTAGTCAGCTGAGTATAGATCGGATTATTTGGATTATTTATATCGCCGTAAAATAGCTGATCTTCATTAAGTGGATTACCTCCTGTTAAATCACTTTCAGAACCAAAGGCTATCTTAGTACAGTCATCACTTATAGATATTCTACTCTCAGATTCCGGGGTGTTTGTCAGCTGGTAAAAAATAGGATTAAATGGGTCAATTATATCAGCAAAGAATATATCTATTTGATCTGGGTGACCGTTATTTAATAAATCAGCTCTGGAAAGAAACAGGATTCCAGTCCCGTCGCCACATACAAATGGATCCCGGGAATCTTCTTCGCCCTGAGTGATTTGAATTACATTACATGCTTTATTTTCAACATCTTGTGAATAACTTAAACTACTGAAGATTAGGACAATACTTAAGACAGTTAAGCTATAAATATACTTATTATCCATTTTTATCCTCCATACTTATAGAATAGTTGGTTCTATTTTAGTATATATCAATATTAAATGCAATAATTTTTTGACTAATATAATGTCCAAAAAAAATATTTCTTCTACTCAAATTGAGTTTCAGTAACAGGGTTCATTGGAGGGATTGAGGGGACATCCCCTGTCTTACCTTCACAGCCTTTTGCAATGTATCTCTCTGCAGTCTCAGCAAAATTTCTTCTTGCATTCACCTCTTGCTGAAAGAGCTCCATCGCTGCAGACATATCTTTACCTTCTGCATCAACAGCTTTTCTCTTATTAGCAATAGTGATAATATCATTCTGAAGCCCCTGTAATTGGCTTAATAAACCCTTGCAGGTCTCCTCCGAACATCCGACAGCTATAAAACTCAGCATCAAAACAGCAAATACAGATAATTTTAATAATCTACGCATAGAACCCTCCATTTAGATATGAATTTTTGTGGTGAATCACCTACCATCCTTAAATGATATATATCATATTCGAACGACCGTATGCAAGACTATATTTATCTATCGTTATTTAGATATAAAAAAAGGGAGCCGAAGCTAGCTAAGCTGATCAAATAAATTTAGATTCATAAATGCGAATTTAATCTCGGTTATAATATTATCATATAGAGATAATGGAGATGGAGGGATTTAATGAAGAATATTAACAAACAGTTTAAAAGTTGTTCAAAGTTTGTCGCATTAATCTTAATATTTGGATTTCTTGCTATAGGCAACATTGGGGGATGCAACAACAATAACTCGGGCGGCAGTGATAACGGCGGTGGTCTGGGTAGCACAGCAACGTTTATGTTTTCAGGAGGCCAGTTTGGGGTCGACTACTCATGGACAAGTGTATCGCGCTGCAGAAATAATAGAGATATTAGTATGGACGGATGTGATGTAAACGCAGCTTTTGTAAACAATCCAAGCGCTCCAATGCCTGACTGCACCGGGAGTGCAAACCCCTTCTGCACTCTTGATGAGTGCGTAGACTGCTATGAAGTAGATACCTCTGAAATGAAGACAGTTGGAGCCAATATCATGAGACTCTATTCACCTAATTATAGTGTAACGGAGGCAGCGAGCAAGCAGGGTGTTAAAGTTGTTGTGGGAACGGAGAACGGCACAATCGCAATGCTGGCAAATGATCCAAGCTTCGCCACGACATATTTGATGGGACAGTTTGGTCCTCCATACATAACCCCGCTTGAGCCGCACATTAAAGACGGCACAATAGTCGGCATTATTTTGGGAAATGAAGTGAACGGGAGTTTTGGATGCACACCGTGCAGCCCTTCGCTATTGGGAATGGCAGCCACTAACCTTCGTACAGCCCTTAACGCAATTACAGGGGGAAGTAGTGTTAAGATTGCTACAACACTTGTTGGCATTCCAACCTCACCGACTACACCCACGGCGGAGGAATATTGCAATGCCTCAGATATTGACGCTGTAGGTTTCGATCTTTACTGTCCCCTTAAAGGTCAGAGTCCCCCGGGAGAAACTACAGTATGCACGGGCAAGAATGTTCCCGCTGGATGTAATACTCCCCCTCAGTGCGTAGACGTCAGCATAACTGGATGGTATGAAATGAATACCCCGACAGCGTGTCTGGGCAAGTCATTTATAGCCGAGACCGGGTACACCACGGGAGATACGAATAACCCGGGATCAAACATGACATCCCTCTTTTCCGATCTGACTACAATGCTGGACACATACAAAACATGGGCATGTACAAACCAAATTCAGTCTTTTTACTTTGAGTGGTTTGACGAGGACGAGAGCAATATCAATGCGCCGAACAAGTTCTTTGGAATTTATGAGTGGACAACTACAGCTGCAACTCAGAATTACCCAGCGGCTAAATATCAAGACACGGTAAGCAATCTCTTTACGTGCCCTTAGACTGTTCTTCAAGATTTTGGATAAGATAGGTATGGGAATTTAATCCCCTTGTTAGATAAGTACCACCAGCCACCATCTTGTATGGGGATACTTAATTATCAAGCTAAAATATTTGTTTATGTTTGTCAATATAGCTATGCATGCAACATCATATTGACCAGTGACTAACGGTGACCGTGTTCTTCTTCGGCAATACGTTTAAGTGTGACACGGTCTATCTTTCCAGTGGGGTTAAGAGGCATTTCTTCGAGAATGACTATATCCTCTGGGGCCTTGTAGCCAATGCGCTCACGGGAGAACTTTATTAGATCAAATATAGCAGGTTTAGGGACCCCTTTTTTAAGAGTAATAAATGCGCGCACATTCTCGCCGTGCATCACATCATGAATACCTACGGCTCCCACCAGTTCAACCGCCTCGTGCTCAAGCAGAGACTCTTCTACCTCCACAGGACTGATGTTCGAGCCGTCATGTACGATGATCTGTTTCTTGCGGCTTCTAAACTTTAGGTATCCGTCCTCGTCTGCTACAAGCACATCCCCTGTATCAAACCAATCATCAATGATGACCTCGTTTGTAGCTTCAATGTTACCCCAGTAGCCTTGCATGATGCTATTTGTTTTAACCCAAGCATTTCCATCTACTTCAGCACCCACTTCATTTCCCTCTTCGTCTTTCAATGAAACAACAAAACCTGGATTAGGATTACCAATAGAGCCAATCTTGATGAGACCCGAGGGCGGGTTCAAGGTAGCAATACCCATTTCACTTGATCCGTAACCCTCGTCTATTGGATGTCCTGTGAGGTCTATATACTCCTTTTCAAGCTCAAGAGGAACAGTGTCCGCGCCTGCCCGGCACATTCTAAGAGAGGAAAAATCGTCACGATTAGCACCATGGTCTCGAATAACTCTAAACAGTGCGGCTGGAATCATGCACATAACAGTAGGTCTATATGTTCTTAGTAAAGGAATTATTTCATCAGGGTCGATCCTTCTCGCAACCAATACGCGGCCCCCTTTAGATATAGCTGCTAGCGAAAACAAAAACCCGCCAAGATGTGATATCGAAGATCCCGGCAAAAGAGTATCTTCAGAAGTAAACTCAAATGCTTCGGCTGCACTGCCCATCATCCACCTCAGAGACTCATGTGTGTGCGTTACCCCCTTTGCCGGCCCTGTGCTGCCGGAGGTGAAGAAGATAAATGCAGGTGAGTCTGGATTAGTCTCAGGCAACTTTATTTCAGGATTGTTTTGAGAAATTAGCTCTTCAAATCCTATACTTTCTGAATCTTTATTATCGTGCAAAATTGTTCCAAGAGGTAAACGTCCAACTTGGTCAGATAATTTTAAATCTTCTAACCTCTCACTGTGAGCAAACAGAATTGTAGCACCGCTGACTTCAAGGGCATGATCTATCTCAGGAGCCATGTAGCGGTAGTTAAGCGGCACCCCGACAAGCCCTGCCTTAATGCATGCTATGTAGTGTATATAGAGCAGAACCCTATTTGGCATTAGTGAGGCAATTCTGTCCCCGGGAACTAGCCCATGAGCCAGATAGCCAGCCGCTAAACGAGTTGAGGACTCATCCAGCTCAGCCCAAGTGAGCTGGGTATCAAGCGATACCAACGCATGCTCATCTGGCTTTGTGCTAAGCCCCAAGCCTAGGAGATCTAAAACCGCTGTAGGATTTTCTAGTTTAGGCCCATGAATTGGCATATGGTATTTCCTTTTTTTATTTAGATGATAATGTAAATAACATCTACCCGATGGAGGAATGGATGACAATGATCTCAAAATTTATATCTAAAAGTATAACATTAACATTAATTGTAGTTTTTTCAGCAGCTCTCGGCTCAACAAGCGCTATGGCTGCACCAATAGGATTACCTTTTGACTTTCCAGTACCAGCTCTAGGTTCTTTAATTTGGGATGACATAGACAATACTTACGGTGATCCGGTCAATCCTGTTCCTGGCTCACCTTTTACAGGCGATTGTGAGCCTTCAACAGATGCAGGCGCTATAGCTATCAATGACGCTAGATCTTCAGCCGACAACGGAGATGCCTATGACACTGCATGGTTAACTTCAGTAGGCGATATGTATGTAACCTCTCCTGCTCAAGGAGATCTGACCGGCAATCTTTTCACAGCAGTCCCTGTAAATATTTCAGGATTGGATGTTACGTATACGCTCTTTTTCTCAGAAGACGTACAGTGTAACAGATATGTACTTTTTTTAGACAACAATACAGGAGCTGGCATAAACGAGCAGGTTAGTATTGCTACAAACTTTGGCTCTGATGGCAGTACAATTTTTGAAGCCACATCATCAGGTGACACAATGTTTACAACTACCGATCGTTGGGCTGTGACCTCCGACACTTTCCCATTTAGTGATCCTATAAATACGACAGTATTTTTTGGACCAGGCGTACCAGAAACCACTCCAAATTTTGCAACTGATATAGTATGTGATGATGCAAGTGATGAAGGAGTTGGTGTTCGTTACAACGTATTTGTTCCAGCAGGAGAAAGCAGATGCCTAATGCTCTTTGCGTGTCTTGATAACATTACAGATTCAGGTGAGACAGTAAATGGAGCAATCGCAGGAGCAGAGCTTTTTAACAGCAACGACACAATCCCTGGAGATCTTCTTAGCGGACTTTCCCAGCAAGATCTAGAACAGTGCGTAAACTGGCAATTTGGGGCACCTTCTTCTACAGTGCCTACTCTCTCTGAATGGGGATTGATCGCAATGGCCGGACTTCTTGGAATCGTAGGTTTTATGGTTATCCGCAGACGTCAGGCAACTGCTTAAATTAAACAAGAAAAACAAATAGAAAGATTACAAAAAGGGAGCTTTGATACGAATAGTGTCGGCTCTCTTTTTTAATTGATTCAGATAATTTTTTGGAAGCAAATTAGTTTTCCTGAGATGGCGGGGTAATTTCATACCCTAGCTGAGTTAATATTGATGCTCTGTTGTTATAATCAAACTGCTCTGTGATCACGCCTTCTTCTATCTGAATTATCCAGACTGCAGAGATTTTAACCTTTTTATTAGTAGGAGCCATATCACCCCTAGGGCCCATATTTGTTCCTGTAAATGTTATCCGAGCTACAACAGTATCGCCGTCAACATTTAAATGATCAGCGACTATTTGCATATCCGGATATGCTTTTCTGATAAAACTTAAATAATCCATAAGCTCTGCTACGCCGTTAATGTCGGGGACATCCTGATCAACCCAGTTCATTTTGAAATCCGGCGCATAAATCTGATCTGCTATTGCAGTGTTACCAGTGTTCCAGACTATAATGCTCTGCTTGGCGAGGGACTTCATATCCCCTCTTGATTCGGCATTGACTGGATTTATATCAGCTAATACAAGACCTGTAGTAAACAAAATTAGAGCTAAAAATAAATTAAGCGAATAATTTTTCATAATTTTCTCCCGCCTTATTTAGTTATTAAAATCCTAACAAATGGGAACTTTGAAAGCAATAGTTTTGAGATGAAGCGATAAAAGGCAGTTTCGGCTCTCTTTTTTTATTGATGAAGTTTGAAAACATATATGATAAACTCACTTTTAAGGTGAGTGGATATGAAAAAAGGAATATTAATAGTAGTAGGTGCAGTTTTTGCATTTGTGTTGATACGGATGTTTATCATAATTGTGATTTTGCTAACCACGTCTGATGGCGAGATCCATAGACAGGGACTTATTACAGGACACAAAGGCGACTGGAAAACGGCAATTGAGCATTTTGACAGAGTGATTGAAATGAAGCCTCACCACGAGAAGGCTTACACCACAAGAGCCTTTGCCAAGTCACAGCTTGGGGATCACGAAGGCGCTATTGAAGACAGCCAAATTGCTATAGACAAATATCCCTTCTACGGCGAATCATATGCAGTGCTCGGAATGGCCGAGATAAACTCTGGGCAGCAAAAAGACGGCTGCAAAGATCTGAACACAGCTCTTGAGCTTGGATATGAAAAAGCAAAAGAATATATAAATCAGTACTGTAATTAGAATCTATCCGATATAATTTCCTTTAGTTGTATTTACAAAACCGAGTCAAAATTTAAAACAGGAGAGTTATATGAAATACAAATCAGCAATCCTATTAGTAGTTTTATTACTTTTACCTTTCACCGCATTTGCCCAATCGGCAAGGGAATATATAGATCAGGGAATTACAAAAGGAACCTCGGGCGACCTGGCCGGAGCGCTTTCTGATTTCAATCTGGCAATTGAGAAAGACCCAAAGTCAGCAGAAGCATATTACAGCAGAGCGGTTACCAAAGCAGCTATGGGCGATCAAAAGGGTGCGCTCGTCGACTACAACAAATCAATCGAGCTAAACGATACCTCAGCATACGCATACAATAACAGAGCAAACCTTAAGGATGAGATGGGTGAAAAAGAAGGTGCCGTTGAGGATTATGATAGAGCAATAGAGCTTGATCCGAAATTTGCTATGGCATATAACAACAGGGGAACAACGAAACGGGAACTTGGCGACATTGAAGGAGCTCTCGCTGATTATAATAAGGCAATTGAGCTTGATCCAAAGTTTGCAATGCCCCATAACAATCTTGGAAACCTTAAGGGAAGACAGGGTAAGAGCAAAGAAGCGCTTTTAGATTTTGACAAGGCGATTAAAATTGATCCTAATTTTACAATTGCATATTTCAATAGAGCCAATACAAAAGACGATTTAGGCGACTACAAAGGAGCGGTTTCTGACTACGACAAAGCAATAGAGCTTAACCCGAAGTACTTTGACGCATATAACAACAGGGGAAACTTGAAGAGTAAAGAGAAAGATTATCAGGGAGCGCTTGAGGATTACCAAAAAGCTGTAGAATTGAACCCAAAGTTTGCTCTGGGCTACTACAATATTGGGCTTTCTTACTATTATCTCGAGAAGTATGACGATGCAATCTCAAGCTACAGTAAAGCAATTGAGCTTAACCCTAGATTTGCCCAGGCATACGACAGCAGAGGAAGGAGTAAAGGGCTAATAAAAGACTATCAAGGCGCTTTATCTGACTTCACAATGGCAATTGATCTTAATCCCCAAAACGCCAAGGCTTATTATGGAAGCGGTTATGCTAAAATTTTGCTCGATAAGACCGAATCAGGATGTGCCGACATAAAAAAGGCTCAGAAAATGGGTTATAAGCATGCCGAAGAAACATTAAAGCAGTACTGCAACTAATTATTGCAACTTCTTGTTATACTTATAGTTTATTTCAGAAACAACATGAGATAATATTTTCATCTCTGAGTTTATGTCACTTAGAACTGAAATCTCAAAAACCTTAGTTATAGTATTAACATATTTAAATAGGTGAAGGGTTTATAAACAAAAAAGGGGGGCTTGGGCTCCTCTTTTTATATCTCAAATATTGTAAATAGAACTCTTTTTATAGATTTATTCTGCAATAACCTCCTAAGTCTCTTTTGCACACCAAACACATTCCTAAAATAAACGCAATTAAATCTTTATTGTTATAAGACTTTTGTGCTATATTAGAATTTTAAGCTGATTTTGGGAGAAACAGATGAGACAACTGCCACAGAGGATGAGCGAGAAGCTCTACAAAAATGATTATGTGCCTGAGGAAACTCTAAAACTAAGAAAGAAATTTAGATCATTTGCAGAGAAGGAACTGTTCCCAATAGCTTACGAGCTTGGGCAGCGAAGGGAGAGTAACGAAAACTTCCCGATGGAGCTTTTTAAGTCCATGGCAAAAAAAGGCTTCTTTAAAGTTCCACACAAAAAGAAAGACGGGGGCATGGGACTTAAATACCCGGCATGCGCAGCGGCCACTCTTGCTGAAGAGATGGCCTATATAAGCGCAAGTTTTTCAGGCTCCGTGAATGCCCACTTTCTACTCGCGGGGATGAGTCTTGCTCAAGGATCCAACTATATAAAACGAAATTACCTAAAACCGCTTATAGATTGTGAGGCTATAGGCTCGTTCGCTATGACGGAGCCACAGTCGGGCTCAGATGTAAGGTCATCTTCTCTCATAACCAAAGCTAGCAAAACCAAGAGCGGATATATTATCTCGGGACAAAAACGCTTCATAACCAATGCAGGAATCGCAGACTACACGGCAACTCTTGTGGATCTAAACGGCAAGTCCTGCATGTTCGTT
>BQJP01000025.1 GCA_021604765.1 Thermodesulfobacteriota bacterium
ATTATACTGTCCTAATAGCTTTCTATCTTTGCCAATAATTACTGCGGTGTTGAAATACTTCCCATTTTTTTGTTCATAAATGGGTGCAACTATAGTTACAGCTAATCTTTTAGCCGCTTTCTTCATTTCGCTGACAGTATAACCCTTAAGTGTTTCGGCGTAATCGTCTTTATTGATATCTTCCCACTGCGGAAAATAAGGGGTCTGAAAAAGCTCTTGCAACGCAATTATCTGAGCACCTTTATTTGCGGCTTTTTCAATCATCTTCAGTGTGTTTGTAACATTTGAGGGTATGTTATCTGAAACTTTGGTTTGAATTAGAGCTATTTTAACGGTTTTCATTGAAGTATCTTTTGGTTTTTACGATATTCTACTAGTTGACTGCATCATTGCAAACATTCTATTTACAAGTGTCTTGGTCTTTGAATAGACATGCTCTCAAAGCCATATATATTTCGCAATAAAAAGAGCTGCGAAAAGGTACAATAGCCAATGAATATTTTTGCCTTTGCCACGTACTATTTTTAAAAGCACATACGAAATAACTCCGAAGGATATCCCCTGTGTTATGCTAAAAGCAAGAGGCATGATAAGCAGTGTAAGGAATGCTGGAATAGACTCCGTATAATCTTCCCAATCTATATTAACAATATTCTTGAACATCATAGCGCCAATCATAATTAATGCCGGGGCAATAACTGGATAAAGTGTTATGCCATTGATCTCATAGCCTGCTCCAATTAGTTGAACTAAAGGATTTATGAATATGGCTAATATAAAAAGCAGTGCAACTACAATACTTGTTAATCCGGTTTTCCCTCCTGCCGATATTCCTGTGGTGCTTTCTATATATGCAGTAACAGTGGAAGTTCCCAATAGCGCTCCTGTAGTTGTCGAGATCGCATCTGATAGCAATGCCCCACGGGCCCTGGGAAGTTTTCCATTCTTCATATAGCCAGCAGACTGGCTCACTCCTACTAAGGTTCCAACTGTATCAAATAGGTCAAGAAACAAAAAAATGAAAATTACAGTCAGGAGCTCCGGGTTTGCGAAGATGTTTGGTATCTCAAGTTTAAAAAGAGTAGAGTCGAGCGAAGGTGGGGCAGCTAACACTCCTTTAAATTCAACTAAGCCAATTATGAGACCGACAACTGCTGTAATGATAAATCCAATTAATATTGCTCCTTTTATTCTACGCGCAAAGAGAATAGCCATTATAATCAAGCCCAGAATTGACAACAACGTGGGTGTTGAAGTGATGTCGCCTAATGTGACGTATGTAACCGGGTGGCTCACTACGATTCCTGACCATTCAAGTCCAACCAGTGCAATTAACAGTCCTAATCCCACAGGTATGCTGTTTTTGAGACAATCGGGCAATATAGTAATCAGCTTTTCTCTCAAACCCACTGTAGAAAGTAAGATAAATGCAACACCAGAGATAAAAACTGCCCCCAGTGTTATCTGCCAACTGTAACCTAAAGTAAGGACTACTATATAAGTGAAGTAAAAATTCTCTCCCATTCCAGGGGCAAGTGCTATGGGATAATTAGCCATTAGCGCCATGAGAACTGTTCCCAGAGCGGCAGATATACATGTGGCAACCATCACCGCTCCCGGATCCATTCCGGCTGCGCCTAATACAGTAGGTTGAACAAAAATAATGTATGACATAGTCATAAATGTCGTAATCCCCGCCATTATTTCTGTTCTCGGGTTCGTGTTATGTTCTTTTAGATTGAATAAACGCTCTAGCATTGTTTCGTCAAAGTATGTTAGGAAATTGAGTTCTGAAAATCTTACGAACACTAATGTACTATCAATTAATTGAGGAATCTATACTAATTAACCATTTCAGAGTAACTTTTTATCACTTAAGTTTCTTAAGAACGGAATACATATGCCTGAATACTATGAACTTTTGATACTTTTTGGAGTTGGCCTCTTAACCGGCGTGATCAATATAATGGCGGGTGGTGGCTCAAGCCTCACTTTGCCAACGCTTATTTTTCTTGGACTGGACAGTGCTACTGCTAACGGGACTAACAGAGTTGGGATTCTGATTCAGAGTATTTTTGCTACTCTATCTTTTCGTAAAGAAAAAATAACTGGATTAAATCTTAGTCTCAGACTTGCGGCTTTTACTATTCCCGGTGCTATCATAGGCGCATTAATTGCTGTCAGAATGAGCGACAGGTGGTTTGAGATAATTCTTGGCATAATTATGATTGGTGTAATTATCTCAATGCTGGTGCCACAGAGTAAGAATTTAGTTACTTCTGATCAAGGGCAGAAAACATGGCTTGTTTATCCTGCAATGTTCGCAATTGGCTTTTACGGCGGTTTTATCCAAGTCGGTGTAGGGTTCCTCATTATGGCTGCGCTATATCATATAATGAAAATGAACCTCGTATTTGTGAATATGCACAAGGTTTTTATAACACTCATATTTACAATTCCGGCCCTTCTTATTTTTATCTGGACTGACAACGTGGATTGGCTGTTGGGTTTTGTTCTGGCAGCTGGTAATGGACTCGGGGGCTGGTGGGCGGCGCGGATTTCTGTTAAAGGCGGAGAAAAAGTTATCCGCTATATAATGATCGCGGCAATTTTCATTATTGCTCTCAAACTCTTTGGGCTATTTTAGTTTTTCGCTCTAAATTTAATTGAAAATGATGGTTCCAAATCCATCACCTGTAGTTCCGCCGAATGAAAAACCTTCAACTCCTGGAGTAGCTAAAAATGTAGAAGAATAATCTATTTGTACAGGACCTGAAGCGTTTTCAAATTGACCACTGCCGCCAGTAAAAGTGCCCACTTGTGTGCTTGTTGAAGTGTTTGTAATTGGATCAAAGCAGCTAAAGCCGCTGTCCCAAGTGCCAAAAATAAGCTCCCCATTCGAGAAACGTTTTACAAAATTACCTCGCACTAATGAAAACTCATCCTCTCCAATATCGCAATTTGCATTTTCCAGAACTAGTTCAAATTCATTTAAACTTTGTATGGAGACAGTACCAAATGTGCTGGTTCCTACAAATGTACCTAAATTAGCCGGTCTACCATCTCCGTTTGTATCTGTAGACGCAGGCCCAGTTTCAAAACTCCCAGAGTAAACTTCTGTAAATGCGATTTCATTATCTTGTGCATTACTATTATTGTCACAAGACACACAAAGACCCAAAATTAATGTAGAACAAAGAAATAATGATAAAACTTTGAGTAACGATAAATCACCATATTTGATTTGATTCATGAGATACCCTCCATAGATTTTATATGAAATGTTTAACCGACATCATCATTATAAGTCTCGCGAATTACAAAGAATACTATAAGAGAAACAACAGACGCTGCAATTAGGTAAAAACTAGGTGCAAGTTTGTTTCCAGTTGCGTCTATCAAATATGTGGCGACAAAAGGTGCGGTTCCTCCAAAAATTGCAAAACCAATGTTATATCCTATGGACAAAGCACTCATACGAATCCTTGCCGGAAAGAGCTCTACCATCATAGCCCCGAAAGGTCCAAAGACCATAGATAATCCTAATGCAAAAACAAATTGCGCGAGCAGATCATATGTAAAGTTGTCCCATGTAAGAACCACAAAAAGAGGATATGCGGATATAGCTAATATTAAACATCCGGTGATTAATATTGGTCGCCTGCCAACTTTATCGGACAGATAACCCATTACAGGAGTCAATACCATCAATAAGATCATGCTTATCGTATTTATTTCGAGAGCAGAAGATAATAATAAGTGTGTTTCAGTGGATAGATAGGTTGTTAAGTAAACAAAAATCAGATAAAAATTTATTGAACCAACGCATGTTGCACCAACTACAGTGAGTATCTCCCTCCAGTGATACTTAAATGCATCAACTATAGGGGTTTTGGCTAGCTGACCCGCCTCCTTCATCTTTTTAAATGCAGGAGACTCATCTAGCCCTGATCTAAGAAAAAGACCGATTATTCCTATAACTAACCCAAGTAAAAACGGAATTCTCCACCCAAAGCTTTGCACCTGTGCTTCTGTAAATATATTGGTTATTACTGAAGCGATTGCAGATCCCAAGAGTATTCCTCCAAGCAGGCTAAATACTGTCCAGCTACTGTAAAAACCCCTCTGAGGAGGAGGGTGGGGAGCATTTTCAACTACATATGAAATTGAACCGGTGAACTCACCGCCTACTGAAACTCCCTGAATGAGTCTAATTATGGTAAGAAAAATTGGTGCCCATATACCTGCGGTCTCATAGGTCGGCAGCACTCCGATTAATGTAGTAGGTACTGCCATCATAACAACCGAGATTTCAAGCGCTTTTTTACGCCCAACTTTATCACCCAGAATTCCAAACACTACAGATCCGATTGGGCGCATTAGGAATCCTACAGCAAATATTCCAAAAGTGGCTAATAGGCCTGTTAGCTGATCGTCGGAGGGAAAAAAGAGCTCGGCAATTATAGGGGCGAAAAATCCGTAAAGCGCAAAATCGTACCATTCCAACACATTTCCAACACATCCCGCAATTACATTCTTTACTCTATGTTCAGAAGTTGCTTCAGCTGCCATAGAAACCCTCCATCAGGTCGTATATTCATTTTATAACACTTTTAAAAAAAGATATCAATAACAGCCTCAATCGTTGTATGAATTTATTTCTTCTAAATTATCGGTTTTAATATTTATAGAGAGCGGTATGAAATTAGATGAATTAGTTGAAACTATTCTAAAGCAAGAAAAGAAGCATCCTTATGTCATAGCCTTTGAGGGAATGATAGGCAGCGGGAAGAGCTACGAGGCGAACCTACTTAAAGAACAGTTAGGAGGCAAAGTTCAACAAATATCTACTGATTTGTTCGTGAGTGTACCCAGGTCTGAATGGCCAAAGAGACTGGAAGTGCATGATATAGATCTTCACACTTGGTATGATCTCCAAAAAATAGAACGGGCGCTTGAATCAGTAAAGAAAAAAGAACGCTTTACAGTTGATGGTCTATACAATTTATCTAACGGGCAATTTGATGATGAACTTGAGGTTGATGCCACCGATTGTGATTACTTAATTTTAGAGGGTCTACTATCCTGCCACCAAGATTTGGATGATTTCGTTGATCTCAGGGTTTTCCTAGATGTGCCGGAGGAAGTGGCGTTGAGTAGGGCACACGTGCGTGACGAAACTGTAAGACATCTTGACCATGATAGCTGGCTTCAAAAAAAAGATATTTTTTATGACCATTACCTTCCTTATCTAAAATCCCATAAAGATAGGGCGCATATTATTCTGGATCCTGATTAATCTAAGCTTTGAATTCAGGCTCGTCTCTTCCAAGATAAACCGAGAGAGCGCCTCCCTCAACAAATATAGTCTGCCCGGTTATGTACTGAGCTTCATCCGAAGCAAACATCACTGCTGGCGGGACTATGTCATCAGGCTTTCCTCTTCTGCCCTCAGGTACGCCTTTTGTCATATATTCATCATACTCAGGATCAGATGATGAAGACATCGGAGTTGCGATTGATCCGGGAGCTATGCAGTTTACTGTGATTTCATTGGGTGCAAGATCAACAGCCATCACTTTTGTAATAATCATGACTCCGGCTTTAGCGGCGTGGTAGGCAATTGATATTGGATGGAAGTCCATTACACCAGCGACTGAACCAATGTTAATGATGCGTCCGCTAGATTTCTGTTCTATAACATGTTGTGCAAAATGTTGGGATAAAAAGAATAGACCTTTGAGACTAATATCAATCTGTTTATCCCAAGTATCGGGAGTTACTTCAAAAACCGTTTCTCTTCTTGCATAAGCGGCGTCATTTACTAGAATGTCTACTTTGCCAAATGCCTCAATAGCTTTATGAATCAGTTTTGGATGAGCGTCTACATCTCCTACATCGAGAGTATCGTATATAGCTTCTCCACCCATATCTTTCACTTCTTGAACTACTTCGATGCATTTATCCTCATGAAGTGCAGCAATAACAACTTTTGCCCCTTCTTTCACAAATCCAAGTGTAATAGCTCTACCTATTCCAGATGACCCACCGGTTATTATTGCAACTTTATCTTTTAGCCTCATTTAATTGTTATTCTCCTACCGATACGGTTTTAATTTTATCAATATCACTATATAAATTAACCTATCAAGCATTTTTCATGATAGAATTACATCATACAAAGATAGTGTATAAAATGCAATTAGAGTATAGTATTCAATCTAGGAGTAATTTATGCGAGTAATAGTAGCTAAGCCAAGAGGATTTTGTGCAGGAGTAGACAGAGCGATAGAAATAGTTGAGAGAGCTCTGGAAACCTATGGCGCACCAATCTACGTCCGCCATGCGATTGTGCACAACAAACGCGTTGTTGAATCTTTGATTGAGAAGGGCGTTAAGTTTGTAGAGGACCTTGAAGAGATAGAGGACGAAGGGGCAAAAGTAATATTCAGCGCTCACGGTGTGAGCCCCGCTGTATGGAACGAAGCGAGTCATAATAACCTTGAAGTCGTGGACGCGGTATGTCCTCTGGTAACCAAAGTCCACAATGAAGTTAAACACTATGCTGATCTTGGATACACAATTATATTAATTGGTCACAGGAATCATGTCGAAGTTATAGGTACCAGCGGGCACGCTCCCGAAAAAGTAATAGTTGTTGAGTCTGTTGAAGAAGCTCAAAAACTTGCAGTACCTGATCCGGATAAGATTGCTTACGTTACTCAAACTACCTTAAGCGTAGATGATACGAGGGATATACTTGCGGCCCTGAAAGAAAGATTTCCTAATATCGTAAGCCCTTCAAAACTAGACATTTGCTATGCTACCCAAAACAGACAAGACGCAGTAAAAGCTTTGGCCAAAGAAGCGGACATTATTTTTATTATGGGCTCTCCAGAAAGCTCTAACTCAAACAGGCTTGTTGAAGTTGCTAAAGCAAATGGTGTAGAGAAAGCTTATCTAATCGAAGGGGCCGATAATCTTAACGGCCACTTATTTTCAAGTGATATGGTAATTGGATTAAGCTCAGGCGCTTCAACTCCTGAGACTGTAGTACTTGAAGTCATAGATAGGCTAAAAGAGTTTGGGGCCGACAGCGTAGAAGAGCTTGATGGAAAAGAAGAGCATACAAGATTTCCGTTTCCGGAAACTATTCAGTTTACATCTGCATCCAGTTCTTAGTCACTGATATTTAGAGTGTTATTATTTCTGTGAGTTCAGCTGTTTTGGTATTAAGCAAAAGCCCTGTTATTGTTATATCTTTATCAATAAGAGGATGATTTCTTATATGCATTACATCGTTTTTAATACTTTCTATTCTATCAGAAATTGTTAACCAGTTAATGAACTCTCCTTCAGATGAGTGAAGTTTTTCTTTTAATAATCGTCCCATTTCTTCTTGTGTAAATGTTTCAAAACCACATTCTGAATGGTGTATAATTAGAAATTCGTTAGTTCCTAAGTATGTATAAGAAGCCACAAGTGAACGTATGGCATCTTCGCTTGCCCGGCCTCCTCCATTTCTAATAAAATGAGCATCCCCCAATTCCAAACCTAAGAATTTTAAAGGGTCAAGGCGGCAGTCCATACATGTTAAAACTGCTAGTCTCTTTTTTGGAGCTGCACCCAAATCTGAATTCTCGCCAAATTCCTTAGCGTATTGTTGGTTAGCTGACATTATGTGGTTAATATTGTCACTCACAAAATTCTTCTCCTAATAACGTTTATGTTCTCTAAATATTATTAAGTGTGTCTGGAGCTTAAGTCAAGAAGTCTTTTAATATATACCCTTCTTCTGAAGCCGCTATTTTTTTAAGTGCTATAGTTTCAATTTGTCTTATACGTTCTCTGCTCAAGCTATATTTAAGTGCTATCTGTTCGAGCTTATGAGGATCTTCATAATCAATGCCGAACCTCATTTTTAGCACATCTCTTTCTCTATCGGATAATTGTCTAAGCGATCTCCTAACTCTTTTTGTCATAGAGTTCTCAGCAATGTAATAGTCGGCTTTCTTGCTGTTAGGGTCAGGAACTATGTCTAGATAGGTTTTAGTGTCTTCATCCACTCCTGATACTTCTAAGGGAACAGTTAGATTTCTTCCCCTTAGAATAGTGTTTACTACATCTTTGGAGAGACCTGTTTCTAGAGCTATTTCTTCGCTATCAGCTGTTTTTTCTCTATTATATTCTAGCCTGGCTTTTGCTTTAAAAACTACAGATGCTTGCTCCTGTAAATAGACCGGGATAGAAATTACCTTCGTTTGTTCCATGATCGCTCTGGATAATGACTGATGTATCCACCAAGCACTGTAGGTTGAGAATTTAAATCCCTTTGTATGATCAAATTTTTCAACTGCTTTCATCAGTCCTATATTCCCTTCTTGTATCAAATCAGAGAGTGGAAGACCTCTGCTTTGATACCTATTGGCTAGATCAATTACAAATCTCAAATTGGACTTGATAAATTTCTCTCTAATCCTCAGTACTCTATCATTAAATAGTCTCTGCTTAGCTTGAAGATATGCTGTGTTTGTTTTTTTTGTATAGGTTTTTTTGCTATCTATTGTGTTCAGCTGTTCGAGTATTTCTTTAGTCTTTTCTTTGCAAATTTTTAACTGTGCCGCTAGAGCTAATTCATCTCGTCTGCTAAGGAGCCCCTCACCGTTTAAGTCTTTATAATATGCGAAAAGCAGTCTATAGTTTTTATTAACTGTTCCTGTATCAATTTCTGCTTCATCAGTTTCTGATTCCTTGTGTTCATCTTGATTATTGTCGGCATCAAAATTGATTTCATTTGCGGAATAATTTTGCTCAGAATCTTCTGATACAATGATCTCTGAGTGCTCAAAGGCATTGGTTAATAATTCATTCCCCTCTATTTGTTTAAGTGCCATATTCTTTAATCCTCAGAAGAATTTAATTTAGGGTAACTAATGTTTAGGAACCCTAAATAAATATAATAAATTTTTTTCAGAAATCAATGTTTTTTGTAGTGAGGACATTCTTTACATATATCATCTTCGCTTAGGAGTGTGTGGAGTTGCTCACAATAGTGGGGTTTAGGATCACCTATAAATCTATCTCTGCTAAAATAACAACAATCTGTGCAAATATCACTACTGAAGATAAGTCCTTTATCAGTAAGTCTCTCTGTTATTCTATGAAGTAGATTCTCAAGTATCTCTTGTTCTTTCTCTGTGAATTCTGAAACTATTTCTTCAAGTTCTATTCCTATGTCTTCAAGTAAGTTCACCGCACGGATGCCACTTTGAGTCAAGTCTAGATGGACTTTTCTTCGATCCTCCAAGTCTCGGCTTCTTAAGATCAGCTTTTTCTTTTCTAAAGAATCTATAATTCCGCTTGCTGTTGCAGGAGCGCATGAAAGGTTTTTCGCAATATTACCAACTGTGATCGCTTCTTTTCTTGTGTAATTAATAAATAGGAGTGTTTTGATTTGAACCGGTGTAAGGTGTTCAATTTTACTCTTATCCCAGAAGATATTCCTTACAGCCTGGCTTATACTAAAAAAGGTTCTAGTTATTTGGCCGCCTAAATTATTCTGACGGTAAAGTGGATCAAAGATAGACATTGGTCACCTTTATTTAGGATACCTAATAGATCTTAGTTAATACAAGTTAATACAATAGAATAGAAGAGATTACAGTAGCTCAAGCCCATTCTCTGCTTCTGCAAAATATGCGGCTGCAGTTTCTTTTACGTTGGGATACTCATTCGTGTATTTATTCATTATTTCTGTTGCTGAGTCCTCTGTAATTTCATTTCTGACAAACGCAACGACACATCCTCCATATCCGCCGCCATTAATTGCAGCACCATAAACTCCCTCCCTCAAGCTACTTAATTCAAAGAGCCTTTTAGCTTCCGGGCTGCCCCTATCATAATTTTCTATAGTACTAATAGAAGATTCGTTCATCAATTGGCCAAATTTATCGATATCTCCGGTATTCCAAGCCTCTATTCCTTGCTCTACACGCCCGACTTCTGAGAAATAATGAGCCGCCCAATTTTTTACATCCTCGGGCAATCTTTTTTTCTGGGCCTCGTAAACTTCAGATGGTATATCTGATAATACACTTGGAGATTTTAATCCTCCCATAAGTCCTAACAGGCCTGCTGTTCTTTTACATGCTTCAACCCTCTCGTTAAAACCTGATGAGGTTAGCTCATGGCTCAGACCAGTATATAAAATGAGAATCTTAAACTCCTTTCCAGATTCTGGTCTCGGATGTTCAATAACCTTTTTAGATTTAGTATCAATATATAACAATTGATCTTTCTTCCCATGGATAATTGAGCTCTGATCTAAAATACCGTTTTGCAATTTTAGATATTTATTTTCTATCCCTGAGTCGAGACAAACATATTGATCAGGTGTGAGATTGTAATTATTTAAGTGAGAGAGTGCTTTAAGATAAGCTAGACCCACTGAGGCTGAAGAGCTTAAACCGCTTGCAGGCAATGACCCAGTTACTGCTCCTGTGAACCCTACTTCAATCGCCATATGTTCTTGAATAATTTTAGCTGCCCCCATTGCGTATCTTCCCCAGTCATCTTTTCTCGTAGTTCGTATGTTGTCTAAACCAAACTCTACAATTCCCGGATAGTTTGTACTGTACAAACGAATTCTTCTCTCATCATTTGGAGCAAAGGCTAAGAGTGTTCTGGCGTTAATAGTCATACCCAATACAGGACCGCCCTGATGATCTATGTGTGCACCAAGTGGTGAAATACGGTATGGGGAAGCTACAATATTTAATTCAGAATAGGCAAATTTTTCTCGTATTCGTAGATGTTCTATAAGTGTCTCAACTTGATCTTGTAGGGCTGGGAATTCCATAAGTTCTAATTTTTATATCAGCTTGTTAAAGTGGAAAACTGACGTATCTCATTTTGTAGATTGTATAGATTAAAGTAAATGCCTTTTTTAGCTAGCAGTGAAGTGTGAGTCCCGGACTCTGAAATCTCACCTTTATGAATAACAAGTATTCTATCCGCTTCTCTAACATTCGATAATCTGTGCGCGATAATTAAAGTTGTAGTACCGTTTCCATTCTTTTTTATTGTTTCTTGGATTCTTTTTTCAATATTGGCGTCAATATTTGAGGTCGCTTCATCTAGGATCATAAGTTTGGCGTTTTTTGAAAATGCCTGATTTATAGATACTAGTTGTTTCTCACCAGAAGATATAGAATTTCTATTACTGCTGGAAAGCTGCGCAATATTTTTTATTGACGGTAGACGATTGGTTCCAGTCTCATGGTCCTCTGAAACATTTTTGCCGAATAAAAACAAGTCTTGAAATACCGCGGAAATATTCTCTCTCAAGAAATCAGGATTGTAATCTAATATATTGATTCCGTCTAATAATATTTCTCCCTTTTGAGCTTCATAGAATCTTAGGATCAAATTTACAATCGTAGTTTTGCCTGATCCTGTTAATCCTACAAGAGCAACTGTTTCACTAGGGTTTAATTTAAATGAGACATTTTTTAGAACCCATTCGTTATCGTCATATGAGAACCACACCTTCTTAAATTCAATCTCCCCGTTAATATCTCCCTCGGTTATTCCTGAGGTAGCCTCGGGAACAGCACTGGAAAGTTCGTATAAGTTTTCTGTAGCTGCAGCTGCAGACTGGAAGAGATTGTATTTTTCTGCAAGCTCCATTATTGGTCTGAATAACAACCTCACATAGTATAAATAGGCAATTAGAGCACCCAGAGTTAAGTCCAGACTTAGTACCTCAAGCCCGCCATACCATAGTATGAAGGCGACTGTGAAAACACTAGTAAATTCTATAAATGGTCTGAATGTGGCATAGACCCAGAGCTGATCCATATTCGCTTTGTAGTTTTCACTGTTTACCCCCTTAAACTTCTCAAAGTTTTCTATCTCTTTGTTATATAGTTTGATCAGGATAATTCCTTTTACACTCTCTTGAACAAAAGCATTTAACTTTGCGATCGATATCCTGACATCTCTATAAACCGTTTTTAGTTTCATTCTGAAAAGACTTGCAAAAATAAGCATCAGCATAGTTAGAATAAATACATAAACAGTCAGAGTCCTATTCATAAAAAACATAACGACAAAAACACCAATAACTACTAGAATGTCCTTAAAGAACTGAACCATAACTGATGTATACATTTCATTTATCGCATTTATATCGTTTGTTACTCGCGTAGTAAGTCTTCCAACAGGATTTTTATCAAAGAAGGTTTGTGGAAGACGCATTATATGGGAAAAGACCTGAACCCTCATCCTGTGCATAATTTTATGCCCTGAGTAATTTAGAAGGTAGGTGAAAAGTGAGCTAAATATGAAAATTCCCAGTAGACAAAGGAACAATAGTGCTGCAAGTTTTATGACATGTTTTATCTCGTCACTTCTTAAAACTATAATCTCACTTTTTTTTAACTTAGCCATTGAGGTATAACTTATGTAGTTATAAGGACCTACCGCGGCAAATAGGTCTTGGTTGTTGGCAACAATGTTAGCTAACTCTTTATTGTCCTCAGTGCTTAAATCGTTTTGATTAATTGCCAGGTACCTTTCCTCTGAGACTAGGCCCAGCTTTTCCAGATTGTGCCTATCCTCGTTGTCAATCTCTGACATGTCTATTAAATATGAACTTTGATCAAGAGGTACTACCAGGCTCGGGTATTTATCTTTTATATCTAAGACTAATTTTCTATCTGTTTGTTTATCGCCTAAATCTGCAATTCTCCATGAGGGATAGATGTATTTATCCACAGCCAGTTTAGCAATATAGGGCACAGTCAGCTCAAGGGAAGCTGTAATAATCATAAAGACAAGAGCTAAAAACATAGCTGTCCTATAGGGACCGGTGTATCCGAATAGCCATCTTATGAGTTTTAAGTCATAAGTTTTCTTGCCCTTTTTAGCTTCCTCGTTATCCATTAATGCCAATTTCTAAATGCTCCTATATTCCTTATATAATTGCCTGATTAATCTTTGGATCTTATTAGTATAATCTTTTCTAAGAATTGTGTAGATTTTAGGTATAAGATAATATTAAGTTTATTTGCTACTTGTAAAAAATCAAAAATATTACAAACTGACGAAAATCAATTTTTAGCATAACTATATAAGGAGTTGTTTATGATTAAGCATATCGTAATGTGGAGACTGAAGGACGTAGCCGCAGGTGCTACAAAAGAGGAGAATGCTCTTAAATTAAAAGACTCTCTTGAATCTCTGACAGATAAAATTCCATCATTAAAAGCTGCTGAGGTAGGTATTAATTTCAACCCGTCACCCGCAGCCTTCGATGTGGTTTTGTATTCAGAGTTTGAGGATCAAGAAGGTCTTAACGCATATCAGAATCATCCAGAGCATGTAAAGATAGTCGATTTTGTAGGAGAGATTAGAACAGACAGAGCAGTTGTAGATTATGAAGATTAAGGAATTACACAATTAGGCTGTCTTAGTCTGAGAGCCTCTTCCTCTCGCTTGTTTAGGTCTTGAGGTTGAGAAAGGTGTAAGACTAAGTTTGGACGTAGTTCCATTTTTAAACATAAATCCTCCAAGAGACCCTATCATGGCAGCGTTATCTGTACAGTATTTTGGAGATGGGATATATACCGAAATGCCTTCTTCCTCAAGCTTTTCCTTAGATAGTTCTCTTAACCTAGAATTACATGCTACTCCACCTGCAATAACAACACTTTTCACATGGTTTTCTTTAGCCGCGAGCAGTGTCTTATCAACGAGGGTTTCTACGATGGCTTCCTGGTAGCTTGCGCATATATCTTTTAATTCTTTGTTGTTTGGGTCTGGGTGCTTTCTTAAGTAATAGAGGACTGAGGTTTTAACACCGCTAAAGCTGAAATCAAAAGTAGACGTAGTCATAAAAGGTCGTGGGAAAGGGATTGCTCCCCTATTACCTTCTTTTGCCAGCTTATCGATTTCTATACCGCCAGGGTATGGCAGTCCCATAATTTTAGCTGCTTTATCAAATGCTTCTCCTGCAGCATCGTCTCTTGTTTTCCCAAGCATCTCAAATTCCGTATGGCTCTTTACAAGATAAAGGCTAGTATGTCCTCCGGATACAACGAGTCCAACAAAAGGGAACGGAACTTCATTTTCCAGATGAACAGCAGACATATGAGCTTCAAGATGGTTAACCCCAATAAGTGGGATATTTAGTCCAAAGGCAATAGCTTTCGCAGTTGAAAGCCCAACCATCAAGGCCCCTATCAACCCCGGACCGTGCGTAACAGCAACCCCATCAATATCTTCTCTTTTAATTCCTGATTCTTTAATAGCTTTATCTACTACTGGCATTATTAGCTCAACATGCTTTCTTGAAGCTATCTCTGGTACAACTCCGCCGTATTCTTTGTGAATATCAATCTGAGAAGCTACTATATTTGACAGCACCTTCGTACCGTCCTGTATTACAGCCGCCGAGGTTTCATCGCATGAGGACTCTATAGCCAGTAAATTGGATGACATTCCATCTATTTTACTAGACTCTTTCATATTCACAACTCAAAGATATAATTGCGATTTTCTCTCAATACTTTTATACTATCTGTTGTTAAGTTGTTAATGGGCCAATAATGGGTTTGGCAAGCTAACTTTCTGAAGGAGTTCACTTAATGGGAACAAGAGCTAAAATCGAAAAAATTCCAGATAAAAGGGTGATAACTCGGGACCCTTTCCCAAAATCTAAAAAAATATATGTGAAAGGCAATATCCATGATATTGAAGTTCCCATGAGGGAAATTGAGCTTGAAGATTCAAATGATTCATTTGCGGTAAATGGACAATCGCCTAAGAATACTTCAATTACAGTTTACGATACAAGCGGGCCTTATACAGACCAGAATATTGATATTGATGTTAACTTAGGGCTCAACCCTCTTAGAATGAAATGGATAAAAGACCGTGGGGATGTTGTGGAACTAGAAAACTTTTCCTCAGAATTTTCCCGGAAAAGTGAAGCTGACTCTAAAATTAAAGGCATTAGATTTAAACATATTAGAAAACCTCTTAGAGCAAAACCAGGCTCCAATGTGTCACAGATGCACTATGCTAGAAAAGGTGTTGTTACTGCGGAAATGGAGTTTATAGCAATTAGGGAAAACCAGAGAATAGATGAGCTTAAGGAACAGCTTGGGGAATTAGGGAAATATCATAAGGGCGAGAATTTTGGCGCTAATATTCCAGATTGTGCAATTACACCTGAGTTTGTAATGAAAGAAGTTGCAGAGGGAAGGGCAATAATACCAAACAATATCAATCATCCCGAAAGCGAGCCTATGATTATAGGTCGTAACTTTCTTGTTAAAATTAACGCTAATATTGGGAATTCTGCTGTTACATCAAGCATTGAAGAAGAGGTTGAGAAAGCAGTATGGTCCTGCAGGTGGGGTGCTGATACGATAATGGACTTATCCACCGGCAAAAACATTCATGAAACAAGAGAATGGATCATAAGAAATTCTCCGGTTCCTATAGGCACAGTTCCTATTTATCAGGCACTTGAGAAGGTAGACGGGAGCCCTGAAGACCTCACTTGGGAAATCTTTAGGGATACGCTAGTTGAACAAGCAGAACAAGGAGTCGATTACTTCACTATTCATGCTGGAGTGCTCTTAAGATATGTACCACTTACAGCTAACAGGCTTACCGGCATTGTTTCTAGGGGTGGGTCCATTATGGCCAAGTGGTGTCTGGCTCATCATAAAGAGAGCTTCCTCTATACCCATTTTGAAGAGATGTGCGAGTTAATGAAAGAGTACGATGTTGCGTTCTCATTAGGCGACGGGCTTAGGCCGGGTTCAATAGCCGATGCTAACGATGAAGCTCAGTTTGCAGAGTTAAAAACCATAGGAGAATTGACCGAGATTGCTTGGAAACATGACGTGCAGGTGATGATAGAGGGACCGGGGCACGTTCCAATGCATATGATAAAAGAAAATATGGACAAACAGCTTGAGTATTGTCATGAGGCGCCTTTTTATACTTTAGGACCTCTAACGACTGATATTGCTCCAGGGTATGATCACATCACCTCAGGAATTGGCGCTGCAATGATAGGTTGGTACGGTACAGCAATGCTCTGCTATGTTACTCCAAAAGAGCACCTTGGCCTTCCTAACAGAACAGACGTTAAAGAAGGCGTGATTACTTATAAAATAGCGGCTCATGCGGCAGATCTTGCTAAAGGGCATCCTGCAGCTCAGGTAAGAGATAATGCCTTAAGTAAAGCCAGATTTGAGTTCAGATGGAACGATCAGTTTAATTTGTCTTTAGATCCGGATACAGCTAAAGAATTCCATGATGAAACACTTCCTGCCGATGGTGCAAAAGTTGCACATTTTTGCTCAATGTGCGGACCCAAATTTTGCTCTATGAAAATAACTCAAGACGTTAGGGATTATGCAGCAGAACACGGCCTTACAGATAGCGATGCTCTTGATCAAGGTATGGATCAGAAATCAAAAGAATTTGCTGATGCGGGCGGAAAGATTTATGTAGATACTCAAAAGGCGCCGTAATCGTTAGTTAAGTTAGACTATTTCTGCATGTCCCCACAAAATTAATCTCCATTAATATATAAAAAACATATACGGATTCTTAAATATTATTATAAGGTCTCAGGATTAACGTTACTCGGCGTACAGCTTGAAATATCCACAGCCTGCAACACAACAGTAAGTCCGCTAAAACTTAAGGGGACAAAAACGTTGAAAGAAGCATCCCCGTTTCCGTCTGCTGTAACTGTAACTAAGTTGTTAAAATCTGATATTCCCGCCTGAAGCCCCGGGCATATTTGATCAGCACTAACCGTACCTGCTTGAAATCCCCAAAGAAAAGTCACATCTCCACTGGGTGTTGCCTCTGATACAGAAAGAATGTTTTGTTCTCCGGCTATTCCTGGAGTAAATTGATTTAGTATGAATTGTCCGGGTTGTTGTGAATCGATAGTCTGATTAGTAACATTACTCCCAGTGCATAAAGTTAAATCTATTGCCTGTAATACTACACTCAGCCCTGCGAAACTAACAGGAACAAAAACATTAAATAGAGCAGTGCCGTTTGCGTCTGCTGTAACTGTTACTAAGTTGTTAAAATCTGATATTCCCACTTGAAGCCCCGGGCATATTTGATCAGCACTAACCGTACCTGCTTGAAATCCCCAAAGATATCTAACATCTCCATTGGGAGTCGCGCCTCTGGCTTCTATTGTGTTCGTCTCATCTGCAGTACTTGGATCAAGTGGCAAGAGTGATATTAGGGCTGGGGTATTATCTTCTATTATCTTAAATATCTCACCATCCTGGTCAACTATATATATTTCACCCGCCGCATCTTCTCCAAAAGATGTTATGTTGTTTATGGCTCCAGTATCCGGAGCAAGCTCAGCAGTACGCTCTTGAAATTCCGTCATAGTGCTACCGTTCCATTTGAAGCTCCATATCCTACCTGTGCAGTAATCCGCGAAGAAATAAGTGCCGTCAAGCGAGGGTATCGCCGAGCCTCTATAAACATATCCCCCTGTTACCGAGCAATCAGATTGTGTGCTATCGTAATCATGTATTGGAATAGTTAGTTCGGGGGCGTTACATGTACAACCAGAGAGTCCTGTACACTGAGTCCCCTCCATACAACGCCATCCGTAATTCTCACCGCCACCGCTGTTACCGGGCTGCCAACTAACTTCTTCACGATCGCCTTGTCCAACGTCCCCTATATATAGATCACCGTTAAGTCTGTCAAAACTCACTCTCCAGGGATTTCTAACTCCCAAAGACCAAATACTGTCTAAGGTCGATGGGTCGCCCACAAAAGGATTATTAGGCGGGACAGAAAAGCCGCTGTCAACATCTATTCTATGAATCTTTCCAAGTCTTCTTTGAGGATTCTGGGCTCTGTTTCCCGGATCATTTCCTGATCCACCATCTCCCAAAAAGTAATAAAGAAAGCCGTCATTAGGGCTGAATGCAAGCATTCCTCCGTTATGGTTCCCAAACGGCTGATTAATAGTTGTGAAAATGAACTCGCTGTTAGGATCAGCAATATCCGGATTGCTGGATGATACTTTGTAGCGAGCTAACACTGTATTCCCGGAGTTGTTAGTATAATTTACATAGAAAAAACCATTATTTGCATAGTCCGGATGAAAAGCCAGTCCAAGTAGACCCTGTTCTCCACCGCTTCCTGCTTTGGAGTTTAAGTCTATAAAAGGAGTTGGTAGAACGGTACCGTTCTTAATAATTTTTATCCGAGCTGAATTCTGCTCTACTACAAACTGTCTTTGAAAATCTCCCGCGGGTGAAGTGAGAAATAAAGGGCTTGAGAAACCGCTTGCTACTCTTTCTGTTTTAATTGCCCACGAGTTTGGCATAATAGGAGCAATAAGAACAAGAATTAATATTATTATTGAGTTCAATTTATACATAGTTCCTCCAGTATAAAACTTCATTTGGGTATTCATTGTCTACTATCTAGAGTTGAATCTTCCGCCTTAATTCAATGCTATCATACGTAAATCGCTCAAGCAACAAGTTTTTATTATGCAAATTTTCATATTATATTATGTCTGGTTGTATATTAATATTGTGACAAAATATCAAGGAGAAATCTAAATGAGTGACCAAACTTATAACGCATATGTAGTTAATGAAACCGAACAAAATGTTTTTGAAAGAAATATCAGTGAAAACTCTATTGATGATTTGCCTGAAGGTGAAGTGCTTGTTAAGGTCCATTACTCTTCACTCAATTATAAAGACGCGCTGTCTGCCACAGGAAATAAAGGAGTAACAAGAAAATTCCCTCACACACCCGGAGTTGATGCTGCAGGAGTCGTAGAAGAAAGCAGTGATGAAAGATTTACTGCTGGGCAAGAAGTTGTCGTGCATGGATATGATCTAGGATGTAATACGTGGGGCGGTTTTGGAGAGTATGTAAGAGTCCTTGCTGATTGGGTTGTCACCTTGCCAAAGAACCTCACACTTAAGGAAAGTATGGTCTATGGCACAGCCGGATATACCGCTGCTTATTCTGTTCTTAGGCTGGAAGAATACGGGGTTAAACCTGAAAATGGTGAAGTGCTTGTTACAGGAGCTACAGGTGGTGTTGGAAGTGTGGCTGTAGCCATTCTGGCTAAATTGGGTTATCAGGTAGTTGCATCAACAGGTAAAACAGACCAAGCTCAGTTCTTACTTGATTTGGGCGCTAAAGAAGTAATTAGCAGAGAAGATTCCCAAGATGATTCTGGAAGACCACTTCTAAAAGGTAGATGGGCTGGCGTGGTCGATACGGTCGGCGGTGAAATACTGGCAACCGCAATTAAATCAACTAATCCTCAGGGTGTGGTTACTTGTTGTGGGAATGTAGCTTCGGCCGATCTTCCGATTAATGTTTACCCCTTTATATTAAGAGGAGTTTCCTTAGTAGGAATTGATTCTCAAGACTCTCCAATGAACCTAAGACAAAAAATTTGGGATAGAATCTCGACTGATTGGAAACTTGATCAACTTGAACAATTGACTACCGAAATTACACTTCAAGAACTTGATAGTAATATAGAACTAATATTGCAAGGTAAACAAAAAGGCAGAGTCTTGGTCAATTTGGCGCAGTAGCACGGTACCTAAAGTTCCGATCCTGCACAAAAATTAAGCTTGCTGTGCTTAAACTTTGCACTCTGTAAGTTCTTGCGGTTCCTGAAAATAATATTTTGTATTTATCTGTGTGTAGATAAATTGATCATTGTGTTATTCAACCTCCCCTAATTATTGATTTTTATCCATAGTTATATTTATTAATGATATCCAATTAAATTCTCTCCTCATTTGGCATTACTATTGCAATTATATAAGACACACACAAAGACACGGAGGTATGGAGATATGTCTAAATTAGCCCTAAAGGGGATTTTTCTACCCTTTTTATCGATTTGTCTATTTATTCCCGGAATTGCATTTGCCCAGGAAGGTTTGGATACCGGAGACACAACATGGATAATGGTATCTACGGCACTTGTACTGTTCATGATGATTCCAGGCCTAGCTTTATTCTACGGTGGTCTGGTGGCCAAAAAGAATGTTCTTTCAATATTGATGCAGTGCTTCGCAGTAACTGCACTTGTAACAATAATCTGGACTATTATTGGTTATAGCCTTACTTTTGATACCACAGGAATGGTTGCTGGAGAATGGAACCTTAATGCTTTTGTAGGTGGTCTGGATAAGGCCTTTTTACATGGCATTACGCCTGATACATTGTCAGGAAGTATTCCTGAACTTTCATTCTTTGCCTTTCAACTAACCTTTGCCATAATTACCCCTGGTCTATTCATAGGTGCTTTTGCTGAGCGAATGAAATTCTCAGCAATTATGTGGTTTGTCGCAATTTGGGTAATTCTGGTGTACTTCCCAATTGCTCATATGGTATGGGGTGGTGAAGGGTCATTCTTTGGTGATATGGGTGTTATTGATTTTGCAGGCGGTATTGTAGTTCATATCACAGCAGGCGTTGCAGCCTTGGTAGCTGCTATAATGGTAGGAAGAAGAAGAGGCTATCCAATGCCTACTCCTCCTCATAATATGACAATGACACTAACAGGAACTGCAATGCTTTGGGTAGGGTGGTTTGGTTTTAATGGTGGCAGTGCTCTTGCTGCTGATGGTACAGCCGCAATGGCCATCGTTGTAACTCAGATTTCCCCATGTGTAGCCGCGCTCACTTGGATTGCAATTGAGTGGATAAAGAATGGAAAACCGAGTGCTCTTGGTTTTGCGACCGGCGCTATTGCGGGACTTGCAGCTATTACTCCTGCTTCGGGTTCAGTTGGTCCTATGGGAGCTATTGCCATAGGTTTTGTTTCTGCGGTGCTGGCATATGTTGCCGCTACATGGCTGAAGTATCAGTTCAAGTATGATGATGCGCTTGATGTGGTGGGTGTTCACGGTGTAGGGGGATTTGTTGGTATCATCATGGTATCTTTCTTTGCTGCTGTCTCATTAGGCGGAACTGTTGTTGATCTGGACATACCGAACCAGCTTAGGGTTCAAGCGTTAGCAGCATTCTTTGCTATTGTTTACACTGGAGTTATTTCATTCATTATTCTTAAACTCATTGATGTCTTTATCGGACTCAGGGTTAACGAGGAACAAGAAGTACAAGGTCTTGACTACTCCGATCATGGTGAGTCAGGATATGATTTATAGAGTTGAGATTCTAAATTAGACTAAATTATAAACTCAGGCTGGGTAGAAAAATATACTGCTCAGCCAGAGAATTTTTATAAACATTCAAATTCTTACCTATTAGAAAAACTTGAAAAATGTAATATTCAACCTATGATTGAATATTATGATTCAGGTTACTCCCGAAATATTTATTGATGAAGATCAAATAGAACTTGAGTTTATCAGGTCTTCCGGCCCCGGCGGTCAAAACGTCAATAAAGTCTCAACCGCTGTTCAGCTTAAGTTTAATATAGATGCCTGCGTTAATCTTCCTACAAAGCTCAAGCAGCGTTTGATTAATCTGGCGGGAAGCAAGGTAACTAAAGATAATAAAATTCTCATTGAAGCGTCTGCTTTTAGATCTCAGGAGAAAAACCGTAGCGATGCCATTTCCCGACTTGTTGAGCTCATCCGTAAAGCTTCTATAGAACCTAAACCAAGGCGTAAGACAAAACCGACTTTTGCATCCAAACAGAAGCGAATTGAATCAAAAAAACGTAAGGGCGAAATAAAGAAGATGCGCCGTACAGTCCCGCTGTCAGATGATTAAGCTTAAATTTGATAAGGATATCTGGACTGGTACAATACCAGCTTCGAATTTACTATGAGCACAGATAACGACAATCAAAAGACCTGCCGTTGTGGATACACAAGAGACCATGCTTGGATAGTTCCTAAACCGAGCTACTCATTCTGGGGCTGGATTCTTGTTGGAACAGGCATCAGTCATCCCCCGACTGAGATCCGCTTTGAATGCGATAAATGTGGTGAAGTATTCGAACGCATCACCGATTCAACATTGCTAAAAAGCCATTCCTACAAGTAATTACTCATTATTAGTCAACTTTTGGCTAGTATTCGTTTATATTAAATAGAAACCATTCCTAAATAATTGAAATAGTTTTGGAGCGCATGCCATATATGAAGAATAAAGCCATACTAATAACTATATGTTTGATGCTAGTAGTGTTTTTATCCTCCTGTAATACCAAGTGTATATCAGTATCGAATGCCGAGCTTGAAAAAATAGGCCAGCTTATCTTCATTAACGAGGGGGCCGCTAAAGTTGAAAATCTAACAACCTGGAATGAGGGCGAGGAATTTGCATCCCTAGGAATTGGTCATTTCATTTGGTATCCGGAAGGAAAAGAATATAGGTTTTATGAAATTTTCCCCGAAGTTTATGAGTTTATAAAATCAAACGGCGGACAACCTCCCAGTTGGATGGAGAATATGTCGACATTTGATCTGCCCTGGGATTCGAGACAACAGTTTTACAACGAATTCGAATCTACGAAGATGGTTTCTTTAAGACAGTTTTTACTTGAAACAATACCACAGCAGTCACTCTTTTTGGCAAGCCGGTTGGAGAATAGTCTTCCTAAAATCTTAGAAGCGGCCCCCCCTGAATCTCATGAGCATATAAAACAACAATTTTACCGTGTGGCTAACTCTACTATGGGCATGTATGTATTGATAGATTATGTGAATTTCAAAGGGGAAGGGACTTTAGAGTCGGAACGTTACAACGGACAGGGCTGGGGATTGCTACAAATTCTAGAAGGCATGAATGGAACAGAAAAAGGCATGCCGGCGCTTCAGGAGTTTGCCGATGGAGCAGAGAGAGTTTTGCTCAGACGTGTTAGTAATTCTCTTCCTGAGAGGGGTGAGAAGAGGTGGATTCCCGGTTGGAAAAACAGGATTAAAACATATACATCTCAAGACATTTCACAATACTCCGAATCACCCACAGAGACTGAACAATCTGATCAATCCAGTATTATTGAAATTGTGAGTGATATATACAGAAACTTGGTTTGTGGTCAGACTTGATCTAATATAATTCCTTATGGATTACTGGGTTCTATATATACTTAGCCTCTTGGCTGCAGGGCTTGTCTCAGGATTTGTTGCCGGACTCTTTGGAGTAGGTGGGGGCATAGTTAGAATACCTATATTCTTGTTTCTTTTCCCCATACTAGGCATTGAACCTGATGTCCTAATGCACGTCGCCGCAGGTACTTCTCTGGCATTGGCTATTCCTTCTTCTATAATGGCCTCAAGGGCTCAATATAAGGCTGGAAAATTGGATATGGGGTTTTTAAAATCATGGATACCTGCTTTAGTGGTTGGTGTGATTGTAGGTATTTTCGTGATGCGATTTGTCTCGAGCAGGTTTTTGGAGCAAGTTTTTGCTTTTGTGATCTTATTTGTTTCAATACAGATGTTCTTTACTACAAGTGACTTCAAAATTACCAAAGAATTTCCGGGTTTGTTTTTAAAGTCAGTTTCAGCTTTTCTTATTGGTGCTTTATCTAAAATGACCGGGCTAACAGGTGGGAGTTTTACTACTCCAGTACTCACTGCTTATGGATATCCCATACACCGCTCAATTGCAGTGGCGACAGCAGGCGGATTTTTTATTAGTATATTCGGAGCAGTCGGTTCAATAATAAATGGACTCGGTATTCAAGGCAGGCCTGACTTCTCTCTTGGCTATATAGATTTGACTGCCGTATTGGTTATGATTGCTCCAATAATATTAATGGCTCCACAAGGTGTGAGACTCGCTAACCATCTCAGCCAGGAAAGATTGAGAAAAGTTTTTGCAATATTTTTATTTATAATAGCTTTAGATATGATTATGAATCTTTATTTTAAGTAACGGAGAATTTATTGAGAACATTAGCTCTTGATGTTGGAACTAAAACAATTGGCATTGCTGTCAGCGATGAATTGGGTATTACAGCTAATGGCATTACTACGATTCAAAGAAAGAGCTTGAAAGATGATCTTCATGAGTTGGATATCTTAATTAAGGAATATAAACCCGGGGAGGTAGTTGTCGGAGTACCTTATCAAATGGACGGTAGTGTTAGTGAAAGGGGGCAACAGATTTTAAACTTCGCAGAAAAAATAAGAGAGGCTTTTTCGTTGCCTATTGTATTGTGGGATGAGAGTTTTTCCACTGTTAACGCTGAAAAAAAACTTATAGAAGGGAATATGAGCAGGAAAAAGAGAAAGAAAGTTATTGATAAGATTGCCGCAGTTTTTATACTCCAGGAATATCTGGAGTCGAAAAGATTTTAAGCTAGGAGAATTCTTAAATGCCTTATGCAAAAGTAAACGGTGTAAGTCTATATTATGAGGTTTATGGAGATGGTGACCCGGTAGTGCTCATAGGAGGGCTTGGAAGCCAGCTTCAAAGCTGGGCTACGCAAGTTCCATTATATTCCGAACATTTCAAAGTTGTAGTTTTTGATAACAGAGGGTCGGGAAAATCAGATAAACCAGAAGAGAGGTATTCAACGGCAGATATGGCAGAGGATACTTCGGCATTAATGTCAGAACTTGGAATAGAATCTGCCCATGTTGTGGGCAAATCTATGGGGGGCATGATAGGACAGTGGCTAGCTATTAATTACCCACAGAAAGTACAAAAGTTGGTTCTTGGTTGCTCATCGGCATCTCGAGATGAAGTTGGTAATCAGATTCTTAGGATGGGGAGAGACATTGCAACTAATATTGGAACTCAAGCTGTATGGTTAATGTCACTTTACTTGGGCTATAACAGAGAGTATATCGAAGAGAATTTAGGGACGATACAAGAGGCTATGTCCACGGTTGTTGACGATCCCGAGTCGCTTAGGGGTTATATTGGTCAGAGTTACGCTTGCGAAGGTCATAATACACTTGATTTACTAAACAAGATTACTTCAGAGACTCTTGTCATTCTTGGTGAAACTGATTTGATAGCATCACCCAAACGCTCAAAGGTGCTTGCTGAACAAATACCTGATTCTGTTTTAAAAGTCTTCAGTGGAGTAGGCCATGGATTTTGGAGGGAGAGGCAGCAAGAGGTTGATGACTTGGTGCTAGATTTTCTATTAAGGTGAAGGTCTAGTTAAGATTTCTCTTATCGACAATCTCACTTCTTTTCTGAGATGTAATTGAAATCATGTCCAGTCTTGATTGTAAGTCGTTGATTATTATTTCAGATCTTTTCTGGACATTAGTTTCTTCCAGCAGAATTTGTTTATCAAAGACGTTAGGAAAGATTAAACTGCCCAATGCATCAGTTAAGTTTTCTAGAGGCAGTTTCGTATTAACATTGATTCTGTGAGCTTTTTGTTTCTCATCAAGATATAAATTCCATTTATTTACAAGTTCTTCTATCGTCGTTCTCAGACTCTCATTACTCTCATCAAATTCATTTTCCATGATACTTACACGTGCCTGTCTATATGGCTGTTCACTTACTACTTCTATGATTTTTGCCCTTTTTAATCCATACAGAACTATGTTTATCTTACCATCATTAAGTTCTTCAGAACTCACTATTCTTCCCATTCCTATCACATCATAAACTTCAGGATTTCTGTAATAATCACTTTCCCAACCGGGTTTAAGCAGAGCCATTCCTATAATTTTTTCAGTACTTAAAGCCTTATGTACCATTTCCCTATATCTAGTTTCAAATATATGTAGCGGGAGCAGTGTATTTGGAAAAAATACTACTGAGGAGAGTGGGAATAGAGGGATAATTCCTGAAAAATTATCGAGATTCGCAACATCTTTGAGATCTAATTCCGGCAGTTCCATTAAATAAATCCTTATTTGATGATTTTGAATTTAGTATAGCATAGGATTGTGGAATAAATTGTGAAAAAATCCTTTTGAATCCTTTTCGGTTAGATCATTATCTAAGTTAGTAAATAGCTTGTCGATTCAAGGAGGTGCAATATGAGTAGAACGATAACTTTAAATGACGAGAATTTTGAAAATGAAGTACTCAATTCCAAAACTCCAGTCCTTGTAGACTTCTGGGCAGAATGGTGCGGACCATGTAGAGCACTGGCCCCTGTTATTGAAGAAATTGCCGAGGAATATGGCGAAAATTTGAAAGTAGGGAAAATAAATGTAGATGAAAACCCAGGAGCACCATCAGCATTTGAAATAAGGAGTATTCCAACTCTCATAATCTTTAAGGACGGTGCTGTAGTTGACAGAGTTGTAGGAGCGTTACCAAAGAATAATATTACTGAGCTGATCGATTCGGCAGTTGAGTTTAAGAAAACAGCTTAGGCTATAAATTTGACAATAAAAATTTGGGAGGAATTCTGGTACTTGAGCATTATTAAAATGCTAGAATTTCTCCCTTAGAATTCGAGTTTCATGATTTTATAACATCCCTCCCAAGATTGAACCGTATTGACCATTCGGTTAATATTTCACAATGTCAAAAAAGAGAATAACCAAGGTTTATACCAAGACCGGTGATAAAGGCCTTACCTCCTTAGTTGGTGGAGAAAGAGTTAGCAAAGCGTCACTCAGAGTGGATTCATATGGGGATGTGGATGAATTAAACGCTGTGCTTGGGATAATCCGCTCACAAGGTGTGGATAAGGAAATTAACGCCTTAATAATCAAGATACAAAATGATCTTTTTGTCATGGGTGCGGATTTAGCGAGCCCTATGAATATAGAAGTTCCTAGAGTAAGTGCTGAAAGTATTGAGAATCTAGAGATAGCAATTGATCAATTTCTTGAAGAACTTGAGCCTCTTAAAGAATTTATCTTACCCAGCGGCAACACAGGGGGATCGTATCTACATTTTGCTCGAACAGTATCCAGGAGAGCAGAGAGAAAAGTTGTTAAACTAATGGATGATGAAGAGATCGGAGAAAATGTGCTTATATACTTAAATCGTCTTTCCGATTTACTTTTTGTTATGGCCAGGGTTGAGAATCAACGTGGGAGCTTTAAAGAAACATTTGTAGATTTTAATAAATAATAGAGAGCGCACACAAAATAGATATTGATATTGTAAATCCCAAAATTGATGCTTATTTGGACAGCCTTATTAATAGTGAAGACGACATCCTCTCCGAGATGGAAGAGTTGGCCAGGGAGCAGAATATCCCCATTGTTGGGCGCCAGGTCGGAAGTTTTCTATATCAGCTTGCAATTACCATAAATGCAAAAAGAATATTTGAACTAGGTTCCGCATTTGGTTATTCCGCATACTGGTTTGCCAAAGCTGTAGGTGCAGACGGTCAAGTATACTTCACTGATTTATCTAAGAACAATATAAACCTAGCCAAAGATTTTATTAAACTTGTGGGATTTGAAGAGAGAATAGATATAAATTTTGGAGACGGTTCTTTAATTTTAGACGAAATCTCAGGAGAGTTTGATATCATTTTTAATGATATCGAGAAAGAGGACTATCCTAAAGTAATAGATAAGGCTTATGCTAAACTAAGAACTGGTGGTTTATTTGTTACGGATAATGTTCTTTGGCACGGGAGAGTGATATCAGATGACAAATCACCTGCCACCGAGGGTGTAAGGGAATTTACGAAACTTCTAATGTCACATGAGGGTTTTTATACAACAATCGTTCCAATTAGGGATGGACTATCAATTAGCGTAAAATTATAATCACAACCGGTAAAAAAATGAAGAAAGCAGACAATTTGGCTTTAGAAACAAGCGAGTTAAGTAAAAATATAAAGCTCAGACTTATTCGAAAGGAAAATGAGCTAAGAGAGCTCCATACTAAAAAAGCTAAGCGCGATAGAGCTTTGTCAGGAAGTATACTAGCCAAAAAAAGAACTGAAATTGCTGATAAGTTAATAAGACAAGCCATAGTACAGCAAGGTTATAAAGACTTAAAAAATGTAGCTATTGTTGCGCTTGGGGGATATGGGAGAAACGAGCTCTGTCCATACTCCGATATTGATCTGATGTTTCTTTACAAACCACGCAATAAATCTTTCGCAAAGGATATAACCGAAAAGCTTCTTTATTTGCTGTGGGATCTAAATTTTGAAGTTGGTCATTCGGTTAGAACTATAGACGAGTGCTTAGAGCTTTGCCTGGACGACGATGAAGACACGACCATCCTAACATCTCTTTTGGACAGCCGCTTAATTTTTGGTGATAAAGATCTCTATAACAATTTTGAGAAGAAACTTTTTAACGATCTTATGCCAAGCATTTCCTCAAAATTTATTCAAAAGAAGATAGAAGAAAATGAAGAACGAATAGATAGATTCGGCAGATCGATTTATCTGATTGAACCCAATGTAAAAGAGGGAGAGGGTGGACTTAGGGATATTCACTATGCGCTGTGGATTGCACAGGCCAAATTTAAAGTAAAGACTTTTGATGAACTCCTTCCCAAGGGAATACTGTTAGAAAAAGAGTTAAGAACTTTTGAAAAGGGGCTTAACTTTCTTCTCCTTATCAGATCAGAGCTCCACTACCTGGCTCAAAGAAGAGAGGATAGGCTTGGATTTGAATTTCAAGAGAAGATTGCAAAGTTTTTAGGATTTAAAGATGCTGAGTTGCCGGGCGTAGAAAGGTTTATGAGAATCTATTATCTAAGAGCAAATGATACCAGGGAGCAGTCAAATAGACTAATTGAGAAATGTGTGACTGTACCTAGAGCAAAGATACGCACTCCTAAGGCAGTTTCCCTTGAACATGGTTTCATAATCCAAAGTGGCATGTTATCTGTTTCAAGTGCAGAGGTGTTTAATGAAGACACTGCTAATTTAATGAGAGCTTTTGAGTATGCAGACAAGCACGAGGTCAGGATGAATACTTATCTTGTTGAATTAATTAGAGAGAGTGTTAACCGAACTACTATTGATGAAAGTGTAAGGAATAATGAGGAATTCAATGCTTCTTTCCTAAGGCTTCTAAGAAAAGGTAAAAATGTTGCCGATACATTATTTGAAATGAACAGGCTCAAACTCTTGGGATATTATATACCTGAATTTGGCAAGATTGTTTGTATGGGTCAGCACGATGCATATCATGTTTACACTGTGGATGTCCACTCAATATTCATGGTTGGAGAGATTGAAAATCTAATCAATTATAAATATGATGAAGAATTTCCGTTGCTAACAAAAACTGCAGAATCAGTAATGAAAAGACATGTTTTATTCTTAGCTTGCCTCTTTCATGACATGGGGAAGGGAGAGGGCAGAAATCACGCTCAGAAAGGCGCTGCAATGATACCCAAAATCGCTAAGCGAATGGGTTTGACGAGAGTAGACGGTGAGCAACTCGAATTTTTAGTAAAGCATCATCTGATCATGACCCATTTCTCACAACGTCGTGATATTCACGATTTTAGCTTAATTGCTAGATTTGCAAGATCAGTCAAAACTTTAGAGACGCTATCTTTGCTCTATCTATTAACTTTTGCAGATGTCAGATCGGTAGGACCAGATGTTTGGACCAACTGGAAGGGCATGTTATTAAAAGAACTCTATATTAGAACGGTGAAGGTCTTAGAGCAGGGAGAGTTCAAAAAAGAAGAACCTAAAGATAGATTAAAAAGAGTAACAGAAGATGTAAGTGCGATGTTAAGCAAAAAGGTAACTAAGAGAAATGTTAAAAGTATATTATCTAAAATGCCTGATTCATATTTTCTAGGCTTCTCTCCGCGCAAAATCGCAAGCCATGTTGAATTTATAGATAAATCCAAGGGGGTAATAGGGTTTGATCTCTCCTTTTTCCCTAATCAGGAATTCGATGAGCTTACAATTTGGGGAAAGGATCAACATGGAATATTCTCCAGGCTTTGCGGAGTTATTAGAGCGAGTGGTTTTAATATTCTGGGAGCAAGAATTGCAACCAGGAGTGACGGAAGGATCTTAGATGTTTTTTATGTGAACAGGCTTGGTAAGTCCAGCGGCGGGGAAGATGAATTATATAAGAAACTCGACAGAAATTTAAATGGAGTATTGTCCGGCAAACTCGATTTAGAAAAGCTGGTTGCAGCAAGGAAAAAAGATAGCTCCCGATACGGCAAAAAAATTCCTTTATACCCAACACGTGTTGAAATTGACAATGAGGCCTCGGATAAAGCTACTGTTATAGATGTTTTCACATACGATAGAGCTGGTTTACTCTACGATATAACCAAATCTATTAGCGAGCTTAAACTTTCTATTGAATATGCCAAAATCTCTACAAAAGTAGATCAGGTTGTTGATGCTTTCTATGTTTTAGATATTAAAGGGAAGAAAATCACTGATAAGGAAAAGATTGAGGATATAAAAGCTGCTATCTTTAATGCCATCGCTACAGGATAATCTTTACAATAACCTTAAATCCACAACGACAATTCTCAATATCTATTAAAGCAGATTTACTAATTATTATGAATAGAAAAGACTTAGTTGAAATCCATACAGATTTTTTAATAATAGGAAGTGGTTTGGCAGGTCTCTACGCTGCGCTATACGCATCAAAGTTTGGTAAAGTAATACTTTTAACTAAATCCACTATTGAAGAAAGCAATTCATTTTGGGCTCAGGGTGGCATCGCAGCCGCAATGGATCCAGAGGATTCAACGTGGTTCCATATTGAAGATACGCTCAAGGCTGGAAGGGGGCTTTGCAATACAGAGGCCGTTGAAATTCTTGTTGAAGAGGGCAGGGACCGAGTCATAGATTTGATAGCCCTGGGAATGAAATTTGATGCCGGGGAAAGCGGGCTTGAACTTGGGCTTGAGGGCGGACATACAAAAAGGCGTGTTCTTCATGCAGGTGGCACTTCGACCGGCAGAGAAATGGTCAGGTTTCTCATTGCTGCAGTTGAAGAAAATCCTTCTATTACAAAGTTTGAAAATACCGGAGTAATTAAATTCTTGTCAGATAATCAAAACTGTTACGGAGCCTTGGCTCTAGATCAAAATTTTACACCTTCGTTGATAATATCTAAATCTACTATACTAGCTACAGGCGGGGCTTCAGCTCTTTATAAAAGAACAACCAACCCTAGGGGGTCAGTAGGGGAAGGAATAGCCCTATCTTACCAAGCGGGTGCTGAGATTGCTGATATGGAGTTTATGCAGTTTCATCCAACTGCTTTTTATAGTGAAAAAGGAGAGAGTTTTCTCATAAGTGAAGCCCTGAGGGGAGAAGGAGCACATCTCTTAAATAGTGAAGGGAAAAGGTTTATGACAGAATATAGTGAATATGCAGAACTTGCTCCGAGGGATGTTGTCTCACGTGCTATATCCTCTGAAATAAATAACTCTGGTGATAACAATGTTTATTTGGACTTAAGGCATATAGAATCAGACTATATCATCAAAAGATTTTCAAATATTTACAACTTCTGTCTTAGCTCGGGCGTTGATGCTACTAAAGATCTCATCCCGGTTGCTCCTGCTGCTCACTATACGATAGGTGGTGTCAAGACAGGGCTCTACGGCGAAACAAACATAAGAGGATTATTTGCATGCGGAGAGGTTGCCTGTACCGAAGTGCATGGGGCTAACCGCTTAGCTAGTAACTCACTTCTTGAGTGCGTAGTATTTGCAAAAAGGGCGGTAGATGGGGCTTGTGAAATTCTAAGTGACAATACCAATTCAACTTTCGACATAGATGCCCTTCTCTTTAGTGATCTTAATTTCGAACATTCAGAGTCTCAATCCAAATCACTGTCAGGACATAAAAAAGTGGTTTCTCAAATCTTAAACAGCGATGTCGGAATTGTGAGAACAAAAGAAGGACTATTAAGAGCTATAAGCAAGATAGAGGAGATTTCACAATCTCTAGAGGAATCTTCAGGATACTATAGACTTAAGCTTAAAATGGTGATTGATGTGTCTCTCTTAATAGCTAAATCTGCGCTTATTAGAGAGGAATCAAGGGGAGTTCATATTAGGGAAGATTACCCGCAGGAAGATAAGAGTTGGGAAAATCATATAGTAATTAGAAAAGGAGAAAAACCTTTATTTACAGCTGTTTAGGTTGCTATTCTTATGAATAATATAGAAATGGATTGGGATAAAATTGATTCTATTTTGGTTAATGCCCTCAAAGAGGATATAGGGTCGGGCGATATTACAACTGACGCGATTTTTCCCTCAGATGCTACTTGTGAGGCTCGAATTATTAGTAAAGAAGAGGGAGTGATAGCAGGTATTTCAATAGCAAAAAGAGTTTTTTATAAATTAGACCAGAGTGTTTCTTTTTCCCAAAGTTTATCTGATGGCGATCGTGTTAAGCCCGGTCAGGAAATACTCAGGATGAAGGCTTTAGTTCGCGCAGTACTTACCGCAGAGCGGCTGGCGCTTAATATTCTCCAAAGGATGTCGGGGATAGCTACAGCTACATCACAATATGTGGATGCAGTGAAAGACTCTCAAGCTAAAATATTAGATACTAGAAAAACCGCGCCCGGACTCAGAATTTTAGATAAATATGCGGTTCTAGCAGGTGGAGGGCAGAACCACCGTTTCGGACTCTTTGATGCAGTTTTAATCAAAGACAATCATATAAATTTTGCAGGCAGCATTACCAAAGCAGTTGAAATTGTGCGTTCCAAATACCAAGATAAATATAAAATTGAAGTTGAGACATCAACCCTGGATGAGGTAAAGGAAGCTCTTGTTGTAGGAGCTGATATCATCATGTTAGATAACATGGATGTTTCAACGATGAAAGAGGCTGTTAAGATTATTAATAGTAAAGCTCTTACCGAAGCTTCAGGTGGCATAACTCTCAATACTATTGCAGGTATTGCAGAGACAGGTGTTGATTATATTTCCGTTGGAGCTCTTACACATTCTTCTCCTTCTCTAGACATATCCCTCTATATGGTATAATTACCTACTTAAACTTTTACGGATAAAGTAAAATATATGAATGATAACAAACGGTTTGAGGAAGAAATAAAGAGGCTTAAAAATCAAAAGAACGCAGTGATTTTGGCCCACAATTACCAGCTACCGGAAGTCCAGGACATTGCTGACTTCACAGGGGACTCTTTGGCACTTTCCCAAGAAGCCGCGAAGACACAAGCGGATATGATTGTTTTCTGTGGGGTACATTTTATGGCAGAGACAGCCTCGATAATCTCTCCCGATAAAAAAGTGCTGATACCTGATCAGAAAGCAGGCTGTTCGCTTGCTGACACGATTAATGCTGAACAGTTAAAAGCCTGGAAAGAGGAAAACCCGGGCTCTGTTGTTGTTTCATATGTGAATACAACTGCTGAGGTCAAAGCTCTTAGTGATTATTGCTGTACATCAGCTAATGCAGTTCAGATTGTTAACTCAATTCCCGAAGATAAAGAAATTCTTTTCCTGCCGGATATGTTCTTAGGAGCTTATGCAGCAAAAGTAACAGGTAGAAAAATTGATATTTGGCCTGGGGAGTGCCACGTTCATGCAGGGATAAGAAAGCAGGATTTAGTTGAAATGCAGGATTCTCACCCAGAAGCTGAGATGATAATACATCCGGAGTGCGGATGTACGACTAATTTAATGTACCAAGCTGAAAATGGTACTTCTTGTAAAAATGGGAACGGCAATGGCCATGAAAATGGGCATGTAAAATTCCTTTCTACTGGAGGAATGATCAAACATGTTAAAGAGTCTCGGTCCAAAGAATTTATTATTGCGACTGAAACCGGAATGCTACACCCTCTAAGAAAGGAAAATCCGGACAAGGTATTTCACCCCGCAAGAGAAAACGCAGTTTGTAAATATATGAAGATGATTACGCTTCCAAAGGTTCTAAGGTCTCTTGAAGAAGAAATTTTTGAAGTTAAAGTCCCATTAAATACTGCTGTTAAAGCCAAAAAGTCGATTGACCGCATGCTTGAAGTAACTAGCTAGTATCCTTCAGTTAATCCTCCTGGTCTTCTGGGATCAGAAGCCCCGTACATAAATCCCTCATCTTTAATAATGCTTTCTGCAACGCCAATAGTCCTTCCAATTTCGACTTTATATCCCATTTTTCTTAAAAGGCTTATCGTATCTTCATTCAGACCTGTTTCTACGTTCAGCACATCAGGAAGCCATTGATGATGCACTCTAACAGAATTAGTAGCCTCTGAGATATTCATATTAAAATCAATTACATTTAAGATTATCTGAAGCACTGTGGTAATAATTCTGCTTCCACCAGGACTACCAGTTATAAGAAAAGGATTTCCATCTTTCATAACAATCGTAGGGCTCATTGAGCTAAGCATTCTTTTTTCAGGAGCAATAGCATTTAATTTCCCGCCAACAAGACCGTACGCATTAGGGTTCCCGGGTTTTGCTGAGAAATCATCCATTTCGTTGTTAAGTAAAATTCCTGTTCCAGGAACTGTGATTTTGGAACCATAGCTAAAATTTAGTGTGTAAGTATTTGAAACAGCATTTCCTTCACTGTCCATTACAGAGAAGTGAGTAGTATTTGCTCCCTCATCTCCAATGACATCTCCGGGCAATATTTTGTTGCTTGGAGTAGCTTGCTCCATGTCTATTTGTTCTTTTATTAATTCCGCATACTGTTTTGAGGTAAGCTCTGATACGGGAATAGGAGAAAAATCAGGATCACCAAGGTATTTTGAACGGTCGGCATAAGCGTGCTTCATCGTTTCAGCAAAAATATGTATAGTTTTAGATGTGTTATGACCAAAAGATGAAAGAGGGAATTGCTCTAAAACATTTAGCATTTGAATTAAATGAACCCCACCCGAGCTTGGTGGGGGCATAGAGTAGACCTTATATCCTCTATATTCTCCTTCTACAGGCTTACGTGTAACTGCCTTGTAACTTTTTAAGTCAAGAGATGTTATTAAGCCCCCGTCTTGTTTCATAAAAGAGGCAATTTTTTGAGCAATGTCTCCATTGTAAAACGTCTGAGGTCCCTTTTGGGCAATTTGTTTTAGGCTCCAGGCTAAGTTCTCTTGAGTAAGTATCTCTCCATTTTTATAAGGCTCTCCATTTTGTTTATAGAATATTTTCATACTCGCAGGTGAGCGCTCCATTTGACTTTTTGCCTGACTAAGCGATTTGCTGAGCTCGTAATCTACGGGGAACCCTTTTTGTGCTAATTCTATGGCAGGCTGAAGTGCTCTCTTAAGAGAAATTGTTCCATACCTTTCGAGAGCCAAAGCAAGCCCGGCTACTGTTCCTGGCACTCCGGCTGACAATATGCTATGTCTTGATTTCTCCTTGTCCACATTTCCTTCTTTATCCAGGAACATATCTCTGGTTGCTTGTAGAGGAGCTTTTTCTCTGTAGTCAATTGAGATAACTTCATTTTTATCTGCCAGGTAGACAAGCATAAAACCACCGCCGCCTAAATTGCCTGCTCTAGGAAACGTGACCGCCATTGTAAACCCAATGGTTACAGCTGCATCTACTGCGTTTCCACCCTCTTTTAAGACTTGCAAACCCGCTTGAGTCGCGTATTTATTCTCACTCGCCACCATGCCATTTTTGGCTACTACTGGGTGGAATCTGGATTTTCCGCTGTAAAGGGGGTTATCCTGTGCCTGAGCAGGTACAATGAGAGTAATAATTGTGATTAGAGCATATATTGTCTTCAATGCGATGTTAGTCATATGGTTATTAAATAGCTTTATCGAACTTTGTATTTCTTACTTCTTTCAGAGTGTTGATTTTAATGATTTTTATCTTTATCAGTAAAATTGGATTTGTAATTATATTAAATTATAGCACTTACTAGATAAGGTGAAAACTTTTGGAAAAAAATATGGCTAAATATAATAGCTTGAAGTTTAAGATTCTAAAATTTGTAAGCTTGCTGATATTTATTTTCTTACTTGTTGAAATAGCGTCCTTTCTGGTCGGCGATTTTTTAGAAAGGAGATTTGTAATTTTTTATAAAGCAAAAATTGATTATGCAAAATTGAGCGATAATTACAGTAGGTATATGTCAGAGCGTCATGATCTGCTGGGTTGGCCTTTTAAATCCTGGCAGTCAGAAATGAGAGATAAAACTGGTTCCAGAATTGTGCCGGCATTTTCTGATCCCGGTGAACACGAGCCATGCGTTTCGTTATATGGCGATTCTTTTACCTGGGGTTCTGGTGTAGACAATGAAGACACATGGGGAAATATTCTTTCTGAGAAACTAGGTTGCAGGGTCTCAAATTATGGTCAGCCGGCATATGGGACCGACCAGGCGTATTTGAGATATGAGCTCAATGTCGGTGATAAAGCTCCTATCGTTATATTGGGTCATCTTTCGGATGATATTCTAAGAAATATCTCCCAATCTTATGATTTTATTTTATCTCCACCTGCATCTGGATTTCGTTATAAACCGAGATTTATTTTAGAAGAGGGGAGTATTAAATTAATTCCAATACCCGATTTTTCAGAAGAAGATTATGAAAAAGCTATATTATATCCTGAGCAGCACCTCCCCTATGAATATTTTGTCCCAGGCGGAAGATCTAACATATCAAGGTTAACATTCCCTTACTCTTGGTCCATTTTAAAGGCACTCTTTCAAAATAAGCCCCTTCGTTCAATCTTGTTAGGAAAGCCTTACGCCGCAGAATTTTATGAAGAAAGACATGATTCCGATGCTCTTGAGATCACAACACAAATTGCTGAGTCTTTTAACGATCTGGCTAAATATCAGGGGAAAATACCTATAGTGATTATATTTCCGGACCTAGATGATATTAGCTACTATAAGAAAAACGGTATGTGGATATTTCAAAATTTGATTGATAGATTGAATTCAAAAAATATTGTTGTATTTAATGTTGGAGATGGTTTGCTAGAGTATGATAGAAAGGCGCATATTGAAGAGCTATTTCTGACAGAACCTACAGCAAGGGGTCACTATAATGAAAGAGGGAATAGAGTTGTAGCGGATATAATCTATAATTATTTGAAGTCAAAAAGATTGTTATAAATCTAACCTTTAGTTGGGATTAAATAGTCAAGCAGGTTACTACCCGTTCATCATATTGAAAAATTCTTTATTGGATTTAGTGCCGCTCATTTTATCCAGCAAAAATTCCATAGCCTCAGTTGTATTCATTGGATTTAGAACTTTTCTCAAAAGCCAGACTTTATTCAGCACTTCTTCACTTAAGAGAAGCTCTTCTTTTCTAGTTCCTGAACGCTGAAGATCAATAGCAGGAAATACTCTCTTATCAGCAAGTCTTCTGTCGAGGTAGCACTCCATGTTGCCGGTTCCTTTAAATTCTTCAAAAATAACCTCATCCATTCTGCTACCAGTGTCGATCAGCGCAGTAGCAATAATTGTAAGACTGCCGCCTTCTTCGGTATTTCTTGCTGCACCAAAAAACCTCTTAGGTCTCTGAAGAGCATTTGCCTCCATACCACCTGAAAGCACCCTACCACTTGAAGGACTAACGGTGTTGCTTGCACGTGCAAGCCTAGTAAGACTGTCAAGTAAGATAACGACATCTTTACCATGTTCTACAAGTCTTTTTGCCTTCTCAATCACCATGTCGGAAACCTGGATATGTCTCTGAGCAGGCTCATCAAATGTAGAACTTACAACCTCTCCATTAACAGAACGATCCATGTCCGTTACTTCCTCTGGGCGTTCGTCGATGAGTAGAACGATCAGCACTACTTCAGGGTTATTTTGTGTAATTGCATTCGCAATTCTCTGGAGCAGTATTGTTTTTCCCGTTCTTGGCGGCGCAACTATCACAGCCCTCTGGCCTTTACCAATTGGAATAAATAAATCCATTACTCTGCTGCAGAATTCCTCTGGATCATATTCCAGAATGATCTTTTCTTCAGGATGAAGAGGAACACGGTTCTCAAATGCTACGCGCTCTCTACAAACTTCAGGAGAATCAAAGTTAACTTCCTGTATTTTTAAAAGTGCCAGATTTTTCTCGCCTTCTCTAGGTAGGCGAACTTGTCCACCCACTGTATCACCAGTTCTTAAGTTAAATGACCGTATCTGTGATTTTGAAACATAGATATCATCCGGACCGGGAAGATAGCTGTATTTTGGAGACCTTAAGAAACCATACCCCTCAGATAATATTTCGAGCACACCTTCAGCAAAAATAACACCTTCATTTTCGCTTTGCGCTTTAAGGATTGCGATTATAATGTCCTGCTTGGTCATGCGGGAAGCTTCTTCAATATCAAGCGCCCTGGCCATCTTCATCAATTCTACGCTCTTTGTCTCTCTGAGATCATTAAGATTTAGTAGAACTGTATCTTCTGTGTTTTCTTTTGGTGCGGGTTTCTCCCGTAATTTTGTTGCTCTAGCCATAAGTGTTAAATTCCTTGACCCATATATTTAGGATTTTGTTTCAAAAAACAATTTACGTAATTTATGGAAATGAGTATCAGTTCTTTGTTGAGTTGTGATGAAAGTTAATAGACAATAATATTATGTATCTCAAAGAACTCTTTTGTCAAGTAAGTTTTTTTCCAGAAAATAAATCATTCCTCTTTGTGCTATAATGATTTCCACCTATTGATGCCACTGGCAAATATTATACATAACAGGATAATTATTCAAAATATGTATGAAAGAAAATATAAGGAGATATTATGAAAGCTTCAAAATTATTCTTCAGT
>BQJP01000026.1 GCA_021604765.1 Thermodesulfobacteriota bacterium
CTGGTATTTCAGGTCTATATTCATGCTCGAAAAGCGCAGGTTCGTTCCTTAGGCTGCCATTTTTGCTCCAGTATAGACCATCACGGGAAGATCTAAAATCATTTCTCATTATTTCTGTTACTCTGGATTTAGATTTCTCAAGCGGTGTTACTTTTCCGGTGCTTACCAACTCTTTAAGTATCCTTTCGATTTCGTCATGGACAGCAGATCCCTTCCACTGCCAACGATTCTGAAGATTCTTTAGAACATATAATGTTCTGGTAATTTCATCAGCTTTATTTTTCTCCCAACCTCCCCAGGAGCCATAATAATTGTAGTAATATTCCCTTTTGCATTCCTGAAAGAGGTTGTCTCTTGAGTAAGACCAGCTAAATTCATTTTTAAAATCGGCCATTTCCTAACCCTCACCTAAGCTGTATACCATAGTGTGATTGTTTTCATTTAGCTTGCTGATGATTTCTGCTCGGTTCTCATGATGGATTCTGAAACCAAATTTTTCATATAGCGACTGAGCTGTAGTATTTCCCTTATCAACATCCAGGATTATTTGTTTACACTCTTTCTCTTTTGCTATCATGATAATTTCTTTCAGTAAATGAGTGCCGATTCCTCGGTTTCTACATTTTTCATCTACAACTATTACACTGATGTAAAAATCATCTTCTTCCAAATATGGCGTGTAAGAACTGTCGAATAATTGAGAGCTAATTATAAGATAATTCAAAAGTCGAGTCAGCTTTAATTTGAATAGGATATCGAATAATGTTTTTATTCTGCTATAAGACTTCCCTGTATATCCTATGACTAATCCGGCTAAAATGTTATCAGAGAAGCAGAGATAAATGTTTTCATGTCCTATGAAATTATTTCCTGTCTCTACAAAATCCTGCACCATTTGTTTTGTATTCTCATCATATGATAGGTTCTGTTCGCCTTGACTATATGCTCTTAAAATTAAATCGGCTACAATACCAATGTTGTCGGTTTTTCGGTCAAATTTTCTAATTTTCATTAGCAAACTGTAAAAACTTGTTCCAGGTCATTTTAGACTAGGTTATAATATTTCCAAATAACAATCAAAGTAGGTAGCAAATGGCAAATATAGTTGTTCAGAGCCAACATTCTGATAAAGATTTGTTTGTTTTCAGAGTAGAAGTGATCGAAGAGGATTCACAATCTACTCACAAAGTTGAATTAGACAGAGAAGAGTACCAAAATCTCACGGATGGAAAGATTTCTCCGGAAGAGTTAATACAGTGCTCCTTTGAGTTTTTGCTTGAAAGAGAACCTAAAGAATCAATATTAGGTAGTTTTAATATTTCAGTTATCTCTCGATATTTTCCAGAATATGCAAGGGAGATAATAAATTATTTCTAGAAACCCAAAAAATTTTAAATCAAAAGGAGTGAGCGCCAAGTTATGAAGAGATTCCTATATATAGTTTTATTAGCTTTGATTGTGGGTGGATTCATTTATGTCTATCCCGAGATTGAGTGGTCTTCGCCTGAAATTGATATTAAGCTTAAATCAGAGAATATTGGTACACGCCCATTTGATATTGAAGTTCTAGACAGCGGTAAGGGGCTCAAGAATATAACTGTGGTTTTAGTTGGTGATCATGGTGAATCGATATTAGTAAATAAAAATTATCCTGAAGGTGTTAAAGGGGATAAAATTACTGTAAAGCTGGATCCTAAAAAGCTCGGAGTAAAGGGTGGGGCCGCTGAACTTAAGGTTAGTGCAGAGGATAGGTCCAGATTAAAAATATTTTCCGGCAATAAAACTAAAATAAATAAACAAGTTAACCTCGACCTCGTTCCCCCCAAACTCGATGTTATAAGCACGGATCAGTATATAAACCGCGGAGGATCAGGACTTGTTGTCTATAAAGCATCACCCGATACTGTTGATAGCGGCGTTTCAATAGGCGACTACTTCTTCCCAGGTTATAAAGCGAATTTTAAAGATGAAGATGTTCATATGGCATTTTTTGCTTATCCTCACGATGTAGAGCCCGGGGAAAACATTATTTTAATAGCCCAGGATCAAGCGGGAAATGAAAGAACTTCAGGCATATTTTATCGTCTCAGAGACATCAACTACAGAAAGAGCGATATAAACATCAGCGAAAATTTTGTAGAAAATGTGATGGTGCCAATAATGGAAGAGGATAGTTCCGGTTCCAGTCACAAAGAAATATTTCTCAAAGTTAATAACGAGATGCGCAAAAAGAACGATGCGACTATAAAAAAAGTAGGTACTAATTCAAAAGGCGAAATTATGTGGGATGGTGCTTTCCATCAGCTCTCAAACTCAAAAGTAGAAGCCAATTTTGCTGATGAAAGAACTTATATCCTTAATGACGAGCCGATCGATAAACAGTTTCACCTGGGTTATGATCTTGCTGTGACAAAGCGCTATCCTATTGAAGCCGCAAACGGCGGTGTAATAGTATATGCGGATGAATTGGGTATTTATGGTAATACTGTTATGATAGATCATGGAATGGGTCTCCTGACTCTTTACGGTCACATGAGTACAATTGATGTGGAAGTAGGAGATCAAGTGTTTAAGAACGATATAATAGGTAGAACAGGAGAAACCGGGCTTGCCGCTGGTGATCACCTCCATTACGGAATATATATAAACGGTGTAGCTGTTAGGCCTGTTGAATGGTGGGATAATAAGTGGATCAAAGATAATGTTACGCTAAAGATAAACCAGGCAAGTGGTGAGTTTAACCCTCAAACAACTGAGACAGAGACTCACAACCAGAGTTCTGAATAACAACCTATTTAAAAGAGAAAACTTAATTGATCATATACGGGAAAAATCCTGTCATCGAACTACTTTCAAACCCTTCCTCTCAAGTTGAGGAGATTTATCTTGCAAGAGATAATAAAAGAAACGACACTTCGGAAATTCTCAATACTGCAAAGAGCAGGGGGTTAAAAACTTCTAGTCTAACCAAAGAAGAAATGTCTGATTTATGCCACACTAACTCTCACCAGGGAATAGCGGCTAGAGTTAAAGAGTTTGAATACAGCAATTTAGCTGATACGATTTCTAATGCTAAACAAAAGAGAGAGCAACTCCTTTTGCTTTTATTAGATCATTTAGAAGATCCTCAGAATTTAGGGGCAATAATTAGAACAGCCGATGTATTGGGCGCTCATGGAGTCGTTATACCTAAAGACAGGGCCGCTTCAGTTACTCCTTCTGTGGTTAAAGCCTCTGCCGGAGCTGTAAATCATCTGCCGGTTTCAAGAGTTGTAAACCTGGCAAAAGTAATAAGGGATCTTAAAAAAGAAGGTGTTTGGATTGTAGGGGCTGATTCCTCAAGCCCAACTTCTGTTCAAGAGCAGGATCTAAAGAACATGGATATAGCTCTTATAACTGGGAATGAAGGGAAGGGGTTAGCTCAAAACATCAAAAGCGAATGTGATTTTCTTGTTTCAATACCGCAGTCTGGCAAAGTGTCATCCCTAAACGCCTCAGTTGCTACCGGGATTATGATCTACGAGATTATTAGGCAGAGAAATTCTAGTTAATCAGAATTAACTAGATTTAGGAACTCCTCTTCGCTCAACACTTCTACTTCTAATGAAATAGCCTTGTCGTACTTAGACCCAGGGTCTTTACCGACTACCAAATAACTTGTTTTCTTTGTTACCGATGAAGTGGCCCGACCTCCATGGCTTTGTGCTAATTTTTGGGCCTCATCTCTAGTCATAGTTTGCAAGGCTCCTGTGAAAACAAAACTTTGTCCCACAAATTTATCGCTTATCTCTGTCTTCTCATTATGTTGTATCTTAATCCCTGATGCCAGCATTTTAGATATAAGTTCTCTGTTAGCTTCTTGCTCAAAGAAGTGAACGGTGCTTTTAGCTATTTCTTCTCCCACTGTGTGTATATTGACTAGATTCTCTTCGCTCTGGCTCATTAGCTCCTCAATACTAGAGAAGTTCTCTGACAAAATCTGAGCCATACGCTCACCGACATGTCGAATACTGAGTGCATTGATAAAACGATCAAAAGTGACTTCTTTACTCTTTTCTATCTCTTCCTCCAGATTAGCCGCTGACTTTTCTGCAAATCGCTCAAGGGGGAGTAGATCTTCTTTTTTCAAATAGAACAAATCTGCTAAATCTTTGATAAGCCCCACATCCATCAGCTGCTCGACTATTTTCTCACCGAGCCCTTCTATATCAAAAGCTTTTCTTGAGGCCAGGTGTTTAATGCGTCCCTTCAATTGTGCGGGGCATGAGAGATTGGGGCAGTAATAATACGAGCCCTCTCTTTCTACTAGGGTATGGCAAGAAGGACAGTTCTCCGGCATTTTGAACTCTCTTTCCTTACCTATTCTTTTGTCGGTGATTGGCATTACAACTTCTGGAATAACATCCCCGGCTCTTTGTATTAAGACGGTATCTCCAATTCTTATATCTCTGTCTTTTATTATGTCATCTGTATGTAAAGAAGCCCGTTTAATAGTGATTCCTGATATCTTTACAGGCTCAAGCTCAGCAACTGGTGTGAGAAGTCCTATTCTCCCTACTTGGACTGTTATATCGTTAATCTTTGTAGTTGCCTGACGAGGCTTAAACTTATAGGCAATGTTCCACCTTGGGTGTTTTGCGGTTGCTCCAAGTTCTCTTTGATAATCCTTTCTGTTTACTTTTAATACTATTCCATCAGCTTCGTAAGGAAGGTTGTCCCTTACCGGCTCCATCTCTTTCTGATATGAAATGGCTTGATCAATGTTTTCACATTTCATTATATGGTCTTCGACCTTAAAACCCCAGGATCTCAGGGCTTGTACTATCTCTTCTTCAAAGTTGATCTCAAATCCGATAACTTCACCAACTCCCCATGCATAAAAATCTAAAGGTCTTTGTGCTGTGATTGAAGAATCAAGCTGTCTAATGGCTCCTGATGCGGCATTTCTTGGATTAGCAAAAACGGGCTCTCCTTGGTCTGATAACTCTTTGTTAAGAGCTTTAAATGCTTTAATTGGATATAAAACCTCCCCTCTAATCTCTATCAAATCCGGGATATTCTTTATGCCCTTTAGCTTCAAGGGAATTGTGTTTATTGTTTTTAAGTTTGCTGTAACATCCTCGCCCATTAGACCGTTGCCTCGTGTAGCGCCTTGAGTTAGTAGTCCCTTCTCATAAGTTAATGAAGCGGAGACGCCGTCAAATTTCGGCTCTGCGACATATTCAATATCTGAGTCAATTTCAAGAACTCTTTTTACTCTATTGTCAAAATCATATGCCCCTTCTTCATCTGAAATGTTGTCAATACTCATCATTCGAACACGATGGGGTACCGAATTAAACCCTTCTGCTACAGTTCCCCCAACACGCTGGGTGGGTGAGTTCGGCTTAATCAGCTCCGGATATATAGCTTCAATTGACTTTAATTCGTTTAATAGAGTATCAAACTCAAAGTCGGATATTTCAGGACTGTTCTGTATATAGTAAAGGTGATTGTGGTGCTCAAGCTCTCTTGAGAGCTCGTCTACTCGTTTGCTTGCTTGTGATTTTGAAATATTTTTATTTTCAGACGTCATTAAAATTATTTCCTAAGTTTGTGAATATTTACTTCTTGCTCTTTAGCCATTCTTGAAGCTCAGCGAATTCTAGAGCATTTAAAACATCTTTTTTCTGAACCCATCCCCTACGGGCCGTTCCAATTCCAAATCGCATCTGGAGCAATCCCTCGGGCCTATGAGCGTCAGTAGAGATAATAATTTTCACTCCAGCTTCAACTGCCTTCTTTACATGCAGGTCCTTTAAATCCAATCTCAGATAAGATGAATTAACTTCAAGTGCTTTGTCATATTTTAGCGCTGTTTCAATTAGTTGATCAATGTCCACATCGTAAGGCTCGCGTTCATTTATGAGTCTTCCAGTGGGGTGGCCCAGTGCGTGAACATATGGGTTCTGAAGTGCTGAGAGTATTCTTTTTGTAATTGTGTCCCTGTCCATCTTAAAGCCGCTATGAACAGATGCTATCACTACATCTAATTCTTTTAATATTTCATCAGGATAATCGAGGGTGCCGTCGGTTTTAATATCTACTTCAGAGCCCATTAGTATATTGATACCCTTCATTTTCTTATTAATTGCAGTTAATTCTTTTTTCTTTTCAATAAGTCTTTCAATAGATAGTCCATTTGCAATAGTGGATAAGGGTGAGTGATCGGTTATTGCGATATACTCATATCCTAGCTCTATGGCGCTCTTTGCCATTTCCTCTATCGTTGCCTTGCCGTCACTCCATTTGGTATGCATATGGAGATCACCTTTTATATCTCCAAGCTCAATGAGATCAGGTAGTCTCCCTTTGATTGCAGCTTCTATTTCACCTCTGTCTTCTCTTAGCTCAGGCGGGATGAACGGGAGGTCTAGAGTGCCGTACATTTCTTTCTCTGTTTCTCCAGCAACTTTGTCATCGCCTTTGAAAATGCCATATTCATTTATTCGAAGCCCATTTTTTTGTGCGATGCTTCTGAGTTTTACATTATGGGCTTGTGACCCAGAGAAGTACTGAAGCGCTCCTCCATAGGATTCTGGCCCAACAACTCGAAGATCAACCTGTATTCCATCTTTGGTAATGACACTTCCTTTAGTGCTTCCTGAAGCAAGGACTTCTTTTACGAACGGAAGCTCTGTAAATTCCTTTACTGTCTTCTCCGTATCATCGGAAATTGTAAGTATATCTATATCCTTAATGGTCTCTCTCATTCTTCTAATGGAACCGGCAATAATGGTGCCCTCAGTTCCCTTTATCTCTTCTACCTCTTTTTTAATTGATTCTGCTAGTGGCAGGGCTTTACCCAAGTGAGTTCTCTCTCGTTTTTCTTTTAATAGAGGAATTCCTCTTTTTATCTCATCAACTTTCTTCTGCCCTAAACCTTTAAATTCAAGAACTTCTTCTCCATCAAGAACTTTCTCCAGATCTTCTAGACCTCTAACATGAAGTTCTCTGTAGAGTAGGGCGAGAGTTTTAGGGCCCAAGCCTAATATTCCAAGAAGCTCGGTCATTTCTAATGGGACTTTTTCTTGAAGTTTATCGAATTCCTTAATATCACCAGTCTCAACATATTCTTTTACTTTACTTGCCAGGTCCTTTCCTACTCCGGGAATGTCGGTTACATCATCCCGGCTCACTCTATCTTCTATTTTCTCATTAAGCTCCAAGATATTTAATGCAGCTTTCTTATATGCTCTGATCTTAAAAGGGTTCTCGTCCAAAATACTCAACATTGCTGCCATCTGTTCAAAAATTTCTGCTATCTCAGCATTTTTACTCATCTAGTTAAAATACTCCATGAAAATTAAATAGTTTTTAGTCAGAAGAAACAATATTACTTTAGTATAGCGATTTTTAGAACAAGAAAAAACAGGATCAAAATTATCTTCAGATTAATTTAAGTTTAGTTGTGGAATGTATATAAAAAGTTCCTACTGAACCGATGCTGTCTGCATCTCACCTGAGAATCTTTGAACACCGGCAAAAATTCCGTCTGCAATTTTATTTACATAGTCATTGCTCTTTAATCTTTTTTCATCTCTAGGATTAGTAATAAAAGAAGTTTCTACAAGAATGCTAGGTATATCAGCCCCTATTAACACAATAAACGGTGCTTTCTTAACACCTTTGTTTTTTACAGGTGGATACTTGGAAGAAACTTTGCTTACCACTGAACTTTGAACGTGGCCTGCTAAACGTTGTGATTCTTCAATCTTGGCGCCTAGCAAATACTGTTTTAGCACTTTGTCCATCTCGCTTCTGGATATGCTAGTGCTGGCATTTTCTCTTGCGGCAACTGCAAGAGAAGCCTTGTCATTGGTTAGACTCAAGATATAGGTTTCAATCCCATAGGCTTGTTTGTTGCGGGCTGCGTTACAATGTATTGATATAAATAGATCAGCACCCTGTTTCTTAGCAATAGCTGTTCTTTCTTCTAGTGGTATAAACTTATCAGTGCTTCTGGTTAGATAAACTTTAGTTATGCCAAACTTTTTACCCTCTTTATCCAGCTTTGCCTTAAGTGCTTTTGCGATTTTAAGGTTTACATCTTTTTCCTTTAGTCCAGTAGGACCAATAGCTCCAGGATCATGCCCTCCATGCCCAGCGTCAATAACTACCGTCTTGATTTTCAAACCTAGAGCTTCAGACAGTGATGCAACATTATCTTCAGGCATGCCGGATTTGTATTCGTATGGATCACTCTTTTTATCTCCAGCATAATATCCGCCAGATTTTTTCCCACTTCCTTCAATATCCATAACAATTCTGTTAGGGTCCTTTAACTTAAAGACTTTGTAGTCGTCAAAACTGTTTATATAGAGTACAACTCTAACAGTATCCTTGGTATTTCTGCCAAACTTGATCTGCTCAAGTAAACCTTTTGTAACCGGCTCCACATATAAATTCTTATCTACCGTTGCTCCCTCAATGTCTACAAAAAGTCTTGGGGGCTTCCCGTTTTTGGGGTCAGCTTTTAAGAGCCTTGATTTGTATTTTGCGTCCTTAGCTAAATGTATTACAACCCTTGTATAATCATCAGTAGACCAGTGGCGTATCTGGCTTACTTTTGTAAGTCCTAGTGCCGAGGCATCGTTACTATTGTCTCTGTCTGTATAGACAGGTTTTTTGGCTGGTTTGAAAGGCGCTAACTCGGCCTTTTTGTTTTGAGCGACTGGCTTCATGTCGCCATTTGGAAATTCTGTTACAAGTTTATCGTATTCTAAATAAGCATCTGATTTACTTTGCCTTTCAACGATTCTGGCTACCCTAAGCTGTGCGTCGTCAGCTAAGTTGCTATCTGGGTACTTTCTTACAAATTTTCTGGATATTCCAACCGACATGTCAAAGTCTTTTTGTGAATTAAATCTTTCTCCCATTTCTTCATACATTTTTCCTGAGAGAAATAATGAGTTAGGGGCTTTGGGGCTGTTGGGATAATCTTTGTCTATACTGAAAAATGCACGGGCAATTGTTTCCCAGATTTCTTTGTTTTGGGATTTGTCTTTATTTACTGTAAGATTCTTATATAGTTCAAAGGTTTGGTCGTAAAGAATTTCTCCTCTATCTTGGCCGAAAGTGGGCTGGATAGAGGAAAATAGTGCTATTAGAGACGAAATAATTAAGAAAGATAATGTTCTTTTAGTCACCTTAGGAATATAATTATACTATTCTGATAGTCATTTGTAAACATTATTTTAGAATCTACTTTAACATTTCGGGGCTATATAATTACTAAATCGGAGAATATTTTTTGAAATGATTAGAAGTTAATGCTAAATTTGTCTAAATGAAGGTGGTTATACTTGGTTGCGCAACATCTACGGGTGTCCCAATAATTGGATGTCAATGTCATGTATGTACTTCTGATAATCCAAAGAACAAAAGGACCCGGTGCTCTGTATTTATAGAGTCCAGGGGCAAAAATATACTCATTGATAGTTCTACAGATCTGAGATTTCAAGCCCTAAAGCACAATATTACTAGACTCGATGCTGTTCTATACACACATTCTCATGCTGATCACACACACGGCATTGATGAGCTTAGGACCTTTAATTTTGTTAATGATATGGTGATCCCATGTTATGGCAACTCGTTCACAATTAATAATCTGAAAAATAATTTTGGTTACATATTTGATGGGGTTTATTCTGCGGGCGGGAAGCCCAAATTAGAATTAAACATAGTAGAAGACGATTTTGATTTTGATGGTATGAGCATCATTCCTGTTGAGATCAATCATGCCAGTTGGATGATATTGGGTTATAGAATTGGCAATTTTGCATATCTAACAGATTGCAGCGGCATACCTTCAGAATCTATGGAAAAGTTACATGGACTTGATTTATTAATCATTAGCGCTCTTAGATATAGAGAGCATCCTGCTCATTTCAATATTGAGCAGGCAATCCAGATGACTCAAAAAATTAATCCTAAACTTGCCGTATTTACTCATATGGGTCATCAAGTAGAGTATGATACTCTATTAAGTGAGCTGCCGGATAATATTGTCCCTGCATATGACGGGATGGAGGTCGAGTTGGACTGAGCTTAGTTTGATAAGCTTTTAGACTACAGGGACAATGTTAATTCTTCATAAATTATAGAGGTGTGATAATGCAGGAAGTTATAAAAAAGTTGCTTCAAAAAAATGATACAAAAATAGTTTTTGTTGTTTTAGATGGAGTAGGGGGGCTTCCTAAAAATGGAAAAACTGAGCTTGAAGCTGCCAACACTCCTAACCTAGACGCCTTGGCTCAAAACAGCGCGTGTGGTCAGCATTTGCCAGTTGCTTATGGAATAACACCCGGAAGCGGCGCTGCTCATCTGGGTTTATTTGGTTACGATCCCCTTAAATACGAAATAGGCCGTGGTGTGCTTGAAGCGCTTGGTCTTGGTTTGCATCTCACTCCTAACGATGTTGCTATTAGGGGTAATTTTGCAACTGTTAAATATGAGGGCGATACTCCAATTGTCACAGATAGGAGAGCAGGAAGAATTCCAACTCAGGAAAATATAAGAATTGTCTCAAAAATTTCAGAAGAAATAAAAGAAATAGATGGTGTAAAAGTAAATATAACTTCAGGAATGGAGCACCGCTCTGCTATTGTTCTAACTTTCCCCGATCCAATCGGAGAAGGTGGAGATGATATCCACGATACCGACCCACAGCAGGAAGGCAAAAGCCCAATTGTTGCAACAGGAAATACCCCTGAATCTGATAAGGTAGCGAAGGTCATTGATAAACTTGTTAATCAGGTTGCAGAAATAATTAAGGATGAAGAAAAGGCTAACTATCTATTGTTAAGAGGTATAGCGACTCATCCAAACCTTGCTTCATATTCTGAAGCTTATGGACTTGATGCCGCATGTATTGCCACTTACCCAATGTACCGAGGTGTCGCAAAGCTCGTGGGTATGGAGGTTCTCGAAGTAGAGGACTATTCTATCAAGGCTGAAATTGATACTTTAAAAAGAGATTTTGATAAGCACGACTTTTTCTACTTCCATGTTAAGAAAACTGATAGTTACGGAGAGGATGGCAATTTTGATGCCAAGGTTGGAGTCATAGAAGAGTTTGACAGTTTTGTTCCTGACATACTCGAATTAGATCCGGATGTTATTGTTGTAACTGGTGATCATTCGACGCCTTCGACTATGAAAGCGCATAGCTGGCATCCAGTTCCTCTTTTAATTAATGCAAAGAATGTTAGAGCTGGTGGAATTAATACTTTTGGAGAGGAAGGTTGTCTAAAGGGAGAGCTTGGTACTTTTAGAGCTACAGATCTGATGACACTAGTTCTTGCTCATGCAGACAGACTTCAAAAGTACGGCGCTTAAATCTTGAAATTCAGAACTCTTGTGCTAATTTATACAGTCCTTACTGCCAATCTTAGTAGTTTTAATAGCTTCTAAGACTAAGGTTTTGTTTTAAACCTCAATACTCTTTTCCTAAAGAGTGTGAATCAGTGCCGAAGTGGTGGAATTGGCAGACACGCAGTCTTGAGGGGGCTGTGCCTTCGGGCGTGCGGGTTCGACTCCCGCCTTCGGCACCATACTGATTATTTATATAATCTTTAAAAAGCCCTTCATCTTTCTACGCTAAGTTTATAGGTTTGTAATAGTAGGTATTAGAGATTATTAGTAATACTCATCTGGAATAAAATGATGAGAAGTTAAAGAGTGCCAAATTTGTAGAACTTCTGGTATATCTTTTTTAATCTTTTCTGTTTTCTCTTCAATATTCTCTTTATTAGTTTCAAGAAAAACTGGAATATTGATTGCTGTGAAAAACAAATCCCTTGAAGGAACAGGCTTTTCATTACCAACATAATGGTAGGGATGGTTAGTGGAAAATAAATATGCACCGGGCACTGGTTTACCATCTATTTTTTCTGTCTCGACTTGGGATACCGCCTTTTCTAGAGGCTTAAGCCATGTTGTATTAAAAAACTTTGCTTCCTCAGGAGGCATATTAACATCTATGAAAATGATCCGAGGGTGAGAAGCTTGTTTCCTTAATGCTTGTCTTAGTAGAGTGCCTATCCGAAGCTTTACATCTTCAGGCGCTTTATTTTTCCCTTTTTGGCCTAAAACACCCTGTCTATGCCTACTTTTAGCCTCAATAGAAAATTTGACACCTGATCCTTTGTAAGTTGCCACGAACTCACAATGAGAACGACTTCGGTCTGATTCATCTTCAAATTCTATCTCAAAACCAGCTTTTATGAATGAGGCAGCAACATAAACTTCGTATCTTGCACCCTGAAATTGATGTTTATCTTTGAGTCTACTAATTAGTCTCTCATGTAAAGCAGAATGATGTCTTAGAAGATATAAGTCGTAGGATAGTGACAAATATGCCCAAACTGGCCCAGAGGCTATAGCTGTATGAATTTTAGCCTTACTTGTTTTATTAGATCGTTGAAAATCACATAAATCTTTATACCACTGTAATATCTGGTGTCGTTCGTTATAAACTTTTTTTAGTTCTCTATTGCCCCAATCCGAACTCAGACAATGTTTAATATAATCAAAAAGAAAATCGTGAAAGGTCTGCCATTTGTCCTTTTTAGCGTAATGGAGTTGGTTCCCGACCGCAACAAATTTATAATCTCTAGTGTTAAATGAAATACTAGGTCTTATTTTTCCGAGTTTGTTACTAATTTCATTTTGAGTTGATTTGGTATTTAATAATTCTGGAATAATATGTTTCTTTATAGGTATTCCTGATGTTTTTGAGTATCCATGACATTTCTTATATTTTATTCCACTACCACATGGACAAAGATCATTTCTACCAATTTTGTTTTTCATATATAGTAAATGTTCTATCTATGTTTACTTTTCAACGTTTCTGAATTAATTATATTTTATTTAGTAGTGTAGGCATATAAAATGGTGGTGAAAACTGATCCAAAGATTAGTATCATCATAATTAATGTGACAAGACATCCTTTTCCTCCAGTAACAATTTTACCTATTTTTCTCTGTCGGCCAGATTTAGTAAGAGGTATGCCTGTTTTACGAGATACTTTTCGTTTTGCTTTAGTTATACCAAACAATCTTTTCCATGAAAAACCAGCTTTACCCATAGGAACCTCCTCTACTTTCAGTTGTGTTCATACTTTGATATATCATAAAAAATCATTCTAAAATAAATACTTAGAATTTGCAATAAAATGTATTGTGGTTCTTTTGCTTTTGTAGAATTGGCAGACACGCAGTCTTGAGGGGGCTGTGCCTTCGGGCGTGCGGGTTCGACTCCCGCCTTCGGCACCATTAAAACGGAAATCCGAAATTTATAGTGAGTGCTTCAACATCTCCAAATCTATAACCAACTCCGATCCTAGGATTGTTAATCATCCATAGTTTGGCAGGTGTTGCAGATCCGATAGTCCCGCCTATCTCATATTGATTCTTAAGCCTTACCGGGTCGTCTAGCAACCTTATAAACTCTACATCGGACATATAATGATAATATATAAAGAACGCGCTTAGATCAGGCTCGTATCCTCCTAGGTTAAAGCCAAGAGGGTGAAGCACCTCTACTCCGTTCTCGAGTGAACCAAATATATTATGGGGTATATCATTTTTAAATGATGTGTCACCGTTCAAAAGTATCGCGTTGCCAATACTGAACTTAAACCTCTCCCAGAAAATTTCATATAGACTCCTCAAGCCAACTGAATAGACATACACAAATACATTGCTGACCCTGAGACCAGGAAGAGACGGTGAGATATTATCACCAATGCTTTTAACTACGCCGAAGCGTCCAAAAGGCTTTAAATACCAGTTGTCCAGTGCTTCATATTGAAGCTCTACTCCTGGAATCAAGCTAATTAAATGCTGATCTGCTTTGATAGTAACAAGGTTGTTTACTTTTTCTTTAAACTTGAAGTATCCATAATAAAAAGGAGAACTTACTTTTAGTTTTAGCTTTTCATGTTTTGATAGGTCGAATGTGTAAGATATAGGAATCTGAAAAACATCAGCATCAAGTCCGCCTACTTCATAAAACCCGAAGCCCAGATCAAGAAAGGTATAAGCAAAATTAACCCTAACATCATTAAGTTCAGGCAGTTGTGCCCTAACAGGGCCAGCTTGCATAAATATCGCAGCTATACCTATGGCTACACTAAAGAAAAATCCCCTTCTCATAACTATCCATTGTAGCGAAGGGCGATTCTTTATTCAATAGGACTATAGTAATTGAGGGGTGGTTGTGACTCTGAGCACGTGGTCGACTCGTCTTTGGCACCACATTTATCCCAATATCCTAATTATAATCCGGCACAGGTAAGGGCTATAAGACCAATTATTACAACGATTGCAATTACAATTATAATAGTTGTGTTACTAGCTCCGCACGAATTCGACATAAAGGGATCGTTGCACTTGGGACAACCTTCTTCCTTAATGCCGACTTCTTTTCCACATTTTGGACAATTAATATGAGCCATCCTGAAACCTCCTACCGCCCATTTTATCAATAAATAATTTTAAAGTAAAGAAGACATTCCCGGATTTCCAAATGAATTTGTGAAATTCGTTCTGTAGATATAACAATCCTGTTTAAATCTTCTGCAGTATTTTATTTGTAAGTTAACACTAACGTAAGTAATTGCTAACATATTAAATATGCTAGATAAAATTCAAGCCATTAGTGATCCGACACGCTATGCGATTATAGAACTGTTAAGAGACAAAGAGATGCCTGCGGGAAAGATTGCGGGGGAGTTTAAGTCAATAACTCGTCCAGCGGTATCACAGCATTTACGGGTACTCAAGAATAAGGGGTTACTGTCCGAGAGAAGGGAAGGTACCAAGCGCTTATATAGTATCCGGAACGAGGGTTTTATAGAGATATATCAATTCTTATCCAAATTTTGGGATGTGCGGCTTCAAAAGCTTCAAACTTTGGCTGAGATGGAAGAATTAAAGAAATGTCAATTGAAATAAAACAGGAGCTTTTTATCAAAGCAAGCCCTGAGACGATTTACTCTTATCTGACTGAGCAAGATAAAGCTGCACAGTGGTTTGGGGATATAACTGAGATAGACGGGCGCCCTGGGGGAATTTTTAAAGTGGGGGCAAATGAAGTAGTTGTTCTTGGTGAATTCATAGAAACTGTGCCATATGAAAAAGTTGTTTTTACTTGGGGAGGTGTTGAAGGTTTGGAGCCGGGGGCATCCACGGTAGAAATTACGCTTAAAGAAAAAGATAATGGCACACTGCTCACGCTCCGTCATTACAACATTCCTAATCAACAAGCAGCGGATGGTTTTGGTTATGGTTGGCTAAATTATGCGTTTCCGCTTCTTAGTTTAGTATCCGAGGGAAGGACTACCGATTTGCGGTGCTTTCGAGAGGACACAGTGCTTCCGCGTGATTAAGTGATAAAGTTAGATTATAAAAGAAAAGGGAATAGATAAATTGTTTTATTTGTGAATCAGTTTTTGGGATACATAATGCCTAATTGGATTTATGGTTAGAAGAAGAAAGTAGCTAGCAACTTCATGTAATTTTGAAATAAAAATATTCCCTCCTCAAGGAATATAGGTGAGGGTTTGTAAAGGCAACAGTCTTCTACGGCCCTCACCGTTTTTATATCAATTAAGCAAATATATTTACATTAAGTTAGACAGAAGCATTAAAAAGGGAGCGGAAGCTCCCTTTTTATATTTTGATTGAAATTTGCAATACGATTAGTATCCAGTCTATTTCTTTAAACTGCCTGCATATTTATAGAAAATAGGATCTTGACCCGTTTTCGACCATATCATTGTTCCGGAAATCTCATCGCCCTCTACTTTCCCTTCCCATTGAATTTCGCCTTCTTTCTCACTTGTCGAACTTGTTATGAACAAAGTTATACCATCTTTAGTTCTGTATTCGTAAGGTGCTGCGCTAAATCCATACTGCTCACAGTCTGCTGAGAAAAAGGTTCCGTCCTTAAAAATTATCTCATCATCGGTAGCTTCTCCATCTTTACCGTGTTCATTGATTTTGACTGAAAAAGTTTTGCCATCTAGCGAGTCGCCCGCAGATGCGACATTAAGTTGAGCGCCTACTATGAAAAAAGATACTGCTAAAACTAAAAGTAATACTTTTGAAATTTGAATAAATCTCATATTTTCCCTCCCAGGATAAATTTTTACTTATAAAAATAACTTTACTAGTTGAATCTTATATTAAGGCTTTTCGAGACTTTCGCATGAGTATGATTGAGTGCAGTTTCAGGTAGAGAAGCAGTAGGAGAAGTTTTTTAAGAGTTAATGAGTAACAACTCTCTTTAATCTCTTAGCCTGTTTTACCCAGGCTTTTACGCTTTTAATTCCGGGTAGCTGTCTGACTAATTTCCTCTTTCCCTTTGAGTTCACTGCCGTCATTTTAGCAAGAAGATTCTCTGGGACTCTCTTTCCAAGCTCCACTACTGTATCTACACCACTTGCTTCAAGTAAATCAGCGTACTCTTCGCCTACACCTTTAATTCTAAAAAGGTCAGAATGGTTTACCCACTCTAAAATTAACTTTGCCGAAATTCCGGACTCCTTTGCAATCTGATTGCGGCCTTTTCTGGTACAGCAAACTTTGAGAAGTGCATCGGTGGTTGAGATACCAGCTTTTTGCAGCTGTTTTTGATATCTTTTTCCAATCCCTTCAACTTTTGTCAGACTAGCCATAGTTAACGCCTCCTTAAGAAGTTCTATATAAACCAGCCTAGTACAAATCGTGATTAATGTAAACAGAAATTTTTTATTTAAGACGAGTTAACTTCTAAAGAGAGTATTCAATGATTTCATATTTTTTAATAAAAAGTGCATAATTAATCTAGCTGTTATAATTAAACGATAAGGAGTGCTAATGGCCGAACATCCAGAAATGAATAACTGGAAGGATAAAATCCATGAAATAATTTTTGAAGCGGATACTCCGCTTGGAAAGCTATTCGATGAAATATTAATAGTATGTATTCTCGCCAGTGTTCTTGTAGTTATGCTTGATAGTGTAGAGTCTATTGGAGGCGAATACTCTCAACTTTTCTATATCCTAGAATGGTTTTTTACTATAATCTTCACTATTGAATATATACTTAGGTTAATTAGTGTTAAACGTCCTGCTAAGTATGCAACTAGTTTCTTTGGAATTGTAGATCTCCTTACTGTAATTCCTACATATCTTGATCTATTCCTTCCGGGTACAAGGTTTCTACTCGTAATTAGAATACTTAGAGTGCTCAGAATTTTCAGAATCCTTAAACTTGCAAAATATGTCGGAGAGGCAAACCTGCTAATAAAGGCAATTAAAGCTAGTAGCAGAAAAATTACAATATTTCTCTTTTTTGTAATAAGTATAGTTGTCGTATTAGGCTCGCTTATGTATATCATTGAGGGTTCAGAACACGGTTTTACAAGCATTCCAAAGAGCATATATTGGGCAATCGTTACTTTAACTACGGTGGGTTATGGAGATGTAGCGCCCCAGACAAGCTTGGGGCAGGCAATGGCAGTTGTGGTAATGATTATGGGATATAGCATAATTGCAGTACCCACAGGTATTGTGACCGTAGAAATGGCGCAGGCTTTTAAAGAAAATATCACCACAAAGTCGTGTCAGGGTTGTAGCTACAGTGGCCATGACTCAGATGCCAAACACTGTAAATATTGTGGTTCAGAACTATAAATATTTTTAATTTAAAGAGTTCTTTCTTATACTTTCTGGAATCTTGTTAAACTTGAAAACATCTCAAAGTAATATATATGTATTTATAGAGGTTAAGGCTGTATCAAGAGCTTAAAAATTTGATATAATACGTTTCTGGATATAAAATATTCGGACTTTATTCTTATTAAAGTTGCTAAATTAAGCATTAAAGGGAGAAGTTATGGAAGTACAGGTTAAAGAGAAATCTATGCAGGACATCATAGACGACTTATCTCCAGAAGTACGTGATGAGCTTGATCTTTTTGAGCGTCAGATTAAGGATTATCTGGCAGGGCAGACAGGAGAGATTAAGTTTCAGAAAATACGTCTTCAATTAGGTGTATATGCTCAGCGTCAAGAAGGAGTCCAGATGCAGCGTATCAAGATACCTTTTGGCGGTCTTAATTCAACCCAACTAAGACGTCTAGCTGACTGTTCAGACAAATATGCCAGCAATTTCTTGCATTTAACTACAAGACAAGATGTTCAGCTCTACTATATTGATTTAGCAGATGAACCTAATATGATGCGTGAGCTAGCAGATGTTGGTATAACAACCAGAGAAGCTTGCGGAAATACTGTTAGAAACGTAACAGCTTGTCACCAGGCTGGCTCTTCTCCTACAGAGACTTTCGACGTTACCCCTTATGCTGAAGCATTTAAAAACTTCATGCTTAGAAACCCTATATGCCAAAATATGGGGAGAAAATTTAAAGTATGCTTTGAAGGTTGCCATGATAAAGATCATGCTGGAATCATGATTCATGACTTAGGATTCCGCGCAAGAGTGAAAGAAGAGAGCGGCGAATTAAAACGTGGTTTCCAAGTATACGTTGGCGGAGGCTTGGGTGCATCCCCTTCATTAGGGCACCTTTGGACCGAGTTTTTACCAGTAGAAGAAATGATACCGTTTTCAGCTTCGGTAGTTCGTATTTTTGACCGTTTCGGGGAGCGTAAAGTACGTATGAAAGCGCGTATGAAATTTTTAATAAGAAAACTTGGTATGGAAGAATTCCGTAAACTAGTCGAAGAGGAAAGGGCGAATCTAAAAGTAGATCCAAGCTGGAATGATTTCTTAAATAATATAGACGAGGCACCACCAGAGATGAATCTAAATATACCTTCAACGCCTGAAGGTATTGAAAACGATCCTTTATATATTGCGTGGAAAGAAACTAATGTCCTCCCCCATGGCCATGAAGGATTTAACATGGTTAACATAAAAGTTCATAACGGTGATATCACATCAGACACAGCAAGAGCTTTGGCTGATATAACGGATGTTTTTTCTTCGAGTGACATAAGGATTAGTATCTCACAGAACCTAATTCTAAGGTGGGTGCCAACTGAGGCGCTCCCTGCTTTATATGCTGCACTTTATGAACTTAATTTGGCTAACCCAGGTGCAGAATCATTTGAAGATATTACAGCATGCCCTGGTGCTGATACCTGCCGTCTGGGAATTACCTCGGCAAAAGGATTGGCAAGCAAGCTTACAGAAGGGATGAGCAATGGGTTAGGTGAATATAAAGAACTGGCCAAAGGTCTTAATATTAAAATTTCAGGCTGCCCAAATTCTTGTGCTCAGCATGTTTCTGCAAGTATTGGTTTCCAAGGTGCGTCTCTTGCTAAGGCAGGAAAAAATGTGCCAGCAGAACAAGTATTTGTAGGAGGCGGGCTTTATGGTGACGACTCCAGGCTAGCAACATCGATAATAAAAGTACCTACTAGAAATGCTCCAAAGGTTGTGAAAAAGCTGCTCGATGTTTATAGAGATGAGAAGAGTGAAGGTGAGCACTTTAACTTAGTTATGGAAAGACTGGGGCGCGATAGAATCAAAGAAGAAATAACTGAATTTACCCAAATACCTACTTTTGAAGAAGATCCTTCTTTTTATCAGGACTGGGGTCACGAAGAAGAGAAATTCGAGCTTCAAAAAGGCATAAAAGGTGAGTGCGCTGGAGCAACAGTGGAAGAGAAGGTTCCCACATTCACTGATGCTGAGAAACGCATTCAGCAGGCTGAAGCTTTGCTCAAACACGGTGAATATGAAACGTCAATTATGGAAGCGTTTCATTCCTGTGCAGCAAGTGCTCATGTGCCTCTTTATACAAAACTCGTGGATCCGTTTACATCGGAGCAGACAATGTGGGAGTTTGAAAACCTACTGGTCCGAACCGGTGATTCAGATGAAAAATGGCTTGATATCTCGAGTGTCTTAAACGATATGGTAGACCAGGAACCCTCAGAAGAGCTAGCAGTTGAAATGCTTGAAGTTGCTAAGGAGCTTTATTCCGAGTGTGAGAGAATCCAGGCAGATTTATCATAAGTGGCTAGCCTATACTTTTTAAAATACGGTTTCACTTTATTTCTGAATATAAACAGAATACCTATGTCTAGATAATATTCTTATAATTGAAAATGATGGGTTGAATTCTTATAACTCCATCCATATATTGTTTATAGAGCATGAAAAGGAGATCAAAATGAGAAAAGTAGTAATAACCATGTCAGTTGTTTTAGGTTTAGTTCTAGGGGGATTATTTCCAGTATCCTCATTTGTGTACTTTGAACATGAAAATGTTGATTGCTCGATGAACCAATTTGAGAATCTTAATTCAGAGAATAGTTGCAAGAATTTAGAAGCTTAATAAATTGGGAGTGAGTAAATGTATGTTCCTGGAACTAAGTTCAAGGTAGTTCTTAAGATTCAAGCTAGGGATGAAGTTTTTGAACCCGGGCTTGTAGGTGAGATTATTGAACCTATAACAAAGATGGTTGGTAAAGCCTACAGAGTAAAGTTTGAAGATGGAAAAAATGCTGAGATTCATGTGGTAATTATCAATAACCAGACTGAAGTAATTAAAGACTAACTTAATCAACTTTTCCCATATATAAAATGGACAACTTATTACAAAGATTTGAGACATGGTTCAGCCTGGAATTAGGGCTACAACAATTAGCTCCAATTGTAATGGATCTAATAATCTTGGCAGTGTTAATAGTTCTGGCAGTTATAGCTAACTATATTGCCAAACGGTTCATATTAAAAATAGTTCACCACTTTGCCGCCAGGAGCAGTACCCGATGGGATGATGTGCTAGTTAAACGAAAGTTTTTCCGGCGTCTTTCCCATTTTGCTCCCGCGCTGGTTATTTATCTAATGTCATCAGTATTTTTTAAAGACCCCACAGCCATATTAGTTACAAAAATCATTGCAGAGATATATATGCTGTTTGTAGCTATCTTTACAATTGATGCGTTTCTCTCCTCAGTAGTGGATATCTATCATAACTATGATGATGCAGGCCGGTTCCCTGTTCGTATAATTGCTCAAGTTGCTAAAATCCTGATATTTGCGATTATTGGCATAATCATTGTCTCTATTCTAATTGGTCAATCACCTGCATTCTTTATCGGTGGGCTGGGCGCAATGGCTGCTGTGTTAATGCTGATTTTTAAAGATCCAATACTAGGTCTCGCAGCCGGCATACAGCTGTCAGCTAATAAGATGGTAAGGTTAGGGGACTGGATTGAAATGCCCAAGTATGGCGCAGACGGAGATGTTGTAGATATATCTCTTACAACAGTAAAAATACAGAATTTTGATAAAACGATTGTAACAGTACCAACGTTCGCCTTAGTGAGTGACGGGGTTAGGAACTGGCGTGGAATGTCTGAGTCCGGTGGAAGGCGAATAAAGCGCTCAATCTACATAGACATGAGCAGCGTTAAGTTCTGTACTCAAGAAATGATTGAAAAATTTAGCAAAATACAATGTCTGAGCAACTACATTATAGATAAAAAGAAAGAACTCTCAGATTATAACTCACAAAGTAATATAGACGACACAGTATTGGTAAACGGCAGAAGGATGACAAATCTAGGAACTTTCCGGGCTTATCTTGTCTCATACCTTAAAGACCACCCTAAAATTCATAAAGATCTTACGCTTCTTGTGAGGCAACTAGACCCTGGGCCCACCGGGCTCCCGATAGAAGTTTACGTCTTCACCAATGATCAGGTTTGGGCCAATTACGAATCTATACAGGCCGACATTTTTGATCACATTCTAGCTGTGATACCTGAATTTGATTTAAGAGTGTATCAGAATCCTACGGGCTCTGATTTTCAAAATCTAACTCATTAATATTTCTTTGTACTACTAATCTGTATTGTGGAATAAATGATTATTGGGCGGTTGCCATATCTACATTCGGGTGCGTAGTTCTAAGTGCGTTTAAGAGTGTTTGATCCAATCCATATATATCCTTATGGAAATTCACATTTCCCTGATTATCCACCCAGCTTGTAAAATAAAGGATGTATACCGGAATTGTCTGATTTAGATGAACAGTTTTAGTTCTTCTTGAGTTAATATTGGATTTAATTCTGCTTTCATCCCAATCTCCGTTTGAGGCTAAAACAAACTCTGCCAAGTCCACTGGTTTTTCTACCCTAATACATCCATGGCTAAAATTGCGTTGGGCTCTTTTAAAGAATCCGCGGTTTGGCGTATCATGAAGATATACCGAATGTTTGTTTGGAAACAGGAACTTAATTTGACCAAGTGGATTACCCGGTCCCGGATTCTGGCGTAGTCTGTATTTTCCTGATAAAATTTTTGAAATATATTGTTCTTGGGCTTTCTTGTTTTGTATTTCAACCTCTGATAATTGTTGCTCGCCTCTTTCTTCATTTTCGGCTTCTGAAGTAGCTTCTACATTCTCTGCAACTTCTACGATCTCATTCTCTTCAACCTCTTCAACAACTATCTTTTTCGGAGCGCTGAGACCAACTGCATCAATACCCCTTTTTGAGAGATATCCTGAATCCTGCCTAATCCTTGGTGCTATGTCATCCTTAAAAATGCTTGGAGGTATGTTCCAATAGGGGTTCATTACTATATGGGTCATTTCCTCACTAAACATCGGAGTATTCCATTCAGGTTTTCCAACGACTATACGCATAGTAATACTTTCGTTATTGTTCTCTACGCCATATAGGTTGTAATTTGCAATATTTACAAGGATATATTTGTTGCCCAAATATTGAGGCAATAATCGCCAACGCTCCATTGTAAGCTCTATCTGAGATATACGCTCTTGTACTGGTACATTTAATGCCTCCATTGTTGACTTGCCTACTACACCGTCTACATACAGCCCGTTTCGTTCCTGATATTTTTTAACAGCGATATCTAGTGTTTCATCAAAAACTTCACTATCTGGTGATGAGCTTTCCAATTCTCCAGTGACCTTGAGTCTTTCTCTTAAAGCCAATACCCTGTTTCCTCGAGCACCTTTCTTGAACTTATCTCCGTAAGGAACTCTTTGCCAGCCTCCGTTTGCAGCTATCTCTCTATATTCTTTTAATGATATTTTTAGCTTGCCGTACATGGGATATTTCGGCATCAGAGCATTTAATGTGCTTTCAACGTCATTGGTGGTTGTCGCATCTATAAGTAATTGAGATATATTGACCGGTCTTTCTCCAGAGAGCAGATCAAGATTTATTTGTTCTGCGTTAACTCGTCCATAGTGTAAATCATGCCCGTAAGTGAGAAAAGCATTAGAAAGCAGAAGTTCTAATTCTGCAAGATCTTCTTCATCATAAGGACGTTTTGTCTCATTATCGTTTTGCATTCTACTCAAAGTAGATTCTATCTCTTCCAAATTATAATCTTCAGGGTTGAGAGCCTCATCACCGCTATTTCTAATGACTTCTACCATCTTCATAGCCTGTGGTGTAGGTCCGTCGGTTTTGATCCAGAACAAAGAATAGTTGTTCCGCTCATAAAGTTTAGGAAGACTTTTATTTGCTTTAATGCTTTTGGTTTGTATCTGTATCTGAGGATAATAAGAAGATGTTTGTATCTTTTGCTTTGTTATATTGCTAACTTTTGTTAGTGATGATGCCTGGGTCTGTTCCGGCGATTGAGCATCTTTAATCAGGTTCTCTTGTTTAGGCGTAGCACATCCCGCTACTAGTACGCATACTAATGCCGCCGTAGATAAAAGAGCAAATATTTTATGACTACCAATGTTTAATAATCTCATTGTTAACATTTTGATACCTGTATTACTATAAAATGAAACGAAGATTAATTATTCACAGGTTTTAGTATAACTAAAATAATAACCCCGCCCAATATTTAGTATAATATGAAATCAATATAATGGCTATCATATATTGTATATTTTTTTTAATTCTGATTCTAGTTGTTTTTTGTTTCAGGGTTTAGTTCAAAATCTTTAAATAAGAATCGTTTTATTTTACGTGTAGTAGTTTTGGGAAATTCTTCTTGCCTGATTGCGAACTCTCTTATCTTTTTATAAGACTCGAGAGTGCGGTTAGTATTACGTACTTCAAGTTTAATGAACTCCCAAATATTATCCTCAGAAAATTGCTGTCCTTTGCTCAAGAGCCTTTCCTTAATCTCCTCCATGTTAGGATAAATTAGGGCTTGGATGTCTACATCATTGGGACTAAATACTAGCGCTTCCTCTATGTAGATTGACTTTGTTAACTTTTCTTCTATTTCCTCAGGGAATACATTTTTGCCGCCTCTAGTTACTATTACAAACTTCTTTCTACCCGTTATATATAAATATCCATCTTCATCAAAATATCCTATATCACCTGTTAAAAGCCATCCATCAGACGTAAGCGTTTCTTTAGTGGCACTCTGATTCTTATAATAACCTTTCATTATGTTTGGGCCTCTGGCTACTATTTCCCCATTACCCTCAGAATCAATATCTCTTATTTCAACCTCATCACTTGGTATAACCATACCGATACTATCAGACTTGGGATTCCTCGGAGGATTTACAGATATAAGAGGAGAAGCTTCAGACATGCCGTAGCCTTGAATGACATCTATTCCGTACTTCTTATATCCTTCTGATATCCATCCCGGCAATGCCGCTCCTCCGGATACAACTAATCTGCTTCTTTCAAGTCCGAGATTTTGTCTGATTTTCCTGCCGATTATCGAATTAGGCAGTGCCTTGGTTATAAATTTTTTAAGTCCTTTTTGTCCCGCTAGTTCTTTCTCAATTCTTAGATAGAGCTTCTCTAGTAGAAGCGGCGCATTTAACCAGATTGAAGGTTTCGCAGCTTTCAAGTCCTCAAGCAGTTCCCTGGGTTTTAAGCCCCTGGCGTAAAATACACTCATCCCACTGCTAAAGGTAGATATTAATCCAGCAGTGCACTCATAACAATGATGAATCGGTAGTATTGAGAAAGCCCTGTCGGTTGGGCTATATTCAATAATTCTATATATATCGGAAACATTGGACATGACATTGCCATGACTCAGCATGACACCCTTAGGGTCGCCTGTGGTGCCTGAAGTAAAAAGTATTTCTAATAGATCCTCTGGTCCAACATTTTCCTTTTCTATTCCCTTTGAATATTTGTTTTGTATATCTTCTATCTGGTCCATAAGTACTAGGTGTCTTAGGCTATTTATTTCATCTGAAATAGATCTAATGCTTTTGTAAAAAGATCCGGAAAGAATCACTGCTTTAGTAAATGAAAAGTCCATTATAAATTTGTGATCATGAAAGGAAGCTCTAGCGTCAAGTGGGATTGCTACTGCTCCTATCCATGAGACCGCAAAAAAAGAGATGCCCCATTCTGGACGGTTTTCACTCAGTACGGCGACATGATCTCCTTTCTCAATTCCTAACTCTTTAAGATGACGTGCCAGTTTCTTAATCCGCTCAAGCACTTGAGCATAAGTTAATTCATAGAGTGTTCCCTCCCTTGGTGTTAAGAATGCTATATTCTCTTCATTTTCGTTAACAGAGGCTTCTATCATCTCTGACATCGTCTCTACCGTAAGAGCTTCTTTTAAGGTCGGTATATTTCGGAGTGGTTTAGTGAATTTCTTCATTGCATTTCTTTAGTTAAAGTTGTGATCTGAGACGAAACACTATTATATAACAAATCTGAAAGTATTTTAGGTCGATTGCATCTATATTAAATTAATAAGATCTGATAGGCTTTTCATTATATAGTCAGGATCTGGGTTTAGGTTGTCTACAGGCTGATTCTTTTTATTAATCCACACCGCATCCATACCAATAGCTTTTGAACCTACTACATCAGCGTTGTAGTTATCTCCCACAAAAAGTGCTCCTGTAGGTTTTATCACCAGCTTGTCGATTGCTGCTTGAAAGATAATGTCTTTGGGCTTTCTCCAACCTACATCAACTGAAATAATGATTTCATCAAATAAGCTTCTGATCTCAAATTTATCTATCAATTTATAAGCGGTTGGTGAGTAATCAAAATTCGAAACAATAGCCATTCTATAATCTTTATTTTTTATATACTGAAGAGTTTTTTTGTTTTCTTCTGGAAACTCTACACACCTTGCGAGTGCGTCCATGTGTGCTATTACCATTTTGTCTTCTAGCTCATCTTGATTCTCAATTGGATCTAGGTGCATTTTGCTAAGCATCAGCTTAAATCTATTTCGATTTGGGAATTCTCTGAACTCTTTTAATTTCATTTCTTGAAATTCGTGGTAGCTATCTATGAAGGGCTGATAAAATTCTTCAAAGCTGACTTGGGGATAGTCTTGCTTAAAAACTTCATAAACTTCCGTGCTGGTGGTTCTCGACCTAAACCCTTTAAGCTCAATAGTTGGGAGATGATTAAAATTGAAATCGACTATGGTGTCAAACAAATCAAATATTACAGTACTGTATTTTTCCATTTTATTTTAATAGCAAGATTTTTACTATAGAAGATTTAGTTTAAGTTGTAACTCTGGCTCTCTCTAGTATGACGTCTATAATTTTCTCGTGAATCCCGAGTGGTTCTGTAATAATGTAAGAGACTTCAGGGTGACTTGCTGCAGCATCTTTAACCATTCTTGGAATATCCTGTGTTGAATGTCTGCCAGGTGCTAGAAAGTACGGATGCACTACAATAAGATTAGCCCCTTTTGATACGCAATCATCAAATGCTTGTGAGATTGTAGGTTCAACTAGTTCCATATGGCAATAAGTAATTATTTCAAACTCAGAGGAGTTCTTATTCTTAATCAGCTCCGCAATATCGACTAGCATTTCATTAGCTTCATTTATCTTGCTTCCATGATCAACAATTATTAACGCCTTTTTGCTCATTTTGATTTTATCTAAGAATTTTAAGATGGTATTTTTGTGTTAAGTCTTATTGCTTCAAGCATAATTTCTGCCGATCTATAAAACTCTTCCAAAACCAGATATTCATTTACTGTATGAAGGTCATACATCCCGGTTCCTAAATTAGCGCATTCGATTCCAAATTTGTTGAAATAATTAGCATCACACCCACCACCGCTGGTATGGCGTTTGATAGTATATCCAAGATTTTTCACAGCAGCCTCGACGAGAACAACGGGAAGTGATTTTATATCCACATCCATTCTGTCGTAACTTCTTTCAATTATTTCATCGAGTTTGGCTACATAAGTTGTCCCTTCAGCGGATAGGCCATCATGTAAAGTGACTTCATAATTTGAAACAGCTTCATGAAAGCACTTTCTCATATGATTTACTTGTTCTTTTAGCGTTTCTTCGTCATGACTTCTAGCCTCGCCAACAACCCGCACCTGATTTGGAATAATATTTGTTGCTCTCCCACCGCTAATAACCCCAATGTTTGCAGTAGTATAGTCATCTATTCTTCCTAACCTCATATTAGAAATTGCTTCACTTGTTATTTGAATAGCGCTAATACCATTTTCAGGACAAAGTCCTGCATGGGCTTCAAGTCCGTGTACTGTAAATTCTAAATGGTCAGCGGATGGGCATCTTAACACAAGTCGATCAGGAGTACTGCTATCTAGCACAATTCCGTGTCTAGCACGAAATTTGGACATATCAATATGTTTGGATCCCAAGAGGCCAATTTCTTCGCATATTGTAAATGCGATCTCTATATCACCATGAGCTACGCCATTTTCTTTTATGGCTCTTATAGTTTCTACTATTACCGCTATGCCGCTTTTGTCGTCACTTCCCAGGATGGTTGTGCCGTCACTTTTGATAATGCCGTCTTCGATTCTGGGCTTAATTCCTTCACCTGGTCCCACAGTATCCATATGGGCTGAGAGGAAAAAGGGTGGGGCGTCTGGTTTATTTCCCTCTAGTTTTACTATCAGATTTCCAACATTTCCATTGACCTTCTCTCCTGCATCATCATAAAAGCATTCAGCCCCTATTTCTTCCATGTCCTTCTGCAATTTCAACGCTACATCTTTCTCTTTTCTTGACAGACTGTCGATTTTTATAATATCCATAACATGTTCAGTCATTCTTTCTTTGTCAATCATGGGAATTCTCCATTAATTATTCTAATTTTCAGGTGATATCCGGGTTCCAGAAAAAATATACCTATCAATATCGGCCAATTCTAATAATGACAGTATAACTTATAGGGGGATTATTAAGAAATAAGGCAATCAAAAATAGATCTGGGACATAATATATAAAAATCCCGCATCTATTTAAATTTAGTAGATGAAATTAAGGTATTTTCTATAAACTAATCTGCTATTTCTTGTAATGTTTCTATAACTTTTTGAAGTTTAGGTTTATTTAGTGAATATATTCGGTTCTGTTTGACCTTTTTTTCCTTAATTAAACCTGCTTCTTTTAAAATCTTTAGATGGTTTGATACAGTTGGCTGAGATATCTTGAATTTACTGGCTATCTCTCCGGCATTTGCATCTTTTTTGCCTAGTATAGACAAAATTTTCCTTCTCCTCTCATCACTTAGTGCTTTAAAGGAACACCCCATTTTTGGAACCTCCAAGTAGGAACGAGTAATTAGCTAATTATGTAAATAGATTATATAGGATAACGCTTAAAAAATCAAAATATATTTAATAGAATCTGATATTAGAAGAGTTCAACTGCCAGACAAAGGTCTATTTCAAGTGTCCATGGGGGAGGGGGTGAAGATGAATTTGCCAGCATTGCTCAGCTATATAGCCCCTTGTGATAAAAAACTTTATCTGACTCTCAAACTATTAGATGCAAAAAATTGCTTAATGCAGATCATTAGCAATATTTTAAAAAGAAATTAATTGACAATCGCTCTATCAACTGACCATTTGCCTCCACCATTGATTAGAACAACTAAGCTCAGTCCCAGGGCAAGAAGGTGATATTCAAAACCTTCTCCGCTCTGATTTCCAAACCAATTCATAAAAAAGCCGTTTTGAAGATGAACCATGAAAATGGCACCGAGCATAATTAATGTTAAACCAAAAGCTGCTAATCTGCTCAATAAACCAATTATTAAACCGATTGCACCGAATGATTCACCTATGATTATTAATATTGCAACTGCAGAAGGGATTCCACTTCCTTCAAAGAAATAAACTGTGCCGGAAAAACCAGCTCCTCCAAACATGCCTAAGAGTTTTTGCAAACCATGTGGCAAGATAACAATGCCTAGAGTAATTCTTGCAATAAATAAACCAAAATCATCATTAGTATGGAGTAATGATCCCATCAAAAATTCCTCCTGTGTCAAGATTTAATTAACTCTTCCATTCTATCTCAATATAGGTTCTTTAATCAAGAGTGTTTGGAAATAAGTAAAAAAGTTCTCCATTTACTTAGCAATGTTATTAAAGAAAACTATTTGTTATAGGTTGGATATCTCTAGGGTTTGTTTGATGATCTATTGGCTAACTTTTGAATCAAGCGTTGAAAGCGCTTGTTCTTCAATCCTGATTCTTCTTCTAAGCACAATCAAATTCAATACACTGAAAAAAACTGCGGTAAAGTAGCAAGAAAATATTAACGGTATAACTGCGATTTCAACTATAACAGCTAGATAGTTAGGATGTCTTATGTATTTATAGGGACCTTGATTAACTGGTTGTGTATTTGGGGTTACCAGAATTTTAGTGTTCCAGTAATATCCCAACGCGCTTATTGCCCAATATCGAACAATTTGTGCCAGTAAAAATATTATTAGAAGTAAAACCCAATAGTGACTTAGATTCTTACCAAAGAATATATATTCTGAGACTAATGATATAAAAAAAGCTACATGCATTAAAACTATTAGTTTATATCCTTTTGCATCATACTCCTTGGCACCTCTAGCCCTGACGAAGTTCTCATTTCTTCTTGCAATAAGAAGCTCTAAGAGACGTTGAATAGCTAATATGGCTATTATAATCCAAAATAGGTTCATACAATTTCAAATAAAATGATTTCAGAACTGAATCCGGGACCTAAAGCTGAGATGATACCATATTCGCCCGGCTTAAAATCTTTTTCATCCATTATTTCCATTAGAACATAGAGAACTGTAGGAGACGACATATTACCATGTTCTTTGAGTACTTTTCTGGAATGTCTGAATGTCCCCTGAGGAAGTCCAAGGGATCCTTCATATTCCATCAGAACCTTAGCACCTCCGGGATGAACAGCAAATTGTTTCAAATCGGATATGGATAGATTGTTAGCGCTAAGTAATTCTTCAATGTTGGATTTAACCTCGTTTCTAACAATAGTCGGAATATCTTTACTAAAGATAGCTTTGAAACCGTCATCGACAATATCCCAACCCATAACTCCAAGAGAATCATAGTAAGTTGTTGATAGCGAATTTATCAGACTTATATTGGATGACTTAGATAGCCTATGTTTATCGCCTGAAACTATCGATGCTGCAGCGCCGTCTGAAAATAGTGCAAGCGACACTATGTTGCTTTTAGAATAATCTTCTCTATGAAAAGCATGGCTACATATTTCAAGAGCAATTACTAATACTGCGCTCTTAGGAAATGCCATGGTATATTCCATCGCCCGAGTTAATCCCACAGCACCGCCGACACATCCTAAGCCCCATATCGGAGTACGTTTTATATGGGTGTCAATTTTAAGCTCGTTTACCAAATGTGCATCAAGGGAAGGGGTGCTAATTCCTGTGCTCGTAACAAATATGATATGGTCAATATCATTTAAATCAGCATCTGCTTTTTCCAAGCAGTCATTTATTGCGGATTTAGATAATTGAATTGAGTTTTTTAGAAATGACTCTGATCTTTCTACAAAATTCTTTGGAGCATCGAACCAATTCCTAGGATGGACGAAATGTCTTGTCTCTATAAGCGAATTGTCAAATACACCTAACATCCTATTTATATAGTTTTTGTTATCGGTGAAAAGTTCATGCGCAAATTTTTTCACCTCACATTGATTGAATTTATATGGAACGTTTGCTGTGCCGACGGAAATTACTCGAGACATTGTTCTCCAGGACAAAAGTTGATTTAATGAACTTAGTCTATAAGTTTAGCTGAGTGTGCTGAAAAAGCTCTAAAAATATAAAAAGCCACATATACCGTAATTGGTAATAAGCGGCTTTTTAGTTAAGTTGAAATTTTATCAAGCTAATATGTTATAGCGCGATCGGCTTTCAGAGTAATAAAAAATCTAATATTACTAAGCTCTTAAAGCACTATTTTCTTTCATCGTCAAAGAATCAAGAAAATATTTCATGCCGTCGATCTCGCCACTGTTAAGAGAATAAAGACGGTTCTGTCTAACTTTACGCTCTTTAACAATATCAGCCTCTTTTAATATCTTAAGGTGGTTAGAAATAGCTGGTTTAGATATGTCAAACTTGCTGGCAATATCTCCAGCAGCAGTTTCACCTTGGCTTAAAAATTCCAGAATCTTTCTTCTGGTATCATCTGCAATGGCTTTATATGGGCAACCCATTGTTAATTCCCTCCTATATTAAAAGATTTTTTCTTCAATATTGAGTTTAACTAATTTCAAAGCGAATTTCCAGTGTTTTTTTACAAATTTCAGTTTTTTAAATAATTTGTTTTATATCTATGAATCACAGCTTTTTGTATAGAATAATTATTGTATAAAAGGAGCCAAAATATTGCTAATCTATGTTAAATATTTCCGTTATATTTCTCAAGTGGTATCCTAATTTTAATAATTCTAGGGGGTATAATCAATTGGAATTTGCACTAAGCACAGAATCAGTATTAAAACTCAAGACAGATATTTTGGTTGTAGGAATCTTTAAGGGGTTCAAGTACTCAGGCTCTATCAAGGCTGTCAATGATGGTTTAAAAGGCGCTCTTGCAAATCTTGCGGAAGAAGAGGGGTTTAAGGGAGACATCGGTAAATCTCTTATGCTCAGCCGTACTTTTGGTAAGATCGCAGCAAAAAGAGTTCTGCTTGTAGGTTTAGGAGAGAAGTCAGAGCTCACACAAAACACACTTAGAAAAGTTGGCATCCTGGCAATTAAAGAAATAAGAAATATTTCTTCTAAAGCTGTATTCAGTGCCGAATTTTCAAGTAGTCCCGGTTATGTCTCGGCTCTTTGTGAGGGGCTGCTTTTGGGTAGCTATGAATTCAAAAAGTATAAGACACAAAACTCTGACGAAAGTAAAATCAAAAAAGTAATTTTTTCCTCGAAGCAAATCAAAGCAAAACTTTTTGCTGAGGAAATCGAATTTGCCAAGCTGATTGCCGAGTCTACAAATCTAGCGCGTGATCTAGTGAATGAACCACCCGTATATCTAACACCTAGCAAGCTGGCAGAGATTGCGTCTCAAGTTGCTGAAGAAGGGGACCTAAAATGTGAAATTTATGATCACGCTGAAATTGAGAAAAGAGGAATGAATGGTCTTATGGCTGTATCAAGTGGTAGTGAAGAACCGCCAAGGTTTATTCATCTTACTTACGAACCACGGAAAAAAACGAGAAAAAGTATAGCAATTGTCGGTAAGGGGATTACTTTTGATTCCGGAGGTCTTTGTTTAAAGCCACCTGACAGCATGCGTACTATGAAAATGGATATGGGAGGCTCAGCTGTAGTCCTAGGTGTTATGAAAGCCGTAGCGCAAATAAGACCTCAAGTCCGAGTACATGGATTGATTGCTTCAAGTGAGAATATGACAGGCGGTAAGGCATATAAGCCAGATGACGTAATCAACGCCTATAATGGAAAGACAATCGAAGTAATAAATACTGATGCCGAAGGACGAGTGGTCCTTTCTGACGCTCTCAGCTATGCAGTAGAGCTAAAAGTGGACGAGATAGTTGACCTTGCGACCCTTACCGGTGCTTGTATGGTAGGGCTTGGAAGCTATACCGCAGGTGTTATGGGAAATGATCAGAAACTAATAGATAAAATACGCAAAGCATCTGATTTGGTAGGTGAGAAGACTTGGCAGTTGCCTATGGATGATGAGCTTAGAGCTGAGATAGATAGTAATGTCGCTGATATAAAAAATGCTGGAAGTAGGATGGGAGGAGCTATCACTGCAGCTATGTTTTTGGAGAACTTCGTAGGAGAAGTCCCTTGGGCTCACATTGATATCGCAGGACCTGCTTTTATGGAAAAGGATAGTAGCTATAATCCTAAAGGCGGCACAGGATTTGGCGTGAGAACGATAATTAAATACTTAACGGGAAAATAAATAGTTCTTAACATTATAGAGAGGATCTTTGTTAATGGATTTTGTAGATAATTTGTTTGGTGTGTTTGAAAAAGCCAATTTTGTAGAGATTTCTTTAGGTGGAGAGATTCCAGAAGAGCAAGAGTATTCTTTACTACCCAGTATTGGGACAAAGAAAAAACTTACTATTTGGGATATTGAAAAAATCTTAATTGGTATTGAGCATCGCCCTAAAGTGAAAGGGGCGATTATAAAGATAAGAGACCTGCAAATTGGTTTTGCCAGGGCTAATTTGATTAGAGCCAGGCTTAATGACCTCAGAGCCCAAGGAAAAAAAATAATAGTTTATTTGGAGAGCGGGGGAAACATTGAATACCTTATAGCGTCATCAGCGGATGCTATATATTTAGCGCCCTGGGCCATGCTAAATCTGATAGGACTTAAGGCAGAGGTCTCTTTTTATAAAGATGCATTGGATAAAATGGGTGTTCTAGCTCATATGAAGGGCTTTGGTGAGTATAAGAGCGCCTCTGAGACCTTTACACGTAATTCTATGTCCAAGCCCCACAAGGAGATGATTAATTCCATAGTAGGAGATCTTGAAGAACAATTAGAACAGTTTATTTCTGAGGGTAGGGGAATTAGTCGGAAAGTTGTAAGGGATTTAATAAACAATGGTCCATATATGGCGGATAAAGCAAAAGAGCTTTCTCTTATTGAGGGTATTCTCAATGAAGGTGAGCTTGAGGAAGAGGTGTCAAAGCTAAGCTCCACAAAACTGCGCCTCATAAAAGACGCCAACTTTCTTAGAACTCTAAACATTAAAGATAAGATACGCTCACTTATTGGTAAATTTAGTACTTCCTATCCTGTTATAGCCGTAATTGCGGATTCCGGGATGATAACTTTAGGAAGTAGTAGAGGAAGCGGTCCTGTTAAAACTTTGGGATCAGGTTCTCTAAATAAACTACTGGACAAGGTTTCGTTAGATAGAAATGTAAAAGGTTTGGTTTTAAGAGTTTTAAGCCCTGGAGGTTCAGCCGTAGCTTCCGATTTGATATGTAGAAAATTAGAAGAAATATCTCAAAAAAAGTCAGTTGTTATCTCTATGTCTGATGTGGCTGCATCAGGTGGGTATTTAATTTCACTTGGAGCTCATAAAATAGTCGCCGATTCCATGACGATAACGGGTTCTATTGGCATTGTTTCGGGAAAGTTTGATTTAAACGGACTATACGCTAAATTGGGAATTACAAAAGAATCTGTAATAAAGGCTAAAAATGCATTGATGTTCTCGCCGAATAAGGGATTTTCAAAAGATGAAGAGAAAAAGCTTCTAGAGATAATGGAATTTTATTACGAACAGTTTGTTACAAAAGTTTCTTTGGCCAGGAAGATGGATTTTGTAAAAGCCGAACAAGTCTCAAGAGGAAGGGTCTGGACTGGTAAGCAGGCTAAAGATCACGGCTTAATAGACGAAATGGGTGGAATAACTACTGCGATTCAAATAGCGAAAGAAGAGGCAGAAATTTCAGAGGATAAAACCCCTATATTCAAGTTTTATTCAGAGCCAAGGGGTCTTCAAATTTCCTCATTCGTTAAAGGCTCTGCAATAGTAAATCAATTAACTGACATCATGAACAATTTGTCTTCTTTGGATCGGGAAAAAGTTTTAACTATTATGCCTTTTGATATTAACCTGAAGTAAACTCAAAATAGCTTAAACTGTTTATCCAGAATAAGGTGGCTCAGGTATCCTATTACAACAGGCGTGTAATACTCAAGACCGCCAACCCTAAGTTCAGGCTTGATTATAGGGAGTATGATAAGAGGCGAGGGTACTATGAAAGCAGCTGAGATTGAATGTGTCCAGCCCCTGTGCTTACCGATGATAGGCAGGAGCGCAAAGAACCCCAAAAGCGCAGCTTCTTTATAACGTCCGGAAAGAAGAAATATCCCGTCCAATACGATAAAAAATCCATAAAACAACTTTTGTGCGTGGCTGTTTGTGTCTATGTCAGGCCAGATCGAGCCCAGAATGCAAAGACCAAACCATATAAGAACTTCATATGAGGGTTTAAATGCGAAAAAAACAACTAATACTAGAATGTATAATATGAATGCAAAGGCGCCGCCGGCTATGTGCCCCTTATAAAGACTCATTCTTTACTTTAAGCGGAGTAGTGGTAAAAAACATTTCAAGCCAATTCATAAATTTGGAGTCGTTGCCCTGTACTATGTCAAAAAACCTTGATTGAAGCTTTTTAGTTATAGGTCCGGGTTTTCCTTCTCCAATTGTTCTTTTATCTACCTCTCTAATAGGTGTGATCTCAGCTGCTGTACCAGTGAAGAAAGCCTCATCAGCTATGTAGAGTTCATCTCGTGTAAACCTTTCAGCTACAACCTCAATACCCTCATCTTTAGCTATTTGAATAACGGCATCTCTAGTTATACCTTCTAACACTGATGTTAATGGGGGAGTTTTTAGAATTCCATTTCTTACTATGAAGATGTTTTCTCCACTTCCTTCTGCAACATAACCTTCGTTGTCCAATAGAATTGCCTCATCGAACCCCAAAGATGTAGCTTCAACCTTAGCCATTACAGAATTAGCATAATTACCACTTATTTTGGCTTTGGTCATAAAAGAGTTAACGCCCATTCTGGTAAGAGAAGAAATCTTAGTTGTTATTCCTTTGGCGAGCGCGCCTTCTCCAAGATATGTTCCCCATGGATAGGCCGCAATTACAAGCTCAATAGGGTTGTCTCCAGGATGTAAACCAATCTTACCGCCACCTATATAAGCTATTGGCCTAATATATGCGGCATCTAATTCATTAATACTTAGAAGCTCCAATATAGCTTCTGTGGTTTGTTCTTTAGTAAATGGAATTTCAATATTAGCTATATGAGCTGAAGTATAAAGTCTGTCTACATGTTCTTTGAGTCTAAAGACCGCTGATTTTTGCTCATCACATTTGTATGCTCTTATTCCCTCGAACACAGATAGGCCATAGTGAAGTGTGTGCGTAAGGCTATGAACCATAGCATCTTCCCACGCAACAAACTCGCCATTGAACCAAATTTTGTAGGGTGAATTTTGCATACCCAAAACTCCTATTGATTAAATAAATTGTACTCTAAAGATAAAATAATCCTTTGTTTATGAGGACTTGTCAAGTATCTGGGGATTATTTCTTGACTCGGCATAGTTTCTTTGAATAATTATACAAATGCCGATTGAACAAAGACAAATTAATGACCAAATAACAATTAAAAA
>BQJP01000027.1 GCA_021604765.1 Thermodesulfobacteriota bacterium
GGGTTGGGTGATAGTTAATAATCTCTTAGGAGGTATAGGTATGGTACTGAGGCGTTCTCTTCTTTTATTGATTGCACTTCTTCTTCCAGCAATTGCCTTTGCGACTACGAAACATATTGTCAAAAAAGGGGACAATCTTTATGATTTATCTAGGAAGTATGGAGTATCGGTAGAAGATCTTAAAACATTTAACAAGCTTAGTAATATTGATTTAGGAATTGGTGATGAACTACTTATTCCGGTTTCAAACAAAGATGGCAATAATAACTATGTAGTAAAAAGTGGAGACACAATTAGTCAAATCGCCGAGAAATTCGGCATTAAAACCAAAGATTTAAAATCAGCAAATAAACTAAAAAATGATAATTTACGAATTGGTCAATCCCTTTACATTCCTCTCCAAAAGAATGCAGCACCAGAAGTAGTTGTTTCTGAAAAAACAATTGAAATAGAATCAATTGAAAAAGAGACAATATCTTCTCCTGAAGTTAAAAAAGAAGAAATATCTAATGTATATATTGTCAAAAAAGGCGATACTCTAGGAGAAATTGCCGAGAAACACAATGTTAAAACCAGCAATCTAAAAAAAGCCAACAATCTTAAAAACCACAATTTGCAAATTGGGCAAAAGCTGGCCATACCTGGTCAAGAAGCTATACCCACTGAAGTATCTGCAACCAAGGAACTAGCAAAACCTTCCAAATCTGATTTACCAACTAATAAAAAAAATACAAGTGAGTCAGCAACTGTATCGAATGTCTATGTAATCAAGAAAGGCGATACAATATATGACTTATCCAATAAGTTTAAAATTTCTAAAGATAATCTTAAGAAATGGAACAACCTGAGTAATAACAATTTAAATATTGGGAAAAAACTTTATCTAACACCTAATAAAGAAGCGACAATTGCAGCAAAGAATAAATCCAAGCCAAAGTACACTGAAACTTATAAAGTTAAAGGTGGCGATACGTTAGGCCATATAGCTGAAAAATTCGACACATCTGTTTCTAATCTAAAAGCTGCAAACGACCTTAATAACAACAATTTATCTGTAGGAAAAGTATTAAAGGTTCCTACCATAGCTAAGCATAACTCTAAAACAGCTAAAAAGTCTGACCCAAAACACTCCAGAACAACCACAACAAAATATACTGTCAAAAAGGGTGACACACTTGGTGGAATAGCTAACCGCCATAAAGTGACGGTTGCTAAAATTAAAGAGTCAAGCTCTCTAAAGAACAACAATATAAAAGTTGGGCAGGTTCTTCTTATTCCCGGCAATAAAGTCGCGCCGGCAAAAAAGCTCTCAGGCTCGAAATATACTGTGGTCAGCGGAGACACTCTTGGGGGAATAGGGGACAAATTTGATGTTTCAGTAAAAGAATTAAAGAACGCAAATAATTTGAGAAGCAACAACATTAGAGTTGGCATGAAGTTAGTAGTTCCAGGCTATACCAAAGTAGCCAGCACCCCGACTCAGAAAACTCAAAAATCATCCAAAACGATTAATTCAAAATATATTGTCAAGAAAGGCGATACTTTAGGACTAATTGCTCAAGGACATGGACTATCTATAAGCTCAATTAAAAGCGTGAACAATATAAAAGGCAACAATATCAGAACAGGGCAGATCATTGTTCTTCCTGGGGTTAAGCCTAACTATAGCGAACAGCAAAACAAGACAGCAAGCAGATCACAAAGCCCATCAAATTCTCACCCAAGCAAACTAAAAGCAAAAGAAAGCATAATTACTGTTGCAAAGCAATATCTTGGCGCTCCATATAAGTTTGGGGGCTATTCCTTTAAAACCGGGATAGATTGTTCTGGTTATGTAAAGAAAATTTTCAGCAAATTCAATGTTGAACTACCAAGAACCGCAAGGGACATCTATTATAACGCTGGAATCAGAGTTTCCAAAAGCCAGCTTCAGGTCGGCGATCTAGTGTTTTTTAGAACCTACGCAAGTTATCCTTCGCATGTCGGCATTTATATGGGAAACAACTTATTTATACATGCTTCTTCAGGAGCTCGTAAGGTAGCAATAACTCGTCTAGATAAGAAGTACTACACAAAGAGATATATTGGGGCAAAGAGAATACAGCTTTCAGCTATATTCGAAAAAGAATACTCCCAAAGATAAGATCATTATCTCTAGTAACACAAACCATTTCGCTTTAAAAATACCACCCTTCGTTAGAGACAATTCTGGTATTATAAAATCCTTCATTGAAAGATGTAGTGCAATGTTTATATTAAAGAGAAGCTATGGATAAATACCTAGATAGTTTTGAAGAATTTCTAAGCTCCGAAAGAAACTACTCAAAACACACCCTGAAGGCCTATATAACAGATCTAAAAGAATTTGGTCTAGTTCTTAAGGATATGGGTCTAATTAATTCAGAAAATGGCGACATAGACTTTGCTAATTTAGATGAAACACCAATAAGGGCATTCATAAGCAAGTTATATGCAAAGAATAAAAAGGTTTCTATATCAAGGAAAATTGCTTCAATCAGGACATTTTTTGAGTTTTTGATTCGTAGGGGAGATATGAAATCAAACTATGCAAAGTTAGTTCCTACACCAAAAGGAGAAAAAAGGCTTCCAACATTTTTAACAGTAGATGAAGTCATAAAACTTGTTGAAGCTCCGGGTTCAGATACTGCTTATGAATCAAGAGATAGAGCAATTTTAGAACTCCTTTACTCTTGTGGATTAAGAGTAAGTGAACTCGTAGGCATTAACTTGCAGGACCTAGATTTAAAATCTATGAGTGTTAAGGTTCTTGGCAAGGGCAATAAAGAAAGGCTGGTCCCACTTGGCTCTAAGGCTTCTTCTGCTATCACAACGTACTTAGAACAACGCTTGGATCTGAAACCTAAAGAAGATTATCTCTTTGTAAATTCCAGGGGAGGCAGACTGACCACAAGAAGCATAGACAGGATAATAAAAAAATATGCAGTAATAGCTGGAATACCCAAGAATATCAGCCCTCATGTCCTAAGACACACCTTTGCAACACACCTGCTGGGTGGTGGAGCAGATTTAAGGGCTATTCAGGAAATGCTGGGACATCAGAGTTTATCTACAACACAGAGATATACTCACACATCAGTAGAAAAATTAATGGAGATTTACGATAAAACACACCCCCGGGCATAAAAGGAAACAAAATGGAAAACTTTCATGGAACGACAATAGTCTGTGTTAAGAAGAACAATCAAGTTGCTATGGCAGGAGATGGACAGGTAACACTTGGACACACCGCTATAAAGCACACGGCAAAAAAAGTAAGAAAGATTTATGGCGATAAAGTCATGGTAGGTTTTGCGGGAGCAACTGCCGACGCTATGACTCTGTTTGACAAGTTTGAGGCAAAATTGGAAGAGTTTAGGGGCAACTTAAGCAGAGCCTCTGTAGAGCTTGCCAGAGACTGGAGAACTGATAGGGTACTCAGAAGGCTTGAGGCACTACTTGCAGTAGCAGACAGTGAATCCATGTTCCTCATATCCGGAAGCGGTGACGTGCTTGAGCCAGACGACAATGTCATTGCAATAGGATCAGGAGGCTCATTTGCCCAGGCTGCAGCTAAGGCGCTGTCTAAATATTCTGATTTAAGCGCTGAGGATGTAGTAAAAGAATCCATGAAAATTGCATCTGAGATTTGCATATATACAAATGAAAATACAACGGTCGAGGTACTTAACATAAATGAGTAATGACATATTTTTCACACCAAGGGAAATAGTATCAGAACTAGATAGATATATAATAGGTCAGAACAAAGCCAAGAGAGCAGTTTCAATCGCGCTCAGAAACCGTTGGAGACGCCAACGCGTATCACCTGATCTAAAAGATGAAATCGCTCCAAAGAACATTCTAATGATTGGTCCTACAGGAGTTGGAAAAACAGAGATAGCAAGAAGGCTCGCCAAGCTTGCTCAGGCCCCATTTCTAAAAGTCGAAGCCTCAAAATTCACGGAGGTCGGTTACGTAGGAAGGGACGTCGAATCCATGATTAGGGATTTAACTGACATTGCCATAAAAATGGTAACTGATGAGGAGAAAACCTCAGTAAGAGTTAAAGCAGAAGAGCTTGCTGAGGAAAGAATGCTGGATTTGTTACTACCCAAACCAAGCACCAATCCCGAAGAACCAGAAGCGGATTCCAGTAGTGATACTAGACAGAAACTTAGAAAACTTTTAAGAGAAGGAAAGCTTGATGAGCGTTATGTTGATATTGAAGTAACATCTAAGAACCTACCTATACAGGTATTTTCACCTTCAGGAATGGATGAAATGGATATGAACATTTCGGACATGATTGGAAACCTGTTCCCTAAAAAAACCAAACAAAGAAAAGTAAATGTTCCCGAAGCAATGGAAATCCTTATTCAAGAAGAAGCCCAGAAGTTAGTGGACATGGATAATGTAATAAAACTTGCAATAGACAGAGTTGAACAGTCTGGAATCATATTCATAGATGAGATAGACAAGGTAGCCGGAAGAGAAAGCTCTGCCGGACCTGATGTATCTAGAGAGGGTGTTCAGAGAGATCTGCTGCCAATTATCGAAGGCTGCACAGTGAATACTAAACATGGCATGGTTAAAACAGACCATATTCTCTTTGTAGGTGCAGGCGCTTTTCATGTTTCAAAGCCCTCAGATTTAATACCGGAGCTTCAGGGAAGATTTCCAATTAGAGTTGAGCTTGAGCCTCTGACAAAAGATGATTTTGTAAATATCTTAACCAAGCCCAAGAATGCTCTAATAAAGCAATATATTGAGCTTCTTAACACCGAGGATATAGAGCTTGTTTTCGGTGATGATGCAATTACTGAAATTGCCGAGACAGCTCAGAATGTTAATGAATCGACTGAGAACATCGGCGCTAGAAGACTCCATACTATAATGGAGAGAATGCTGGACGACATCTCATTTGAGGCCCCGGATATGCAAGAAGAAAAGATTATTATAGATGCTAATTACGTCAAAGAAAAAATTGCTGATATTGTGAAAGACAGAGATTTGAGCAGATACATTCTCTAAGCAAAGGTGAGCCTGATATGTCTGTTTTTGCGATTACCAGATGTGTTTATGACGATGACATAAAACAGGAGCTTCTCGACATAAAGAAGCTGTCTCTCAGAATCCTGGAGAAACAAAGAGGATTTGTCGGGGTTAAACAGTTCATCTGCGAAGAGATGAACGAGATGGTCTCAGTTATAGAATGGGAGACAAAAAAAGACCACGAAGCTTCAATGGAGAGCCTGGATTGGGACCCTGTTAACCCAACCTGGATGGCACTGACTAAAGGCGGTAAAATCACTTTTGAAGTAAATCTTTTCGAAGCACATTAGATTTACTATACTTTACTTTGCCATATTGCCTTACCTACAAAAAACGGCCCCAAACTTTCTAAATGTTGAGAGGTTTGCTTAGTCTTACGCATTGCCTGAATTAGTGCTGATAGAGGGAACAACTCTTTGCCTAAAACTCCAATCACAAAATCGTTATCATTTTTATCCAGTCCATGACAGGCAAGCCGAATATCTCGTCCTAGCCCGGCATGACCAAACTTAAAACCTAATTTGCCGTGCTCTCCTACTACTGCGCGCTGCTCATCTGATGTGAGTGTTTCAAAACTTTTTTCTCTCATGAGCGGATACCAAATCGCCCATGGCCACTCAGGGTCTAGTACTTTAGCTCGAGGAGCGGTCAAAAGCGTTTTCTCTAGATCCGGTTCATAGCCAAGCGCATATGTCCTCCCTAGCATGGTCATCTCAGGTTTTTGAGTGAGCTCCATAAAAGATGAGCTGTTTAAGAATTCTCTGAGTTCAGTAACAAAAAAATCTGGATCCTGACTTAGACTTAACAAACCAATACCATATGGATCATTTATATCAGCATATAGCACAATATCCATATTAGCATTTTCAAGCTCGGTTATTATTTCATTTGTATTCCAACAGTCCCCAAAAGCTATAAACTGAAAGAATAATCTCTTGTCCAAACTTGTTGCTGTGCCGTCTTTTGCACGGCCTTTTTCACTTAGATCTAATTTAGCTTCATTATTATCAGTAGACATTAAAAGAATCTCCTTAGATAGAAAATATAACAGGATAAATTCTCATTGGCGATAAATATTGCCGTTTCTTAGCATGTAATGCAGAAGACTACTATCTTTATTGAATAATGGGTTTTAGAAATAACTTGTTGGCAGAGTGAGTTATATCTTTTATAATAGTGAGCTTAATTTTAGGATGGAAATATGACATGGACAAATTTATACAAAAAGCACAGACACTCGTTGAAGCGCTGCCCTACATAAAAGAGTTTTACGGACAGACTATAGTCGTAAAATATGGGGGAAGTGTTGGAGATGAAGATCTTCACAATTTCGCCCGCGATATTGTTCTTATGAAATATGTAGGCATGCATCCTGTAGTTGTGCACGGCGGTGGTCCGCAAATTGGAGAGCACCTTAAGAAGCTTGGAATAGAAACAGAATTCATTGCAGGCTTGCGAGTGACTGATGAGAGGACAATGGAAGTCGCCGAGATGGTACTGGTTGGAAAAATTAACCAGAAGATTATTGAGGCGATCCACTCTATGGGCGGCAAAGCCGTAGGAACATCCGGCAAAGAAGGAAAGATGATTCTAGCCAAGAAGCTTGACCTTAAAAAATTTGCTAAGGAAAACGGGCTTAAAGTTCCTAAAGGCGCAGACCTAGGAATGGTTGGGGAAGTTGATAGTGTTAATCCTGATCTTGTAAAAGTGTTAGAGAACTCAGGTTTCATACCGGTTATTGCTCCAGTGGGCTTTGATGATGAGGGCAGGACATTCAACATTAATGCTGATCATGTTGCGGGGGAAATTGCCGGAGCCCTTAATGCTGCAAAGCTTGTTCTACTAACAAATGTTGCTGGGATCATGGATAACAAGAAAAATCTAATCTCGACACTTACCGAAACTCAAGCGAAAAAATTAATCAAGAAAGAAATTATATCAAGCGGAATGATACCCAAAGTTATGTGCGCGATTGACGCCCTTCACGACGGAGTACAAAAAGTGCACATAATCGACGGCACCATTGAACATGCTTTAATTCTGGAAATCTTCACCGACTCAGGAATTGGAACGGAGATTCTACTTTGAGCACCCAAGAAACAATTTCCAAAACTAAGAATTATGTAATGAACACCTATGGCCGCTACCCTATTGCGATGGTCAAGGGAAAAGGTTCATGGGTATGGGACGCTGAGGGGAAAAAATATCTCGATTTTGTAACAGGTATTGCTGTAAACAACTTGGGTCACTGTCATCCCAATATTACAAAAGCCATAAGGGAACAATCCAAGATCCTTGTTCAGCCATGCAATTTATTTCACATCGATCAGCAGGGAGAATTTGCAAAACTCCTTGTAGAGAACTCATTTGCGGACAAGGTTTTCTTTTGTAATAGTGGCACAGAGGCAAATGAGGGCGCGATAAAACTTGCCAGAGCATATGGCTCTAAGAATGGTAAATATAAAATAGTTCATGCTAAAGATTCATTTCACGGTAGAACCATGGGATCGCTAAGCGCTACGAGCAAAAATTATCAAGCCGGATTCAAGCCCCTTGTTCCGGGGTTTAAACCAATAGCATATGGGAAAATGGAAGCCTTAGAAAAAGCACTGCAGGATGAAAAAGTTTGCGCTGTAATACTAGAGCCGATTCAAGGTGAAAACGGTGTAATATTGCCACCTGACAACTATCTTAAGAAAGCTAGGGCACTTTGCACAAAGAAAAAAGCACTATTAATACTTGATGAAGTACAAGTTGGTATGGGAAGAACCGGGAAACTTTTTGCCTATGAACATTATGGAATCAAACCAGACATCATGACTCTATCTAAAGCTTTGGGTGGAGGAATACCATGTGGCGCGTTTTTAACCACTAATAAAGTTGCGAAATACCTAAGCCCTGGAATGCACGGCACAACTCTTGGCGGTAATCCACTTGCTATGAGTTCTGGAAAAGCAGTGCTTGATACCATTATGGACGAAGGTCTCCTGGATCAAACTACCAGCTCTGGAACTTATTTTTTAGAGAGCCTACAGAGATTAAAAGAAAAATACAAAAAGGAAATCAAAGATGTCAGGGCTAAGGGCCTTATTCTCGGAATGGAATTTAAAAACAAGGAAACAGCAAAAGCAGTAGTGGAAAAATGTATCCAAGAAGGGCTACTAACAATCCTGACAATACAAAAGGTTATGAGGATATTACCTCCTCTTAACGTTAAGCAAAAAGAGATAGCCCGGGCTCTAAAAATTATTGATAAAGCACTACTAGAGGTGACAAATGCCTAGACATTTTCTAAGCATATTCGATTTATCAGCAAAAGAATTTAAAACCCTTTTCAAAAGAGCTGCTGAGCTCAAGAAAGGTAAAAAAGCCGGTAAGAATCAGGAAGTTCTTAAGAGAAAGTCTATAGGAATGATATTTGAAAAGCTTTCTACAAGGACAAGAGTATCTTTTGAAGTTGCAATAAACGACTTGGGTGCCAGTTGTCTATATATGAATCCAAGTGACTTACAGCTTGGACGAGGAGAATCAATTGCTGACACCGCCAAAATATTGTCCTCATATCTGGATGGCATCATTATTAGAACCTATGAGCAACATAGAATTGAAGAGTTTGCAGAAAACTCAACAGTCCCAGTAATAAACGCACTTACTGATCTGGGTCACCCAACACAGATAGCCGCAGATCTCTTCACAATTGTTGAAACTGGAAAGAAACTAAATAAGATCAAATTAGCATACGTTGGAGATGGCAATAACATCGTCAACTCTTTTATAGGAGCGGCTTCTATATTAGGTTTTCATCTTTCAATAGCTACACCAAAAGGATACGAACCAGATAGTGAGTTCCTGAAGAAAGCTAAAGAAAGCGGGAAAGGATTTATAGAAATAGTTAATGACCCTAAGAATGCCGTAAAAAATGCAGACGTTCTATATACAGACGTATGGGTGAGTATGGGACAAGAGAAAGAAACCAAGAAGAAGCAAAAAATATTTAAACCATTTCAAATAAATGAGGATCTCCTTTCACTGGCAAATCCTGATGCTATAGTAATGCATTGCCTCCCAGCTCATAAGGGTGAAGAAATCACTGAAGAGATATTAGAGGGCTCAAGTTCAGTAGTATATGAGCAAGCTGAAAACAAACTACATATGGGAAAAGCTATACTGGAAATGTTCCTTAAATAATAAAATTTTAAAGATTGCCCACTTTATTTCCCTAAGACACTATTAACATAAAATATTTTAGCACTTGAAGTGTTGAGTTTATTATCATATCTTTAATAAAAGTGTTAGAATTGTAAACATTAGCCCTTGGGGAGTTTTGCACATGAGACGAGGAGAAAAAGTTTATTATGTGAAGGACTTTATACAGACTGTCCCTCTTCCTTCGCCTAAGAAGATATTTAGCGAGCTTGATAAACTAGGTTATAAGGGACAGACGGACGCTAGACGCGCTGTATCACTTGCTGCCTATAGGCATGTAAAGAGATTAAAACAGATGCACTCTAACAATATCCCCAGAACCGAGTTGATCCCAAGGCCTAATTCTATACTCATGGGTCCTACGGGTTGCGGCAAGACATATCTCATTGAACTACTTTTCGGCGAAATATTTAAACTACCCTTTGTCATAATCGACATGACCAAGTTCACTGAATCGGGTTATGTGGGGGATGATGTAGTAAATATATTGGTTCAGTTGGTTTATGCTGCAAATGAAAGCATTGATATTGCTGAGTGCGGAATAATAGTTTTGGATGAATTTGATAAAATTGCCGGATCATACAGTAGCGCTAGATTTGCAGGGCAAGGCACCACAAAGGATGTTTCAGGTTTTGGTGTACAAAGAGAGCTTCTTAAAATACTGGAAGGCACAGATGTACAGATACCATTGGATTTTGGGTTCTCTAGTAGGGGACCAAGAGCGCTTATATCCACGCGTGACATCTCCTTTTTTGCAGTAGGGGCATTTTCCGGCATAAAGAATTTATTCGGAAGCAATGAAGCAGGATTTCTCCAAGATATTGATAAGAACAATATCCAAGATGATACAATAGCTTACAACATGAGTCAGGAAGAAGCTGACGATATTACAAAATTTCAGCTCTTTGGATTTTTACCTGAGCTTATTGCTAGATTTAACAGAATTGTTCCATTTTCGCCGCTTACCAAAGAAACACTACAGGAAATTATTCATCTTAAAATAATGAACTATCAAACTGAATTTGAAGAGGAAGGGTTTCAGTTACAATTAGACCCTGTAATAGTGAGCCACATCATTGATGAAGCCAGAAGGAGACAGACTGGTGCTAGAGGGCTTGATGTAATCATATCAAAGCACCTTGAAGAAGTAGCTTTTGATTTATTCGGTAGAGGTGAGGAAGGCGAAATTACTCTTACTGTTAAGTCGGGCGAAGTTACTCACACAGTTAAGAGACGTGCATGAAAATATATATTGAGAGTTTGGGTTGCTCCAAGAACCTTGTAGATAGCGAGCTGATACTGGGTTCACTTACAAAATCCGGCCATCAAATATCATCCGAAGAAGAAGCTGAGGTAATTATTGTAAATACCTGTGGCTTTATAGGCGATGCCAAAAAAGAATCTCTTGACGCAATTCTTGATCTTTCTGAGTACAAAAAAAGCGGTAGCTGCAAAAAATTAATAGTTACAGGCTGCATGGTTGAAAGATATTCAGAAGAGCTTAGCAAAGAAATACCTGAAGTCGACGCTTTTTGGGGAACTGGAAATATCTTCAAAATTGGAGATGCTCTAGAACAAGAAAAATCTGAGAAAATTCTTCACTACCCACCAGGCACGATTTACGACCCCGATTCACCCCGCGTTATGCTTACACCTACTCACTCAGCATTTGTAAAAGTGTCTGAGGGTTGTTCCAGAACCTGTACTTTTTGCATAATTCCCAAGATGAGAGGACTTATGAAAAGCAGGACCATAGATTCTATAGTAGGTGAGATTGAGAGCCTTGCCACTCAAGGTGTAGGTGAAATAAACTTAATCGCGCAAGACATGACCAGTTATGGAAGAGATATAGGAACCAACCTTGAAACAATGCTTAGAGAAGCTTCCAAAGTAGAGGGAATAGACTGGATCAGAATTCATTACTGGTATCCGTGGGGAATTTCAGATTCACTACTTGATCTCGTTGCCGAGGAAAACAACATTCTGCCATATGTAGATATGCCGCTTCAGCATATTAATGATAGGATGCTTAAATTGATGGACAGAAAGACCACCAGCAAGCGCATTAGGGATATTATTAAGCAATTAAGAGAAGGTCTTGATCACGTTGTACTAAGAACAACCTTTATTGTCGGATTCCCCGGAGAAACTGATGAGGAATTCGAAGAGCTTCTGGATTTTGTAGAAGAAACCAAGTTTGATAGAGCGGGAGCTTTTAAATACTCCCAGGAAGAAGGTACACCTGCTGGGATAATGGGTGAGCAAGTTCCCGAAGAAGTAAAAGAAGAACGCTTCGAAAGACTAATGGAAGCTCAATCTGAAGTCTCTTATGAGAAAAACAAATCGCTGATTGGAACAGTTCATCAAGGGTTTGTAGAAAGCGTGGAAGATAAAAATTATGTGGCACGCATCTCTTCTCAGGCTCCTGAGGTAGATGGGTATACGTTTATTAAAAGAGATGAAGAACTTATACTTGGAGAACTAGTAGACATAAGAATCACGGACGCTGATATTTATGATCTACACGGTGAAATTGCAGATTAAAATTATTTTCTGATTCCCTTCCAAAACTCCAGCACTTAAGAATCTCAGATCATGCTGATACTAGTCAGTCCCGTTTGCGTCAAACATCTGACGGATTCCGTATGTTGTATTTCTTTCAGCTGGGATTCTTCCAATCTCTCTTGTGAGACGGCGAAATTCCTCGGGTGGGAAATACTGCCCGTAGCTTGCTCCTGCAGAACGGGATATCTGCTCTTCCATAAGTGTGCCGCCAAAATCGTTAGCTCCAGCAGTAAGTGAGAATTGTGCGAACTCAGGGCCCTGCTTTACCCAGGAAACTTGGATATTATTTATCCATCCCCTAAGCATAAGTCTTGAAACAGCATACATTTTTAGCTGATCTAAATCAGTGGGGCCTTCAGCAACTTTTCCCTTTGAGTGTTTAAACAGTCTGGTGTTCCATGGGATAAACCTTAGTGGAACAAACTCTGTAAATCCTCCGGTCTCTTTTTGAATATCACGAAGGATACCAATGTGTATTGCCCAGTGCCTGGGCTCATCAACATGACCGTACATTATTGTTGAAGTTGTGTGCATACCGGAAAGATGTGCCTTTTTGACAATTCTTATCCATGCCTCAGTAGGCATTTTACGAGGAGCAATAATTTTTCTAACTTCTTCTACAAGTATCTCGGCTGCAGTGCCCGGGAAGGTGTTATGTCCTACATCTTTTAGTCTTTCTATGAACTCTTCTTCTGAAATTCCAAGTGATTCCGCTCCATAGAATATTTCAAATGGTGAAAACGCATGCGTATGCATCTCGGGTACAGCTTTTTTAACTGCTTTAATCAATTCGATATAAAAATTACCATCTATATCAGGATGCATACCACCCTGCATACAAACCTCGGTAGCACCTATGTCCCAAGCCTCTTTTACTCTGTCCGCAATTTCATCCATACTCAGAAAATATGCTCTTTCATCCCCTTCAGGAGCCATGAAGTTACAGAAACCGCAGTAAGTATTACAAATGTTAGTAAAATTAATGTTCCTGTTTACAACGTAAGTAATAACATCGCCAACATCCTGTTTTCGAATCTCATCAGCTGCAATTGCAAGAGCTGAGATCTCATCAAGATCTTCTAAACCAAATAAAGCCTCACCTTCTTCAACTGACACTTCATCACCAACAAGAGCTTTATTAACAATTTGCCCTGTTGTACCATTCACTTTTGATAAGAGACTATCAAGGCCCATTGCCCTATTCTCTTCAATTCTATATATTGCTTCTTTAATGTCAGCCATTTGTCACCTCTTCAAGTGGTACGTAGCCGTCTTTATCTACAAAGTTAACGACTCGTGTAAGTACATCTTTTTCAATAAACTCATTATCAATAAACTCAGGATATACAGGCAATCTTTCTCTCAATGTGAATCCGAGATCCTCTACCATATCCTGCATTATTTCAAGCTTTGGCCATGGAGCCTCAGGGTTTACATAATCAATTGTTACTGGAGACACCCCGCCTAAATCGTTTATCCCAGCATGAATAAACATAGGATATGTCTCAGGATTTAAATTCGGTGGAATCTGAAGATTCATCCCTTCACCAAAGACAAGTCTTGAGATAGCCACCAATTTTAACATATCAACAACACTCGGTGGCGGATACTTCTCCATCATTATCCCAGGCTTAGGGCTAAAATTTTGTATTATTAGTTCTTGCAGATGCCCGTAATCATCGCTTAGCTTTTTGAGAGCAAGCAGTGAGTCAATCCTTTCTTCCCAGGTCTCTCCTATCCCTACTAGTATTCCCGAGGTCCAGGGAATTCTGTGCTCTCCAGCCAGCTCCATTGTGTTCATTCTCAGTTTTGGCACTTTATCAGGACATCCATGGTGCGCCTGCCCCTTTTTAAGCAACCTTGGACTAATATTTTCTAACATCAGCCCCATGCTAGGGTTGGATTGCTTAAATGCAAGTAATTCCTCACTTGTAGCGAGACCAAGATTGGTATGTGGGAAGATGTTTTCTTTAAGTCCTGCCTCTCCCATAGCTATCAAATAATCAGCAGTAGTTTCATAACCTAGTTTCTGAAGGGCTTCTTTATATACTGGGTATTTTAATTCAGGTTTATCCCCTGTAACAAATAGTAGTTCGGTGCAGCCTAATTCAGCGCCTTTCTTTGCCAAATCCACCACTTCATCAGGACTCATAAAAAGAGCCCCCTCGCCAGGTTCGTATTTAAATGTGCAATAACCGCATCTGTTCCGGCATATTTGAGTTAGCGGGACAAATACATTCTTAGAATAGGTTAGTATCTTACCCTTGCCAGAATCTCTTAATTTAGATGCTGTTAAAAGTAAGTAGGGAATTTCGTCTTTTTCTATATTAACTAGATATAGCGCCTCGTCTCGGTCTATGACTTCTCCAGACTCTGCTTTATTCAAAATTGCAGACAGTCTTTTTGAAGGACCATTCAACAACGATTCGCATTCTAGCGTGCCAAGCACATTTTCCCAATCTTTATCAATTAAAGCCATATTAATTTTTGGTTAATAACCCCAGTAAATTAGAACAAATTAGATATGCAAATTATTCAATTCTCTAATTTGACTTCCCCCTATATTCGCACAAAGGGCATAGTCTTGTCAAGCATAATTAGTATGCAGTATATTGGGAGTTATTCAAATAAATTGTTAGATCAATTCAAGTACGGAAGAAGCTAATATTGAAGCCTTTTCTTTATCGGACATTACTGTATCAACAACCAAGGTCTTTAAACCTAGATCGACTATCGCCTGATTTTCGTGTGCATCTTCAAGATCGATAACCATTGTATCCAGGAACTCAGAGTAAAGTCTCGCTATTTGAGCCGACGAGACCTCAAGACCCAAACCCCTCATAAGCCTGTCTGCAGGACCTTTAAGCGGCACTCCGCCAACAAGAGGACTAATAGCAATGACTTGAGCTTTAGTCTTTTTAAGCGCGTCCCTAATTCCTTTAACTTGAAGTATAGGGCCAATGCTAATAATTGGATTACTTGGACAAACTATTATGGCTCGAGCATTTTCGATTGAATCAACAACGCCAGGGGCCGCACTAGCCTGATCTATATCTCGAACTGTAACTCGGCAAACCTCTGGCTTCATTTTCTTTTTTACTAAATACTCCTGGAAATGCATTTCTCCTTCATTAGTCTGAATCCAGGTCTCGACGTCATGATCTGTCATAGGGAGAACACTTATATTATCAGCTAAGCCAAAAGCCTTAGCTATCCTTGAAGCTATTTGTGTAGCTGAAAAGCCTTTGCTTTTTAAATGAGTTCGGTATATATGTGTTGCAATATCTTGGTCACCAATATTAAACCAAGTTTCTAAACCGAATCTCTTCAGAGAATTTAAAAAATTAAATGTATCGCCTTCCAAACCCCACCCCTTTTTCCTATCTACAACACCTGACAGACGATAAATTATTGTATCAACATCAGGGGATATATTTAATCCCCCTAGCTTTATATCATCACCTGTATTAACAATGACGTTTAATTGCTCATTTCCAATTACGTTTGAAAGGCCTTCTAAGAATTTAGCAGCCCCTACTCCGCCGCCAAGCGCAGTTAACATAGGAATTTTTCCTTTTTAAAGGGTAGAATAAGAATATTAATTCTCTCTTTTGATTCAGTGAACAAACAGCGGTTTTTAGAATATTTGAGTGCTTTCATACTGTCAAGTTGGAGATCATATAATATAGAGGTTTCAGCCTAGCCGAATTAGAGGGTAATATAGTAACTTATTAACAACACAGGTTCTTGAAACTACCCAACAAGTGGGATAGATTTTATGAAAATCAAAAACAACAAAGAGGAATACTAAATATGAATCTTGATATGATTAGAACAAGGCACAGATGGCTTACATTAACCATACTGTTTTTTATCAGCGTAGCTTTCATTTTTGGAATTGGATCTTTTGTAACTGGCTTTGGTGATTTTACTGGCGGTACGGATGGCACAGCAGCTGAAGTTAACGGGGAAGAAATCAGTATGAGTGAGTATGCTTTGGAAAGAGACGGCATGAGGAGACAACTTGGTCAAGGACAGGAATTACCTCAAGCCGCAATAGACATGATTAACATGAGAGCACTTAATCAGTTAATAGACTATAAATTGCTTGCTCAAAAAGCTAAAGAGATGGGATTTGTAGTTACAAATGAAGAGTTTAACAATAGAATACATTCCGACCCGGCTTTTCAGGTTGACGGCCAGTTTGTCGGAGTTGAAAGATATACAAATTTTATCGAACAAGGATTGAGACAGAATTTAGCAGATTTTGAAAATTCCTATAAACAGAGAATGCTAGCCCAAAAATTAGCACGTTTTATAGGAGAGACTGTAGTTGTGACTGACGAGAAACTGTTCAATGTATATAACATACAAAACGAGACCGCAAATCTGTACTACATAGAGTTCTCTGCCTCTGATTTCTTAGATGAAGAAGCACCCTCAGATGAAGAAATAGAAAAGTATTACCAAAGCAACAAAGCTAATTTCAAAACAGATGAGCTCAGAAAAATCCGTTATGCGATCCTTGAACCAGAGAGCTTTCAAAATAATGTTCAGGTATCTGACGAGGAGCTAAACGCTTACTATAATGCATACCCTGAAGAATTCTTATCTGAAGATGGACAGACTCTTTCCTTTGAAGAGGCAAAAGAGAATGTAGGCTCTAACCTAAAAAGCCAGCGAGCCGAGGTAATTCGCCAGGAGTTTTTAGATACCTTCGAGTTTTCACAAAATGCGGACAAGACTATTGATCAAATAGTAAAAGAGTATTCAATTGAAACTATTAGTGAGAGCGCTCCATTTGCAAAATCAGAGAGAACAGGAGACGTTCCACCTCAAATAGTCGATAGAGCTTATTCTTCAGAGCAAGGTTCTTTAATTATAATGCCCATAGGAACCTCAATATGGGTTGTAGAATTAAGCGAAGTTTCTACACCCAGAGAGAAAACACTTGAAGAGATCAAACCAGAAGTTATAGCAGCAATTAAAGATCAGCAATCTAAGAATAAGGCAAAAAAGAAAGCCAATGAAACATTCGCAAAGTTAAGATCAGTCAAGAAAGAGGATCTTGAGACAAAAGCCAAAGAACTTGACGTCAACTTGAAAGAAACCGGCCCTTTTACCAGAATAGAGTCCGTACCTGAGATCAATCTGGATGAAGCAAAATCACAAGCATTTGATATGAAAGGTAATTCTATAGTCCTAAATAAAGTCTACGAAAACAACGATAGTTTTTATGTTGTAATATTTAAAGAAAAAGTTAGTGCTGATCCTGCAGAGTTTGAATTACAAAAAGCCCAGTTGGAAGAACAAGAGCTTCAGGCACAAAGAAACGCTTTATTGCAAGCATGGATACAGAATTTAAGGCGGGAAGCGGATATAGTGCCAAACGACAATTTGTTTCCTGCGCAAGGATAGTTTGGTATATAGCGAGAAGGATAGTTTTAGATAAGTTGTCATAATTAAATTTACGTCAGATTAGATTTGGCACGTTGATTCAATCTTTACTTATAATCTATTAAAAACATGAAAATAACATCACTTGAAATCAACGGTTTTAAGTCATTTTATAACAAAACCAAAATAAGATTTCATAATCAGCTAAGCGCAATTGTTGGACCCAACGGTTGTGGTAAATCAAATGTCATTGACGCTATCAGGTGGATACTTGGAGAGCAAAACCCCAGGCTTCTTAGAGCAGAAGTCATGGAGCAGCTTATATCAAACGGTAGTGAACTTTTAAAACCTGTAGGTATGGCTGAAGTCTCATTAGTGCTAGAGCAGGTTCCGAAATACAATTTTGAAGAAGTGGAAATTAAGCGCAGAGTATTTAGGTCAGGAGAAAGCGAATACTACCTAAACGGAGTTTCCTGTAGGCTAAAAGACATTACAGACATTTTTATTGATACCGGTTCTGGTGCGCGGACCCATTCTATAATAGGGCAGGGAAGTGTAGATAAACTTATAACAGCAAAACCAGAAGAAAAGAGAACATTAATTGAAGAAGTAGCAGGCATTAGAAAATATAAGATACGACGCCGAGAGACTGAAACCCGTATAAAAACGACAAAAGAAAATCTGAGCCGTGTTCAGGATATGGCAAATGAAGTTAAACGTCAGATGGACACACTGAGCCTACAGGCAAAACAGGCAGAGCAGTTTGGAGAACTTTCAGAAGAAGCGAGCAAACTCGAATCTATCATCCTAAATGCCAAATTATTTAAACTGGTAAAACGAAAAGACACTATACTGGACGAAAAAACAAAAATTGAAAAAAACATCTCGGACACTGAGAAAGAATCAATTCAAATTACGAACCATTTAAAAACTTTAAATGTCCAGTTCACAAACACAGAGGAATCTTTAAAAGAAACTGAACAAGAAACCAATATTACAAGGATAAACTTACAGACGAGACAATCCTCACAAGAACTTTTAAAGAATGAAGCCTCAAGCATTGATAAATTCATTGAAAAAATCGAGAGCGAGGCGGTCCTGCTATCAAATGAAACAGGGAAAATTGCAGAGCAGTTTCAATCCAAAAGAGACATGTCTGAACATGTAAAAGAAGACCTGGAAAAAGAAGAAGCTGAAATAACGGAAAAAGAGAACATACTCATATCATTAAAATCCAAACATAGTGAATCTAGAGACAATCTTAGGAACCTCCGAACTTCTTTGTTTAAAACCCTTAACGAATATAGCTCCTTGAAGGGCTCTGCGCTTGGACACGAAAAAGAACTCAACGAACTTATATCCAGGAAGTCCCAAATTAAAAATGAACATGAGGAATTATTACAAGAAGAGAAAAGCGCCACAAGAGATATCTCAAATCTTGAAAATTTATCTAAGGAAAATGAGTCTAGAAAACAAAATATAACAGAAACAAATGATAAGCTTGAAGTAAACCTTACCTCACTAAATGAGAAACAAAGATTGATCATTGAAAAAAGTGATTCTCTAAAAGAAGAACTAAATGAACTTAACTCAAGATTAAACGCGCTTCTACAAATCCAATCCAACTATGAATGGCTGCCTGAGGGCATAAGAAATTTTATATTAAAGAACAAAGGGCAAGGTGTTCTGGGCACTTTTTCAGATTTTATTTCAGTACCAGAGGGATATGAAAGAGCTGTGGAAACAGCACTAGGGGATACGTTAAAGTGGATTTTAGTAGAAGAAAGTTCACAAGCCATTACGGCTATTGACTCGTTAAAACAAGACTCTATAGGACGAGGAACATTCATATCGGTTAAAGATGAAAGGATTCATACCGAGCTATACAAAAGCTCCGAGAATATGAAGTCCCTTTTCGACATTGTACAAATCGAAAATATTAGAAGCAATATTATTGAGAGAACGCTGAAAAAAGTATTCTTAGCACCTACCCTTGATGAAGCTCTAGAGGCCAGAAAAGGGGCAAACGACAGCTCTTCCTTTGTAACTATTGAGGGAGATTGCCTTCATGCAAACGGAGCAATTTCGGGGGGTCCAACTCAACCGGGCGTATTAGAGAGAAAGAGAGAAATTGAAAATTTAAGAATAAAAATCAATGAATTAAAAACTGAGATTGAAAAACTAGCTTCAGAAATTGAAAGCAATGAAAACGAAATTAAAACAATAAATGAGAGAATTACTGAGTATAAAAACCGATTAATTGAAATTGACATCAAAGAGGCAGAGACGAGAAAGGATATAATTAATCTCAAAGGATATTTAGAGAAGATAGTAAAAAGAATTGAGCATGTAACTAAGAACCTTGAGCAAATCAATAATGATACGAGTGAAAAAACCAGTTTAATTGAAGAATCAAAGTCCAAAATTCAACTGTTAGATGTAGAGAAAATTGACCTAGAACAAAAATTAACGGCTATAGAGGAAAAGATACAACAAGAAGAGCAGGAAGAAAGAACATTTGAAAGAGACATATCTGATCGTAAAGTCACATGTGCCTCACTTAGAGAGAAAGAAAGAAGTTTGTACGAGGACTTGGTTGAACTTGATATACGCCGAGCGGACATAAACAAAAGAATAGAGCTTGAATCTACAACTATAGAAGAGAAGAAACAGGAAAAACTAAACCTTATAGAAAAAGAAGGGAACACATTAATTGAGATTGAAGATCTAAATAACAAACTGCGGAAAAAAGAGGAAGAACTAACATTAAAAAATAATGAGAGACGAAAATTTCAAGAAGAAATAACAATTACGAGCGAAAAAAGGGAAGCTCTCAACTCGCAGTTATCAGAGATTCGACTAAAGAACAACTCTTTTGAATTAGATCTTAATACCGTGCAAATTGAGATTGAGAATATCACGGACACCCTTAGAAAGAATGACTTATACGATATGGACAATAAAACTGAAATGAGTCCTGAAGAGGAAAAGGAACTTTTAGAAACTGATCTTAACATTGAAGGACCGAGACTTAGAAGACTTCAGCAAAAAATTGAGAGATTTGGTCCTGTTAACCTCTTAGCGCCTCAGGAGTACAACAAGTTAGAAGAAAGATACACATTTTTAACTGAGCAGATGGACGATCTAACGCAGGCAATAGCTTCACTGGCAAAAGCTATCAGCAAGATCGACAAAGAATCTGAAAAAAGATTCAATGAGGCTTTTGAGGTTATGAATGAGAAATTTCAGGAAATATTTGCGCGCCTTTTCAGAGGAGGCGAAGGGAAATTAATTCTTACAGACGAGGACAACATATTAGAGACTGGAGTCGAAGTAATGGTAAGACCTAGGGGCAAGAAATTTCAATCTATCAACTTGCTCTCGGGTGGAGAAAAGGCTCTTTCTGCTATAGCGCTAATAATATCGGCTTGCTTGATTAAGCCGGCACCATTTTTACTGTTTGATGAGATAGATGCGCCTCTGGACGATAAGAACACATCCTATTTTATGGAACTCATTAAGGAAATAGACAAGAATTCCCAAGTAGTGCTGATTACTCATAACAAAAAAACAATGCAGGAAGTACAATCTCTCATAGGTATCACATCTAATAAATCAGGCACTTCTTCAGTGGTTGCTGTAGATCTTAATTGAATTTTAGATACCAGTGATTAAGTTCAGATAGTACACACTCCTAGTATAAGTAATTTTTGGTATAGAATTATAAAGTCGCAAGTTCGTGTAGGTATTATGCCATTGTATTTATTAGAAATTAGTTGTAATCAAATAAGATAATTCAATTTGTTATAGGTTTATTTTACACATATACTTTAGTCTGTTTTTATTTTTTGGAGGTTTATTAGAATATGATTTCCTACATAATGAAAAAAATAGTGGGCTCTCAGAACGAAAGAGAGATAAAAAGACTAGGTTCTATTATTGATGTGGTTAATGAGCATGAGAAAGACTTAATCAAACTTTCAAACACAGAACTCAAAGAAAAGACCGATTCGTTGATTGAGCATGTAAAGGGCGGTTTAAACGGAAATTCTGTGATTGATGATGAAAAACAAGCTCAAATTTTAGAAAATACATTAGAAGATATTCTTCCCGAAGCCTTTGGTATTGTAAGGGAATCCGCCCGTAGAACTCTAGGAATGAGGCCTTTTGATGTGCAGTTGATTGGAGGTTTAGTGCTTCACCAAGGCAAGATAGCAGAGATGAAAACTGGTGAAGGTAAGACACTTGTTGCAGCTTTACCCCTATTTTTAAATGGACTTACCGGGCTAGGTGCGCATCTAGTTACAGTTAACGATTATCTGGCAAGACGTGACGCAACTTGGATGGCCTCTATTCATAAGTTCTTAGGTCTATCGGTTGGTGTTGTAAACCATGATATTTCTTACTTAATAGAGTGGGAAAACCCCGAAAGAGCCCAAAATGCAATTGAAAACAACCTAAGCGTATGGCCTAAAGAGTATGCTGAGATGGAAATCCCTCCGGAAAAGAACCTTGATGTTTTATCAGCGTTTAAGACAAAATTGGTTGAATGCTCAAGGAAAGAGGCTTATGGTGCTCACATAACTTACGGAACGAATAACGAGTTTGGCTTTGACTATCTCAGAGACAACATGAAATTCTCTTTAGAAGATTATGTTCAAAGAGACCACAATTTCGCAATTGTGGACGAGGTAGACAGCATATTAATTGACGAGGCGAGGACACCACTAATTATTTCAGGCCCTTCTGAGGATTCGACGGAACGTTATTATGAAATCGACAAAATTGTAAGGCATCTAAAACCGGAAGTAGATTTTACTGCAGATGAAAAAACAAAGCAGGTTACACCAACTGAGGAGGGTTCTACAAAAGCTGAGGAGGCTCTTGGAGTAGGCAATCTTTATGACCCTGCAAATTTAGAACTACTTCATCATGTCATTCAAGGACTCAGAGCGCATCATCTTTTCCATCGAGACGTGGAATATATGATCAAGGATGGCCAAGCAATAATTGTAGATGAATTTACCGGAAGATTAATGCCGGGAAGAAGATGGAGTGACGGTTTGCACCAAGCAGTTGAAGCTAAAGAGGGAATAGAGATTGAAAATGAGAACCAGACAATGGCAACTATCACAATTCAAAACTATTTCCGTATGTACAGGAAATTAGCAGGTATGACTGGTACTGCAGACACTGAAGCATTTGAGTTCAAAAATATTTACAAGCTTGATGTAAATGTAATCCCGACAAATAAACCAATGATTAGGGATGATAGAAACGATCTGATCTACAAAACTGAAGATGAAAAATATAATGCTGTTGTGGAAGAAATAAGAGAGCTCAATGAGCAAGGGAGGCCAATTCTTGTGGGTACCACCTCGATTGAGAAATCTGAGACAATTCACAATATGCTGACAAAACATAAAATAAAACATCAAGTATTAAATGCAAAACAGCACGAAGGCGAGGCAGGAGTTGTGGCGCAGGCTGGAAGAATCGGAGCAATTACAATCGCTACAAACATGGCTGGTAGAGGAACTGACATTATTCTAGGCGGAAACCATGAGCATTTGGCGAATGAGATACTACAAAAAGAATATAAGGTAGACCCAACAGAGGCCGATCCGGAGCAATTTGAAGAGGCTATACTAGAAGCAAGAGCAATTTGTGATGAAGAGAAGAAAAAAGTTCTGGAAATGGGTGGTCTTCACATAATTGGTACTGAAAGACATGAATCCCGAAGAATTGATAATCAGCTAAGAGGTCGAGCCGGTAGACAGGGTGATCCGGGTTCTTCACGATTCTATGTATCACTCGAGGATGATTTAATGAGGATATTCGCCTCCGAAACAATAACAAAAATCATGGACAAACTGGGATGGGAAGAAGGCGAGCCTATAGAGCACAAAATGATAAGTAAGTCTATAGAAAACGCTCAGAAAAAAGTGGAGGGCCATAATTTTGACATAAGAAAACATCTCCTGGATTACGATGATGTTTTAAACACCCAAAGAGATGTAATTTATAAGAAGAGAAAAGAATTCCTCGCTGGTGGAGAGAATTTAAAAGAAAACCTTTATGAAATGGCTGATGAGATTGCTGACGATCTCACAGAAGAAACCTTGCCTGAAAAAGTTAATGTGGACACGATTGATCTTGGCGAAATTAAAGAGTCTCTTCACGCGCAGTTTAATGTAGAAATAGACTTTGAAGATTTGCCTAAAGATGCTATTAAAAAAGAAGATATATCTGCTTACATTCAGAATAAAGTGCATGAATATTATGAGCAAAAGGAACAAGATATCAGCTCAGATACCATGCGTCAGATAGAAAGATTTGTCATGCTTCAAACCATTGATTACCTGTGGAAAGACCATCTACTCAATATGGACCATCTCAGAGAAGGTATCGGGCTAAGGGGTTATGCTCAAAAAAACCCGCTTCATGAATATAAGAGAGAGGGCTACGACATGTTTGGCTCACTTATGTACCGTTTAAGCAACGATGTATGCGAGAAACTCTTTAGAGTACAACCCGTAAGCGAGACAGACATGGAAAGGTTAGAAAAGCAGCGTAGAGCTGAGCAGCAGCGCATGGTATTAAGCAGAGGTGAATCCGAAGAGGAAGAAAAGAAAAAACCAATACGAAGACAAGAAAAAAAGATAGGGAGAAACGATCCTTGCCCATGCGGTAGCGGGAAAAAATATAAGAAATGCCACGGACAGGCATAAGGAAGCAGCAAAGAGAATGATATGAACAATAAACAAATAAACTTTTATCAATTTAAAGGAGGGAAACCGCCGTTCTACTTCTTCCCCCTTATGATCGTTTTGGTACTTCTAGTAATCGGCGTTTTGGCTGTGTTTGGACTATTTATAGGAATAGCTGTTGCGATTGGAGTCATTGTACTTACAGTGCTTAGGTTTATTAATTCTTTTGGCAGCAAGAAAAAAGAGCCTGTAACAAATAGAAAAGATAGTGTGACCACAACGATTACTTTAGATGAAAACGACTACGAAATAATTGAAAAGGATAATAAACCTTAACTTAAGAGGCTTCCTGGATTTCAGTTGCCAGATTAAAATCTTTCTCCGTAAGCCCCCCTTCACTGTGAGTTGAAAGAGTTATAGTCACTTTACTGTATTCAATTAATATATCGGGATGATGATCAACTCTCTCTGCAAGTATCGCTACTTTAGTGACAAATCCCATTGATTCTACAAAGTTCTTAAATTTAAACTGTTTAACAATCTGGTTTTCTTTATGCTCCCAACCTTCTAAACCAGAAAGTCCGTCTTTTATTTCATTTTCCGACAATAGAGTCATAATTTAACCCCCTTTTTATATAAATTAATGAATGCCGACTGGATAGTCAAAGAATTCTAATTTAAGTTTAACTAATAATGAATAGTATATTTATAAGCATAGGTTCTAACCTTGGAGATAAGATTGATAATTGCAAAACAGCAATAGAAGAAATTGCTGCTTTTGCTAAAATTGTTAAAGTCTCCTCCTATTATGAAACTGAACCAGTAGGCAAGGAAGATCAACCTAATTTTATTAACTGTGCAGCCGAAATTTGTACAGACCTCTCTGCGAATGATTTGCTCACAAAACTCAACAAAATAGAAGATAAACTTGGGAGAGTGAGAAACGAAAAATGGGGCCCAAGAACAATTGACCTAGATATTATTTTTTATGGTGATTTGATTCTTAACGATGAGGATTTAATCATTCCACATCCAAGAGCGCATCTTCGAGGATTTGTGCTTAAGCCAATATGCGAGATTGACCCTGAGTTTATTCATCCTGAATATAACCTTTCAATTTATGAACTTCTTAAAGAAATCAAAGATGAGAAGAAGGTCATAAAACTAAACTAAATAAACTATTCACAATTTCTCAACACTAATTCACAATTGATCCACAATATAATCACAAGAAATTAAGATATCCGTCCACATAAAACAGAGAATGTTATCAATCTAATGCTGCAATGATTAGAGGCGATTACAAAGGACTTGAGCAATTTTTGCAATAGTTGTGAACATCAAAGATCTCAAACTCGACGAGTTTATCCACAGAGTGATGACATTGAAGTTACAGACTTATAGGCTTGCAGATTTTGTTTGTATCTACCGCTTTAGAGATAATATCTATTACTCAGCAGTACCTTTTGCAGACTCAAGCGTATTCCATAGGAGCATGGAGATAGTCATCGGCCCTACCCCACCAGGCACTGGAGTTATGTATGAGGCTTTTTGTGAAACCGCTTCAAAATCCACATCCCCTGTTAGCTTGCCCTCTTCATTGCGGTTAATTCCCACGTCAATAACAACAGCTCCGTCCTTAACCATATCTGCTGTGATAAAATTAGCCCGCCCAATTGCGGCAACTAGAATATCAGCTCTTCTCGTAACCTCATCAAGTGGTTTTGTACGTGAGTGACAAACTGTCACAGTTGCGTGTCGGTGCAGTAAAAGCATAGATACAGGCTTCCCAACAATATTGCTTCTACCAACTATTACAGCTTCTTTACCGGTAATGTCTATATTGTAAAACTCAAGCATCTTAATAATTCCATGAGGGGTACACGATATAAACCTGGGGTTTCCTTCAACAAGCAAACCTACGTTGTATGGATGGAAACCATCGACATCTTTAAGGGGAGTGACAGCCCTTAGGACTTTAGTTTCGTTAATATGGTCAGGAAGCGGTAGTTGCACCAATATCCCGTGAATATTTGGGTCGTTGTTGAGCCTATCTACTAAGTTAAGGAGCTCTTGTTCCGTAGTCTCAGCAAGAAGTTTGTGCTCCTCGGAATACATACCCGCATTAGCGCATGCTTTCCTTTTGTTTCTAACATAAATTTCAGAGGCTGGATCGTCTCCAACCAAAACTGCAGCAAGTCCAGGAGTAATATCGGTATCTGCTTTTAATTTTTCAACACCTTCTGCTATCTGCGCTCTTATGTGTTCAGATACTTTTTTACCATCTATTATTTCAGCCATATTTAACTCCTTCTAGTCAATTTTCCAAAAATGATTTAATGGACCATGTCCTTTACCTATATCAAATGAATTCTGAATACCAAATGTTACATACTCTTTTGCCTTTTTTACAGCATCGATAACTGAAAGTCCTTTGGCGAGCCCTGCACATATCGCAGCTGAATAAGTACAACCGGTTCCATGCGTGTTTTTAGTATCTACTCTTAAAGACTTAAATTCAAAAAAATCTTTGCCGTCATATAAAACATCAATTGCATCTGAGGAGTTATCAAGGTGCCCTCCTTTTAAAATAACATTCTCTGGGCCAAGTTTTCTAATTTTTTCTGCTGCCGTCTTCATATCTTCTAGACATGAAATTTGCAAACCTGAAATTACTTCTGCTTCAGGGATATTTGGTGTAAGAACACTAGTATGCGGAAAAAGTTTATTGATTAAACTTTCTTGAGCATCTGAATTCAATAGTGGATCTCCACTAGATGTCACCATAACCGGGTCCAATACAATATTTTTCAATCCATGCTCGACAATTTTATTAGCCACTGTCTCAACTATATATTTATTTGAGAGCATACCAATTTTAACAGCATCCACTCCTAGATCCTTCACGACCGCGTCTATTTGAAGTCCTACAAATTCCGCAGGAAGGTCACTAATGCCTAAAACAGAAGTTGTATTCTGTGCTGTAACAGAAGTAATGGCAGACATGCCAAAAACCTTAAAAGCGGTAAAGGTCTTCAAATCGGCCTGAATCCCTGCGCCGCCCCCCGAATCTGAACCTGCAATTGTAAGTGCTCTAGCTACTGTTTGACTCACGAGGTGTTATTCTACAAACATTTTAAAACGTTTACAAACACAGCCTTCATGTGCTCTAGACTTAATTAAAAATGGATGTAATATATATTCCACATTAAATTTCCCCCAAGGAGATATTGTAGTTATGGCTCAGAATTTAGAAAACGAAGAAGTTATGTTTCCCGAACTATTTGCGTTTGATGACGCCGGTAAAGTAAGGCTAGTTGGAGGATATTCAAAAGAAGCCGATAACTGGACTTTCCCAAAATACATGGCTGACCCCGTAAGCTTTTCAGACGAAATTGAAGAGAAAATGATCAGTGCTGAAGGGGAACTTCATTCCTTTACAGTTGTAAGAAGAAGCATGCCAGAATTTCCTGTTCCTTACGCCCTAGCTTTAGTCGACTTTCCAGAAGGTGTAAGAGTTATGGCGCAAGTTGAAGTGGATGACCCTGAAAGTCTGGTAGTCGGTGAGAAAATGGGTGTCACCATAGGTACAGTTAAAAAGACTAAAGACGGGAAAGAAGTTAAATCTTACAAATTTTATCCTATTAAAAAGAAGTAGAAAATTACAACTGATTAATAGACACTAAAAAATTAAGTCAAAAATATGGGCTATGTGCTGATAAATCAGTCATGGCCCTTTTTTATTAAGAGATTGAAGTGAATCGTGCCATCAAATAATTATTGTTTACTTTTTAGGGTTAATCATATATTCTGAACTTATATCTATTTGAGTTGCAAGCCCATATGAACAAAGACTTTTTGTTTATGCTGTTATTTCCACTTTTTTTCATAACCCAGACAGGGATATCATATTCTGTTGATACTTTCGGTTCATTCGCTGATGATGGCACACTGCCGGAATATGCAACAGAAGAGAATAAATTACTATCAGTTGAGGTTTCTAAATCTAACTTGCAACTAGTTATTCTAGGAACAATAACAAATGGAAAAACAACTAAGGCGTTAATAAAAAACCCTGTTACGGGTGAGCTTGGAAAATATGTCGAAGGTGACAAACTTGATTTGGTAAAATCTGAAAATGTGAAAATTCTTGAGATTGCAAATTGCATGATACTAATTGAAAGATCAGGAACTCATGAAACTCTTGAGTGCAATAACAAAATGCCGACCGTAGTATTTAATCGTTCATCTCTTGCAAAATTTAAAGTAAGACGACCAGGAAGCAATGTTAATTTATCAACTGGCTTTATTACAGAATACGATAGAGACATAATTTTAATTAGTGAAAAACACAAAGTTGACCCATATCTTGTAAAAGCTGTTATTAAAACGGAATCAAACTTTAATCCAGATGCAGTGTCTCCAAAGAACGCCCAAGGAATGATGCAATTAATACCTGAGACAGCAAGTGATTATGGAGTTGATGATCCGTTTGACGCTAAAGAGAATATGGAGGGCGGGGTTCAATACTTAAAAGATTTATTGGATTATTTTGATGGAGACCTTAAATTGTCACTAGCCGCATATAATGCGGGCAAGGGATCTGTGATCAAACATGGGTTCACCATACCTCCCTATCCGGAGACAACCGATTACATAGCTAAAGTTCTTGAGTATTATAAGCACCTTAAAGCAAAGAACTATGCCGCTCGTCGATAAAATTCATCTCATTTTTATTACAGAATCCAAATGATTACTAACTATTTCACCTGATTTTCAATGAATTCATTGACAAGGTCAGGATAGTTATCTACAATAGTAAATTTGCTAAAATAATTATGCTGAGGGCCCATAGCTCAGTTGGTTAGAGCGGCGGACTCATAATCCGTTGGTCCCTGGTTCGAGTCCGGGTGGGCCCACACATTAAAGTTGTGAACTAGTTCATGGATATAAAAGACGAGATAACAAATTACCCAATCAACCAAAACTTAGTAGCCTATAAGATACTAAGAAATCCTATTCAGTATAATCATTTAAAATTTATTGCAGACGCAATATGGAGGGATAGATGAGAGAACAAATACTAGTTCTCGAGGCGCTTCAACAGATTGATTTGGAGCTCAGCGAATTAGAAATACACCTTATAGAATATCCTAATAAAATCTCCAACTTAGAAGAAGAAATTAAATCTTCAAAAGAAACAATCCAAAACCTTACTGACCAGAAAGAAGACCTAGACAAAACAAGAGAAGAAATAGAGAATGAAATTAGCCAAAACGAGGAAAGCATAAAAAAATCCGAAGAAAAACTATTTGAAATCAAGACTCACAAGGAATACCAGGCTCTTCAGAAGGAAATTGCTGAAACAAAAAAAATGAATTCAGATCATGAAGAAAAACTCCTTGATGAAATGGAAAAAATAGAGACACTAGAAAAGGAAATTGCTGAAAAGAGTGAGAAGCTTGCTAGTATGGAATCAGGGAATCAGGAAAAGATTGCAGAGTACAAGTTAGAACTAGAAGACATAAAGGTTGCGTATGAGCCCAAGAAAAAACAGAAAGAAGAAGCTATTCAAAAATTAGATCCCGAAATTTTCCCACTTTACGAAAAGATATTCAAGAAGAACAATGGTGAAGTACTGGCTATTGCCAAGAATGAAGTGTGTACGGGTTGTTACATGAATGTGCCGGCACAGCTCTTTAATGAAATATTAACCTTCACAAGAATTATTCAATGCCCAAGCTGCCAGAAAATCCTCTACTGTGAAGAGGAAGAAAAGAGTGAAGCTCAAACAGGGTGATTTGCCAATTCCTTCTGACAAAATACACCAAATAGAGATCTTTATTGACGGAGCCGCAAGGGGAAACCCCGGAGAATCTGGAATAGGCGTACTCATAAAGAACTCTGAGCCAGACCGCGAAATCACAAAGTATCTTGGAACTAAAACTAATAATCAGGCTGAGTATACGGCATTAATAACAGCACTAGAGTCTGCTCAAGATCTAAAAGACAAACCGATAAGAATATTTACCGATTCACTCCTAGTAGCAAATCAGATCAACGGACTATGGAAAGTTAAACATCCGGAAATAATACCCCTTAACAAGCAAGCAAAGACTCTATTTAAGAACTATAAAGATATTTCCATTCAACACATTCCGAGAGAAAAGAACAGCGAGGCGGATAGACTTGCAAACCTCGCAATCGATGAATATCCTTCATAGTAGAAGCAAGTGAGCCGGGCAATCGCTGGTTTTTGCACTAGTTGCGAAAACTGGAGGAAAGTCCGAACTCCGCAGGGCGTAGCGCTGGGTAACACCCAGGTGTCGTGAGGCAATGGAAAGTGCCACAGAAAACAAACCGCCTAAGTTCTTCATTTTTGGAGAGCCGGCAAGGGTGAAAAGGTAGTGTAAGAGACTACCGCGTACTTTGGTGACAAGGTGCGGCACGGTAAACCCCGCTTGGAGAAAGACAAAATAGGGAAGTGCTTTTTCTTCGGAAAAACGAGGCTGCCCGTCTTGAGCTTCCGGGTATGTTGCTAGAGGCACTCAGTAATGAGTGTCCCAGATGAATGATTGTCCAAGACAGAATTCGGCTTATAGGCTAACTTGCTTCTATTTTTATTAATACAAATTCTTTTTTACCAATCTTAAGTTGATGAGTGCCGTCTTTTGGGGATAATTCGTTAATATCAGAGACTTTTTCCCCATCTATACTAAGTCCGCCCTGTATTATTAACCTTTTGGCTTCTCCCCTGCTTTTTAAACTTGCCGAGGATTCTACAACTAAATCAAGAACTGTTCTGCTTTCATTTTTTTCTAGCTCTACTTCTCGCGCATCTTCTGGAAATTCTCTGTTTGAAAATTTTGTATCGAAATCTTCCCTGGCTTTATTTGCTTCATCATCTCCCTGTAGCCATGCTGTTATTTCATATGCCAAGGCCTTCTTTGCATCCATGGGATGAGCAGATTTAAGTTGGTTTATCTCGTCATCTGTCCTGTAAGTTAACAACTCATAATAACGCCACATCAGCTCATCGGACACTGACATCACTTTACCAAAAATATCCATGGCGTTGTCCTCAATAGCAACATAATTATTAAGAGATTTGGACATTTTTCTTACACCATCAAGCCCTTCCAGTATAGGCAAAAGAATTGCTATCTGAGGCTGTTGATTGAAATGTCTTTGAACATCTCTGCCAAGCAAGATGTTAAATTTTTGATCTGTACCACCAAACTCAACATCTGCTTTCATTTCAGCTGAGTCATATGCTTGAATAAGTGGGTACAAGAATTCGTTAATCGAAATTGACACACCACTTTTATAGCGTTTTTCAAAATCATCCCTTTCAAGCATTCTGGCTACATTTTCAAGGGTTGATAGTTTTATCAAATCTGCTGCGCTCATGGTTCCAAGCCAGGCAGAATTAAAGACAACTTCCGTCTTTTCACGGTCTAATATCTTAAAGACTTGTTTTTCATAAGTCTCGGAATTCTCCTTTATCTGCAATTGTGTAAGTGGGGGTCGAGTTTCCGATCTTCCAGAAGGATCACCAATCATTGCTGTGAAGTCACCAATCAAAAACATGACAGTGTGACCTAGGTTCTGGAACTCTCTTAGCTTTTTTAGAAGCACACAATGACCTAGATGAAGGTCAGGCGCCGTAGGGTCAAAACCTGCTTTAATTCTTAAGGGTTTATTTGTGTCAGCAGACTTTTTTAGCTTCGCAAGAAGCTCTTCTTCTGAAATAATTTCAGCTGTGCCGCGCTTAATAATTTCTAGCTGCTCTTGTGGTTTTTTAAAACTCAATCTAAATACACCTCGTATTTATTAAGAAACTTTATCGCTCAAAAATATAGAATATCAGAGGCTTTAGTCAATGGCCTCTACACATATGAAGCCGGGTCTAACTATAATTGTCAGCTCTATATAATCATATAAACTAAATCTATGGCAAATGAAATAAAGGGACGAAAGCTCAATTTACTCATTAAATCACCCGAAATAAAACAAAAAGTCCACGATCTTGGAAAACAAATTACAAACGACTATCAAAACAAGAATTTGCTAATTATAGGCATTTTAAAAGGAAGTTTCATATTTCTAGCCGACCTTATACGCAGTATTGATATAAATACCGAGATAGATTTTATAAGGATTTCAAGTTATAAAAACGAAATGACTCCAGGCAATGTTGAACTTATTACAGATTTAGGAGTTCCAATTAAAGATAGGGATGTACTATTAGTCGAAGATTTATTAGATAACGGCGGAACTTTAAACTTTATTAGAGAGAAAATTCTATCTAACCAACCAGCATCATTTAAAACCTGCGTTTTGTTGAACAAGAAGAAAACACGCCAATTTGATATACGAATTGACTATATTGGATTTCAAATTGATGACAAATTTGTAGTTGGATATGGAACTGATTTTGCGGAAGAGGGTCGTAATCTCCCTGACATTTATGTTGTTGAGTAGTAATTTATATTTAATAACGCTTGGTTCCAGTTAAACTTAAGAACAATTAAGATATGGAGAGTAAAATGGGATTAAAAGAACAAATACCGGAAGATTTAAAAAATGCACTTAGAAACAAAAATGCTCTGGAGTTATCTGTTTTGCGGATGCTTCAAGCCGCTTTAAAGAATAAAGAGATCGACAAGAATAAAGAAGAACTTAAAGACGAAGATGTGGTTGCCGTTGTTGGAGCCGAAATTAAAAAGAGAAGAGATGCAGTTAAGGAATATGAAAAAGTGAATAGACCTGATGCTGCAGATCAGGAAAAAGCTGAAATTGATATCCTAATGAAGTACATGCCTCAGCAAATGAATGAAGATGAAATAAGGGATATAGTAAAATCAGCAGTTGAAGAGACTCAAGCAGAAAGCATGAAAGATATTGGAAAAGTAATGAAAGTCTTAATGCCTAAGGTAAAAGGCAAAGCCGATGGATCCATAGTGAATAAAATTGTCAGAGAACTTCTAGAAGGTTAGTTATAAATCTAACGATTAATCAGAACACAATTAATATTATCTTAATATCTATCATATCTAATATTAAAGAGGACATATAAATGGCAAAAGCTGCTAGAGCAAAGAAATCAGGCGCTGAAGGAATAACTTGGGATTTATCTGATCTATATTCGGGACTCAAAGACAAAAAAATTGAGCGAGATATCAAGGATTTATTCAGCAAATCTGAAGCATTTGAGAAAAAATACCGAGGGAAAATCAACTCTACAAAGCTAACTCCCAGAACTCTACTTAGCGCAGTTAAGGATTTAGAGAAAATATCTGAGAAAATTGGCAGATTGCTTTCATTTGCCTATCTGGTTTTCGCTGGAGACACTGGGAACCCTGAAAACGGCGCTTTTCTTCAGATGATTCAAGAAAAGTCTACAGAGGCAAGAAAACATTTAATGTTTTTTGAGCTAGAGTGGATCAGACTTAGCAATAAAAAAGTAGATTCTCTTCTTAGCAATAAAACACTGGCTCCTTACAAACACTTTCTAGAGCAGGAAAGAATGTACAAACCACACAGACTGAGTGAGGCGGAAGAGAAGATACTAGATGAAAAAGCGAACACAGGATCACGAGCCTTTAAAAGACTATTTGATGAAGTTTTAAACAATGTTCGTTTTAGTATCAAACTTGACGGGAAGCAACAATCCCTCTCTGAGACTGAAATCCTTGCATTACTCTATGATCCTGATCGCAACAAGAGAAAAGCCGGGGCAAAGAGCCTTACTGTTGGACTTAAAGAAAACGCACATGTACTAACTTTCATCTTTAATACACTAGTGCAGGACCATTCACTTAACGACCGTATAAGATCATTTAGAGATCCTATGGACTCACGGAATCTGAGCAATGAAATAGACAAACAAACATTAAATTCACTTATGACTTCATGTGAGAAGAATTATGATATGGTCGACACCTATTATGGTCTCAAGAAAAAGCTCCTAGGAATAAAGAAATTTTATGACTATGACCGCTATGCTCCGATTTTTGATGACACAGAAATTATTAATTACAAAAAGGGGAAAGAAATAATACTGGGGTCTTTTCATAATTTTTCGCCGAAGATGGCGAATATTGCTCAAAAATTCTTTGACAAGAATTGGATTGATGCTGAGGTTAGAGACGGCAAGCGTGGTGGGGCGTTTAGCCACGGGACAGTGCCGAGTGCTCATCCTTATGTATTTACCAATTACACAGGCAGAATGCGCGATGTAATGACCCTTGCCCATGAATTAGGACACGGAGTGCATCAGTACCTGTCTAGACAGCAGGGTTATTTCCAATCAGATACCCCTTTAACAACTGCCGAGACGGCAAGTGTGTTTGCTGAAATACTTGTTTTTCATAAGCTTATGGAGACAGAGAAAAATCCAAAGACTAAACTGGCACTTATTTGCGGGAAATTAGAAGATATATTTGCAACAGTTTTCAGGCAAGTGGTGCTAACTAGATTTGAAGAATCTTTACACCACGCGCGAAGAAACCAAGGTGAGCTTACCACTGAAAATATCAACGAGCTTTGGGCTCAGGCTAATAGTGCAATGTTCGGAAAATCGGTCGAAATGACAGATGATTATAGAAATTGGTGGATGTACATACCACACTTTATTCATTCCCCTTTTTACTGTTATGCCTATTCATTCGGCGAACTGCTAGTCTTATCTCTCTACAGTAAATACGTAAATGAAGGAAATGTATTTGTGCCGAGATATGTAGAGCTCCTTTCCTCAGGTGGGTGTGATGCACCCGATGTTTTACTCAAGCGAGTTGGCGTAAACATAAAAGATCCGGATTTCTGGCAGGGAGGTTTGAACTTACTTAGAGAAATGGTGGATGAAGCGCTTGCGCTAGCCAAAAGTATAAAATAAATTATCCGTAAAGGCAGATAAAAATGAAGATTGATTTACTTAATTTAGAAAATGTTACAAACACTTATTTAATCCCCTGGGGAATAAACATTGGCCTTGCTATATTGATATTCATAGTTGGGCGCATAGCTGTATCAATAATAAATAGAGTTGTAATAAAGTTATTAGAAAAAGCAGAGATGGAACAAATACTTGTAAATTTCATATCTGCCATAGTAAGGTGGTTATTATATCTCTTTGTTATAATAGCAGCGCTGAGCAAGCTAGGGATCAACACTACATCATTAATTGCTCT
>BQJP01000028.1 GCA_021604765.1 Thermodesulfobacteriota bacterium
GGTGTTCCAGAAATGTTGGAATTCCTACCGCACTCTGAAAATATAGTAAAATCTCTAAACTCAGTATCAGGATCTTTTGATATTGCTTTTGCGGTTGACTGCACAGCAACGAGTCGAGCGGGGAAAGACTTTGAAGAGTATGCAAAGTCTGAGAATTGTAAGAATGTAGTGATTATAGATCACCATCAAACTACGGGATCAGATGCGGATATACATCTTCTGGATGAAGGCGCTTCTTCAACCGGAATATTGATTTACAGAATACTAAAAGCACTTGAAATAGAATTGGATAAAGAGATTGCAGAAAATATATACACCACAATTGTTAGCGATACAGGATCCTTTAGTTATTCAAACACAAATTCAGACACTCTACGAATTGCTGCAGAACTAGTTGATATTGGCGTTGAACCTTCCAAAATCTCACAAGCTATTTATGAAAATGAACCACTTAGAAAGTTAGAACTGTTTAAATTAGCAATCCCAACACTTGATATTACTGATGATGAGACTATTGCTTCTATATATGTGGATAAAGAGATGTTCAATAAAACCGGCACCTCCAGGCAGGACACGGAAGGGATGGTTAATATTCCCAGAAGCATAAAAGGTGTTGATGTTGCTATGTTATTTAGACAGGAAGGACAGGAAAGTGATCCCGAATGGAAGGTTAGTCTTCGCTCCAAAGGTCAGGTGAATGTTGCAAAAATTGCCGAGGGGTTTGGCGGTGGAGGGCATGCTAGAGCTGCCGGATGTTCACTTAAAGGCAGTATTGAAGAAGTTAAAGCCAAAGTAATTTCAAGTGTAGAAGAGGCTTTCGGGTGAACGGTGTTCTGATATTAGATAAACCTAAGGGAATTACCTCTCAGAAGGCAGTTTCAGAAGTAAATAAGATAATAAAAGCTAAGCGCGCTGGACACACTGGCACCCTCGATCCATTTGCAACTGGAGTATTGCCAATATGTTTTAACAGTGCTACTAAGATAATTCCTTATATGAAGAATGATTTTAAGAAGTATGAAGCAGTCCTTCATCTTGGAATATCAACAGATACTTTAGACAATACAGGGAAAGTTATAAAAGAATGTGCCCCTGGAATTTTAAATAAAAATGTAATAATTGATGCATTTTCTAAATATAAGGGTAAAATAAAGCAAATTCCTCCCATGTATTCAGCTGTTAAGAAAGATGGGGTCAGATTATATGAGCTGGCTAGAAAAGGGATGGAGGTTGAAAGAGCTCCTAGAGAAGTAACTATTAATAAGATAGAGCTTCTTGAGTTTGACTCACCGTTCATCAGGTTTATGGTGGAATGTTCCCGGGGTACTTACATTAGAGTGCTTGCAGAAGACATTTCCAATGATCTTGGATGTGGTGGACATTTAACTGAGCTTAGAAGAATTGAGAGTGACGGTTTTAATATTGATAGGGCTTTAACGATAGAAGATGTAAAGAACGGGAATATTGAGCTAACTTCTTTAAAAGATGTTCTTTCACATATGACCGAAATAAAAGTTTCTTCTGATTTAGCTTCTCAAATCAGACAGGGGAAGCAATTAAGGAAATCTCATATGAATTTAAATGACTTCCCTGATTTTAACGTTGGAGACCATTTAAAGATTTATGAGGATTCAAGTTTGGTTTCTATTACCGAGGCTATGGTGAATTCATCTAAGCTTGCTACATTAGACGACCAAACAATAATTTTTAAATTGCTCAGAGTGTTTAACTAACCACGCCGGAGTTAAATGAATCTGAGTAATTTTGCCAAATATCAAAATTTATGAAGGAGGCAGTTCAATGGCGCTAGATAAAGAAGACAAAGCTCAAATAATTAATGAGTTTGCAGTTCACGATAAAGATGTGGGTTCATCGGAAGTTCAGGTGGGCATACTATCCCGCAGAATTGCGGATCTTACAGTTCATATGAGTAACGCACCCAAGGATTTTCATTCCAGACGTGGTCTTGTGCTACTTGTTGCTAGAAGAAGAAGATTATTGAACTATATCAAAAAGAACAGCCCGGAGAAATATCCAGGGCTTATACAAAGACTCGGACTGAGAAAGTAGGGTTAAGGAGGAAGTGTATTGATTAATCAACCAAAGAAGGTTGAAGCCCAGATATTTGGTACAACCTTTGGGCTTGAAACTGGAAAACTCGCAAAACAAACCAGTGGTTCTGTATTGGCCAGTTATGGTGATACTGTAGTGCTTGCTACTCTCGTTGCTGCGAAAGAAAAAACAGAAGGTGAGGATTTTTTACCTTTAACAGTTAATTATCAGGAAAAATCTGCAGCAGCAGGGAAGATCCCAGGCGGATTTTTTAAGAGAGAAGGGAGACCTAACGAAAAAGAAGTCTTAACTTCAAGACTAATTGATAGGCCAATTAGACCTCTGTTTCCTAAAGAATTTACATATCAGACTCAAATTATTATTACTGTGTTTTCGGCCGATGCTGACTACGATCCTGATGTGTTGTCAGTTACAGCAGCTTCTGCAGCTCTTAGTGTTTCAGATGTGCCTTTTGCCGGTCCGCTTGCCGCAGTAAGGGTAGGTAGAGTTGGCGGAGAGTTCATATGTAATCCTATTAAGAGTCAGCTTGAAGAGAGTGACATGAACATTGTTGTAGCAGGAACAAAAGAAGCTATCGTGATGGTTGAAGGTGGATCAAACGAAGTTTCAGAGTCCGATACCATCGATGCTCTTATGTTTGCTCATGAAAGTATTCAGGAATTCATCAAAGTTCAGGAAGATTTGGTTTCAGGATTAGGTGTGGAAAAACGTGTTCTTGATCCTGTTGAAGAAGATGAAGATTTTAATAGTAAAGTTGTTTCGTTTGCTGAGGGTAAGGTAAAAGAAGCAATTGTCATCTCATCCAAAACTGAAAGAAACGATACAATTAAGAAAGTTCGTTCTGAAACTGAGGAGCATATAGCTTCACTATATCCGGATGATGAAGTAGATATTTCAAAACCATTTGAAAAATTATTAAAAGAATCTGTTAGAGGTCTTATTGTAAACGACAAGGTAAGACTTGATGGCAGAACATATACGGATGTAAGACCAATAAGCGGTGAGGTTGGTTTCCTTCCACGTGTGCATGGCTCTGCGGTGTTTACCAGAGGGGAAACGCAAGCAGCTGTTACTGCAACTCTTGGCACTAAATATGATGAGCAGAGAATTGATTCTCTAGAAGGAGATATTACCAAGACCTTCATGCTTCATTACAATTTCCCGCCATACAGTGTCGGTGAAACATCTTTCAGATTGGGACCCGGTCGAAGAGAGATTGGTCATGGAGCACTTGCAGAAAGAGCTCTTGCCGTAGTTCTTCCTGGTAGGGAAGATTTCCCATATACACTCAGGGTTGTCTCAGAAGTGCTGGAGTCTAATGGTTCTTCTTCTATGGCTACAGTCTGCGGTGGTACATTGTCTATGCTGGATGCTGGAGTACCTATTAGTGCGCCAGTAAGTGGTATTGCAATGGGTCTTATTAAAGAAGGTGACGATTTTGTAATCTTATCAGATATTTTGGGAGACGAGGATCATTTAGGAGATATGGACTTTAAGGTTGCTGGTACAACCAATGGTATAACCGCCCTCCAGATGGATATAAAAGTTACTGGAGTCACAAGGGAAATCCTTACTGATGCTTTAAACCAGGCAAAAGAAGGTAGGCTCCATATTCTAGGAGAGATGGATAAAATTCTTTCTGCTCCAAGAGAGGATATTTCCGAGTACGCTCCTAGAATCGTTACAATGCAAGTTGAACAAAATAAGATTAAAGACGTCATCGGATCCGGTGGTAAAACAATTAAGAAGATTGTTGAAGTTACCGGTGTTCAGATAGATATAGACGATTCCGGTACAGTAAACATTGCTTCCCCTGATAGAGATGCTTGTGATCAAGCTATCAAAATTATAGAAGGCATAGTTGAAGAAATGGAAGTTGGTAAAGTTTATCTTGGCACTGTAAAAAGGATACTAGATTTTGGTGCTATTGTTGAGCTTGCCAATGGAAAAGACGGTCTGGTACATATTTCCGAGCTTGAACCTAAAAGAGTAGAAAAAGTTACTGATATTCTTAACGAAAACGACGAGTTATTAGTTAAGTGTATTGAAAAAGGTCATGACGGGAAAATTAGGCTTAGCCGAAAACAGGCGCTAGACCAAAACATAGAAGATTATAGATAACAAATTTATAGTTATTAAGACTAAAAGTGAAAATTAAAAAGCCCAAACTGCTTGTTGTTTTGGGTCCTACTGCTGTAGGAAAGAGTGTTGTTGGCATTGATATAGCTAAGAGGTTAGGGGGCGAGATTATCAATGCCGATTCCCTCCAAGTTTATAAACACTTAAATATTGGTACTGCCAAACCTAACTCTCAGGAACTTAATAAAGTAAAGCATCATTTGATTGACGTAGTTGAGCCGGATCAGGAATTTAATGCCGGCATATTTAGGAGCCACGCTGCTTCGATTATCAAAGATCTACATGATTCTAAGAAGAATATGATTCTTGTTGGAGGAACATATCTTTATGTAAAGGCTCTTCTATCAGGACTTATTGAGGGTTTGCCAGCTAGCCAGGAAATAAGAGAAAACATTAAAAAACTGAAGTCAATTTTTGGACTTCAATATGTATACGATAGGCTTTGTCTGCTTGACCCGGAGGCTGCCTCAAAAATTCATCCTAATGACTATGTAAGAACGGAAAGAGCCCTTGAAGTTAACTATCTTACTGGCCAGAAAATGTCAGAACTACAGGCGGTTCATAGTTTTCAAAATCAAGACTATGAGTATCTCAAAATCGGCATTTCGCTAGATAGGGAGATGCTGAAAGAACGGATTAATCTAAGAGTTGATCAAATGATTGAACAAGGTCTAGTTGAAGAAGTAAGGCAACTTAGAGATTTGGGATATAGAAACAATTTAAAACCTATGCAGTCAATAGGTTATAAAGAAATAAATCAATTTTTAGATGGCGATATTGATCTTGGTACGGCAGTTGAATTAATAAAAAGAGATACAAAAAGATTTGCCAAGCGCCAAATGACATGGCTTAGGAAAGATAGTGAAATCAAATGGTTTGAAAAGGATAAGGACCTAGATCAGGTATTAGATAAAGCTGGAGAATTTTTTGAGGGATGATTCTAGGCTATCTTTAGACTAGGAATCGTTATCTTTAAGTTCTTCTTCAATTCTATTTAAATATTCATTATCCATTTTAGGTTGAGTCTTAATTTCTTGAGAATCTTCATTTTTATCATCTCTTTGAGCTTTAAATAGAAATAAGGTAATTATAATTCCACCTGTTATTATTCCAACACCAGGTAGTAACCATAGTAGCCAGTTAATACCTTTTGGAGGAGGGGAAGCAAGGATGCTTTCTCCGTAACTGTTTACAAAATAAGCAAGAATTTCTTCTTTAGATTTTCCTTGTTCAAGCTGTTTTCTAACAATATCTCGCATATCATGGGCAAGATTTGAGTTAGATTCTCCCACGCTCTGGCCTTGGCAGACCGGGCACATTAGCAGATAGGAAATTTCTTTTGTTTGGTCATCGATAGTTTTTCCCTCATCAGCAAGTGACATGGACTGCAAACCTGTCAGTATGAGAACTATAAAGAGCGTAGATAAAATGGAAATTTTAATTGAATAGTTATTCATTAGGATTCGTTTTCTTGCGGCTGCTGGGTTTTTAAAACAAAGTAATCAATAATTTGCTCAGTAAGAGGGCCCGTGAATTTATCTCTAACATTGCCAGAGGAGTCTATAAAGAATGTTTCCGGCACCCCTCCAACCCCATAATCAATTTGGATTTCCTCGTTAGGATCTAAACCATGAGGGTAACCGCCACCAAATTGTGACATGTATCTTTGGGCATTTGAATTCTCGTCCCATACGTTAACACCCACAAATACTACATCTTTATCTTTATATCTTTGCCAAGAACTCTCAAGAGCTCCAGCTTCTTGTCTACAAGGCATGCACCATGAAGCCCAGAAGTTTAGAAGAATAGTCTTTCCTTTTAAATCAGAGAGATTCAATTCTTGTCCATCAAAAGTTCTTAAGGTAAAATCAGGGGCTTGTTTACCAATGAGTGGAGATGTCTTTACATTGACACGGTTACCAAAGATCGCGTAACCCATGAGACCCACTAAGCCAAGTATTATAATAAGTACAAATATTTTCCCGGAAGCACTGAATATTTTCATTTTATTTGATAAGTCCCAGAGTTAATAAAGATATAGTATATCTAATGATATTAGGGAGTTCGATTAATACTTGTAGAACTCTTCGTCTTCTGGTGGAATGTCAAAATCAACTGACTCATTATTTTTGAGTGAGTTATAGTCTTCAGCTGTAAGATCGGGGAGCTGCTTTAAGAATGCTACTATCGACCATATTTCTTGATCGCTGTGAGATAGACCAAATGCGGGCATCCCAGTCATTTTGATTCCGTTTTTAGTTACCCAAAATAGTTCTACAGAACTTAGTTCTTCTGCTTCCTCTGCAAGATTGGGCGGGCTTGGGTTGAATCCATCTGCAGGTTCAGTTCCAGGCGCTCCATGACAACCCGCACACATATTTTCATAATGATCAAATCCAGACTTCACTAGAGAATCATCATTTAGCTTTGGTCTGGCTATGTGCTCGGAATGTTTCTTAACAGAATATTTTTTAGCAGTATTGAATACCCATTCGACTATTAATGAATGAGGCTCTGTTGCAGCAATGTTGTATGTTCCAGAATAAATAAATACTATCAGACCAGCAATCAGCAGTATGAAAACAAATATAACAGTCTTAATAAATCCCATTTGCAGTCCCCCGTTTCAATTAAAATTAGTCACTCTAAAGGTATAATATTGGTAGAAATGTACTGAATTTATGTCACAATAAATTTATCGGAATTCAAACTTACAACTATATTATCATATATTTAGAAAATACTGGAATTTTATAAACTAATTTTTATTCCACCTCCGCCTCCAAACTCAGAATAATACTGTCCAACCAGAGATAACCATTTATTTATCATTATTGCGCCCCCGGCTTTCCACTCCCACTTACTCTCTGTATCGTACTGTAGCTCTCCAAAAGCACTTAACCGCTCAGTTAGTTGCATTTCCTTGTCCAGAATGATTCTAAAGTCCGCATCGGTGTCTACCCAAACTGTGCTGTCAATAAGTAGTGGTAAGAGATACCGTATACCAAAAATACCTCGGGTTTTCTGTTCTTCATTAGTAATATCTACTCCACCAAATACAGTAATGAAGCGGTCTATGTATCTGTTATATGTGAGTTCAATTTCATATTCTTTCTCTTCCCAGCCAGCTTTCCATCTTGCGCTGATTGTATTTCTCGTATTGGATATGGCCGCTATCCCGTCCGTCATTTGGCTTAGGATCGTGAAATCAGCCCAGTAATAAATAGGGTCTTGGTATAGATTAGATCTTATTTCTTTTATATCAGGGTCCATCACTGATCCTTCATAACTTACTATACGCGACATCCCGGATTTCATGTGGTATAAGATATGACAGTGGAAAAACCAATCTTTATCTTCATTAGCTTCAAACTCTATTACTACTTCACCCATAGGGGGAACATCAACAGTGTGCTTGAGCGGAGAATATTCACCTTGATCATTTAAGACTCTAAAGAAGTGGCCGTGAAGGTGCATAGGATGGTGCATCATGGTTTTATTTACTAGGACAAACCTGACATTCTCTCCTTTACGGATCAATATCTTATCGTCTTCATTCAGGGTCATTCCATTAATCGACCATACATAGCGTTCCATATCACCTGTCAGGTTGAGCACTACTTCTCTTGTATCGTTTTGAGACGGTAATGTCGTGGGTTCTAATGCGCGCAATTTGTTGTATGGAGGCAGAGGTCTCGGGTTTGCCAATGTGCTCATTGTATCAGACATATCCATGTCCATTGAGCCATGTTTCATATCTGCTTGCGACATATTCCCCATATCATGATCATCGTGAGCCATAGTTCTCATGTTATGGTCTCCGTGATCGCTCTCACTTTCATCCATTTTCATTTCTGAATGATCCATCATCATATGGGAATGATCCATTTTATATAAGTTAGGTTTGGGTATATCTTGAGTCATTACTTGTTCGCCTTCTCCAATAAATAGTGAAGCATAGCCGGAGCCGTCTTGAGCTGTTGCCCTAAATTCATATGCTCCATCATCAGGAACTGTTACAATCACATCATACGTCTCAGCAACAGCCATTAAGATTCTATCTGTATCAAAAGTATCCACATCCACGCCGTCTGCAGCAATAACTTTCATATTGCCGCCTGCATAATTAAGATAAAAGTAGGTTGATCCACCTGCATTAATAATTCTTAGTCTTACAGTTTGACCTGGCTCAACTTTAAGGGTAGATTGCGGCTCGCCGTTAATTAGGAAGCTATCATAAGCTACATCTGATATATCCATAGGTGGCATCCTTCTAAGTGAGCGCTTAAAGTTTTCAATGACAGCTTTATTCTTTATTACGCCGAGCACGGTTTGGGTAGTGCCTTTTTTAAATGATTGATATTCACTTCCCCGTTTTAGGTCTCTCAGAACTCCATGCGGATTTTGATCTGTCCAGTCGGATAAAACAAGAACTTGTTCAATATCAGGTTGTTCTATGTCTGCTCTTTGTTCTTTAGGCTCAATTACAATAGATCCGTATACCCCCTTTTGCTCTTGAAGCCCAGTGTGTGAGTGGTACCAGTAAGTTCCACTGTGCTTTATCGGAAATTGGTAGGTATAAGTCATGCCGGGCTTTATGGGCGGTGTTGTTAGATAGGAAACTCCATCTTCTCTATTAGGAAGTAGTATGCCGTGCCAGTGTACCGATGTATTCACGTCCATATTATTTGTAACGTTTATCTTTGCAACATCTCCCTCTTTAAAATACAGAGTGGGTCCTGGAATAGAGTTGTTTACAGACATAGCCATTTTTTCTTTTCCAGTGTAGTTAACAGCTTTATAATCTATTTCAAGATTGTATTCCTTCACTTCCGCAATTGTTTTGTTGGCTGCAAAAAATATCGCAGTAAACCCAAGTAGTATTAATAGTAGTTGTTTCTTTCTAGACTTCATTTTCATCTCAATAATTACAAAACATATTAGAATATAAGGACATTTCTCCACAACTCTTAAGTGAGATATGGATTAACACGTATTGCAAGTTGGAGACTAAATTAAGAAAGTAGAATTTAAGGCAAGTAAATCAGGAGGGCCGTGTTCTCTCAAAGAATAGCTATTATTGATTGTTTCCTGTTGTCTAACGACATATTTGGGACTTATTGAGAAGAGTGTAGCAATAACGTTAATATTGATATTATCAATCCCGTTTGTCAGTGTATCTAAGCAACATGATGAATGGTCTTCAATAGTGTTACCATGATCTAAAGTTGTATTCTCAGTGTTTGAGCTATGCTCATTACTCATAGAATGACAACTTTCAATTTGTTGGTCTAAGGACGAAGCTGTCACATGGGAAGTGTCGCATAATCCGCTGTAGCAAGCAATTATCGTTAAAATTAAGAAAAGGTTTAAAATTCTCATAATTCCTCTAACTGATATAATATGAACTGTCACCTCGATGTCAACCACCTATTTCTATTCGACTCAAAATAGGTATAGTTTATATACGTTATGGGAAAGCTGATAATTGTTTCCAACCGATTACCCGTTACTGTCTCTAAGAATAAATCCAAGTTTAGCTTCCAGCCCAGTGTGGGCGGTCTTGTTACAGGTGTAAGTTCTCTTGATATGACTCAAGAACAGATCTGGATAGGATGGCCTGGGATAACTTTATCAGGCTTTAGTACAAAGTCTGATTCAATGGAGTTAAAAGAGAAACTGTCCGAACAAAATTACCGTCCAGTATTTCTTAAACGCAACGATTTTGAGAATTATTATCAGGGTTTTTGCAATGAAGTTATCTGGCCGCTTTTTCATTACTTTGCCCAATATGCTAACTATCAAAAGAAATATTGGGATAGTTACAAGAGGGTAAATGAAGCATTTAGCAAAGAAGTGTTGGAAGTTGCAAATGACGATGATGTCATATGGATTCACGACTATCATTTAATGCTTTTGCCGGGCTTAATTAGAAAAAAGATGCCAAAAGTTAAAATTGGCTTCTTTCTCCATATTCCTTTCCCGTCTTCAGAAATTTTCAGATTAATCCCTTGGTGTGCTGAACTTCTAGATGGTCTCCTCGGATCTGATTTGATAGGGTTTCACACTTTTGACTATGCTCGCCATTTTTTAGAAAGCGTAAGACGTGTTTTGGGTTACGAACATACGCTTGGCCAGATCACATTGGGTAATCATGCTGTAAAAGTGGACACGTTTCCGATGGGCATAGATTATGAAAAGTTTTCTCATGCACCTGAAAAAGATGAAGTCCAAACTAGCATATCAAAGTTTCGTGAAAATATTAAAAAAGACTATAAAGTAATTTTATCTATTGACCGTCTTGACTATACAAAGGGAATTCCTGAGCGTCTTGAAGCATTTGATTATTTTCTGGATAAAAACCCCAACTATAAAGGTAAAGTCATATTTATTGTAGTAGCTGTACCATCACGAATCGAAGTAGAACATTATAGACTCCTAAAAGAGCAAGTTGATAATCTTGCTGGAAGAATTAACGGAAAGCACGGCACTATAGGGTGGACGCCGATATTGTATATGTACCGTTCATTTGATTTTGTAGATCTGATAGCCCTCTATTCCATTGCGGATGTGCTTTTTCTGACTCCGCTAAGAGACGGTATGAATTTAGTGGCCAAAGAATATGTTGCGGCAAGGAAGAATGAAGATGGAGTATTAATTTTAGGAGAGATGGCGGGAACAGCAAAAGAGCTGGGAGAAGCACTAATCATTAATCCAAATGATTTACATGGAACTGCTGATGCACTAAAAAAAGCAATCACTATGCCTGCAGATGAACAAAAAAGAAGGATGATAAGTATGCGCGGGCGGCTTAAACGCTACGATGTGAAGAGATGGGCTCATGATTTTATGGATAGAGTTAATCAGATCAAAGAGGTTCAGAGACAACTTATTTCAAAAGGGTTGTCACAATCGAGGAAAAACAAGTTATTACAAAACTACCAAAAGAGTAAGAGAGCATTATTTCTTCTAGATTATGACGGCACACTGATGCCATTTAATGAAAGACCAGAAAAAGTAAAGCCGGATCGAGAGCTAAAAGGTCTTCTTGGTTCATTATGTAGCAATAGTGGGAATCACGTCGTAGTAATTAGCGGTAGAGACAGGAAAACCCTGGATAAGTGGGTTTCAAATATCTCAAATGCTCTAGTTGCAGAACATGGAGTATGGATTAAAGAAAAGAAATCCTGGGAAACTTTGGAAATGTTGTCTGATGAATGGAAAGCCGAAATACGCCCAATTCTTGAAGTATTTGTTGATAGAACGCCCGGATCATTTATAGAGGAAAAAGATTTCTCCCTAGTTTGGCATTTCCGTAAGGTAGATCCAGCTTTAGCAATAGTTAGGTTAGGAGAGCTTAAGGATGTGCTACTTCATATCACTGCAAATTTAAATGTAGGCGTTTTGGAAGGGAATAAAGTTGTTGAAGTGAAGGATACGGGAATAAATAAAGGTAAAGCTACAATGTCCTGGTTAGCTAAGGCAAAATGGGATTTTATTTTATCCATCGGAGATGACTGGACTGATGAAGATATATTTGAAGTACTTCCCGAGTGGGCTTATTCTATTAAGGTCGGCTTTGGACCTACCAAAGCTAGATTCAACTTGCCGTCATACCGTGAAGTTAGGAAACTATTAAAAGATCTTATAGATGTAAAATCATAAGCCAGAAATTGTATATAGGAGAAATAGATGGAATTTGTAAAAATTAAAGGGACTGATGTCGAGTCGTCTCGAATTGGATTAGGAGCATGGGCTATTGGGGGATGGCTTTGGGGTGGAAGTGAGGAAAGAGAGTCCATCGAAACAATACATGCTGCATTGGATAAAGGTATAACTTTAATTGATACAGCTGCTATTTATGGATTTGGCAGATCAGAAGAGATCGTTGGTAAAGCGGTTTCAGAATACGGTGGCAGGGATAAAATAGTAATTGCTACTAAAGCGGGGCTCGACTGGACATCCGGCAAGGTTTATAGAAATTCTACAAAAGAACGCATATTCAAAGAAGTTGAAGATTCCTTAGAGCGTTTGCAAACTGATTATATAGATATTTATCAAATACACTGGCCAGACTTTGAAACTCCTTTTGAAGAAGCGGCAGAAGCTATGCTGGAGCTTCACAATAGTGGCAAGATAAGAGCCATTGGTGTAAGCAACTATACTATCGAGCATAAGGACATATTCCGTCAAATCGCTCCCTTACATACCTCTCAACCACCCTACAATCTATTTGAGCGGGGTATTGAAGGCGATATTATTCCTTACTGCAAGGAACATGGGATTACAATGTTGCTTTACGGTGCAATTTGCCGAGGACTTTTAAGCGGCAGAATGAACGCTCAAACAACATTTGAAGGAGATGATATAAGAAAAGTTGACCCTAAGTTCAAGAAGCCACGGTTTGAGCAGTATTTAGATGCAGTTCAGAAATTAGACGAGTTCGCTCAAGAAAATTATAATAAGCGCGTAATTCATTTAGCGCTCAGATGGGTTTTAGATAAAGCGCAATCCGATATAGCTCTTTGGGGAGCTCGCCGACCATCTCAGTTGGAACCATTAGATGATATTTTCGGGTGGTCATTGGATGAAAGTGCTTTTCGTGAGATAGATAATATCTTAGCTGAGACAGTTAAAGACCCAGTCGGGCCAGAGTTCATGGCACCTCCCACAAAGGGCAGGTTATAAATTTCTGCTTGACACTGATACTTATAAAGTGAGATAATGTCTACATATCATTGATAATTCTTAAAGGAGGGTATTTCAATGGATGAAGCTTTTGGTGTAATTATTTATATCGCTATTTACATATATTTTGCTTACAGTGTAATGGTGATAGCTAACAAAACCAATACTGAGAATGCCTGGTTTGCCTGGGTTCCATTTCTCAACATTTATCTCCTATGTAAAATAGCCGATAAGCCTGGATGGTGGTTAATTCTTTTCCTCATACCATTAGTCAATATAGTTATATCCATTATTGTCTGGATGAGAATAGCTGAAAAGATGGGTAAGCCTAGTTGGCTAGGCCTTTTGTGGATAATACCGCCACTTGGTCTAATCGTAGTTGGATATTTAGCTTTTTCTGACTAGATCTAGCCGAAGAAATTGATTAGACCAGAGCTGATTCTATCAAGGCTTGCAACGATTAAATCAGCATTTTTAAATTCTTCCTGGTTAAGTCTCTTATCGGGAACAGCAATACAGACCATACCAGCAGCTTTAGCTGATTTAACTCCATTTATTGAATCTTCAATTGCTACACATTCAGAAGCTTCAACTTCTAATCTATCGGCGGTATGAAGGTAAATGGCAGGGTGGGGCTTGCCATCGTCAGTGCATTCTCCAGAGACTATAATTGGGAAGTATTCATGGAGAGAAAACTTATCCAAAACGAAATTTATGACCCTCATGGGCGAGCTTGAAGCTACAGCTAACTTAAACTGATTTTCTCGAAGTTCATCTAAAAGTGGAATTAGTTCAGCTACTACTTCAAGTTCTTCTTCATAAATACCCGTTAAAATTTCAACCCGCTCATCAATAATAGCTTGAACCTCTTCATTAAGACCAAATGTATCGACTAGGAGCTTGCCTGAATCATTTTGATTGAGTCCGACTATTTGGTCTCTATAGTCCGCAGTATATTTTATGTCTCTTCTGGCAAGTAAAATGTGCTCAGTCTTTTCCCAGAGCGGCTCACTATCAATCATAACGCCGTCCATATCAAATATCACAGCTTTTATCATAATAAGATTTCCTTTAGGGGTCCGTATTTATTAATGAAGAGTTTGAAATATTACCCAGAGGATATTACTAAAACAACCTATAGCAAAAAGGGATCTACACACTGAGAATATTTACTCAAAAGAATTCTCAAATATGCAAATCCCTCTTCAGTTTTTTAATAATTCTAGATTAGTGAAAAATAAATCCTAAATTGAGTGCAAATGGTACATATGGATAATAGGGTTGTGGGTAGTAGGCATATGGCCCATATCCATATGCGTAAGGTCTGTAATAACCATATGGTCTGTAATACGGTCTATAGTGTCTACCGTATCCATAACCTCTGTTTTTATAGTAATGTCGCCCATGTTTATATCCATGTCTGCTATAGTGTTTATTGTACCCCTTATTTTTGTAACCATGCTTGTAGTTATTGCCATAGCCACCATAATGTTTGCCTTTGTGTTTGTAATTGTTGCCATAGTTTCCATGGCCTTTGTATTGTCTACTTTGACCTTTATAACCCTTTTGGCCGCCATAGTTTTTTCCATGCCCACCATAATGTTGCCCGCCACCTTTGTTATATTTCTGCGCAAAGCTGCTTACTGGTGCAGCTATCACAAAAGCTAGAATAACAAAAGCTGGAATAATTAATTTTTTCATGATTCTTTCCCCCTAAAATAGCTGTTGTATATATAAACCAATTCTTCTAACTATAGGTTTCAACTATTTTACTTCAAACTCACATATGAGATTATTTCCTATAGATCAGGTGAAATCAATTAGAATTTTAACTTAGGTTCTATGAGTAATCTGGATGTTTGTCAGGATCTACATGAACTGTTACTTCGGAATTAGGAATTACCGCTTCGATTTCCTTTATTATATCCTCAGCAAGCTCATGTGATTTGACAAATGTGAGTTGATGATCAAGTACTACATGGAATTCGATAAACTTTACAGATCCGGCATTTCTTGTTCTTAATTTATGAAAACTTCTGACTTCGCTACTATGATTTAAGATTATTTCTTCAATTTGAACTACCACCTCTTCAGGTAGTTCTTTATCCATAAGTATATTTAATGATTGGATAACTATGTCTTTAGCAGACCACATAATTAAGATTGCTATTACTATTGAAATAATTGGATCTATTAGACTAAGACCTGTGAACTTTATTACTATTAGAGCTATAACAATTCCAAGATTCGTATAGACATCAAACTGGTAGTGCAGACTATCCGCATTTAATGCGATGCTCTCAGTTTCTTTTGCGACATTGCGGATGTATCTCGCGAGAAGCAAGCTCACTATGATAGAGAATGCTATTACTAGAATACCTAAATCAAGATCTTGGAGATTTCCACCGTTTAAAAGCCTTTCAATAGATAGGTAGATTAGATACAGCGAGGAAATTCCAATAACAAAACACTGAAATAATCCTGCCAGGCCTTCTGCTTTTCCATGCCCAAATCTATGATCATGATCGGCTGGCTTTTCTGATTTTCTTATTGAAAAGTAATTTACAGATGATGCTGAAAGATCTAGGAAAGAATCTACGGCAGATGCAAGTATGCTGACTGAGTTGGTTAAAAATCCAAATATTAATTTTATTATTACCAGTGAGATTGCAACGGTTATAGATAGTAAAGCCGTACGGAGTTTTTTATTCTTTATCTGTTCTGGGCTAGTTAATGTCAAAGTTCTTGTCGCCGGTAAAGAAAGACTATTTAATACTCCACCTTTTTAATTTCTCTTGAACTTTTTTCTCTAGCTTTTCTCTATATTGATCTATATCAATCTCAATTCTGGAAACACCTGTTTTCATAGCGGCCTCTGCCACTGCGACTGACTCCCAAACTAAAACCCTGGGATCAAAAGGCTTAGGAACTATATATTCAGGCCCAAACTCAAAACTTTTTTCACCATATGCTTTAGCAACATTCTCATCAGCTCCCTGTTTAGCTAGATTTGCCAGAGAATAAGCTGCAGCAACTTTCATTTCTTCATTAATAGCTTTAGCTCTTACATCTAGAGCGCCTCTAAAAATAAATGGGAACCCTAGAACATTATTAACCTGGTTAGGGTAGTCTGATCTTCCAGTTGCCATAATAACATCTTTTCTTGCGGCTACAGCATCGGGGTAAGAAATCTCTGGGTCAGGGTTAGCCATTGCAAATATGATTGGTTTGTCAGCCATAGATTTGACCATTTTCTGGTTTACAGCTCCACCTGAGGATAGTCCTGCAAATACATCTGAGCCTTTCATGGCGTCTTCAAGTGTTCTATCGCTTGTATCAATAGCAAAACTTTCTTTTTGTGGGTTCATATTTTCAGAGCGCCCTTTATAGATAACTCCTCTACTGTCGCACATTATAATGTTTTCTCTTTTTGCTCCAAGCTCTATAAAAAACTCTGCGCAAGCTATTGCAGAGGCTCCAGCTCCGTTAAATACAATTTTGAGATCGCTAATTTCCTTGTCAACGATCTCACAGGCATTTAATAATCCAGCGCCTGAAATGATTGCTGTACCATGCTGATCATCATGAAATATTGGTATGTCCGTTTGTTTTTTTAATTCATCTTCGATATAAAAACATTCCGGGGCTTTTATGTCTTCAAGGTTGATTCCGCCGAAAGTAGGCTCTAGATATTTTACGGTTTTTATAATTTCATCGGGATCAGTTGCGCTGATTTCAATATCAAAGGCGTCTATGCCGGCAAATCTCTTAAAAAGTACGCTCTTTCCTTCCATTACTGGTTTTCCTGCCAGGGCTCCAATATTACCGAGTCCGAGAACAGCAGTTCCATTTGAAACTACTCCTACAAGGTTTCCCTTGTTGGTATATTCATATACTTTGTGTGGATCTTCAGCTATTTCAAGACAAGGTGCGGCAACGCCGGGTGAATAGGCTAGCGAAAGGTCCCACTGCGTCAGGCATGGTTTAGTTGGCACAACTTCAATCTTCCCTTTCTGACCAATACTGTGGTAATCAAGAGCGGCTTGTTTCATTTCTTTTTCATTATCAGCCGGGTTAGACATTTTACTTAGAATCCTCCGTCATTATATAATTCAAAATGGATTCGAATTTATATTGATTTTGTTTTTATAAGTTTCTCACTATACAACCACAGTTTGCGACAGAGTATTCGCAATCAGTGTTGAGTAAATTAGCTAAAGCTAATTCAATATCTGTAAAAAAGTATAAGCAATTAGTATAAAATTATATGACGAGTAGTCAATGCGATATTAATGGTCGATAAAATAATAACTTAAAATTCAATAATATAAGATAGTTATTATAACGGGAACTGTGAAATCTGTTAAGAAAAGTTTTATTCTGTTTTATCAAAATCCCATTGCTTGATCTCAAAGCCCGATCCCTCTACAGCAATTGCTGCGACGTAATCTGGAGCCAGATTGATCTCCTGCCATGTCCACTGTGTAGTATAAGAACTGTTCGGAGGTAAGGGCCTGTTTGATAAAGGTACGTCAAACTGGTTCAGAGGCAGGGCTAGTCCAAGCCCCTTTGCTTTTGTATATGCCTCTTTATATGTCCAGAGTTTGAAAAAAGTTGAGTCTTTTTCTGTGGCATTTTGAGTGTTGTAGTATTGTTGTTCCTTTTCTGAAAAAAAGCGTTCCACTATTTTTTGAGCCTTTTTAATAGGCCTTAGCCGTTCTACGTCTATTCCCAGTTTTCTCTCTTTAGCAAAGGAATATAATATTACATCACCCGAATGTGACAAATTAAATTCCAACCTAGATTTACCGGGATTTGTTAAGGAAGGTTTTCCATATTTGTTGTAATTGAAGTCCAGATCCTTAGAATCAATTTCAAGGTAGAGTCCTAAAGTTTCTCTGAGCAAGCCCCGGGTTATAACAAAACGCTTTTTATCTTTCTCAAAGCGAAACCGATTAGCTTTAGATTTTTCATCTTCACTAAGAATGGAATAAAAGTGGTTTGTGCTATGGCCGTTAAAATATAAATAAGTGCGCCAGATATGAATTTCGTTAGGGAGTAATTCTGGGGCTTTAGGTGGTCTCAACCATTTAGAATCTTTTTGCTTCATTATTAACAACGATACAGGAAATAAAAAATATTACCAAAATAATTGAATCATCTGTAATATATTAAGAAATATTAAGTGTATAGACGAGATTATGATTGATTATTAAGCACTTCATCCATGCATAATATTATTCTCTCTGTAAGCATCTCCGAGTATGGTCCCTCAATGATATCTAAATGTTCTCCGGGAAAGTCATAAATATCTAAATTTCCGCTAACAACTCTATCCCAACCAAGTTTGGGTTCGATATTATAGCGTAGAGTTTCTCTTCTGCGAACTGCGCGGAATAAAACTACATCATCAGGATATATATTATAGACTGCCTCATCGGGTACTTTCTCAAAGCCGCGATTTTCTATCAACCCCATAATGTTTTCTTTAATACGGCCGAGAGTATCAGTTAAACCTATTTTTGGTATTCCCGTAAGTATTGAAATTAGTTGTTTGTGTTTAGGAAGAGCTGTTCTCCCTCCTGGTCCAAAAGAATCAAGCAAAAAAAGTCGTCCTACTTTATGATTGCTTGCTCTTAACTGCTGAGCCATTTCAAAAGCTATGTTTCCGCCCAGACATGCCCCTATTAGAAAGTAAGGTCCTTCAGGTTGCACTTTTTGCATTTCCTCAATATAGTGTTTTGCCAGATCTTCGGTTTTGTCAGGCATCGTCCTATTTTTCTCTTGCGGTGGTAATGTAATTCCGTAATGTAGCCCATATAAGGGTTGGTTTCTAAGGTTTTTTGATAACATTTTATAATGCTCTAGACCTTCTCCCAATGTATGAACTCCAAAGAGGGGTGGTCTGGATCCATTTGTTTTTATTGGAACTATGGATTTCCAGGTATCAGATTTTTCATTGTCAATTGTTTCTGTGTCTCCAGCTTCAACCTCAGAAATTACTTCTTGCTTCTTAGCTATCTCATATATAGTTTGAAATTGGAAAAGTTCTTTTAGAGTGATCTTAACGCCTTCTTTGTTAACCATTGTGACAAATTGAATTCCGCTAATTGAATCTCCACCTAGTTCGAAGAAGTTTTCATGAATCCCGATTTGATCTATTCCTAATAGTTCTTTCCAAATATTGGCTATGAGTATTTCAGCATCTGATGAAGGTAAAGCTATTTCTTTTTCTTTAGCTGAGCCATCTATCTTTCCCAGCTCTTTTATAGCATTCATATCTATTTTGCCCCCTGGCGTAAGTGGCAAAGAGTCAAGAAATATAAACCTAGAAGGTATCATGTAGCTCGGAAGGTAAGCTGATAGATATGTGCGTAAAATTTGTGAATCAACTTTTTTATCATTAGCAGAATTATTTTCTTGTGCAATTAAATAAGCAACGATCTGTTTATTGCTTTTATCTTCTGTTTGAGAACTATTATTAGACTTTTCTTCTAACCTAAGTCTTAGCAGTTCCTGCTTGATGTTAGATAAATTCTCAACGCGTTCTAAGATTGTGCTCATTTTATTGCCCTGAATTATTTTATTGCTTTTACCGTCATCATAGAGTCTGCCCACCAATAATTACAGTCTTCAGGAGGACGTAATGATTCAACTTTGCTTAGAGTGTAGGATTTGAAATATTTAAGCAGTAATCTTTGATGCCGTCTGCTAAAAGAGTCTATTTCATTAGTATAATAAGTGAAAATACCTCCATCTCTAAGATGCCCAGCGGCAGTCGAAAAAAAGTGTTCGGCAAAAGTAATATCTTTAATTGCGTATTCAATGAATTCTTCTTCACTAAGAGGGTAGGTGTCAAAAAATACTCCATCATAGCTCTCTAATTGATCTGTAACATCCTGCCACTGACCAAAAACCAACCTGATATCGTTCTCAGGGTACTGCTCTTTCCATTTATTAAAACTTTCTACAACTTCTTCATTGCATTCAATGATTGTATGTGATTTAACCCCGAATTCCTGAATAAAAGTTGAGGAAATTCCCATTCCAAATCCGACTTCAAGCACATCACCATGAGCTTCGGTTACTATCTCGGCCATAGCTTTCATAAGCGGACGTTCCCAATCCTGCATTACCTGCTGGCCTTCGATTACTAACTGGCTGTCATTAAATTCAGCTTTACTCTTGTCCCAATTATCTTCTATTTGAACTCTCTCGGAACCTGTAACAAACCTTTTCGTTACAGTATCCAAATTTATTAGATCATCGACAAATTCATCGACACTTCTTTGTAGTGTCCAGTTCCTCTGGTTTTCCTGAGGTGGGTTGATGAATTCAGGAGTTTTGATCTCAAGCGTGATTTCAAAATCTGAAGTTTTACGTTTCAATGTAGTTCCTCCCTCGATGTTAGCCCCTGATAATTCTTGACAAATTTTCTGGGCCTCATCTTCTGACATTCTTTCAACTTCGCCTAGAATATCTAGCGCAATAGCTTTATCCATAATTTCCAGCTGATTTGTAATTTCAGCAGAATTATTCGTATTTGAATCACTAATATCTTTTATTTGTTTTATAGATTTAGTTGTAACGACAACATCTGCAATATCAGGGTGCTCACTGATAACGTTGGATATTTCATCAAGTTCTATCCGATATCCTCCTATATTTACCTGGTTATCTAGCCGGCCCAAAAATTCTAGATTACCATCTAGGGAGTATCGGGCGAGATCGCCTGTTTTGTAGATACGGCTTCCGGGATTTTCCGAAAAGGGATTTGGGATAAAACTCTCAGCTGTAAGATCGGGTCTATTTATGTACTCACGTGCGAGCCCAATGCCTCCTATAAAAAGCTCTGCTGCCACATGAATTGGAACAGGATTTAGCCCGTCGTCTACAATATATGCAGTGGAATTTGATATCGGACGGCCAATTGAAATATTTGCAGAGTTTTTATCACAAACCCAACATGTTGCATCAATTGATGTTTCAGTGGGTCCATAGCAATTGTGGAGCTCAGCTGATTTGAAATGCGAAAAGAAGCTGTCTCGCACGCTTGGTTGTAAGGATTCACCACCACAAGTTACACACCTTAGTGCATTGTTGAGTTCTTTTGACTTCTCAGTTACTAGTCTTAGCATAGTTGGGACAAAGTCCGCAAAAGTTACATTTTCTCTCGATATGGTTTCTGCTAAGTATTCTGGGTCTTGGTAGTTCTCAGAGCTTGAGAGTATTAAACACGCGCCTGTAGTTAAAGGGGCAAAGATCTGCCATATAGAAGCATCAAAACTAATTGAAGCTGATTGCAGAAAACGATCCTCTTTGGATAATTTGCTAATATCTTCTCCCCAAAGTAGGCGGTTTGCTATTCCTTTATGTGTAATTGAAACCCCTTTAGGTTTTCCAGTAGACCCAGAAGTGTAGATTACATACGCAATGTTATTCGCCTCAACGAGATCTACAGGGTTTTCTGTCTCAAAGTTTTCAATTTCATTAGATTTTGCATCAAGGTATATAAAATGGACTTTGTCATGGAAATCAAATTTTTCCAGTAAGCTCTTCTTGCTGATTATAAATCTAGTATTAGATTGTGAGATTATGTAATTAAGTCTGTTTTCAGGGTAGCTCAGATCTAGAGGTACATAGACTCCCCCTGATTTTAGGATTCCTAGGATGTTTATTATTAACTCTATTGAATTATCTAAGCCAAGACCTACTTTTACTTCAGGTCCAGTGCCCAAGGATCTTAGGTAATGAGCGACCTGATTAGATCTACTGTTTAACTCTTCATAGGTAATGTTTTGCCCTTCAAATGATACGGCTATTGTATCCGGAGTACTTTTTGCCTGCTCTTCAAACAATCTCTGTATAGATTGCACATTTCCGTAATCCTTATTGTTTGAGTTCCAAATTTCTGTGATTAACTTAAGCTCTTCATTTGTTAATAGACTAAAGTCGCATATACAGGACTCAGGGTTCTGGAGAGCACTCTCTATTACTACCTGGAAATGGCTTATGAATTGCTTTGCAGACTGAGAGCTAAATAAATCCGAATCATAATTATATTTGATCTTTATATGATCATTTTCTATAGAAAGAATTAGAACTGTGTCACATCTAATGCTGAATTCTTCTATTTCTGAAATATCGTCTTCAGATATCGGATCTTGGGAAAGAGAATCGGGAATATTACAAACAACAAACATATTTTGAAATATAGGGGCTCTGCTAGTTTGATTTTCATTCCCAGCATCTTTCAGGATTTCGGTAAATGGATAGTTCTTGTTAATAATTGCTTCATTTACTATTTTTGATGTTTTTTTGAAAAGTTCGCTGAAGCTTGAGTTGTTGTCGATATCCATTCTTAATGCAATTGGATTTGTATATGTTTTCTCTTCTGAATCTTCTAATAAACTATCTGTAGAAATTGAGCCCGTAATAATGTCATGAGTACTTGTGTATCTCATTAATGTCGCATTATATAAAGAAAGTAAAAGCGTAAAGAGTGAGACTTCTTCTTTCTCAGACAGAATTGTAAGCCCATTTAGTATTTTTTCATCAAGATCGATAGTTTCCTCTTCAAGCAGGAATGACTGCACTGGTGGTCTTCGATATTCAGAGGGGATTTCTGTTACAGGAAGCACTCCGCTCAACTTACTATGCCAGTATTCTTTTTGCTCTTCTAAGCTATTTATTGATATATTAATCTTTAACTCCATGACAACGCCTTCTCAGCTTTCTTCGTTTCTCCAGTGGAGCGCAAATAAGGGTATGCCGGGGTCGTTAGTTTAAGCCTATGATTGTTTGTCGTTAGAAAATTGGATCTTATGCCGAGATTTTCAAATACATCACACATATACTTTGTTCCGTCGCATAAGCTTACGATATCTCTATCAATTTCGTTATGCGGTAAAGAAGGATATTCGCGTTGATTTTCCGATAGTTCATATTTGCCGTTTTGTTGTTCAATGTAAACCCTATAAACAGTGTCATTGTTTATAAATTTAGTGCCTAGAAACTCTTCGCACATTTCTCTTTCAGATTTGCGGGTTCTGTTCGTATCTGATCTCTGGAGGTAAAACCACAGATTCGGAGAATTTTCCAACATCAAGAGATTTGTTATGTTCCATCTTTCCAGATCGGATAAGGAATTATACTGTTCTTGTAAATTTTCATTATTGAAATTGATATTCCATGAATAGGTTCCCGCTGCTTTATCAAAGATATCGATACAAGGTGCTAGGAGTTCAAGACCGCTTTTGCTAGCCAGATTCTGAAGAGATTCTATAGTGTAATTATGTAAAATTGGCTGAAGAAGTTCATCAGCAAACATCGATTCATCGCAATCATTGTAACTTTTTAAGAAATCTGCCATATTGTTATTTTCACTATAGTTTTGAATCAAATTCTTAGCCAGTAGCAGTTCTCTATCAAAATCTATATCTTCATTATCTCTATTGTTGCCCAGTAGTCTTATCGCTTTTTGGAACGCGGTTTGGTTTATTACGTGATAGTGGTTATATACCATTAGTTCTAATATGCCTATGGTCTTTAAAGCTTTTGCAAGCTTGATTAATGTGGCTTCCGGGTTTACAGTGTGGTGAATAACCCCAGTGCATACTATATAGTCGAACGAATCACTGTAACCTATAGTGTTTATGTTCTCTTCTTTAAGCTCTAAGTTTCTTATACCAAGTTCTTTTGCAGTATCAGCGCAGAGTTTTAGTGATTTGTTTGATATATCAGATCCTACAATATTAGCCTCAGGAAACTTAAGAGCGGTGTAGATTGCCTGGTTGGTTCCGCATCCTGCGACCCAAATGTTCGGATTCTCCGGGATTACTTCATGAGCCCAGCTACCTATACTTTGATTGATCATCCTCGACTCAAAGTAAGGATCTTCAACAAAACCAAAAGATTTGGGTCTCCATGGGTATGGAAACCTACTATAAAATCTGCTGTTTATTCTGTCTGCAGATTCCTGAGTATTTGCTAAGTACAGATTTTGGTTGTCACTTTCTGGCATAAATATTCCCAGACTATTTTAGGATTACCATAATTGAATTAAATTTAAACCTATAAAGAAACTATCTGCGACCCATAATGTTCGTTTGTCTTTTAATTATTCTTTGTTTTTCAAGAATTCCTTGTTGATTATATATTTTATACTCTATATGTTATTGCGCAATATTAGAAAGTTTCCAAGAACTAGTAAATCAAGACCTGCGAATAGAAAAGTCTCGATTGCTTCGCTGGGGCTGCATACAATTGGCTGTCCTTTTACATTAAAGGAAGTGTTTAGGATTATTGGGATACCGCTTATTTTTCCGAATTCGTTGATAACTGTCCAGAATCGTTGATTCTTTTCTTTACATACAGTTTGCACACGTGCGGAGCCATCTACATGAGTTATCGCAGGTAGATTCTTCCGAAAATTCTCTCTGACTCTTGTAACAAAGAGCATATATGAATAAATGTCTTCGTCCCCTTTTGCGATTTCAAAGTATGTATTTGCTTCTTCTTCTATCACTGCAGGAGCAAAAGGGCGAAATCCCTCTCGTTTTTTGATTAAACTATTTACTCGATCTCGCATCTCGGGATCTCTAGGATCAGCTAAAATACTACGGTTTCCCAAAGCTCTCGGACCAAATTCCATACGTTCTTGAAAATAACCTACAATCTTTCCTTGGTTTATATACTCTGCAAGTCTCTTTGCCAGTTCTTTAAATGACTCGTAGTGTTTATACTCGATACCAACCTCTTTATTAAGCAAATGCATAATGTCATCATTTTCATATTCAGGCCCCCAATACGGAAGTGCCATTTTTTTATGATAGGGTCTTGAGCTCTTTTGATTGACTATATACAGTCCAGCTCCAACTGCAGTCCCGTCATCACCAGCAGCGGGTTGAATAAAAATGTCTTTAAATATTCTGCTTCTTTTTATTAATCCGTTTGCTGTACAGTTAAGCGCCACTCCGCCCGCCATACAGAGATTCTTTTGCCCGGTCTCCTTCTTAAAATAACGAAGTACATGCATGAGCGATGATTCCAGAGCTGCTTGGAGCCCCGCGGCTATATCCATATGGTCCTGTGTGATTTCAGAATCGTTTTCTCTTTTTGGACCAAATATATTTACCAGAGAATCAAGTGTTCTTCTGTAAGTTTCTTTGTCTTCATTAGTTTCATTCAAGAATAAAAGGGGAATGGTATATGTACCGTTGTCTTTTAAATTTATAAAGTCCATAATCTTGGCAAAGTACTTTCTCCTATCACCATAAGGAGCAAGTCCCATAACTTTGTATTCATCCATACCCATCTGGAAACCAAGATAAATTGTGAAAACTCCGTATAGTATTCCCAGGGAATGAAGGGCCGGAATTTGCTCAATGATTTCGATTTCATTTCCCGAACCGATTGCAATTGTTGCGCTATGCACTTCGCCCATTCCATCGCTTACTAGAATAAGAGATTCATCAAAACCGCTTGGGTAAAAAGCGCTTGCGGCATGAGCGATATGGTGAGGCACTTGTACTAGTTTTTCGGACATATTACTTGATGGGAGGTTTTGCTCAAGAACTTTTATTAAAGCTTCTTTTGAATAGACCTGGGAAAATTGTTTCTCTAAATATTCGTCCTTTAAATACAGATCTCTAAAGGGTTCATAATCGAAGCCGTGCGCTATAAAATCAATATTATCTAAGCTAATATTCTTTGAATTAAGGCAGTATTCTATTGCATTTATGGGAAATAGGTTTGTTGCTTTTTCCCGGTTGAACCTTTCCTCGGCTACAGCAGATATTACCCCTTCTTCGCTCACAAGTGCTGCTGCAGAATCGAAGCCCTGAGCAATTCTATAGTATCCTTTCTCAAGATCAGGAAACATAGTTTTTTTAAACAATACGCTATTATTTAATCCGCTAATACCAATTATGTTCATTTTGTGGTTTTATTTGGGCTTAGAGTTAATTTGAGTACACTCTTATTATTCTATAGGTATTAGATGCCCTGTACCTCTTTTAGTTTCGATATCTATGTCGACGATACAACGAACATCCACATAATTAAGAGTTAGGTTTCCTTCTAAGTGCACCGAACCAGAATTTTTCTCAAAATCTACATCCTCTAGATTGCATAAGTTGTTTTCGAGTTTTATTCCCAGTACCGTTCCTCCTCTGGTTGATGGAAATTTAATGTGGATATAGCCTTTTTTTATCCTGTCGTGTATCTCGTTTGCATCTATTTTTTCAATTCTATCAATTTCTACAGGATGCAAGCCCGATGATAGTCGGTTGACCAAGCTTCCTCCTGTAGATATGTCTGGTGGATCAGAGTCCTGATTCTCCTTCTGCTTTCTACTCTTTTCGAGTTTCTCCATATGTACTCTGAGGCTTAATGGTCTCATGTCAGTCCATACTTCATTTATGTATTCAAGGCACTCTGACTTTGTCCCTGATTTCCCTACGTTCTTCCATCCTAAAGGGTTATCTTGTTCCACAGGCCATATCGAATATTGTTCTTCGTGGTTAATTACTACTTTATAGATTTTAGTGTCAATTTTCATTTCCATGCCCATATCTTAGAGCCAATCAGTTCATTAGCAAGATGCGTAATTATCTTGATTAAGTTGTCCTTTTTTGTTCGATTATAATATAATATATTAATGCTCAAAAGAAATGTAAATAGATATAATGAAATATTAAGAATAATTAACAAGGACTACACATTTCAAGTGGGTGAGTCGAGTATTGGCAACACGCTAGAAAGTTTTCCAGAAATCAAGACCAATTGCATCTAGAACTTTTTGACCATAAATATTTAAATAAAAGAGGTTGTTGGTAAGCATTAATATACCAACTGCAATTAATGTTCCACCAACTATAATCTTATATAAATTGTAATGTCTTTTTATCCATCCAAATGCAGTCAATGCTTTTGATAGAGCAAGTCCAGTCAAGATGAAAGGTAAACCCAATCCTATTGAATATACTAATAATAGCGCCGCCCCTTTTCCAGCTCCTTCAGATGTACTTGCATATAGAAGGATTGATGCCAGTATCGGTCCAACACAGGGCGTCCATCCAAAGCCAAATGCTATTCCTAAGAGGAATGTTCCGATAAGCCCCAGATTACCTGCTGGTATGTTGAGTCTTCTTTCCCTGTATAGTTGTGGAATTTTTAATATGTCCATAGTAAATAGGCCGAAAAGAATAATAATAACTCCTGATATACGAAGCAGAAGCAGTTTATTTTCCAGAATGAAGGTTCCTACAAACGAAGCCCCCGCTCCCAGAGAGACGAATACGAATGAAAAACCAAGTACAAAAAGCAGGCTAGGCAAAAAGATTTTTGTTGCTCTACCTTCCATCTTGCCATCGGTTAACTCCTCGAATGACATTTTTGATACCATAGATACGTAACCTGGTATTAACGGAAGTACGCATGGAGAAAGAAAGGATATAACGCCAGCTAAAAATGCGAATAGCCAGCTAACTTGAACTACTTCAGTAGGGTTCATTCGATAATATCCTCTAGGTAGCTTTTAAATACTTTTTCGGCATCTCTTCCTAAGAAGGACCCATAATGTTTTACAGCTATATTTCCATTCTTATCTATAAAGAATGTAGCAGGAAGTGCAACAACTCCATAAGCATTTGAAGTTTTTCCAGATGGGTCGTAGAGATTGATGTATGAAACCCCAAGTTTATCGATAAATTCTATTGCATTGTCTTTATCATCCATAACATCGATGCCAATAAAAATTACCCCTTTATCTTTATACTCTCTCCAGGTCTTTTCAAAAAACGGCATTTCCTGTTTGCATGGACCACACCAGGTTGCCCAGAAATTTACAACAACAGGCCTCCCCCTGAAGTCTTCGAGTCTTATCTCTTCATTTCCTTTTAGCGACTCGAGTGAGAAGTTCTTAGCCAATGAGTTTTCAATATTACCATCGACAGCTTCCGTTTTCTGATCACAAGATGTGATTAGTAGTAAAATTGCTAAGAAGGTTATTGATAATAAAGTTCTATTTTTCATTTTATCTCCGCTAATATATTAACTGTGATTGTTCTTAATAATAAACACCAATTTATGAATTAGACTCAGCTGTCTTGTAAAAACTCTCAAATCGGGTGTTTAAATCATCTAGGGTGTCGATATCTTGTAAGGTATTTAATAACTCATAACTAAGCTTATTTTCTTTTATTTTCTCAATAGTCTGATTAAGCACACTCTCAGTGCTCCATTTTATTCCCTTGAAAATTTCAGGTGTGTGGTTGTTTAAACCCAAGAGGTAATAACCACCATCGACAGCCGGGCCCAAGACTACGTCGACATCTGTAAGTGATTTAATTGCTTGAGTTATAGTCTCAGATGTGACATCGGTACAGTCAGTACCGATAATTACAGCCCTCTTAGATTTAGAAGAAAAAACTTCTTTAAATGCATTACTAATTTTATCACCCAAAGTATTGCCTACCTGAGGCAAATATTGCACTTCTTTTTTCCCGATCCAATTTCTAATTTCATTTTCTTTCTCTTTCTCCGGGGGGTCATAAAATATGATTGTATTGTAACTGCTGGTGTCTAGTACATTGTTGATAATTTCTAATGACATCTCTGAATATATTTCTGCAGCTCTTTGATCTCCCAAATCCTTTGCGAGTCTAGTCTTTACTTTTCCGGCTTCCGGGTACTTGAGAAATACGATAAGAGTGTTTTTTGTTTTATTGTTAGCCATTGGTGTTATATATGCAAATTTAATTAGAGTTTAAGATTTCAAGTAGTTGCACCACCGCAGCTACTTCCTGAACCCGCGGTGCATCCGAAACAATGGGATCCAAACATTATTCTTCGGTTAACCAGTTTCTCGTAGTCAAAATTAAAAATAGTCATAGGCTCATGATCTATAATTACATCCATCTCCAGCATTTGGTTGAAATCGCAGTCGTATATTCTTCCGTCATGACTCACGCTTATTAAGGAGCGGCACATAACCCCTTGAGCTGCAGAGGGATTAAAGGCCTTTACTAGTTTCTCCATATATTCATCATAAGCGCCTAATCTTTTTAGCTGTTGTTTGAATCTATTGATGGGCATGTTTGTGATTACAAAAAGATTGTTAAATTCTATTCCGTATTTTTTATGAAGCTCGCGTTTGAAATCTGTTTCCAGGTTTTCTTGGGATGCAGGAAGGAATGCTCCGACAGGATTATAGACAAAATTTAATTCCAAGCTTGTACCTTGTTTCCCAAATCCTTGTTCATTGAGAAGCAAGATTGATTCAATACTCTTTTCAAAAACTCCTTTACCTCTCTGCTTGTCAGTGAAATATTCCTGATAGTATGGCAGGGAAGAAATTACTTCTACTCGGTTTTCTGCATAAAACTCTGGCAGATATTCTTTGGTCTCTCCAGTTACTGGGTTACCATCAATAGTGACTGTGAGGTTGTGTCTTACCATCACATGCTTGTCGAGTTTTGTCGCTTCCTTTACCAAATAATCAAAATGAGGGTTTAGCTCAGGAGCCCCCCCTGTAAGGTCAAGGTTTTTAATGGATTTATTTGAAGACAGTATTTCAAGACATCTGTCGACCGATTCTAAATCCATCTGCTCTTTTCTTTTGGGTGAAGCATCTACATGGCAATGAAGGCAGGTCTGGTTACAAAGTTTGGTGATATTGATCTGGAGAGTTTCTATATTTTGTGGTGGAAGATCAATATTCTTTTCTGATAGGGCTTTGTTGAAGTTATATTTAGCTTCATCCACTCTATCTTGGGGGATCTCCCTTGGCCTTAGAACTGTAACTTGTGACATTAAAACTCCATTTGCTTTATTAAGACCACATAAAAGGTCTCAAAACTATATACGAAGAATTAGAGAGCTCCGTTTCTTTCTAGAGAATTATGCATCTGAATTCCATGTATCAGAGTGATCCCGGCTTCAAGTGATGCTGCAACATGAATAGCCTCTGTCATTTGCTCAGGATCAGCTCCTGATTCAAGACACTGTGTCGTATAAGAATCTATACAGTACGGGCACTGCTTTACGTGTGATACAGCCAGCGCTATTAGCGCTTTTTCTCTTTTGGTAAGGGCTCCGTCCTCACCCACTGCGGCATTGTAATAATCAAAAAACTTCTTCATTAAATCTTCACTGAATTTACCAACTTCATTAAAGCGCTTTAAATCTTTTGAATCGTAGTACTCCATGTGCGGCCTCCGTTGCTGCTTTTTGTAAATATATTAACAGCAACTGCTACCATTGCCATTGGTAGCGCTAGGTGAGCAGCAAGAGACTTCATTTGTAGTTTGATCTGGTTCTAATATGGTAAACATTCCTTTGTACGGAACTTCTGATAACTTCTGAGCTGTATCTGTGCAAACCTCAATAGCTTGGTTTCTTGGGAATACATGACCCTCTTCATCAATTATTACTTTAAAAGGTCCGTGGTAGAGAGCATGTTGACCGATGAAAACACATCCCGCTGTTTTTTCAAATTTGTATGCTCTAACTGTTATTGAGCAAAAATCTATGTTCTCTATTGATTTCCAATATGTTTTGCTGAGCACTTCAATCCCGTAAAAACCGACTTGCTCTAAGTAGCTTAAGAATTGCTCCTCAGTTAAAGCGCCAGCAATGCACTCGCCTAAAAGTTGCTCATTATCTCTTATGCTTTGAGGGATTTTCTGGGAAGAAATGATGTCTGAGATGACAATTCTTCCGTGGTCTTTTAAGACCCTTATCATTTCTCTAAAAACTTTTCTTTTATCTGGGGAGAGGTTAATCACACAGTTAGATGTTATTAGGTCAACTGATTTATTATCAATGGGTATTTCTTCTAAGAACCCTTTTCTGAATTCAACATTTTCATATCCAAGATTTGAAGAAACCTCGCTTTTACTTTCGTTCGCAACTTTTAGCATATCATCAGTCATATCCACGCCAATTACTTTACCGCTTGATCCGGTCTTTTTCGCAGCTATAAAGCAGTCAATGCCAGCCCCTGAACCCAAATCTACTACTGCTTCTCCCTCCTTTATACCCGCAAGGCTCATAGGGCTTCCGCATCCATAAAATCTGTCTATTACCTTTTGCGGTATGTGTCCTATATCTTCAGTTGGATAACTTGTAGGGCAACAGAGGTCTTCTCGTGGTTGTTGAGCAGCTTTTCCGTAGTAACCCTCTACAAATTCTCTTTTGTCTTCTGTTTTCTGCATTTATCAAAAGCCTCCTGAATATTTTCTTTTACTAGGGAAAATACTTGTTATATTTGAACTTTATCTTTACGACATTCATACATATTTAAGAATAAAGAAATTATAGTTTGTTTCTTATGTTACCAAATAGATTTATTTAGCACACTCGTTCTGGTTCATTAAAATGCCCATTTTAGAATTAGATGTATCAGTGTATTAAAAGATGCACAAAAATTCATACATATCAAATATAGTTTTTCTTATATTCAGGTAATTTCTATTGTGTCAAGAACTAAAATGAGTATGAGCTTTTCAGAGTTCATGTTTTCATTTAATTGTCATGATGTAAATTACTAAGAGTTGGTTGCCATATTTACGGGATAAAAATATAATGTTAAAAGCAATTATTTTTGATTTTGACGGCGTTATTGCCGATACAGAGCCTTTGCATCTAAAGGCTTTTCAGTTGACTTTGTTGGAAGAAGGGCTGGAATTGACAGAAGAAGAATACGCCGCCAAATATCTAGCCTATGATGACAAGACCTTTTTTAAAGAGTTGTTTAAGGACAGAAATTTCGATCATAACGAATCTACAATCTTTGAATTTATTAACCGGAAGTCCAGGCATTTTAATAACGTTTTAAAGGGTAATATCTTAATTCTAGAAGGGGTTCCGGATTTTATTTCTCAGGTAAGCAATTCGTATCCTTTAGCTATAGGTTCGGGTGCACTTAGATCTGAAATAGTAGAAATTCTAGAATATGTTGGTTTAAGACAGCATTTTGATATTATTGTTAGTGCAGATGATGTTGAAAGTTGCAAACCTGATCCTGAGGTGTATTCAAAAGTTCTAGGGTATTTAAATGATTTAAGATCTGTCCAGATATCAGCTCATGAATGTTTGGTGATAGAAGATTCTGTTTCGGGTATAGAAGCTGCGCACTCAGCAGGTATGAAATGTCTTGCAATTACAAATTCTTATTCTACAGAAGATTTATCAAAAGCTGAATTAATAGTAGGTTCTTTAAAATCTGTAACAATAGCACAGATAGAAGATATGTTTTTATGAAGTATCGCTGTTTGTGAAATCCAAGGAGTGCAATTATTATCTAACCATGGAACTTAACGCACTAATAATGGCTGGGGGTGAGGGAAAGAGGTTTTGGCCTCTAAGTAAAAAATCAACTCCCAAGCAATTTCTTTCGCTTATTGGAGAAAAATCCCTTATTAGACATACCGTAGATAGAATTCTACCTATCATTCCAATCGATAGGATTTATGTGGTAACGGGAGAAATGTATGCCGAGCAAACTTTAGAGCACATACCTGAGCTTCCTAGGGAAAATTTAATTCTTGAGCCATATGGCAGAAACACCGCTCCATGTATAGCATACGGAACTTTAAAAATAGATAAGATTAATAAAGACTCTGTGACAATAGTTTTGCCTGCAGATAATGTTATCGGAGATGATGAAGAATTTAGAAACGCACTCAGCTTTGCATCGACTCTGGCTAATACAAAACTTAATAACAACGAATATCCTCTAATAACGCTTGGAGTCATACCAACATACCCTGAGACTGGTTATGGATATATTAGAGAAACAGATCATAGTATTGCCTCTAGTGCTAACTACAACGCGTTTAAAGTCCATGAATTTACTGAAAAACCTGACTTAGAGACTGCTATTAGTTTCCTTAATCAGGGTGGGTATTACTGGAATAGTGGGATTTTTATATGGAAAACTTCATCCATACTGTCAGCATTCGCTAAAATCATTCCTGAGTGGTATGACTTCTTTGATGAAATATCTAATAATTTAGGTCAGGTATCAGAAAAAAGGGCTGTGACTGCATTCTTTGATAACATCTCTGGAGGTTCAATAGATAAAATAATCTTGGAACATTCAGATAATACTGCAGTAATTCCAATAAACTTCCCATGGAGCGATGTTGGAAGCTGGTACGCCCTTGATGAATATTTGAGGGATAATGGTAGAGATAATATTACTAAAGGGAAGGTGGTCTCAGTAGATTCATCTGGGTGTTTAGTTTTTGGCAAGGAGAAGTTAATAGCGTTGGTTGGTGTCGAAGATTTAGTTGTAGTTGAGTCTGAGGATTCTATCTTAGTCTTAAATAAAAATAAGTCCCAGGATGTAAAAAAAGTATTAGAAGAAATTGATAAGATCACAAAATAATTCATTGTGAACCTCCCATCATCATTGAAAAATATAGATATCTATCCTAGAATTAATAATAAGTTACAATATTCTGTAAATTAAAATGATAAGGATTAAGAGAATTTAACATGAGAAAAGGAATTGCATTCATCGTTTCAGGCCCATCTGGGGGAGGCAAAACTACTCT
>BQJP01000029.1 GCA_021604765.1 Thermodesulfobacteriota bacterium
CTGGTTTAGAACTACCCCTTTACCTGGTATGCCTTCTTCCATAATTACATCATATGCTGAGATGCGGTCTGTAACTACAATTAGCAATTTGTCACCTAGGTCGTAGACATCTCTCACTTTTCCTCTTTTGGGAGCACCGACACCTTCAAAATTGGTCTGCATTACAATTTCGTTATTACTCATCGGTACTTGAAGCCTCCTGCTGCTTTTTCTTTCTTGATGCTTCCATTAAATCCTTAAGAAGCCACATCACGAGGAATGGAAGATAGTAGAAAAGGAAGCCCTGCAAGGCCAAAGTTGCACCGCCAAAGTAGAAAAACAATCCTATTAAATCAACTGCCGCTACAATAAAAAATACTAAAAATGCCCTCTTTCTATCCTCAAGATTAGTTCTTTTGAACAAATATTGCAGAACTCTAGTAAGAATAAAAACATTTGTAAATGAACCTATTAACGACCATAGTATTTCTGTATCCATATTATGTATACCCTTTATTGTTTCGTATTTAAAAGTTAAATCTTACTTGAATTTTTGTTCTTGACCATTATCTTGATAATAGTACTTAAATCAAGAAATATTATCTAATTCAGGAGATAGAAATGAATACTTTAAAAAGCTTAATTCTACTTGTGGCACTATCTGCACTATTAATTGGTATTGGAGCATACTTTGGAGGTCAGGGCGGCGCTACAATAGCTTTATTGATAGCTCTGGTCATGAACTTTGCCAGCTATTGGTGGAGTGACAAGATTGTCCTTAAAATGTACAAGGCAACAGAGGTCACGTATGAAGACTCTCCTGAGCTCTATGGAGATGTCCAGGAATTAGCACAGAACGCTGGGCTACCTATGCCAAAGTTATATATTACGCCACAAGATCAACCAAACGCTTTTGCAACTGGTAGAGATCCAAACCACGCAGCTGTAGCTGTAACACGCGGTATTATGAGACTGCTAAGCCGCGAAGAGCTAAAAGGTGTTCTGGCACACGAGCTGGCTCATGTAAAGAATAGAGACATTCTTATAAGCTCGATTGCCGCGACAATTGCTACCGCGATTACTTATCTCGCATACTTCGCCATGTTTTTTGGCGGAGGAAGAGATAGAGGTGGAAATCCAATTGCAGTGATTGCAATGATCATACTTGCCCCTATGGCAGCAACTGTTATCAGAATGACTATTTCGAGAACAAGGGAATACGGCGCGGACAAAGGCGGTGCTGAGATTTGCGGCAACCCTATTTACCTTGCCAACGCTCTTAGAAAACTAGGTGCGGCTTCTCATAGGATACCTCTTCAAATAAGCGAGCAGGCGGCTGACAGCACTTCCCATATGCTTATAGCAAGCCCACTTTCTGGGAAAGGTCTGGCTTCCTTATTTAGCACTCATCCTCCAATGGAAGAGCGCATAAGACGGCTTGAAAATATGGCTGTAGGGATTAGCTAATTTTTCCTGAGTGAACCTAATCAAAATTTTCTAGAATCGAATAGGACATGCCTAAATCGCAAAAGAGTGTAAGGATCAGCCATAGAGCTTCCGGCATGTTGCTTGCTGAAGGACCTGTTGGCTGGGGAATTACACCGTTTGAAGCTAATACTATATCCAAAAGAAATATCTGACTAACCTTTAACTTGCGTTCTCGCTACTCTCAATCATTACTAGAAGGATCTATATGAGCAGTAACTTCATCCCATCTCTCATATGATTTCTGTAGATTCTCAATCACTTCCTTGTACTCATGAGAAATGTCTTGAGCACGTTCTTTGTGTTGAAAACTTGAGGGATCTGCCAGATATCCTTCAAGCTCATTTTTTCTATCTTCATAGGAGTGAATTTTTTTCTCTAGATCTGACAACGCTGTCTTAAGTTGTTTTTCAGAGAGCTCTTCCCAGTTGTCCATATTTTCAATCCCCAACTCGACTAATTGCTTATAAAGTCGATTTCGCCTCTCCGCTTGCTCACGCTTGTTTTCGACAGACTTAGGTTTACTACCCGTTCCATTTTCAACCCTTTCATCATCTTGATTAATAATATCTCGCGATCCTTCTTCTCTCTTTGTCTGGTGATAGTGAAAATCAGAGTAGGTTCCGGGATATGTGACTAAACCTTTTTCTTCGGCATACCAAACCTTATTGGCAACGCTATCCAGGAAATGGCGGTCGTGGCTAACAACGACAAATGTACCGTTGTAGTTTCTCAGTGAATCAATGAGCACATTCCTGGATTGTATATCAAGATGGTTAGTTGGCTCATCTAATATCATAAAATTCTTTGGGGACAGAAGTGTTTTTGCAAGCGCTATACGGCTTTTCTCGCCACCTGACAAGACACTAACAGGCTTAAAAACATCGTCAGCCTTAAACAAAAAAGCGCCTAATAAAGTCCTAATTTCAGTCTCGTTCTGGGTGTGTCCCGCAGATTTAAGCTCTTCGATTATTGTATTTGTAGGATCAAGAGTCTCGGCTTGGTGTTGTGCAAAGTAGGTTAGCTCTACATTGTGTCCCAGTTTTCTTTCGCCATCAAAGGGTTCAGTACCAAGCAATATCCTTGCAAGTGTACTTTTTCCGGCTCCATTTTTTCCAATAAGGGCGATCTTGTCACCCCTGGATATGTTGAGAGGCCTAACTTTATGGAAAACTTCCAGTTCTGATCCGTCTGTGTTCTTATAAAATTTAGAAAATTCTGATAACTCAACCACAGACTTACCGGATTGCTTGGGGTCTGGGAACTTAAATTTAATGGATGGGTCGTCAGATTCCGGTGGGAGAAGATGGTCTAACTTTTCAAGCATTTTAATTCTACTCTGCACTTGTTTAGCTTTAGTATTTTTGTAGCGAAACCGCTCGATGAATCTCTCAGTCTCCTTAATCATTCTCTGTTGATTTTCATAAGCAGATTTATGAATATCCAGACGTGACTGTCGCTCCTCTACATAGGATGAGTAATTCCCTGCGTATTCTGTAATTTGACCCGTACTTAATTCTGCAATGGTAGTCACCATCCGATTTAAGAAATACTGGTCATGTGAAACCAGAATTACTGACCCTTGAAACTGCTTTAAGTAATCCTCAAGCCAGTCTATACTCTCAATATCTAAATGGTTAGTGGGCTCATCTAATAAAAGAATATTTGGATTCTGCAAAAGCAGTTTAGCGAGCGCAACCCTCATCCTCCAGCCGCCGGAAAATGTATTAAGCGGCTTATTTAAATCGCTGACTTCAAAACCAAGACCCAATAGTAGCTTTTCAGTCTGAAATATTATTGTGTGAGAGTCTCTTGTTTTGAGCTCATCATGTATAGCATCTAATCTTAGAAGTGTTCTTTTATATTCAGCGGAATTGTGATCAGAAACATTTTCTAAATCTTTGGCAATGGATTCAGATTCGCTTTCTAGATCCAGAACTTCCTTAAAAACAGTCAGCGCTTCTTCTACAACCGTTCTATCAGTATCCGACTCTTCAACCTCCTGTGGGAGGTATCCGATTACATATGAAGTAGGAATTGTTAAAGCTCCGCTATCCGGGGTATAAAGACCCGCCAACATATTAAGCAAAGTTGTCTTCCCGACACCATTTGGACCGAAAAGACCAATCCTTTTGCCATCTTTGATGTGCCAGGAAAGGTTTTTGAAAATATCTCTTGATCCAAATGAAAGGGTTATATCTTTTAGCTGAATCATTTAAGCAGATTAAATATTAGAACAAATTGAATTATTTTACTCCCGGTCAAACTCTATTTTTGTATTGAAATAACTAGACTCGCTTTCAGGCTTTAGAACTAGTTTGTTCTTATCATCCTTAAACTCATAAGAGAATGATAATTCGCTGTCACCTTCAATATTCAATTTTAGAATACTATCATCGTACTCATATTCACCATCCAAATTGACTGATATAGTTTTACCAATTGAGAGCTTAAACGTGTGATCGTTTTTAAACTCTAAATTGAAAGCGCCGGAGACCCAATTTCCAACAAATGGATCGACCATTTTCTCTATTGAACTGCAGCTGGCAAAAAAGCCTATTGCAAAAACAAATACAAAAAAGATTTTAAGATTTCTATTCATTAATTGTTACCTCTTCTTTGAATATTTAAAATCTGCAAATAATATTTGTGAATAAGATACACTACCATATGAGAATTTGTATGAATACACATTTTTCTTTATCTTATGCCAAAAGAGATTTGTTTATAAACCATGAAAACAATGAAACCGATTATAGGTATAACAACTGATATTAAAAATGGGAATTTTGAGATAGAAGAAAAATATGCCCATGCTGTAGCCAAAGCAGGTGGAATTCCGCTTCTCATCCCTTCTATGCCCAACAACACAGAGTTAATTATAGAGACTGTTGAGAGAATTGATGGTCTATTGTTACCTGGGTCAAGGGATATGGATCCCAAATACTATAATCAAGAGCCCCATCCCAAACTAAGGCCAATGAGCCTTGAGCGAACTGAGATGGAATTTGCAGTTTTAGATAGCACAATGAAAAGAGAACTCCCGGTGCTGGGAATATGCGGTGGGATGCAGCTATTAAACGTAGCCTTCGGCGGGACTTTGTATCAGGACATTTATGCTTTCTTACCTAATGCAATACCTCACGAAAAAGGCGCCCTTCATGATGTTACCGTTGAGAAAGACAGCAAGCTCTTTGAGATAATCGGGGTGGACAATCTTTGTGTTAAAAGCTATCACCATCAGGCAGTAGATAAAATTGGAGATGGACTTAGAAAGAGCGCTCAAACCGAAGATCAAATAGCTGAAGCAATAGAATCCAAAAGTGACAACTATATACTAGGCATTCAATGGCACCCAGAGCTTGAAGATGCAGAAACATCTGAAAAAATATTCAAATCATTTATAGAAGAATGCGGCAAAAGAGTCTAAAGACTACTTTGAGGTATTTTGACTCAACGATACAAATAATTCAGTAAGCACTTTCTTTGATTCAGGAGATGATCCCGCTATAAAACCGGCAGCCATTGCCATCAGTCCAGATTCTAGTGGATATTCTTCAACAACTTTCGAAGTATCGACAAATTTTGGTGCTTCGTCTTCATTCAATTTACTCTTTTTATTACCGGAACCTTTAGTTAAACCAGTTACTATCATAAAAACCACACCTGCCAGCACAATAGCAATTAGACCGCTAATCAATGCTGCTACATAAGGGTTTAGGACAGTGCTTAGATATAGAAAAGACGACCAGACTAGGAACCCTAATCCTATCATTATTAAAACCGTAGAAAGAAACAAGGCCGCTACGAATATAATCAAACGAGTTATAATCGTTTTCATATATTCATTTCCCGGTTTTAAAGCCGTTGAGATTATTCTGTTTAGGTTGCCCAAGATGATTTACCTTCGGTCTAGGAGTTTGCCTAGAAACAACCCTATGACAAATGCTATCAGTAGACTCATAAGAGGCTTTTCTCTAATCTGATCTTCTAGTGACTCTACTTTTTCTTTGCCCTTTTCTCGAGCAGCCTGGAATTCATCACTGAAGCTTTCGCTAAATCTTTCTTTCGCAGATTCAGTTTCCGCTTTTCCCCTCTCAAGTAGTGACTGAGCTATCCCCGCAAAATCTTCCCTTAATTTGGATATATCCTCTTTAAGGGTTTCTACATCTTTTCCCAAGCCTTTATCATGGTCCATGACTTTCACCTTCCGACAAAGATATTTATAATACTATTATAACAAAAAAATCAATAAAAATGAATAGGTTATAAGTACCAACACCAAATTGCCATGATAAAGAACCGACTTTTTACAAAATCATAAAGAGCTGACTAAGCTACCCGAAAATCAAAAGAAAAATTAAATAGTCCTGTCTGATTAGCCCCTATAGCAGTCTGTGTTACCTGACCTCTTGCTTTTCTATATATACCAGTCCCACCGGTTATAGGTCTTTTAAAAGGAACGTTGAGGTCGATGAGTTCCACACCATCACTAATAAGTAATCTATCTCCTTGATTATCAGTATCCAGATTATAGATCTGAGTAGTTGCTACAAATGGACCTGTCGGAGTAAAAAGACCGCCTCTTGCCGGATCTTTACTATCACCAACGAACCATCCTCTGCAAGTCCATTGTCCAATAACTCTGTCGGGGAATTCCGGTGTGCCGTCAGGCATTAGCCCGGCACCTTCAAAGCCCGGTGTTCTAAGTGTTCCTTCTGAATATATAACACCCTGTACAACAAAAGATGCCCCGTAGTAAGGATGCGGCCCCGGGTCTCCCTCTGGGTTATCCGGATTAGGTCCCATAGGGCCCTCAAATCTGATTGAATTGGCATCACAGGAAACATCTATTTTAAACCTTCTTCTCTGGGCTTCAGCCTCTTGAACATTAACCGTTGCCGCAGTAGCAATTCCCAAAGCACCTATCCCCAAAGTACCGAGCTTGAGAAATCCTCTCCTAGCTATCTTGTCAAAAATGTCCATAGTACACCTCCATGTTTGATTTTCCCAATACTATAAAGTATATCCGCGATCCTGGAACTCGTGACGATTTAATCCAAGCGTATCTTACGGAATTTCTAGAATCAACAACTATTTCAGTTTGGTAATTGAGCAGAGGCTTGTTAGGGAAAATAGCAGGGAGTTAAGAATTACTGTGTGCTGTTATAGCCTGAAAGATTAGAGAGTTCAGGCAGGGACTTTGCACCCTCATAGTATCTGCCGTTAATCTCCCACGTGGGATAATTCATTATACCGCGTGAAAAACAAAGATTTGGCTCAGCATTTGGTCCGGCTGGGTCGCATTCTACATAATCCACGTACTTAGATGCATCGCCAAACAACGCTTTCTGAGCATTACAGTGAGGACACTTATAAGAACCGTACATTTTAGCACCGCTTTGTCTTAAATGCTTTGCTAACCCTAGCTGGAAACTATTCGCAGTCAATGATCCGTCATCTTGAAAATCAAGACTGTCTGATTGAAGCGCGTTTGATCCGATTACGACTATGCCGAGCACGCAAATAGTCAGAACAGCAGTATGTAATGACGATAGCTTAGGGTAAAACTCAGATTTTCTTAGGGCAATCATTATAAAAATGACTGTCATTATAATTGCTGAAACTACGCAGTAAGGGCAGATAGCTTTAATTACAAAAATCTCAAGATAAGTCAGATAGAGAGAGAAGACAAAACCAGTTAGAGATATTATATACAGCAATAACCATCTAACTTTTTTTGTTATAGATACGAATGCAAACCAAAAGATTAGCAAATACCCGATTGCTCCAAGAAGCGCCACAGGAATCCCAAATATCGAAGAGTAGCTGCTCTGCCTAACGACGTCACAATCAGAGCCTTGAGAACAGAACGCAGTATTACCCTCTGTGTAGTGTAAATAGGTTAGATATACAGACAATAAAAACCCTAGCACAGAAAGTATCAGAATTACGGGTTTGAAATACCTGCTCTTGGTTTTATCTTTAGAACTCATAATGTTTAGGGACTTCAATTTACATGATTATAGCAGCTTGGTAAATAAGAATATTCTCTCTTTGCCAATATACAAGAGAATAATTAATGATCATAAAATTTATTGCCGGAAACTGAGGCATCTTTAAGTAAAAGTGGCGATGTGTAACGGACTCCATATTTTATACTCAAATTATGGAGCTTCTTTAATACTTCTCCTGCCCCCAGAGAATCCACATAATTGAATGGCCCTCCAATGACTGCTGGAAAGCCCAAACCAAGTAATGCTGCAATATCCCCTTCCTGGGGACTGCCGATCACTTTTTCATCGAGGCAATGGAGCGCTTCATTAACCATTGCCAACATAAGCCGCTCTTGTATTTCTTTGCCGCTCATACTCTCAGATTTCTCAGAATGGATTGGGAAAAATTTATAAACAGATTTATCAAACCTACCTTGTCCCTTATGGTATTTATAAAAACCCTGCCCATTCTTAAAACCTAACCTTTCATTACTAACCAAGAGACCAAGAGAAGGATGGGGCTTAACCTTATCACCCTGCACTTGATAAATTATGTTTGATGCTTTTAGAACTAAATCTATTCCAATTTTATCTAGAGCCATAAAAGGCCCTTCTTCAAATCCAAGCCTGGTCATGGAATCCTCTACTGATTCGATAGGAACGCCCTCGCTTACAAGATTCAGGCTCTCGTTAAAATAAGCCAGCTGTAGTCTTGTCGTATAGGATCCGGTTGCGCTATTAACTACGATCGGGATTTTCCCCAATCTTTTTGAAAACTCTATAACCTCTGAAAGAGCTTCTTTAGAGGTATTATCGGAAACAGATATTTCAACTAATTCAGGACCATCAATATGCTCAAAGAATCTTATTCCTATTACTCTATCGGGACGTATGGAATTAGACGCAATACCGGCAACAGGATAGACAAATGAGCTTGAGAGATATATGGCGTGCTTTAGCACAAGCGGCTCAATTTCTTTTAATGCGTCAAGTTTTAATTTCAGGTCCTCTTCAACGCATTCAAAAACCATCTGAGCCCTTTTTAATCCGGTATAGTCAGCTGTCGCGCTTATTAAATCGAATTTATGTTCAAACTCCAGCTCGTTTATTTCTTGATTATCATATTCTTCTTTAAAGTGATCGTAACAATATTTAAGCCCCGAACCTACCTCGTTATCATCTTTCCCCTTGAACCTAACTCTAATATCATTATCAGCGGCTAATGAAGCTATTTCACAGCCCAAAGCGTTAGCTCCGGCAACTGCTATTTTATGGATATTAGCTTTGGCTTCGATCCCGGTTTTGGAAAACCCTGATTCATCATTGACCTTTTCTAAAGCCATTTTAGTCCTAATTAGACTGCGTGTCGCAGTGCTTACCACTAGTTCTCCAAAATATACAGATTCAACATGGAGCCCTCTGTTAAAACTGGACATGCCGACTTCAAGCGCTTCAATTGCCATTATTGGAGCATTAATCGATGGTTGGCGATCTTTATTTGCCCGTTTCTTTACATCATTAAAAAGTTTTTTTCGAGCAATCGGGTTCTCATTTACAATTGTGTGCTGAATGCCCTTAAAATGTGTTCTGCTGGGCTTAAATTCTTTATTTGATATTTGTAAAGCGCGCTCAAGTGAAATGTCCAGGATTGATTCCTCAGGCACTACTTCATCTATCAAACCCATATGCTCTGCATCTTTTGAATTGAAGGTGCCCCCCGAGAGGATCATATCAAGCGCTTCTCTTGTTCCTAGAAGCCTTGGGAGCCTTTGAGTGCCTCCTGCGCATGGTATTAAGCCTGATTGAACCCCGTTCAGTCCAAAATAAGTTTGTGAGTTATCCGCAGCTATTCTGTAAGTGCATGCAAGCACAATCTCAAGACCCATAGCTAGACAAGATCCGCTTACTGCCGCTATAAAGGGGACTCTTGAACTTTCAATTTTCTCTGTTACTTCCTGTGCACTTAAGCTATATGCCCTACCCTCATCTGCTAGTGTAAAATTTAAGTATTCCCCAATATCCGCCCCATTTATAAAGCTGTTCTCCTTGTGGCTATATAAAACTACGGCCCTTATTTCATTTTCATTTTCAATCATATCGAGCTGCCTATCGATATTGCCTAAAAACTCAAGCAACCAGGCTATATCGTTTTGATATAGCTTGTTTACCGAATTCTCAGGATCATCCAACCTAAGAATAGCAATGCCATTTTTGTCCAATTCAAAAGATATGCTATTTATTTCCATTAGCTTTACAAACCGTTTTGTAAGACATTACTCCCTTTCTAGTATGATTGAGGCTCCTAACCCGCCCGCTGCGCACAATGTTGCGAGTCCAAAATTTACTTGTCTCCTTTGGAGCGCGTGTAGAAGGGTCAAGATTATTCTGCCTCCGGTTGCCCCAAATGGGTGCCCAATTGCAATAGAGCCTCCGGTTACGTTTACTTTATCCATATCAATTTCTCCAACCGCATTGGTTCGAGAGAGTTTTTCTTCAGCAAACTTTTTTGAAGCAAATGCTCTAATATTTGAAAGCACCTGTGATGAAAAGGCTTCATGAATTTCTAACAGATCCATATCCTTTAGGGAAAGACCCGCTTTGTCTAAAGCTAAAGGGGTAGAATATGCCGGGCCCATAAGAAGCTGATCTTTTGGATTTACAGCAGCATATGCGTAAGAGCGCACATAGCCTAAAGGTTTGAAACCTAAGGCTTTAGCCCTTTCTTCGGACATCAGGAGCAAAGCACAAGCTCCATCTGATAACGGGGCAGAATTTCCAGAAGTCACAGTGCCGTATTCTCTGTCAAACGCAGGTTTCAATTGCGATAAAGTTTCTATATCAAGATCGCTTTTTACGCTGCTATCCATGAATATGGGCTGTTCAAAATCAGGGGGCACAAAAGTCTTTATCATTTCTCTTCTAAAAATTTCTTCATTCTGTGCTTTTGCTGCCAAGCTATGGCTACGGAGAGCAAATTCATCTTGGTCTCTTCTGGAGATTTGGTTTTGACGAGCCATTTTTTCAGCGGACTCTCCCATAGTTAATCCTGTAGAGCGCTCCGCGATCGCCGGCACATCCGGGGCAATGTCCCCTACCCCCATTTTTAAAAAGGGTTTCGCTTTTTGAAAAATGTTTTTACCTTTTGATGAATCAAAGAGCATAGTTCTGAAACTCTTTGAAAAGAGAACCGGGAAATCTGATATCGATTCGACCCCTCCTACAAGAACTGCCTCTGAGTCGCCTGATAAGATGCTAGAGACCCCGTTTGTAAAAGCTTGTGTTGCAGAGGCGCAAGCGCTGGTTACTGTAAAAGCAGGGACTGAAACAGGCACCCCTGAGCCAAGTGATATTTCTCTAGCCAGATTAGAAGTTTTAATAGAGGGAAGAACTGTGCCGAAAATTACTTTATCTATTTCCTCAGGATCAATCTCGGTGCGGTTTAAGAGTTCTACCACAACTGTTTTTCCAAGATCTAAAGACGAAAGTTCTCTAAATAGTGTGCCGGATTTTACAAAAGGGGTTCTCAAACCGTAAACAATAGCGACTCTTTTATTGCTATTTGATTGACTCACTATATCTGCAGGTGAGAACGTCATATTAGTATTATCCCTGTCTTATATATAAAAGAGTATATTTTTATTTAAACCGACAACTCAAAGAATTAGAAAATTGCGAATTAACAACTAGCAAACTAAAAAATTATGCTGATGTTACCATTCTTAAGATGCTTGTGTTTCACTTTTTACCTTCATCTTAAGTTCAATGAATTTCGAATGATCCAGGTTAAGCATATTTAGCAGCTTATGCGCTATATAGTTTTCAAACTTATCAAGAGTACCGTCTGAATAAATTACTTCCCAGACCTCTTCCATTAGGTTGTACTTTTCTTCATTATCCAGATTGTCATTTATAAGATTGGTAAAATACCATAAATCTGTTGACTCTTTTCTTTCTTGTTTGGATTCATCTATTAACTCCTTAACTGATCCATCAGCCATGTGAAACCTTGATTTTAAAATTTCAACAATCTTGTCCTGCTCCTCTTGAGAAAAATGAGAGTCTGCAGTTGCAGCTTCTAATAAAATAACACTGGTTGCAACTTTTAACTTAAACTCTCTATCCTCAGCGCTCTCTTCCCTTTTTGATCCATCGAATATCTTTTTAAATGATCCCAGCATAATACCTTCCTTTTGATTTATTATTTTTTGGGTCTATTAAGTCAATATTAAGTAATGTTTCTTAAATTATAGCTAATAATTACGGCTATCAATAGTTTGCTATCATAAAAACTCTTATTCTTGAGATCGGATTCAAAACATGTAAGATTATCGAAGCTAATTTTGGAGAATATCAAATGCCTTTTTCTGAAACACTTACAAAAAAACTAAACACCATTATCTCGAAATCTGAGACCAAACGATCAGCGCTTATACCGGTGCTAAGAGAAATTCAGAATGAATATGGATACCTATCTGCCCAATCCATGGAAGAAGCCGCTGACATGCTTGAGATAACTCCTTCAAGCGTTCAGAATGTTGCTACTTTCTATACGATGTTCTTTACGGAACCCGCCGGCAAGCACGTAGTATGGGTTTGCAGAACGTTGTCATGCGCACTGAGGGGAGCAGAGCACGTTGAGCACTATATGTGTGATAAATTGGGGATTAAAACGGGCGAGACTACCCCGGACGGGAAAATTACATTAATGGAAGCGGAATGCCTGGCATCTTGCGGAACAGCACCTGTAATGCTTGTCGATAATACTCTTGAAGAAAATCTTACACGAGATAGAGTTGATCAAGTAATTGAAGAGCTTTGCAAAGACTAATCCGACTTTGCACTAAATAGGTATACATGATCAGTCAATAGAAAATACGATGGACAGAGATAAAGCACGAAACCACACACTTGAGATATATAAAGAAGCCGTGGAAGCGGCAAACCCCAAAAAATGTGTACAAGACTATTTAAGCCTTGAAGATGAAGTTCTAAGTGTTGATACCAAAACATATAACTTAAAAGAATTTAACGCCATATATACGATAGCTTTTGGAAAAGCCGCTGCTGCTATGGCTGAGGGGCTTGAAAAAGTACTAGGAGAGAGACTTTCCGGTGGCATGGTTATCTCGAATTCTCAACCTAAGAAAAAGTTTAAAAAATTGGTATTCCATCTTTGTGGACATCCCGTTCCTGATGAAAGAAGCGTAAGCGCAGCAAGCGAAGCGATGTCTCTTCTAGACACCGCAGGTGAGAAAGACCTAGTTATCTTTTTAATTTCTGGAGGAGGAAGCGCCCTACTGTCTATGCCATCGTCCGGTTTAACACTTGGAGATATGAGAAAGGCCACTGAGACGCTTTTAAGAAGTGGTGTAGACAAGAACGGACTTAACGCAGTAAGAAAACATTTATCACAGATTAAAGGCGGTGGGCTCTTGAAGAAGGCTCTTCCAGCCAGGGTAATTACACTAATTTTATCAAATGTTGTTAGCGATAAAGTAGACGCGATCGCGTCAGGGCCAACTGTTCCAGATTCAACTACATTTGAAGATGCATGGCGTGTTGTAGAAGCATTAAAAATCGAGCATGAGTTGCCCCCTCAGGTTGTTGTGCATCTAGAAGACGGGCGGAACGGAGAGCTTCCTGAAACATTGAAGGAAGGCGAGTTTGACCCGGAATTGGTTCAGACATTGATAGTCGGAAGCAATATCAAATCATTAGCCGCGGCGAAAAGGAGAGCGAAGAGGCTTGGATATAATACTCTAATGCTTTCATCACAGATAAGCGGTGAGGCCAAGGAAGTGGCAAAAGTAATCGCAGGTATCGCTTTTGATATTGAAAGATCTGATGTACCTGTAAAAAAACCAAGTTGTATTATTTTTGGTGGTGAGACTACTGTTACAGTACATAGTATGGGTAAAGGCGGAAGAAGCACAGAAACAGCTCTATCTTTCTGTATGGAGATAATTAACCATAATATCGTAGGTCTATTTTGTGATACAGACGGGGTTGATGGACCTATAGATGCAGCCGGGGCAATTTGTGATGGGCAGAGCAGGTTGAACGCAAGAAAAATTAACGTAAGTGCAAGGGAGCACCTTGCGCAAAACAATTCCTATGATTTTTTCGATAAATTAGGTGATTTAATTATTACAGGCCCAACAGGAACAAATGTAATGGATATAGGCATTGTAATTGTTGAGTAGTATCGATCTCACCTCCTATTAATAATTTATACATTGAAATCTCCGGGTAGAATGATTTAATATAAAAGCTATGGAAATGCTATCTAGACCACTTCCGCAACATATTGAAGCCGAGCAGGCAGTTCTTGGTGCGATATTAATAGAAAGCACTGTTATTAACCAAGTGCTTGAAATTCTTATACCAGAGGACTTCTATAAGGATTCTCATCGCAAGATATTCGATGCCATGATAGATCTGGATAGAGACAATAAACCTATCGATCTACTCACTCTTTTTGATCACCTTAAATCAAAGGGAAATCTACTTGAAGAAGTAGGTGAAAGCAGCTACCTCACATATCTTACAGAGCTTGTGCCTACTACGGATAATGTCGAGTATTACGCCCAGTTAGTCAAAGAAAAGTCCATTGTAAGAAATATGGTTATGGCAGCAACAGATATTGCTCACCATGGGAATGATGAGAACGTGGATCTGGATGAATTTATCGACAGAGCCGAACATACGATATTAGATATTGGTCAGAATAAAATTAAGCCAAGCTTTTATGACTCAAAATATCTTGCAAATAAAGCGCTTGAAATCATTGAACAGCTTCACGCGAGAAAAGAATTAATAACAGGGATACCGACAGGTTTTGAAAAAATTGATTACATGACATCAGGGTTTCAAGCTGGAGACCTTGTAATACTTGCAGCTCGACCTGGCTTGGGAAAAACATCTTTTGCTTTGAATATCGCATATCATGCTGCTATTAATGACAATAAAACTGTCGGCATCTTTTCTCTTGAGATGACAAAAGAGCAGCTGATGTTGAGAATGTTTTCAAACAAATCCAAAGTTAACTATTCTAGTATAAGAAGCGGCTACATACAGGATGGCGATCTGGAAAAGCTCGTACATGCAGCTGATGAATTAGGTCAGGCAAAGATATTTATTGATGATACCCCAGCTATAAGTGTTATGGAGATAAGGGCCAAGGCCAGAAGACTACAAAAGGATAAAGGGTTGGACTTAATCATTGTGGATTACTTGCAGCTTATGCGAGGCAGTAGGAAGTCAGAATCAAGGGAACGTGAGATTGCTGAGATTTCAGGCTCTCTTAAGGCTTTAGCGAAAGAGCTGTCTCTGCCAGTATTGGCAATTTCCCAACTTAGCAGACAAACCGAATCCCGGTCTGACAGAATTCCCCAGCTTGCAGATTTAAGAGAGAGTGGTGCTATAGAGCAAGATGCTGATTTGGTTCTTTTCATACACAGGGCTGATGTATACAGAAAAGATCCAGAAGAAAAAGACGGTATCGCAGAATTAATTATTGGGAAACAAAGAAACGGACCTACTGGTACTGTAAAATTAGCCTTTCTAGAAAAACGTGGCGTACCAAGCTTTGAAAACTTGGCTCCCGAATATGAAGACGATTTATCTTAATTAAGAACTCAAACAGTAGGATTATTTCAGCAAATAATATTAGACAAGCATAGGTTTAACAATTGCTTTTGACTTAACTTCTTTTTTGTAGAGTTTCTCGTCATTTTGCCAGGATTCAAATTTAGAAAAAATATCATTCAAATTTTTTCTGACTGATGTCCAGTTAAAATCCCAATCATGGCTTTTCTTTCGATTTCTGAAAAACATTTTTACAAACAACTCTCTTTCCAAGGGAAAACCTTTCTCTGCTATCCATCCTGATCTTGCGCTTCCGTAACCAGCTCCAAAAGAAATAGCGAATGTCCCATTTAGCCCCAATCTTTCTGAAGCCCTGGTAGCCAATTCAACAAATACATATAGAGATTCGATTGTTCTGTAACCTTCTTTACCAAGCTTTTCGTCCATTGCAAGCAAATTCTGTACAAGGTACATTGGATAGTACGTGGGAGAGTATCCAGAGACAGATTTGGTCGGACTTAAGAGCGGCTCACGGATTATTACATCTTCTTCTATTATCCCAATCATGAAATCCTCTTTATCAAACTCGCCTATGTCTCCGGCAAGCTCTAACGAAGACCTCACATGCTCCCATTCTCTATGGGCTATGACCAAGGCATCATTTAACTTTTTTTCGCCCTCATCAAATTCTCTATCTCTTAATAGTTCTTCTAAGTCCATTATTTCCTCTTAAGTTGAAGTAGTCGAGTAAATATACATTGAAATTAATTGATCTCAATTGGTTAATTGTTTTTCTTTATGATACATAGTAATATCAATCCTTCAAACCTAAATTGGAGAATAAATTATGGCCACTCTAGTAACCGGAGCAACAGGGTTCATAGGCTCTCATATTGCGAGAAAGTTAGTGGATAGAGGAGTGCAGGTAAAAGTGCTTCTCAGAAAATCGAGCAAGACCACTAACATCGATGACATCGATGTCGAAAAGGTATATGGCGATGTAATGGATATGGATTCTATTAACGAGGCCCTTAGTGGATGTGATACGCTCTATCACACAGCAGGGGTAGCTTCTTTTAGAAAAGAAGACTATCAAAAAATGGAAGATATCAACGTTGACGGTACTTCTAATATTCTAAACGCCGCAGTTGAATCCGGAATTAAGAAAGTGGTTCACACCAGTAGCATAGCGGCAATTGGAGTAGACTCGGAAGGCGGAGTAGCAAATGAAGAAACTGAGTACGATCTTGATTATTTGGGAGTTAAATATCTGGATACTAAACACAGAGGAGAACAGATTGCACTTGATTTAGCAAAAAAAGGGTTACCTCTAGTTGTAGTAAACCCTGCCACAGTAATAGGCACTGGGGATATTTATTTATCCAGCACCGCATTCATTCTTTGGTACTACAAAAAGAAATTTCCAGGCTATATGGACGGAACTCTAAATATGGTTGATGTAGAGGATGTTGCTGAAGGACATATTCTAGCCGCGGAAAAAGGGGGTATCGGTGAACGCTACATTCTGGGGAATAAGAATTTCACATTGTTAGAGCTTTTCAGTTTGTTAGAAGAAGTTACCGGGGTTCCCAAACCAAAGATGAAAATTCCTTATTTTATGGCACTAGCGTCAGGATATTTTGTTGAGAGAATTCTTGGCATGAGTTTTCCAAATTATTCGACCATGGACTTGGATTCGGTAAAGTTGTCAAAGTTAAGATGGCATTTCGACAGCTCAAAAGCGATAAATGAATTAGGTTATCAGCCTAGAGATGTTAAAGAAAGTGTAAAGAATACCTTAGAGTGGTTCAGAGAAAACGGGTATTTAGATTAACTCAAATTTGCAACGTTTTTCATTTCATATAAAATCATCCTATGTCTGGCAACTCATTCGGCACAATTTTCCGCATTACAACCTGGGGTGAGTCCCATGGACCTGCAGTTGGGGTCGTATTGGACGGCTGCCCTTCAGGGCTTGAAATATCCGCAGAAGAAATTCAGTTTGAACTTGACCGTCGCCGTCCGGGACAAAGCAAAATCACAACTCAGAGAAAAGAGCCCGACACGGTTGAGATACTTTCCGGTGTTTTTGAAGGAAAAACCCTCGGCACACCTATTTCTCTTATGGTGAGAAACACAGATGCAATCTCGAAATCTTATGAGGATATAAAAGACACATATCGTCCGGGACATGCAGATTTCACATATGATGAGAAGTATGGAGTCAGAGATCACAGAGGCGGGGGAAGATCCTCAAACAGAGAGACTGTGGGACGTGTAGCAGCTGCCGCTATAGCTAAAAAAATCCTAAATATAAACGGTATTCAAACCTATGGATACGTGAAACAAGTTGGAGACATAGTAGCTAAAAAGATTGATTTTGACGAGATTGAGAAAAACATAGTCAGATGCCCGGACTCTAAAAAAGCTAAAGAGATGATAGAGCTTATAGACGAGGTCAGAAAGAACGGAGATTCAATAGGTGGCGTAGTGGAGGTCGTGACTACCGGTCTTCCCACAGGCTTAGGAACGCCGGTCTTTCATAAAGTTGACGCTGAGCTTGCTCAGGGGCTTATGAGCTTAGGCGGCATAAGAGGATTTGAAGTAGGTCTTGGTTTTGAAGCAGCTAAGATGAGGGGATCAGAAGCTAATGATTTAATGGTCAAGAAAGATAATGGAGAACTCGGATTTGAGACCAATAATGCCGGAGGGTTGCTGGGTGGAATGACAAACGGCGAAGACCTTGTTGTTAGGATTGCAATAAAACCTACTTCTTCGATTTCAAAATCACAAAACACTGTAGATAAATCAGGAAACCCAAAAGAGCTAAAAGTAAAAGGACGCCATGATCCATGTCTTTGCCCAAGAGCTGTGCCTATTGCTGAGGCGATGGTAAATCTTGTACTTGTGGATCAGCTACTATTATCCAGAACTACACGCTTGTAACTTAAATCGGTATTTCAAATGGAACAAAAGATTAATTTTTCTTGCAAGATTTATGTGGACAACGATGAGATATACTCGGGGGATCTAAGTGAGATACCTGAGCAGTTTAGAAGTCGTATAATCTGGGATATTTCCGAATGGGCTGATTCTTTAGGCAAAAGAGGGGTCAACGAATTGCTTTATTCTCACTTAGTATGGTATGACGAAAGGGGTGTAATTTGTCAAAGCTGCTCGGCTACAATTGAAGATTTAGATACTTCACAGTGCAATGAATGTGGCGGAGAAATTAAAGAAGGATATCTTTACGAAAGAAATCCTAAAATAGACAAAATAATGACCTGTATCGGTATGATTTCTAAAATCCAGGTCTTAAATTAAAACTTTCTAATAACTGAGGAATATAATGAAACTTAATGTAAACGGGCAGGTTTTTCCAAAAGTCTGGGATCTGGCAGAGAGTGTAACTAAGCTAAGAGAGGAGAGAAAATCAGTCAACTTAGGAGCGGGTACTGTAGGATTTTCAGTATATGAAGTTGAGCTATCTGATCAGACTAGAAAAGAGGGCATGTTTTATATTACACCTCAGGGTATAAAGCTTTATTATTACCCCGGCGACGAGTACCAAATCGGTTATTTGATATCAGAGATCGACCGCGATCCGCTTGTAAAAAGGCATTTTGGGAAACCTAATTGATTTATATCCACTTATATATTTAGTCTACTTTGACTAAGAACTTTTGCAGGTATATTTGTATCTCAGATGGGAAACCACGATCATAGCCATGGACATGACCATAGTCATAGCCATAGCATCAAATCATCTAAAGAGAAAAAAGCGCTTGGTATAGTTCTCGTACTTACTTTCACCTTCATGATTGTAGAAGCTGTTGCAGGTTTCTACACCAGCAGTCTTGCCTTATTATCAGATGCTGGACATATGCTCACGGATGTTTTTGCCGTATCACTCGCCTTTTTTGCAATCTGGTTCACAGAGAAACCCCCCACATCAACTAAAACATTCGGATTTTACAGAGCCGAGATATTAGCTGCATTTTTTAACAGCCTTTTACTTTTTGCAATATCTATTGGGATATTACTTGAGGCGTATAAGAGGCTTCTAACCCCGCATGAAGTTAAAAGCGTTGAAATGACAATAGTTGCAGTCGTAGGTCTACTTATCAACCTTACAAGCGCATATGTCCTATTTAAATATCAAAGCGGCAACTTAAATATTAAAGGAGCTCTCTACCATGTATTGAGCGATGCTCTAGGATCAGTAGGTGCTATAGTTGCGGGAATAATAATGATCACAACTAAGTGGTACTACGCAGATTCCCTCATTAGTATCTTAGTCTCCATTTTAATTATCAGAGGAGCATGGGTGCTCTTTAAAGAATCAAGTCACATTCTACTTGAAGGAACCCCTAAAGGAATGGATATTGACGCTGTTCAAAGTTGCATTTGTTCTAATGAAAAAGTAATTAGTGTTCACGACCTTCACGTATGGACATTGACTCAAGGCTTTGAAGCGCTGAGCGCTCATATTGTAGTGGAAAATATGGAGAATAGCGAAGAAGTCCTAAGCAAATTGAAACAGGAATTAGCAGAAAAGTTCAACATTAGCCATATCACTCTGCAATTAGAAATCGAAGAATGCGATGAAGCCAACGGTCCATGCTATGATAACGGAGTATCAGGAAATTAATCTCTAGTGTTAGTATCCCTTATAAGTTTTTCGGCATAAGTCTTCATCTCATCAGCTATATCTTTTAACTCGGGCTTAGTCTCAATATATTTATCAAGAGCTTCGATAAGTCCCATAGTTTTTGACAGCCCCGCCTGTCTCATTACCTTTTCGTGTTTATCAAATATTTTCTCAATCTTAAGAGTTTGTGCGCTCCCAAAGAGTGATTTGATCCTCTTCTCATCTACTCTATCGCTTGGGCTCGAGACTTTGTATCTGACCCTAACTACGGCATCTGAATAATCTTCTTTATTAAATCTTTTTTCTAAATCTTCGTCTGACTCTAAATCGCTTTGGTCAAGTTCGATGGTTATAAATTTTCTTGCCGGAGTTTCAACAAACTTGTACTCACAATCCCAGCCAGTAGCTGACTCGACAATTTGGCCGAAGACAAAACCCTTTTTCTCTTTCTCCTCTGTGAAATCTATCCTCTCTATGCTTCCGGAATATACTATTGGAGGAGCATTGTCTTTGTTTAAGTCCTGATATCTATGAATATGCCCAAGAGCCAAATAGTTAAAGGCTGTATTACTAAGCTCGCTAACCGGGACAATTGGGTCTGTAGTTGTAAGTGTATCTCTCTCTGTGCCTGAGAGTTTGGCGTCCCTTGCTGCAAGGTGCCCTACAAAGATTGAAGGATTAACATTATCCACTTTAGCAGACAAATCTCTTATAATAGAGATTAATCTCTTTTCAATTTCTATCTGTATCTCTTGAGAGCTTAAAGATTTATATTCATCTTTCGCAAGTAAAGCGCTCCTGCCCGCCCACGGCACACAGGCAATTTGAACAGGTCCGTTTTTTGTATCCAACTTAATGAATTCAGGTTTTCTTGCTATAGTGACCAGATCGATATCCAGGGCTGGAAAAATCTCAACAGCTGAAGCTTTTCCTCCTGCAGAGGGATAATCGTGATTTCCAAGAACCATAACGACTCTGGCAGGAGATTGTTGGACTAGCTTTAGAACTCTTTTGGAAAACTCGATCTCTTCTGTAGGCTGTGGGTTTTCTCTGTGGAATATATCCCCGGCAATAAGAACCAGGTCTACAGACTCATCTTTAGCGTATTTAAAAGCAAAGTCTAGAGATTTTAAGATATCCTCTAACCTTGTATTCTTACCTGTAGCAGGGTTTATATTGCCATGCGTCTGTAAGCCGATATGAATATCGGAAAGGTGGATAAATTTTATCTTCCTCACATAGTGCCCAGTCTTTTGTTTATTTTCCTACAACTAAAAAGACTACACTTATAATTCAGTGCCAAGTATTTCAGATGCTTTTTTAGTAGCGGCTCCGAAATTAAACTCATATCCAAGTTGATTAAGAACACTCTCGATTGCAGCTATGATTGATAAAGTATCAGTTTTATCAATATCGCCGATATGAGAGATCCTAAATATCTTGCCTTTGGCCTGATCCTGACCGCCTGCAACTGTTATTCCAAACTCGTCACGTAAACCTGCAACAACTTTGGCAGCTCCAATCTCTGGAGGCGCAATTACTGTTGTAAGAGCAGTACTAGGAGTATCCTGAACAAATGGCTCAAGCCCTATTGCTTTCATGGCTTCTCTGGTCGCGAGAGCTAGTCTTGCGTGGCGTTTGTGCATATTTTCGCGCCCTTCTGACTTGAATCTTCTAAGAACAGCGGCGAGTCCGACAATAAGAGTTACCGCAGGAGTAAACGTTGTAGTGTTTTTTTCAGCGTTTTTCAGTGCTGGTTTAAAGTCAAAGTAAAATTTAGGAAGATCAGATGTTTCGTAAAACTTCCAGGCTTTCTCACTCATAGCGGCAAATGAAAGTCCCGGTGGAAGCATAAAAGCCTTTTGAGAACCTCCTACAAGGACGTCGACCCCCCATTCATCAAATGCGATCTCAAACACCCCAACTCCCGTAATACCATCTACAATGTGAATCACGTCATCTCTTTTGCTTGTGATTTCAGAAATTTCTTTGATCGGATGTTTTACACCTGTTGAGGTTTCACTGGCCTGTGTCAGTACTGCTTTAATAGAAGAATCATCACTTAGTGCTTTTTCAATAACAGCTGGGTCAACCTCTTTACCCCAGTCAACCATGATCTCCTCAACCTCAACTCCATATGCGCGACAGATTTTGCCCCATCTCTCGCCAAACTTTCCACTGTTTATAACTAAAGCTTTATCGCCTCTGGAAAGAGTATTTACTACAGATGCTTCCATAGCCCCAGTACCTGAAGCAGATAGAATAAACACTTCTTGCGCAGTATTGTATATATACTTAAGCCCTTCTCTGACTTCAGCAAATATTTCCTCGAATTCAGCTGTTCTGTGGTGGATAATGGGCTTAGCCATCTCTATTAATACTTCACTCGGGACTGGTACCGGACCTGGTGTAAACACATATTTTTTCACTTTATATTCTCCTTCTATCTAGAAACATTTTTTTTAATTTTAAAATACGCCTTCAACCAACAAATCTCCAAAAATACAAATAACTATAGGATAATTATAATTCAATCTATGGGTTATATACTAAACTGTATCTTTATTTAAACAGTGAATATTTGTGGCAAGAAAGTCTATATGAATCTACCCAAAACTCTGTATAATTCAACTCAGATTGCTTTTGCAAAACAAAAATTTATATTACTTAAATAATTAGCCGGAGGTATTTAATAAATGATAGGTGACAACAAGGAACAAATTCAGGATCTGAAGAAAAGACTAGCAATAATCGGAGACTATCTTTGACCTGCCGGGCAAAGAATCCAGATTAAAAGAGTTAGAAGAAATTACAGGCAAACCCGAATTTTGGGATAATGCGGATAAAGCCCAAGAAACACTTCGAGAACAGTCTCAAATCAAAAATACAGTCGATCAGTGGCATACTTTAACAACAGAGCTTGATGATATTGAAGTATTAGAAGAGCTTTCTGTAGAAGAAGGGGATGAGGATTCTTTACAAGAGGCTAAGACAAAGTTGTCGGAGATCGAAGTAAAGGTAGAGAATCTTGAATTTAAGCGGATTCTAGGGGAGCCCGAGGACTCAAGTAACGCAATTGTTTCTATTAATGCAGGAGCCGGTGGAACAGAGGCTCAGGACTGGGCAGATATGCTATTAAGGATGTATCTCAGATACGCTGAAAGAAGCGGCTTCAATACAGAAATAGTTGAGTATCAGGAAGGAGATGAAGCCGGGCTTAAAAGTGCGACTTTCCTCGTAAACGGAGATTATGCATTTGGCTATTTAAAAGCTGAGAGCGGGGTTCACCGATTAGTTAGAATTTCTCCTTTTGATTCAAATAAAAGAAGACATACTTCCTTTGCTTCAGTGTTCATTTCCCCAGAGATTGACGATAATATTGAGGTAGACATAGACGAGAAAGACTTGCGGGTAGATACTTACCGGGCAAGTGGAGCGGGCGGCCAACATGTGAACAAAACCGATTCCGCCATCCGAATTACTCACGCCCCTTCTGGAATAGTTGTAAGCTGTCAAAATGAACGCTCGCAACGCCAAAACAGAGAAACAGCAATGAAGATTCTCCGCGCTAGACTTTATGAACTAGAAAGAGAAAAACAAAGAGAGAAAATGGATGAGCTTAACTCTACAAAAAAAGAAATAGGATGGGGCAGCCAGATCCGCTCTTATGTACTGCATCCATACAGAATGATAAAAGACCACAGAACTGATTTCGAAACCGGAAATGTGGACCCTGTTTTGGATGGGGATCTAAGTGAGTTTATTAAGAGCTATTTACTTTACTCAAGTGGTCAAAAAACCAATTAACTGAAATCAACGTATATTCTGCATTCTTTGATTCTGTAAGCACGGTGGTATATTTATCAGGCCTTAAACTAAACCTGAATAGAGTAAGTTCAGGATTTTAGGAGGACATGCGTTTTGAAAATCGGCATAATAGCCAAACCTAATATTGTAGAACCCCTTGATATAACTCAAAAACTATCTATTTGGCTTAAGGATAGAGGCATTGAGGTTTTCATTGAAAAGGATTTAGGCGATAAAATTGATCATCCTGACTCTGTAGACCGAGTTGATATTCCAGAGCTTGTCGATGTTATCCTGGTTTTTGGGGGGGACGGAACATTCTTAGGAGTAGCAAGACTTGCATGTAAACATGGTACCCCTATTTTGGGGATTAACCTTGGTGGATTAGGGTTTCTAACAGAAGTAACTGTAGAAGAACTCTACCCCATGATGGAAAGAATTATTGAGGGGGATTACGAAGTTGAAGAACGGCAAATGCTTCGGACTTCATTGCACCGGGGGAAAAACACCATAGAAACCCACGAGGTGCTAAACGACGTAGTCATAAACAAGGGAGCAGTAGCCAGAATAATTGATCTCGCAATACATATAGAAGACTCGCATGTTACAACATACCGGGCTGATGGAATCATCCTTTCTACACCCACTGGTTCAACAGCTTATTCATTATCCGCAGGCGGACCTATTGTACACCCCAAAATACCTGTAACTATTATTACTCCAATCTGCCCTCATACTCTGACAAACAGACCTCTTGTTGTTTCAAGCGACATGAAGGTGGAGATTCAGGTAACAACTCATGAACCGGACACTTACCTTACCCTAGATGGTCAAATTGGAGTAAGGCTAAACACTGGAGATGTTATCGAAGTAAAAAGAACAGACACCTCCGTCAAACTTATAAAATCACCATTCAGGGACTTCTTTACCATTCTCAAGACAAAACTGATGTGGGGAGAAAGGTATGGCAAGATCGACAGATGAACAGTTTTTACATGACTGGGTAATCAGAAAAGTTCATGAAAAGTATTCAAGACAATATAGCAAAGTCCATATAAACCCGGGGGAAGAAAAGAATTTTGAATATAATGGAGCATACCCTGACATTGTGTTTGAGAACTATGATCAAATTGTACAAATAGCTGAAGTGGAGACCAAAGAAACAATTAATGAACAAAGGTTAGAGAAATGGAAAGACTTATCTGAACTAGGTGTGAAATTAACCCTTCTTGTTCCTCAAAATATGCAAAACGCAGCTAGGGATATATGCTGGAAAGGCGGGCTTGTAGCAAAAGTAAACATAGGTTCATTTGATGTAAACTTGAACATTTAAAAAATAAGATTTCTTGCAGTTTCTGAGAAATCTTTTACCTTTATTAGCACTTTAGAAGCTATTGTGAATTTTAAAAAACCCGCTGGTGAGTTTTTAAAATTAGACCCGTAAAGCCTAATGCCATCAGCTTGAATATTTGATACACTGTTCTCGACTTCACGGAGGTAGTAGAAATGTCTGTTCTTGAAAAATTTGACCCAGAAATAGCTCAGATTATCAGATCTGAAACAGAGCGCCAGGAATATAAGCTTGAGCTTATAGCATCAGAAAACTATGTTAGCGAATCTGTACTTGAAGCAGCGGGATCAGTGCTCACAAACAAATACGCTGAAGGACTTCCCGGAAAGAGATATTACGGGGGATGTGAATTCGTAGATATAGCGGAGGATCTTGCTCGTGATAGAGCGAAAGAGCTATTCGGATGCGAAGCGGTTAATGTTCAGCCTCACTCGGGCTCTCAGGCAAATATGGCTGTCTACTTTGCAGCTATCCAACCCGGTGACACTGTTCTTGGAATGAACCTGGCTCACGGAGGACATTTAACACATGGGAGTTCGGTAAATTTCTCAGGAAGGCTTTTTAATATAGTTCCTTACGGAGTTACTGAAGACACAAACTTAATTGATTATGATGAAGTTAGAAAACTCGCTCAAGAACATGGTCCAAAACTTATAATAGTAGGCTGGAGTGCTTATCCTCGCGATATAGATTTTGCGAAATTCAAAGAAATAGCTGATGAATGCGGAGCGCTGCTAATGGCAGACATCGCTCACCCAGCAGGACTTGTAACTGCCGGACTTTATTCAGACCCAATACCACACTGCGATTATGTCACAACTACAACTCATAAAACACTTCGTGGTCCTAGAGGCGGCATGATTATGATGAAGGAAGAGCATGCCAAAAAGGTTAACAGCAGAGTATTCCCAGGCTCACAAGGCGGCCCAATGATGCATACAATTGCAGCTAAAGCTGTAGCATTTAAGGAAGCCCTAACACCGGAATTCAAAGAATATCAAAGACAGATAGTTAAGAACGCAAAGCACCTCGGAGAATGTATGCTGGAGCATGGATTTAATCTTGTCTCAGGTGGAACAGATAACCACCTTGTACTGATTGATCTCAGGGATACAGATATAACCGGGAAGATTGCCGAGGACACACTTGAGCTTGCCGGCATAACAGTAAACAAGAATGCAATTCCATTTGATCCGCTACCTCCTATGGTTACAAGCGGGATCAGAATCGGAACCCCTGCTATAACAACAAGGGGAATGAAAGAAGCTGAAATGGAAGTTATTGCAGGATTAATAAAAGAGGCTCTGGATAACACGGAGAATGAAAAAGTTTTATCTAGAATAAAAGACGAAGTAAAAGAACTTTGCAAAAAATTCCCAATGTATAGTGAAAGGCTCGCATAGATGAAATGTCCATTTTGTTCCAGCTTAGATAGTAAGGTGATTGATTCCCGTCTTGGGAAGGAAGAAACTTCCATAAGAAGACGCAGGGAATGCCTTGAATGTAACAGCCGTTATACAACTTATGAGAGGGTTGAAGAAGTAGAGCTTATCATAGTAAAAAAAGGCGGCGTAAGAGAGACTTTCGATAGAAGCAAAATATTGGCAGGAATGTTGAAAGCATGTGAGAAAAGACCAATAAGCATGGATGTGATTGAGAGCTTCGTATCTTCTCTAGAACGAGAATTTCAAGAAAGAGGAGATAGAGAGGTTGATAGTGGGGAGATTGGCGAGAGGGTTATTAACAAACTCTATGAAATAGATGAAGTAGCTTATGTTAGATTTGCATCAGTTTATAGATCATTTAAAGATGTGAACCAATTTATGTCAGAATTAAAAGACCTTTTAAAAGACAAAGAAGATGGTAGCAAGAATTTAACCGGACCTGCCGATATTAAAGCAGCTTCACTTTCTATAATTAAAGACAAAACTGAGAAATAATGCTAATAGACAGCCATGCGCATTTAGTTTCTTTAGAAAACTTAGATGAAGTACTAAAAAGAGCCAAAGATAATAAAATAGAAAAGATCGTTTCTATTTCCTCAGACATTCCATCAACTGAAGCTACGATTTCGCTAGCCGAGAAGAACGATTATATCTTCGCTACAACAGGCGTGCACCCTCATTCAGCTGATCAGACTAACGATCAAGTGCTAAAGGGTTTAGATCACTACGCTAAGCATGAAAAAGTTGTAGCGATTGGAGAAACCGGCTTGGATTATTTTTATATGAACTCTGATAAAGAGATACAAATCAACTCATTTACTGAGCATATTCGTTTGGGCAAGAAACATAATTTGCCTATTATTATTCATGTTCGTGAAGCTGATGAGGATATGCAGAAAATTCTCAAAACTGAACCAGCAGCCGAAACTCCCGGAGTAATTCACTGTTTCACTGGGAATTATGAAACAGCGGTTAAATACTTGGATTTAGGATATTACATATCTTTTTCAGGAATAGTAACTTTTAAGAGATCTGAAGAATTAAGAGAGGCGGCAAAGAACATTCCTTCAGACAAAATTCTTATAGAAACAGATTCCCCCTACCTTGCCCCTGTTCCACACAGAGGAAAGCCAAACGAGCCATCATTTGTTAAACATGTAGCAGAGACTGTTGCAGAGGTAAGAGGAGTTCCATTTGAAGAACTTGCTGAAATCACCAAAGCTAACACTGAGAGACTGTTCAAAATTTAAGCGCAATTTTTTCGCAACAGGAAATTCTGAAGAGAAAACCTATGTCTAAAAAACCGATTATAGGAATTACAATGGGAGACCCAAATGGGGTTGGTCCAGAGGTTATTGTAAAAGCAGTAAATTCCAAAGAGATTAAAGATTTGTGTGAGATAATAATTTTTGGAGATGATGGAGTTATACAAAAAGCAGCAAACTTATGTAATTTAAAAACAGAAATTGAAGTTATAAATTGTTCAGAGTTTACAATAGAAAATTTAAAACCCAGAGCTACAGATAAAGTAGCTGGGCAAGCTAGTCTGGACTATATTTCTAAAGCTGTCGCGTCAGGATTAAAAAAAGAGATTGACGCAGTCGTAACAGCTCCAATCAGTAAAGAATCTACTCATCTCGCTGGATCTAAATATCCAGGTCATACAGAGATGCTGAAAGATCTGACAAACTCTGAGCAGGCTGTCATGATGTTTGAAGGCAGCAAGTTTAAAGTAATGCTCGTTACAATACACGAAGCACTTATAAATGTTCCAAAGCTAATTAGTAAAGAAAGGGTACTTTCTACTATACATCTAACGCATGATTCTCTAGTAAACCTTTTTAAAATTAAGAAGCCCAAGATAGTTGCTTGTGGGCTTAATCCTCATGCCGGTGAGTCGGGTGCATTTGGAAACGAGGAGATCGATCATATCATTCCGGCAATCGAAGAGGCTAAAAAAGACGGAATTAATATTGACGGACCACTGCCCGCAGATACTTTATTTTATTATGCTAACCAAAGGAAATGGGACGCAGTTGTGGCAATGTATCACGATCAGGGACTCATCCCGTTTAAGATGATATCGTTTGATGACGGTGTGAATATAACACTCGGTCTTCCGATAATAAGAACCTCTCCGGATCATGGAACAGCTTTTGATATTGCCTGGAAAGGCGTTGCCAATCCTTCAAGCATGATTGCGGCAATAAAAGTTGCTGCTCAATTGGCTATGAATAAATCAGCTTAGAGTTCTATTTGAAGTTGAGCTAAATAGTAGAGGTAGCACCTCACCGGATTTTTCGCGAATTACAATATCATATAGCCCGGCGCTGGGCGTTTCTTCGAGATTTATTTCAATAACAGTTTTATTGGTCTGTTTAGCGACGAGCCCCATTGAGGCTGCGGGCTCAACAACTCCTGAAGTACCAATAATAAGCATTAACTGACACTCTTCAATTGCTCTTAATACATCGTCTATAAGCGTCATTTCGATCATTTCACCAAACCAAACCACATTGGGCCTACCGATATCGCCACATTTCTTGCATTTCGGAGGCAACTCTCTTAGTGGAACATCAAAGTTTTGCTCTATTTCTCCACATTTTGTGCACCGTACCTGCCATAGATTGCCATGCATTTCTGTAATATTGGAACTACCTGCCATTTGGTGGAGCCCATCAATATTCTGTGTGACCAGAGTAAGGTTTTGCACAGAGTTTTCTAAATCAGCTAGTGCATAGTGCCCCGGGTTAGGTTTAGCATCTTTAACCGCATTTCTTCTCCAGTCATACCATTCCCAGACGAGCTTGGGATCTTTCCAAAACGCTTCCGGAGTGGCTAGCTCTTCTGGTCTGTAATTCTGCCAAAGCCCCTCCTCTCCTCTAAATGTAGGGACACCGCTTTCAGCAGAGATGCCGGCTCCGGTAAGAACTACAATATTTGATGCGTTGTCTATTATTTCTCGCGCTTGAGCAATTTTCTCTTCAAGTTCAGTCATAAAACCTCTTTATTTATATAAGTTTACCACATGGGTTTAATATCTTACCTTGGATATAAAATTAGCGCTTGGGCTAAAGATTTAGGGTAAACAATAACTTTTTCGCCATCTTGCCATTGAACAACAACCATTTCATGCCCTATCTGGTTACCTTTAAAATCTGTTTTAAAAGTTCCATAGAAAGTTTTGAACTCGGTGTCTTTTGCAATCTCTCTAAGAGATAAATCATCAAAGGTTCCGATTTCTTCAATACACTTCTCAATTATGATTCCGATATTGTATCCCTGAGCCGCAACATAATCAGGCTCTTTATCATAAACAGATTTAAAATGTTCAGTAAATTCTTCTGGAGTAGGTCCAATATCGGGTTTAATCTTAAGCCCCCTCTCCCACTGACTAGCAGATAATATGTTGTCTGCCTTTTTACCGAACTTATCCTTAAATAGTTTTATTGAAGCAACAATAAACCCGGCAGCTTTTGAATTTAGGCCCTTAGAAAATAGTTGCTCAGCAAGCGCTAAATCATCCTCAGCTCTTCCCATTCCAAGAATTAAGTCCGGCTCACAAGAGTCCAGATCATCAAGTTGATTGGAAAAAACTTCTGTGCCTGAAATGAATTTATACTCTCTAACATTAAGCCCCAGTGATTCTGCATATTCTTTAGCTCCATTTGAAACACGAGTTGAGAACCCACTATTTTTTGCACTAAAAGTAGCAATTTTTTTGATATTGGGATCAGCCTCAATTAAAGCGTCTATGATTCCATGTGAATAATTACTAGCCGGAGTAATGGCATTTATAACGCAATCAAAACCCCTTTCTTCAATCTCATCAGTTGAACCGCCATGATTCCATAGAGTCTTATTATGTTCCTCGGCAATCTCACAAGAAGCCAAAGCGAGCGAGCTTGAATATGGACCTAGAAGTAAATCAACTTCGTCTTCTAAAATTAACTTTTCTGTGTTTGTTCTGCACTTTTCTACTGAACTTTCGTCATTGTAGTAAATTAATTCTAATAGAAAAGCTGAACCTTGATTCCTTAAGTAGATGCCGCCTTGTCTATTAACATCTGAAACCCAAAGCTTTATACCTTCAAAGCTTTCAATACCTTGGATGGAATAATTCCCAGTGAGTGAGATAGATAATCCAATCTTAATTTTATTCATAAAATTATTCTAGCCCCAATTAGAATTGAACTTACATGAGGGTGCAACAATCCTATAATGAGCTATAAAGAAAGAAAAATCTAGGTGGTTTAATATCCTGAACTAAGAGAGCTTCTTAATTGCCTCAGTCATTCTCTCTATTCCTTTAACAATGTCATCCATTGACGTGGCATAAGAAATCCTGACATGATCATCAGATCCAAATGCAACTCCAGGAACTACAGCGACTTTGGCTTCATCAAGAATAAACTCGGTAAAATCCAGTGAATCCTTAATAACCTTACCGTCATATTCTTTACCATAGCATCCTGAGACATTAGGGAATACATAGAATGCCCCTTGAGGGTCAAAGCAATTAATCTCGGGTATATCGTTTAGCTTTTCTACAATATAATTTTTTCTCTGTTCAAACTCTTTAGTTCTATCTTCAATTACCTGGTGATCTCCAGTAAATGCGGCGATTGCAGCCCACTGTGAGATAGAGGTCGGGTTTGATGTAGACTGCCCCTGCAGCTTACTCATAGCACTGATTACACCTTTGTCCCCTGCCGCATAGCCAATTCTCCAACCGGTCATTGAGTAAGTCTTAGATACTCCATTTACAAGTATTGTGGCTTTTTTAATTTCTTCGCCTAACGCGGCAACTGGTATGTGCTTAGTTTCGCCATAAATAATTTTCTCATATATTTCGTCAGAAATA
>BQJP01000030.1 GCA_021604765.1 Thermodesulfobacteriota bacterium
ATTGAATCCTATTTACAATAGCCCCAAGAATCTTTCCCTGTACTCTGCGTATATCATCAATACTAATTTGCAACGATTTTCTCTGTGTTATGCCCGGACTTGTGACCATAATAACGCCGTCTACAGACCTTGAAATTAATAAGGAATCCGCAAATCCCAGTGCCGGTGGCGCGTCTATCAAAACAATATCGAATTTTTCTGAAAGCGACTGGATGAGCTCTTTCATCCTCTCCGATCCTAAAAGCTCAGACGGGTTAGGTGGTATTGGACCGGAATGGATAATCTGCAGGCCATCGATCTCCGTGTTTTCAATGGTTTCCTCAAGGCTGTGCTTTCCTATTAAATATGCGCTCAACCCATTACCATTGCTGGATTTTTGCTTGAAAACTTTCCCCATTCTGGGTCTTCTCATATCAGCGTCTATAAGTACTACCTTCATTTTCGATTGTGTGAATGAAATCGCCAGGTTGGATGAGCACGTCGTTTTACCTTCGAGGGGTTGCGTGCTCGTAACTAGGATAGATTTAGGTTGAGAATCCGGCGATGAGAATAAGACAGAAGTCCTTAATACCCTGAAAGATTCGGATAGAATAGACAGAGGCTTTTCATGGGTGACCTTCTCTATAGAGATGTTTACATCGTGAGCTATTAAAGGTACTACCCCCAAGATCGGAATTGAAAAATGGTTTTTTAGATCCTCCTCGTCCTTGATCGTATTGTCAAAATGCTCTGTGACAAATGAAAGTGCTACTCCGCCTGTTAGTCCTACGAATGCTGCGAGAATTAGATTGAGTAATATATTAGGACTGTGAGGTTTGAATGGGACAGCAGCATAGTCTACAACCTGGATGTTTGATGTTTTTATGGCAGATGTTACCTCGGTTTCCTTAAAGCGCTGTAACAGGTTCTCATAAATAGACTTGTTTGTTTCGACTTCCCTTGCTAGGATCTTGTACTGGATTGCCTTGTCATTAAGCTCAGATGCTCGGTTTTTCTGCTCTTTATTCCTCTGCCTCATAATATTTTCCGTTTTCTGTGAAGTCTCAAAATCGTTTTCAATACTAGTAGCTATAGCATCTATACGTTTCTGAATATCGCTTTGAATCCTTGAGACTTTGGCTCCGAGTTGTTTAAGGTCCGGATAGTTAGGTCCGTATATAACAGCAAGGTTGTCGTATTCGGATTTTGCTTTGGTATACTCTTCGTCCAGGGCCTGGATAGAAGGATCTTTCATAATCTGAGGAAGGAATTTGTAATCGCCTTTCTGTACCTTCTCATAGTGAGCCTGTTTCTCGAGCCTTTCATTCTCGGCTTTGGAAAGCGCTACGTTCAATTCGGAAAGCTGTAAGTATATGAGGTTTAAATTCTCGTCCATGGAGACGATATCCGAGTTTTTGGCAAATTGATTTAGGTCTGCCTCCGCCTTTTCCAGATACGCCTTGACCTGAGCGAGCTGCTTTTCCAGGAACTTTCTTGCGGATTTAGTCGCATCCAACTTTCTGTTGAGCCTCCACTCTATATAATGGTCTCCAAGCATGTTGGCTGTCTTTGCAGCGAACTCGGGATCTTTACTGAGAAAGCTCACCTTGGCCAGCCTAGATTTTCTGTCAGGATCTATATCGATTCTGTCTATGAATTTATCGATCATCTTTTGCTTCTTGGTTCTTTCTTTAACCTTCGATTCCGCTGCACTGGACTCGTCGGATGAAGAAAGGATGCCGCCCAGTTGGCTAAAAATATAGGAAAATCCAGTCTTATCGTTTTCAGTTTCCGCGAACTCCGGATTGTTGGAGAGGTCGAGTTTGTCAGCGACTTCTTTTGCCAGCGACTTGCTCTTAATGAGCTTGTACTGGGTCTCATAATACTCCGCCTGAGGGGCGTCCAGTTCGACTACTTCGTCGAAAGATGTAATCTTGGGATTTTCCGGGGATATCTCAATAGTTATCTCAGCCCGATACATAGGGGTGATAATATATGACACCAGAAGAGCCGTTACGACTGAAAGAACAAAGCAGGAAATTACTATCCACTTTCTCCTGCGCAGGACATCTATGTAATCGCTCAGACTGAGCTCATCCTCGATTATAAAGGAGTCATAATCTCTCTGGAATTCGGTAGATGGGAGGTTCTCGTGCCTTTTTCGTAACCCCCTGCTTTCATATTTGGATAGATGTCTTCCTTTTTCTTTGTCCACACTGTTACTCCATATCGTTGTTTCGCTATCTGCTCGGAGGGTGATACCCGCCGCCAAATCCGAACATCATTACATTGAGTCCATAGAAGAAACTCTTGAAACCGCTCGACCCGACTACTATGGCGTCTTTTTCATTAAGCACAGGGTCCTGCATTGTGCCCTCTCTGATACTGTTGAGGTCGACTGTTACAACTTCTTTGCGACCGTCGCCAAGGTAGCGTATTAGACTAACATCGCCCTGGTTCGCGTAGCTTGCGAGCCCACCAGCCATTGATATAGCCTGGCTCAATGTGGTCTCACCGTCGTCTATGGGATATGAACCCGGCCTGCCAACCGCTCCGTCTACAAATACATCGGAAGCCTCGGGGACGTATATTTTATCTCCCGAGCTTATCAGTAGGTTTGCCTGATTAGAAGGGCTGGTTTTCTCGAATAGTTCATCGAGGTCTACCACTATCTTTTCCTGCCTTTTTCCTATCTCCCTAGTTATGTAAACGGTCGTTCCTGCTTCTTTGTCTAAACCTTTGGCAAGCGCAAGCGCATCTAGAAGCGTTACCTTTCCGATAAGTTCGTAATTGCCCGGTTCATTTACGTATCCAAGAACAGACACGGTGTTGCTTTTACGCTCAACAACAAAAACGTTAACATGAGGATTGTTAATGTAACCGCCGTCTTTGAGCAGCATCTCAATTTTTTCTTCTGCTCGGATCGGAGTGAGACCTTTTACTTGAACGTCGTCGATTAGGGAGAGGTTTATGTAGCCGTTCGCGTCAACACGCTCCGTGGTGTCGAGTTTCTCGGCCTCGAGAACCTTGATTTCCAGCAGGTCTGATGGGCCTATCAGATAGTCAGTTTCTATATTAATTGAGTTGGAGGAATGAGTAAGAAGTTTGCTGTTTATATCGCTCACTTCGCTTTCTTGTCCAGAGTTTGAGCCAGCCTGACTCATTGTGCTCGAAGTTGGGATACCTCTGGATACGCAGGCTATAGTAATGGGTACTGAAACTAAAATAAACAGTAGAGTAACAAAAATTGACTTATCTTTTCTCACAACCTGACCCCCCTCCTTTTACAAGTTAATGGCACATCAAAAATCATCAATCATATGATTTTTGATTATATTTAAGCAATTATCTCACCCATAAAACCCATAGATATTCTTTTTAGGGGATTACCGGGCTGGCCCTTCTGTCTCCGCCGTTTCCACTGGTGGAAGCCCCTATTATGGCTCCTGTAATCGCTGCAGCACCTACTCCACCAAAAATAGCTGCCCCTGCAAGTGAGTTATCATCTTCTTCAGACGAGTCGTTACTACTATCAGTAGAAGCTACCTCCACAGCTTCCCCATTTTGCTCAACGTTAGTCTCTACTAGATCCCCTTGGGATACTATTATTAGCCTATCCCCAGCGTTGACTGTCTCGATACCTTTGTCAGTCAGAGCCTCAAGGTCTCCTTCTGAAAGCTCCAGAATGGTTTCTTTATCATTAACCATTATTGTTCCCTCAATTGTCGAGGTACTCGCTTTTACTATTCCCGGGGTTTTAAAATCTCCGTTCTTTGTATTGAATGAAACAAGCGCCTTATGGGGTATAATCCTGAAATGAATAATTCCCTTCTCTATCACGAGTGTAAGATTTTCATTCTGACCTAGTACTTCTAGCTCAGATCCTTTTTCAGCAACAAAGGCTGTCCCAGGTGTTTTTATTAGTGTCTTTTTTCCATATGCTACTTTGTTACCAGAAAAAAGAGGAAGAATATCGTTCCTGCCATCAGTCTCGAACATAATCCTTCCAAGCTGGGTATTAGCTGAGGTGGTATTTATGTTAATAAATAACAAAGAAGTAATAATAAATAGTGATGCTAAACTGAATATACTTTTCATTTTGATAACTTCCATCTTATATATGCTTTATCCCTAATATTTATTATATTTCTTGTATGAAAATAAATCTGTCGGACAAACCCTCTTTTTATGTGTAGGAATATTAAGATATTCTTGTAGGGATATTCCTATGCGGGTTTGGGATTAGGGAAAAGATTTATATAAAAGTTCAGAGAAATTTGAGACTGTATTGAATAAAAAAAAGAAGGGCAACCTAGATAAAGAAAGCTACAGGTCCATAAGGAGAATCCCTAACTTAATTCCCAAGCATTTCATTCTTTCTATTTAGAATCGACATTGTTATATATTTGTTCCTTAGATAAATGATTACTAAGCAAATATATGAAGCAAAATTGAATCTTTATGATTCACTAAACTATATTACAACTTCAGTACTGGAATTTCTGAATACTTGAATTCTCGATCTAACTATTATATTCAAAGAAAATCTATTAATATTCTGCCTTTAAGCATCTTCCGATAGCAAAGGGCATGGCACTATTGTAATGGGGCTGTTGCTATATCTGCTGGACGCAATTTGTATATTCCAAAGAAATATAGCATTTCCTAATTCGTCTCGTTTTATTTAGATTTTTCAGTCTTGACTGAATCAAGGAACGATATCATAGTGTCAATTTTTTTATTTTTAATCGAGTAGATTATTGTTCGTTTTACCCGGCGATTACCAATAATATTTGCCTCTCTTAATATTTTAAGGTGATTTGATACTGTTGGTTGGCTTATCTTGAATTTGGATGCAATATTACCGGCAGAATCTTCCCCCTTGCTTAAATACTTAAGAATTTTTCTTCTATTATGGTTAGCAATAGCTTGATATGGGCATCCCATTGTTAAGTTTCTCCTTAAAATATACAGATTTAATATTTTTGTCTTGCCAGCAGTATCCGCAATTTATATAGAGTATTGCTATTAACATTATTATATGACATAAAGACGGCCGCCCTCCTCAAGATTACAGAAAAGGCAGCCGTCAGTCCCTTGAGGAGGGGAATTTAAATAGTTCTAGGATCTAAATTATATATTTTCAATATCAACCAGATTTTACTGAATATCTTCTCCCAAACTTTCTTAGTCCTATCATTTTTCTTTCGTTTAATCTAGTTGTCGGCAATGCTTGAATCACAGCATAACCAAAACAAATGAACACTCTGTTATTCCCAATCTCTTGATTTTTCTTTAAGGTGGGCCCCTATCAGGGTAATTTGGTGGAGGTGATAAGGACCCATAGACATAACAAGTTAATGTCCAACACTCTCATTTTAGAATCATAGTTTTATCATCAAATAAACTTGTCATTTAGGCAATCTACTTCCTAAGGTTTATTGTATTCTTTCTATGAAAATAAATCTGTCGGACAAACTCTCTTTTTTTGTGTAGGATGTTTTCTTATATGAATATTTCTATATAGGTTGGATCGAAGGGAAAAACATGGATAGAAATTATATAATCTACGATGCCGTATCAGTCCACTAAGCAATTCTCTATTGCGTAACGAATTAAGTCCGCAGTAGTTTCTAGATTTAATTTCTCAAGTATACGTTTACGATATGTACTGACAGTTTTTATGCTTAGATAAATTGATTCAGCAATTTTAGTGATGCTCTTGCCAGATGCAATCATAATCAGAACTTCTTTCTCACGTTTTGAAAGTTTCTCATGAAGAGGTTTTTCAATGTCGCTATCTAATTCGAGACTGCTGGCTAACTTCTCCGTGAGGGATGCGCTTATATATCTATGACCTTTAAGTATCATATTTACTGCTAGGATTAACTCCTCGGGAACGCTTCCTTTCATCACATAGCCGGCCGCTTTTAATTTTAAAGCACGGCCAGCAAATTCTTCCTCAGGATGCATGCTCAATATAAGCACGGGCAAATCTGGACGCAACATTTTCACTTCCTTTAAAATATCAAGCCCATTTTTACCTGGAAGAGTTATATCTAAAATTAAAATATCCCAGTCCTTCTCCTGGATACTTTGGATTACCTCATCTCTGTTAGTAGCTTCGCCGAGCACCTTCAGACCGTGCTCCTCTTCCAAGATTAACTTCACTCCTTTTCGAACAACGACGTGATCATCTGCTATGAGAATTCGTATCATAATATTTATATGTTAAGAATAATTAAGAGGTAATGTTGCGGAAACAATTGTTCCTTTTGTCTTCATTCCTCTGATTTCAAGATCTCCACCCAAGATAAGTACCCTTTCTTTCATTCCTAGAATTCCGATCGATTTAGGATTCATAATTTCGCTATTTTTAATTCCTATACCATTATCTTCAACCTTTAGCACAAGATTTTCCGCTTCTAACCCTAGCGATATTCTTACTCTAGTTGCCTTCGCATGGCGTATTACATTGGTCAAGCTTTCCTGTAAAATGCGAAAAATCGCTGTTGATTGTTCTTGATTGAAGATTGCATTATTGGTGTTAATATCCAATTCACAATGAATCCCGTTCAGAGTTTCAAATTCCTTCGATTGAAATTTAATGGCTTCAACAAGACCAAGAGTATCCAACACAGCGGGTCTAAGTTCAGTAGAAATTTTTTGTACTCTAAAGATAGCGCTATCAATGAGTTCTGTAATAGATTTTATCTGATTTGTAGGATATGACTGCCCGCAGTTACTAGCTGAAGATAATTTTTTATCCATCAAAGATAGTTCGATTTTCAACACTGTAAGGAGCTGACCCAGATCATCATGAATCTCGCGCGCCACCCTTGTTATCTCTTCTTCTCTAATAGATTGGATACGTGTAGCAAGCTTACGCAACTGTTCGCGTGATTGTATCAATTGTTTTTCTGCATACTTACGGTCAGTGATTTCTTGCTTTAAGAGCTGATTAGTTTTTAAAAGCTCTGCAGTTCGTTTTTCAACACGCTCTTCTAATTTCTCATGGGCTCTTTTTATTTCTGCCGCTTGGTATGCATTATTAATTGAAGTCTCAATTTGACGGGCTACTATCATAAGTAGCATTAGTTCTTCTTCATTAACAACACTCTTCTGATAGAAATTTATACCTATAGCCCCTACTGTCTTACCTTCATTTTTAATAGGCATAGATAAATAGCTCTTAATTCCCAATTCTTTTCCGACTAGTCCTATAACTGTATCTTCATCTGTATCTGCAACATACCTCTTCTGCCCATCTATAATAGTTCTCCAAATGAACCCCTTAGGGTAGGGAATTCTACATATCCGTTTGACAAACCAATCAGGTAGACCTCTATACGCCTTCAAAACCGCTTCCTTCCCTTCTACAAGGAATATCCCGACGCTTTTCGCTCCATCTATATTCTTAACCATAGACTCAACAGCATTTTCAAATACATCTTGTGGATCAATCGATTGATGAACACACTCAGTTACCTCTCTGATTATTGATTCGTATCTATTTTTTTTCGAAAGTTGAACTAATTTTTCTTTAAGTGATTCTTGCGCTTTTCTACGCTCTGTTACATCACGGGAGGAAATAACTATTCTGAGTTCGCCGCCTAAAGTCAAGAACGGTCTACCCGTGCTCTCCAGCCATATCCATTTCCCGTTCTTTGTTTTATATCTATAGATTGAAGAATGATCGGATTCTAGATACTTTTCAATTTGGCTTTCATTTTTTCTCCATAATTCACAGGTTTCTTGGCTATGAACATTAGACAAAACATCTTTTTGAAGTATATCGCCAACCTTAACCCCTAATAGGTTTACTATGAATAATCCCGTTCTCTGGAAATTTGATACAACCTCCTGAACATCATCGGGGTGAATATTTTCAAATATACTTTTACCTATAAGCTCTTCCTGCTCGTATCCAAGTGCAGATTTATGATTTGGACTAACATATAAGAATTTGAAATCCGGACTGATTTCAATTATTAAATCATATGAATTTTCTACTAGCGTTCTATGCCTTTCTTCACTATCCTTAAGAGCTTCCTCAACTTGTTTCCGCTCAGTTATATCTTCACAGGCTATGAGAACTACTTTGTCCCCACCTGGATCAATAATGCAGCGTGCAAGTTCTCTTACTGGCATAATGCGTCCGTCCTTGCACACTTTGCGAAGCTCCCATCTGAAAATCAACTCTGGATTTGCAAAACATTTACTTAGCTGCTCTTTTATTTTTGGTTTGTCTTGTTCTAAAAATACTGAGAATACGGAGTTCCCTATCAATTCTTCTTCCGAGTAACCAAGTTTTTGTATACCATTGCGATTCACTGAAAGCACCAAGCCATCCTCGTTGACAGTAAAATACATAGAGGGACCTTCTTGATACAATGTGCGAAAGCGTTCCTCACTGTACCTGAGCGCTTGCGCGTCTCTGCTTTGATTAATAGCAATTTCAATTTGTTTTCCGACGACTTCCAGAAGACAAATATCCTCATTATCGAAAGAGCTTTTCTTTAATGAATGCACATTAATGCTCCCGATTGTTTTGTCTCGGTCATTAAGCGGTATAGCCAAATAGCTCTTGGTCCCTACTTCTATTCCTGCAGGGCCTATGATGCCATCTGCTTCGACATCTGGACAAAATATGACTTCCCCTTTATTGATACATTCCCAAGTAAACCCTTTGGGTTTCGGTATTCTCCTGATTCTTTTAAGGAACCATTCGGGGTATCCTCTGTGGGCTTTCATGACCGCATCTTCGCCCTCAACGAAATAGATTGCGACATGGTCTACCACATTAATATTCCTGCTCATAACGTCAACTGCATTTTCGAGCACTTGCTCCAGATCTACCGATTTATGAACCACTCTCGTGACGGTACTTACAATATTCTCGTTACGGTTTTTTCGGGAAAGTTCGATAATATTCTTACTAAGTTTATTTTTTGATTCTATAAGCTCTAGAGCTTGTGTCGCATTATTAATCGCATTTTCAATCTGCTGTGCAACAATTTCTAATAATGATAATTCTTCCTTGTCAAAAGCATTCTTATGGCGAGACATCAAGTAAAGAACCCCAATGGCTTTACCTTTGGTAAAAATCGGCACTGCCATATAAGATTGAACGCCTGTTTCCTTCCCTGCGTCACCCATTACAATGTCTCGCTCTACATCCGGCACATATCTGGGCTTGCCCTCTCTAATAGTTGCCCACGTAACTCCCAAAGGATATGGTATTTTTCCTGCCTTTTTGATATAGTCGTCGTCAATTCCTCGATGGGTTCTAAGAACCGCCTCTTTTCCTTCCACCATATAGATAGTGATTATATCGAGCTTATCCATTTTTCTGCTCATAACCTCAATTGAGTTCTCAAGGACCTGATCGAGTTCTATCGATTGATGAACAGTTCTTGTAACAGTGCTAATGATCTCCTCATAAAGATTCATTTTGTATAAATGCTTGAGGTTGGCTTTATACGCTTCCTCCGCTTTTTTGCGAACATTCACTTCTTTTCTCAATTGCTTATTGGCTTTTGTCAGGTCTGCAGTTCTTTCCCTGACGGCTTGCTCCAGCTCTTCTTGCAACTTCTTTAGCACTTCCTCATCCTTTTTACGCTCTGTGATATCTTCAGAAATTCCTAACAGATATTGAGGGTTCCCTTCTTCGTCATAAACACTGATCTTTTTTGTATGGAGAGTTCTTTTGCCTTTAGCTTTTGTATGTATTTGTTCCTCGGGTATATCAATAGACTTGCTGGCTTCTAATGCAGCCTTATCTTTATCCGTAAAGAAATCGGCTTCTTTCTTTGGGAAGAAATCATAATCATTCTTTCCGAGCAGATCTTCTCTCGAATAACCAACAAGCTCCTCGCCAGCTTTGTTAATCCTTACAAAACGGAACTCTACGGCATCTTTTATGAAAACCATATGGGGAATATTCTCTATTATTGAATCAAGAAACTCGTTTGTCTGATAGAGCTCGGTTTCTATTTTTTTTCGCTCTGTAATGTCGTGTAGTACACACTGGATCAATTTTGTAGCGCCTATTTCCAGGATACTGCTATAAAGATGAGCGGGAAAGGTGTCATGATTTTTCTTTCTTATCGTAACTTCGTAATTTGCCGAACCCCGGCTCAGGGTTTGTTCAATTATTTCCTGGCCTAAGATTTTGCTCTCTTCAGCAAGCAAATCCTCAATTAAGAGTGAAGTAATGTCAGATTTTGAATAGCCTTGGGTGTCTAGAAATTTGTTGTTTACTTCCAGTATCATGCCATTCATATCGTGTATAATTATAATGGTGTTCAAGTTTAGGAAAATTCTTGAATATTTTTCCAAATCACCAATCAAATTGTTATCTTTACTGCCAGACATTTAACTTGCCCCCACCGCCACAACTTAGTACCCTACTCTAGCAATAATTACAGACTGCTTTCCATGTTAATTTGCCAATATATCTAATTAGCAATTTACAAAGTGATATCCAACCCGTTTCAAACAAATATTACAATCATAATGAAATAGTCGCCATACTTCTTTTACCTACCGCATAAAGATACAAATAAGTACACAACATACAAATTATATGGGGCTATTTTGCGAAGAACATCTTACAATATCAAAAGTAATTTGCTGCAACTCTGCTTCATTGTATAGTGCGCAACTTAAGATTTTTTTAGCGAGGGGGAAAAGAACTGTTTTATAATAACCATACTCTAGAGAATGAGTTGTCCCATATAGTTACTTGCCCCTTAATCTACAAGTATTTATTATTGAATGGGGCTCGCCCTTCCATCTCCGCCATTTCCACTGGTCGAAGCTCCTATAATAGCTCCTGTAATCGCTGCAGCACCTACTCCACCAAAAATAGCTGCCCCTGCAAGTGAGTTATCATCGTCTTCTTCTGACGCATCGTTACTATTTTCTGAAGAGGCAACTTCCACAGTAGTCTCCCCGTTTTGCTCAACACTCTCTTCCAGAGTCCCTTGGGACACTATTAATAGCTTGTCCCCGGCTTTGACAGTCTCGACACCTTTATCTGTCAGGGCCTGCAAGGATCCTTCGGAAAGCTCCAGAATGGTTTCTGTCTCATTTACCATAATGCTCCCCTCAACAATCGAGGTGCTTACTTTTACTATTCTAGGGGTCGCAAAATCTCCGTTCTTCGTATTGAACGAAACAAGTGCCTTATGAGGTTTAATCCTGAAATGAATAATGCCCTTTTCTATCTGCAGTGTAAGATTTCCTCTCTGTCCCTGTACTTCTAGCTCAGTGCCTTTTTCAGTCATAAAGGTTGCTCCAGAAGTTCTTATAAGAGCCTTTTGTCCGTATGTTAACTTGTCACCGGAAGAAAGGTTATGGAGATCAGTTTTGCCATCGGTACCGATCAAGGTAACCCTCCCAAGCAGGGTATCCGCTGAGGTGGTATTTATGTTAATAAATAACAAAGAAGTAATAATAAATAGTGATACTAAACTGAATATACTTTTCATTTAGAGAACCTCCATCTTATATATGCTTTATTCCTAATATTTATTATATTTCTTGTATGAAAATAAATCTGTCGGACAAACCCTCTTTTTATGTGTAGGAATATTAAGATATTCTTGTAGGGATATTCCTACGTGGGTAAATATTATGAAAAGGGATAGTAATTATAGAGCTTAAAATGTAGTATAAGACCACAAGACAATACTTTATTAATGGTTTGGTACAGCTAATCAGTTTGTAGTTGATTTAAGTGCAAATATTAAGCCTGTTTTTTTCTTACATACCATATCTTATCACGTATCCTAAAATGCTAAGGAAGATAGAACTATCTGTAATTATAATCCCTCATTCATTTTATACTCTGGAAAGGGCAAACAATCTGGCTCGTATGCTCATTCTTCGCTCATATTGTTATAAAAAAATACTATTTTTCATACAATGAATCAAGAAAATATTTCATACTGGCAATCTCGTCATTATTAAGAGAGTAAAGTCGGTTCTGTCTTACCTTGCGCTCGCTAACAAGATCTGCCTCTTTTAAGGCCTTAAGGTGATGTGAAATGGCTGGTTTGGATATATTAAACTTATCGGCAAGATCACCTGAAGCGGTCTCACCTTGGCTTAGATATTCTAGAATCTTTCTTCTAGTATTGTCTGCTATGGCTTTGTACGGGCAACCCATTGTTAATTGACTCCTTATTTTTTCTTCTAAAGTTAGTTATCTTTATTGCAATTGACCGAGCACTTACTGGCTCTCTAATACAATCTACATTGAGTCCCTTATGCTTTTGACCTAACAAGCATTCCCTCTCTTATATCTGGCATTACATTTGCACCCTCGCTATCCTTAGAAAGGTGTATTAACAGAAATCTTGTATACATTAAATAAAGACGGCTGCCTATTACAAAAATTCGGAAGAGACAGCCGCCTGTCCCTGAGGAGGGGAATTTGAATAGTTCTAGAATCTAAATTATGTTTTTCGATATTAATCAGATTTTGCTGAGTATCTTCTCCTTTCCCTTCATGGTCCAATCATTTTCCTCCGTTTATTTTAGTCATTACCAATACCAGAATCGCAGGGTAACCAAAACAAACGCTATACCCTTACTCAGTTTTCAGGCTTATTATTCTTCTTTAAGGTGGGCCCTCATCAATGGCGGTAGGTGGAGGGCGATAAGGGCCCATTTACAAAATAAGTTATTACCCCCGCTATCTCCTTTGAGGCTCATAGATTTAATCATTTAGTAGATCCGTCATTAGACAACCTCTTTCCTAAATATTAATTATATTTATTTTTATGACGATATCTGTAGGAGAAACTCTCTTTTTATGTGTAAGAATATTAAGATATTCTTATAAACATATTCCTATATGGGCTGGATAGAAGGAAAAACATGAATGTAAAAGCACAGACACAAATAAGACAGTATCGCAAAAAGATAGAGGGGGAACTAGCAACAAAGAGGGACCACCTAATGAGCTTTTTTATATAGCGAAAGGATTCCATCACTTATCAAGCCACCCACCGCTTGAGCTACCTAAAAGGGGCTGGACAGGCTAAGGACAATAACGATTTACGAACTCACCACCTAATAGTATAGGTTAGATTTTTGACAGAACACCCTATATACAGAATACAGAAGAGCCAGGAAATGTTTGTATTTTTCATAATTCCACCTTAATTCTAACTTGACAAAGAGGGAACAGTACAAATTATATTAATTAAGACAATGTGATTCAAGAAAAAGTAATGACACAGAAAAAAAAGACCCAAGATAAGCTTAAAACTCCCAACAGAAGAAAATCTGTTTCAACCTTCAGTAAAATGAATTACTAAGGATATTTATGAAGCTAGGTTGAAACAGTACGATTCTGAATTACAGATTATTGAGGATTACTAAGGATATTTATGAAGCTAGGTTGTAACAGTACGATTCTGAATTACAGATTATTGAGGATAAATTAATAAGAGTTGATGAAGTAGACAAAGATTTTTATATTACTGCAGAATATATACTTAAGCTTGCTCAGCACAGTAGTGAATTATTTAGACGTTCAGAATATGAAGAAAGAAGGCTTCTTATTAAAACAGTACTTCTGAACGCTACCTGGAACGGCGTAAGTCTTTGTTATGATTACAAAGAACCATTCAATTTGTTAGCTGAAATGAATCAGAGTTCGGTATGGGGTCCCTTACCGGACATATTCCGAACAAAGATTATTGAGCTAAATAAACAAAATTTCATTCATCACATACAAAAGAATATTCAAATTGATAACGTTCAGTTATCAGCTTAATAAAGTGCTCATACAATTTATTTTCCCTATCCTGTTATATGATATTATAGTTAAAAGTTGTTGTTTCTACTTTTCTTACTAGGAGAGATATCACTTGTTTGAACACGAGTACTTTGACGTTTACGATATTGACAATATACCCTTAGGCGAAGAATCCTATTTGATTGATGAGTGCTTCATTAATGAGTATGAAAAAGCTATGGTGGAAAGTTTTACTACGGAAGAATACACGAGTGTAGGCTATGTAAGCTGGATCATACCAGAAGAAAGCACGGGAAATACAATAGAACTAATCTGGTTTCCAAGTCCATTTCATAGGTTTCATCAAGTAAATGTATCGTTACCTAAAGATCAAATAATTAAGTGTGTAGGATGTAGTGCATATAGCGAAAGACCACACTTTTTCGTAAAGTCTTCTTGGCTTCAGCATCTTTTTCTTAGACAATATTCTATTTTTTGCCTTATTGATGCGATTGGCGTTAAAAAAGCTCTTAATGAAGGAAAGCTAATAAGAACAAATCTGATTGAGCTGCGAGATGCAATTGATAAAATAGCAGAAAAATATGACAAGGTGTCCTTTATATCTTTTGCAGATAGCTTGCTACTCAAAAGTAATTGGACAGTAGGTTCATTCAGGGATGAAGTATCTTACTCATATGAACCAGAACAATTTTTGGACGTGGTCAAAGATATAAGAAAATCCTACAAAGATATTCTTGGATTGGATATATACGCAATTGTAACACAAGGCAGTAATGAGTATTATCAGGATGCATTACTTCATGTATCAGAAACCAAAAACCATATATCTCTAAATAGCCTTGGCATTCCTTTTGCACAGCTCATGGAGATCAATGATTTTGTAAGCACAGCAATAAAAACAGAAGTTCACAAGCCATCTGAACTATATATAGAAGAGCAATTTCTACATTCCCTTCATTTTAAAGCTGTATTTAGAAAACCTTACACAGAAAAATATCCATATAGAAATAAGATGACTGGTTCTAAAAGATATTATTTCTGTATTGGGTGGGAACAATTACTAGAAAATCTAAAGCCAAACTCAGATAATAACAAATAGTTTGTCAGATATACTCTTATGGCTAAAAGTAAAAAATCTAAAATAGAAATCCGCTATATATATGAAATAGAAGTCATTAGATGAACATTAATTCTCTACAGGAAAAGCAATGCAATTAAAATCAGTAATTAAATGCCCTGAATGCGGGTTCGAGAAAGAGGAAACTATGCCTACGGATTCATGCCAGTTTTTCTATGAATGCACTAAGTGTAAGGCACTGTTAAAACCCAAGACCGGCGACTGTTGTGTGTTTTGTTCCTACGGAAGTATCAAGTGTCCGTCAGTACAGGAAGATTTATCCTAATCACAAACGGAGTGTTTAATTATTAGAAGTCATTTTAAATTGACGATTTGAATTTTATTAATCTTCATCTATAATTTCAAGTGTACGAAAAGATATAAGGCTATACAATGAAATTAAGCATACAAAAATTTAACAAATATCGCATCGGTACATTTTGCAGCTTAGCTGTTCCTTTAATTTTACTGCTGCAAATATCTTTACCGGGTGTTGCATTGTGTATTGGGTTCGATGGCCATACAGCTCTAGAAAGCTATTCTGAGGGTCTATGCAATGAGAATACTTTAAATACTGCAGCCCAGAGCAATTCGGATTATTACCTTAAGAACCTCAACAGTTCAAACGATCAACACTGCGGAATCTGTATTGACATACCAATTTCTGATAAAAACACTGAATACAAAGCAGTATCATCAAATGACTTAATGCCTGAGATTGATATACATCAGTTTGTGGTATATCAAATCACTACTCAGGTGTTTTTTGAGAGCCCTAATCATAATTCATTTGATCAAGAATTACCCTCCAAAATCAGTTTCTTAGAATTACTCCATACAACTGTAATAACTTGTTAATTATTCCCAAACTCACTTTTTAGCTACCTGACTACTAGAGTAGTCCAGGGATTGTTGTGTATTTAAATCAGCATTACTCCGCATATTTAATTTGAACTTTTTGAGGAGAACTCTAATGTACTTGAGAATTTTGGGAATATTTTCTTTAGTAATAATTATTAGTTTCAGCAGTTTTGCAGAAGATGGGGTCGAGATAAAACCCCGGGCTTTGGGCAAGGATTTTAAATCATATCATTCAGAGAATGGGGATGAGAAATTAACAGTTCCTGAAGATTTCGATGAACCGACAGGCGCAATAACACTAAGTCAAGCCCTTGCTGCATCTCTTATTAAAAATCCACAGCTGAGAGCATTTTCATGGGAAGTGCGTGCTCGAGAAGCTCGAACCCTGCAAGCGGGTCTCCCCCCTAACCCTGAAATTAGCTTTGAGATTGAGGACTTTGGAGGTACTGGCTCAGTAGAAGGCTTTGATGGAACTGAGACCACAATCCTACTAAGTCAGTTGATTCCTTTGGGCGGAAAGCTCTCAAAGAGAAGAAAGGTAGAAAGCCTTAACACCGACCTTGCCCAATGGGATTACGAAACTATAAGACTTAATGTGTTAACCCAGACTACTATCAACTATCTTAATGTGCTAGCGGCTCAGGATCAACTTGCACTCGAATTGGAATTGGTGAGTTTAGCCGAGAAAGTCCACAACACAGTTTCGGAGCTAGCCCGGGCAGGAGAGATTTCACCAATACAAGAAAAAAGATCTCAAGTTGTTCTCTCTCAGACTAAAATAAATTTAGAGCGATCCAAACGTGAGCTTGAAGCAGCTAAGAAAATATTGTCGTCAAGTTGGGGTGGTAACGAACCCCAGTTTGAAGAAGTAACAGGCGATCTCGATTCAATTTCACCCGTACCTTCATTTGAAGAATTAACTGAATTGCTATCAGAAAACCCTGATATCGCACGATGGGCGAGTGAAATGGAACAAAGGGAAGCAGCAATTAAGCTTGAGAAGGCTAATGCTATTCCCGATCCCTTTATAAGCGGTGGCTACAGGCATATAAGTGAAAAAGATGACAATGCATTTGTAGTAGGACTGTCGATTCCAATTCCGATTTTGAATAGAAACCAGGGTGCAATTTCAGAAGCCCAGCGCAGGTTAAAAAAAGCAATAGAAGAACAAAAGAATGCGGAAGTTATCGTTAACAGAGCTTTGGCTAGGACTTACGAAATCTTATCCGCCTCATATCAGGAAGTGATTTTATTAAAAAATGATGTATTGCCCGAAGCGGAGAGTGCATATGAATTAATTTTCGAGGGATACCGGGAGGGGAAGTTCGCATTGCTCGATGTCCTAGTTGCACAGAGAACCGTCTTTGATGCAAGACTTCAATATATCGAGGCACTGCTTTCTTATCATAGCTCGCGGGCGAATGTAGAACGGCTTATCGGTACCTCTTTAGAAATGATTGATAATTATCAGAGTAACAGAATTAACAATTACAAAGACGAAATAAAAAGTGAGACAGTTGAGGAGAAACGGGAGAAACAAAATGACTAAGAAATGGATAATAGCGATTAGTTTAATTTCAGCAATTTTTGTATCTGGTTTTCTTATTAGTTGTGGAGGGGATGAACCTGAGAAAACTGAGGTAATCGAAAAAGGAGAGGAAGACCATGCAGATGAGCATTCAGAAGCAGAAGATCATATAAAACTTTCGGAAGAAGCCCTTACGACATTGAATCTTAAAACCTCTGTTGTAGAACGGAAGCCTATAAGCAGCAAGATTAAGACTACAGCGGTTATAGAACCTAATAGGACTAGAATAGCGCATGTTAGCCCCAGAATATCGGGGAGAGTAGTAGATGTAAAAGCTTTTCTTGGAGACAGCGTAAAAAAAGGTCAGATCCTAGCAGAACTGGATAGTATTGAACTTGGACAGACTAAAGCCGAATATCTTAAATCTAAAGGAAATCTTGAAGTTGCTCGAGCAAACTACTTGAGAGAGGATCGTCTATTTAAGAAACAGATTTCATCTGAAAAAGAATACCTCGATGCAAAAGCAGAATTTATCCGCTCTGAATCAGCTTTTAATACAGCTCTTGAGACGCTCAGATTGCTTGGTCTAAGCGATAGGGAGATTACGTCTCTAAAATGGGGAGAGAACGATCATCCCGCCTCTATTTTCCCTCTAATCGCTCCTTTCGCAGGGACGGTGGTCGAGGAGCATATAGTACTGGGTGAGTTCATAAAGCCTGAAGACAGACCGTATACGATTGCCGATCTTTCTCACCTCTGGATTCAGTTAGACATATACGAGAAAGACCTCAGATGGGTGGAGAATGACAAAACTGTAGATATTAATGTGAATGCATATCCGGGGAAGCGTTTTGAAGGAAAAGTAACTTACGTTAGCGATATTTTAAACGAGTCTACAAGGACCGCTAAAGCCAGAGTCGAGATACTGAACTCTGACGGAAAACTAAAACCCGGTATGTTTGCAACCGCACTTATATCTGTTCCATCGTCCAACAACGAAGAAGTGATCGTTGTACCTAGCTCCTCCATCCAACAAATAAAAGGCAAAACTGCTGTATTTGTACAAGAAGATAAAGATAGCTTTGAAATGAGGGAAATCGTGCTGGGTCAAGAGTCGGAAAATTATGTTCAGGTACTTAAAGGACTAAACCCCGGTGACATAGTTGTAACTGAGGGAGGATTTTATCTGAAGTCAGCCCTTCTGAAAGAAGAACTTGGTGAAGGACATGCACACTAAATAACGAGGAGTATATAAAATGTTAAACCGAATATTGGAATTTTCACTCGCTAATAGATTTCTTATCATAATTATTGCGCTAGTTGTTGTGGGGTTTGGAATACGCTCGATGTTGAAGCTCCCTATAGATGCAGTTCCTGATGTTACACCTAATCAAGTACAGATTCTGACTAATTCCCCTGGATTGGGTCCTGTTGAAGTGGAACGCTTCATTACTTTCCCTGTAGAGACAGCTATGTCGGGATTACCTGGTATTGAAGGTATACGTTCGGTCTCACGGTTTGGTCTTTCTGCTGTGACAGTAACTTTCAAAGAAGATGTTGATATCTACTTCGCGAGGCGCCTTGTTATGGAGCGTCTTCCGCAAGCCCGTGAAATGATTCCTGAAGGATTCGGTACTCCTGAGATGGGTCCTATATCTACAGGACTTGGCGAGATATATCAGTTTGAGGTCAAAGGCGAAGGTTATTCCCTAATGGAGCTCCGCTCTATTCTTGAATGGGATATTGCCTTTAAATTAAAGTCAGTGCCAGGAATTGTAGAAGTCAATACTTATGGAGGAGAGCTTAAAACCTATGAGGTTCAACTTATTGCCGACAAACTCGTATCTTATGATCTGTCCATTGATCAGGTGTTTCAGGCTCTTGGGAGTAACAACTCCAACTCGGGTGGAGCATACATAGAGCGTAACCAGGAACAGTATTTAATAAGAGGTGAGGGCTTAGTCCGTGGATTAGAAGATATAGGCAATATCGTTGTTGCCACACGCGATGAAGGCACTCCTATTTTTATCCGAGACGTAGCTGAAGTTACTTTTGCCCCAATGGTAAGGCAAGGCGCTGTAACTCGGGATGGGGAAGGCGAAGCAGTCACAGGGGTTGTAATGATGCTCGTAGGGGAGAACTCCAGGACTGTAGTAAATCGGGTAAAGGAGAAGATCGAAGATATCAAAGTATCCCTACCCCCAGGTGTAACTATAGACGCTTATTATGACCGCACTGAGCTTGTGCGTAAAACTATAAAAACAGTAACTAAAAACCTTGGCGAAGGAGCGCTGCTCGTCATTATCATTCTTTTTCTCATCCTCGGAAACTTTAGAGCGGGACTCATTGTAGCAGCCGCGATTCCACTCTCTATGCTTGTAGCCTTTATTGGGATGAAACAATTCCGTATTTCTGGGAACCTCATGAGTCTTGGGGCAATTGATTTTGGTCTCATCGTAGATGGCTCTGTGGTGATGATCGAAAACATAGTGCGGCATTTATCTCTTAAGTCAGGTGGTAAAACAGCAGAAGAGTCCTCCGAGAATGAACCCTCTGGTAAAACCAATATCGTTGAAGTGATTCTAAAAGCGGGTCGCGAAGTGCTTCGTCCAATCGTGTTTGCAGTCGGCATTATCATAATTGTTTACATTCCTATTCTTGCTCTAGAGGGTGTTGAGGGAAAAATGTTTAAACCAATGGCGCTTACCGTCATATTTGCGCTCATAGGCTCACTTATCCTCTCCTTTACGCTAATGCCTGTTCTAGCGTCATATTTCCTTAAAAAGAGTACTCATGATAAAGAAACTTTCATTATCAGAAAGGTAAAAAAATATTATTTGCCCCTAGTAGCAAAAACGATTAAGAATCCGAAAATTACTGCTGCTGTCGCAGGGATAATTTTTCTCCTGAGTCTTATATTTGTTCCTTTTATGGGAGCAGAATTTATTCCAAGACTGGATGAAGGGTCAATCGCACTTCAGGCATGGAGGCTTCCAAGCGTATCGCTTGAAGAGTCTGTTAGAAACTCAAGTATGATCGAAAAAATCCTTAAAAAATATCCTGAAGTTATAACTGTAGTTTCCCGAACAGGAAGAGCTGAAATCGCTACAGATCCTATGGGAGTTGAGATAAGTGACATTTATGTAATCTTGAAGCCTCCCTCCGAGTGGGAATCAGCGGAAACCAAAGATGAACTGGTTGAAAAAATGAATGCATCTCTTACAGAGTCACTTCCCGGAACCATGTTCAGCTATTCCCAGCCTATTGAACTCCGAGTGCAGGAGTTAATTGCGGGAGTGCGCTCGGATGTCGCAATAAGTATTTACGGGGAGGATCTTGAAACACTAGAGGAGCTCGGCGGAAGGGTTGTGAATGTTATTTCTAAAGTCTCAGGTGCCGCTGATACAAAAGCAGAGCAAGTGGCTGGGCTTCCCTACCTAAGAGTTGTTATAGATAGGGATGCAATTGCCCGTTATGGGATAAATGCAAGCCAGGTACTCGACACCGTTGAGGCAATAGGAGGCAAACAAGTTGGACAGGTGCTCGAAGGTCAGAAGCGCTTTTCTATACAGGTGCGATTTTCACCTGAAGACAGGGCAGGATTTGAAAGTATAAAAAATATTAGAGTATCTAATCAAAATGGACAACTTATTCCTTTAAACCAGCTCGCCGATATACGAGTAGAGGAAGGACCTGCTCAGATAAGCAGGGAAAACATACACAGACGCCTTTCCGTGGAGACAAATGTTAGGGGTCGTGACCTTGCAAGCTTTGTTGGAGACGCACAAGAGGCTATTGATGATCAAATTGAGCTTCCTGCTGGTTATTGGATTGAGTGGGGGGGACAATTTGAGAATCTAGAGCGTGCAAGTTCAACTCTGGCAATTGTAGTCCCTATGGCACTATTGTTGATATTCGTTCTGCTCTTTATAACGTTTGGCTCTGTACGTCCGGCTCTCATGATTTATCTAAACATTCCTTTAGCTGCAACGGGTGGAATTATTGCACTGTTCCTGCGAGGAATGCCCTTTAGTATCTCTGCAGGAATAGGTTTTATCGCCCTTTTTGGTATTGCGGTCTTAAACGGCGTTGTGCTCATGTCTTACATAATTCAGAAAAGAAAAGAAGGGAAGAGTTCCACTGAGGCCGCCCGGGAAGGAGCGGAAATACGTCTCCGTCCTGTGCTGATGACTGCATTGGTCGCGAGCTTCGGTTTTATTCCGATGGCGCTATCTTCAAGTGCCGGAGCTGAGGTTCAAAGGCCTCTTGCTACAGTTGTGATCGGAGGTCTTGTTACATCTACTTTGCTTACTCTTCTAGTCCTTCCAGCAATATACAGCTGGCTAGGAAAAGAAAAAACGGAAGTAGAAATTTAATATAAGGAGGTTCTACTATGAAAGAGATAAAAGCCATTATACAGCCATTTATGTTCTCGAAAGTTATAGATGCGTTGAAAGAAAGGGATGACCTGCCGGGGGTAACAGTCTCGGAGATAAAAGGTTTTGGTAAGGCACGGGCAGAAAATGCGAAAGATAAGATTCTCGAGGATTCGATAGGTTACGTCAAAAAAATTAAATTGGAGATTGTTGTGCCGGATCATCTGACGGATGAAGTTGTAAACACAATATATAGACATGCACATACAGGGCGTCCGGGTGATGGAAAGATCTTTGTATATACGGTTGATGAAGTAATGAAAATTCGTACCGGAGAGACAGGAGAGGTAGCGATTTAGAGCCTAAGCAAAAAAAGGAGATGGTTCAATGAAAAGATTACTTTACATGCCTGTAGTTTTGCTATTATTTCTCAGTATTTCGTTTGCTCAAAATAGTCTAGAAACCAGACAGAATATTGAGAGTGGATTAACACCTTTAATGAGTAAAGTGCTTAATCTGCTCATAGTTAAAGCTAAAACCTTTGATCTTACAGAAGAGCAAATGAAAAGACTTAATTTGGTTCAAGAGAAATATGTTTTCCCATTAGCAGAAAAAGAAGCTGAGAATAATATCTCTCGTATGATGGTTATTAAGATTATACAAGAGCCTGATTTTGATCCTGCTGAAGCTAAAAAAGCTTCTGAAAAATTAAAGCAAACAGCTCTTGAGATGTCCTATACGCTAATAGACGGACTTGTTGAAATAAGAGAAATTATAGGGTTAGAAAATTACTCAATTATTACATCTAGGGTGAAAATACATTAAAGAGATCAGTGAAAATTATCCGCCTTTGAAGTAAAGGAGTTGAAAAATGTGGATCTTATATTTGGGTCTTGTTATATTAGGAATTTTAATAGGTTCTACTTTGTGGAAAGTTGCACAAGATTATAAATCGGGAGAAAGAATAGAAATTTGGACAGCCATTTATGTTTGGGTGAGCTACATACTTTATTCATTATTCGTCGCGTACACAGCATTTCGCTCTTATTGGTTGCTTCTTCCAGACGGAATATGGCTTAGGTTAATCGGCATTCTTCTGATAGTTGTCGGATCATTAATTAGTATTGCTGGTGTGATTGAATTTCGGTCTTTCAAAAGAATGTCAGGACTGACTACGGACAAACTAGTGACGTCGGGAATCTATCGGTGGAGTAGGAACCCTCAGAATGTAGGTTGGGGATTGGTGTTGATAGGAATCGCATTAACTGGGAGATCTGGCGTGGCGTTGGTACTCGCATTTCTCTTCTGGCTCGTTATAGATTTTTACATTGTTAATGTAGAGGAGAAATTTCTACAAAAGATTTTTGGTGACCAGTATGAAAGCTATTGTGCCACTACTCCTCGCTATTTGGGATTATATAAAAATAAGCGTTATAGGTCTTAATAAGGTTAAAGTTCTCGTAGAATAATTGCGAAAGCGACCAGCTTAATGGAGAAAATAAAATGAGTAGCATAGAACATGACGAAGCTTATGAAGGCAAGTGGTACGCTTATCCCCCACTTCGGAATGCTTTAATTGCAGGTTTGATTACTGGGGCAGCGTTTCTAATGGCGCATCCTTATAGGGTTATCCCACAGTCAATAGAAATAGTTATCTACATAATAGCTATTCTCTTAGGAGGCTATCACTGGGGACGTGAGGGTATTGAGGGGTTATTTGAAGAAAAGAAAATTGGAATAGACATTCTTATGATTGCCGCAACTGCGGGGTCGGCAATACTAGGGATGTGGGACGAGGCCGCATTTTTGGTATTTCTCTATGGTACTGCTGAAGGAATTGAAGAATATACTTATGCTAAAACAAGAGGATCTATAAGAAAACTACTCGATCTTGCTCCAAAAGAAGCCAGGATTCTTAGAAATGGGGATGAAACTACCATAAGAGCAGAAGACTTAATGGTAGGAGATCTCTTTATTGTCCGCCCAGGCGAGTCAATTCCGACAGATGGGGTGATTGAAAAAGGACAATCGAGTATAAATGAGGCACCCGTTACCGGTGAATCTATTCCCGTTGAGAAAAAAGAAGGAATGAAAGTATTTGCGGGAACGATTAATCAGGAAGGGGCATTAGAAATAAAAGCTACAACTACTTTTTACGATAATACACTTTCAAAAATGATCCATCTTGTAGAGGAAGCACAGGAAAAGAAAGGAAAAGCACAATTATTTATTGAAAAATTCGGAAATAGATACACCCCTATAGTACTTTTGGTTTCCTTTTTACTATTTGTAATTCCTATTCTGCTCGGATGGGACGTTTCTAAATGGGCGGTTCGTGCAGTTGTGTTATTGGTAGCAGCAGCTCCTTGTGCACTGGTTATGTCGACTCCAATTGCTATTGCTGCTGGTATAGGAATAGCTGGAAGAAACGGAGTACTTATCAAAGGGGGAATGTGCCTAGAAGACCTAGGTAAGATCAAGGCGGTGGCTTTTGATAAAACAGGAACCCTGACAAAAGGCTCACCAGTTGTTACAAATGTAATTGCCCTTTATGGTGATGAAAAAAAATTATTAGAAATAGCTTACAGCATTGAAAGACTATCAGAGCATCCTTTAGCACAGGCGATAGTTGAGAAGGCTAAGAGTCTTAATTTAAAATCTTGTGATGTTATGAACTTTGAGTCACTTACAGGCTCAGGAATAAAAGCTGCGCTTGATGGGGAAACAACCTATATAGGCAAACCTGAACTATTTAAGGAGTTAGGTTTTAACTTTGAAAAAATAACAAGTGATATTGATGAACTAGCTCAAGAAGGAAAAACAGTCATTCTCTTAGGAACGTCAGAAAAAATTCAGGGTATCATCGCACTAAGAGACGAAATAAGGACTGAGGCGAAGGAGATTATTAGCGATCTGCACAGTATGGGGATTAAAGTAATAATGCTTACCGGAGATAATGAGAACACTGCTCGTGCTATCTCTAAAGAAGTCGGTATCGATGAGTATAAAGCCGATCTCAAGCCAGAAGACAAAATTAATGCAATTGAAAAATTAGAACAAGAATACGGTGCTGTTGCGATGGTTGGAGATGGGGTTAACGATGCACCTGCTTTAGCACGTGCTACTGTAGGCATTGCTATGGGTACTGCAGGCACAGATGCGGCTATTGAAGCGGCTGATGTTGCATTAATGGCAGATGATATAACAAAAGTTTCATACGCTATACAGCTTGGCAAGAGAGCAAAAAAGATAGGTCTTCAAAACATTGTTTTCTCATTGTTGATACTAATTGTACTTATTCCCTCTGCACTTATAGGAATAATGACAGTTGCGATTGCTGTCTTATTTCACGAAGTCTCTGAACTGCTTGCAGTAGCAAATGGATTAAGAGTCGGCTTGTTAAAGAAACTGAAGTAACAGACTTATAAGCAAAATAATACGAATCTCTTAAAGTTGTTAAACGTATCTTAGAGATAGTATAGTATTAATTTAGATGGATTAAGAAGAGAGTCGTAAGGTGAAGGACAGATATACCAAGAGAAAAATGATATTTATTTATGAGAAAACTATAGAATTATGACTGAAAAAGATAAGGGCAAAGAAAAACCCAAAACACCTAAGAAAAGAAAAACTGTTTCTACTTTCAGTAAAATGAGAGAGAAGGAAATAGAGAACCAGAAGAAACAACTTAAAGCTTTATTTGGTACGTCTAACAATTTGTTCGATCATCTAGATCTAATTAGAAAGATCCAAAATGATAAAAGATCATTAGGTTTTCCCTCCGAACAAGAATTAGAAGAAATGAGAAGATTAGTAGAAAATATCCCAGATGGTTTAGAGGAAGTTATCCGTATCAGGGAATCAATTCCAGAGCACCTAATTGATGAACTCAAACACTCCCTATGTGTACTCGAATCTCAAGAGATGTTAAAGAGCATGCTGTCAATAGATAAAGAAGAGATAAATAAATTAGAGGGTATGCTAATGAATCTCCCAATACACGATATTCAGAAATCATTAGGTGATTTTAGCACCCTGAATATCGATATTAAAGAATTTAAACCTGTTAAACCCGCATACGATGAATTTATTTTACATACAATTACTAGAGAAAATATCGAATTTGGTAATATTAAACTCAGGACTGTTCAAGATACTCAATTACAAGTACAAAGTCTAAAAGGAGATGTGAAGGAAATAAAAGACACTATTATTCAAGATGCAAAAAAGAAAGATGAAATGCTGGAAGAACTTCTCGATTATTTCAAGAATGGTGGTTCAAATACAGTAATAGTTACAAAAGTTAAATACAATAAGAAAACAGCTGAACTAAGCATCAATAAGCATACCATTAATATCAAAGCTGACACAAATGAGCATTATCTATGCAAATTGTTGTTTGCTAACAAAGAAAATATCAAAAAAGCATGGGAAGTTTATGACATAGTAGAAGCCTGGGGAGAGAATACAGAGATACTAGAAGTGTGGATAAAAGTAATCTATAACACCATTAGAAGATTAAATGAAAAAATACAATTAAGTACCGGCCTTGAGCGATTTATATTATATGAAAGCAAAACAGTTTTAGTTAATCCCAATTATTTAGCCCTACCCTAAAATTCTGCGCAGATCTGCGCAACTATCGATCCTGTAACATCTGCATATGCAAGATGAGGACAGATCCTCCATACAATTAGAACTTAATAATAACCTCGAGAATCATGAGGTGAAGAGTAGACTATTAACATTTTATGAAGTTCTCATGCGAATAAATGAACGGGAGAAGATTGTCCAAACTTCATGTAATAATCAAAAGGAGCCAGATGACAACAACCCATGATAGATACAATTACAATCAAATTGAGCGAATCAGATTTCAAAATTAACGATAATAGCAAGTTTAGCCCAGATACATATAGTTTCTTTAATCCACCATACGCTAGAATGGGTAGTAGAGGATATATTGATGCATATCAAAACCCAACAAGAACTGAATTTAAACAAGGGATATATAAACCGCAATTAACATTACGCAAGAGATGGCAAAATTCCCAACCATCAATTCTTCTGTATATACAATTTTCGGCACCTAAAATACTCTACAAAAATAACTTCGATGAAATTACAACTGCTGATTTAGACAAAGTAACATCCAATCTGGGTTCAATACTTCAAGATATGGGTGTTGGTCTCAGAATAAGAGATTTGAAAGAAGCCAATGTAACAAAAATCCATTACTCTAAAAATATAATTTTACCTGAATACATAATACCGAGCATGGTCATTGGAGAAATAAGAAAGGTTGATTACAACTTACATCAAGAACTAACTGAAAAAGATTATAGAAATGCGGGCCATAGCATACGTTTTCATACTAATAAATATGAACTCATAATATATGACAAGAAAAAAGACCTTCAGAAATCAATGCAAAGTGACAAGAGGTCAATTGAAAACGACAATATGATACAGCAAGACCTATTTCACAGTCTCAATAAGAAAAAGCATCTTGAGATATTAAGAATAGAAGCAAGACTGAATAACTCAAACTGGATTAAAAATGAAACTGGCATTTCAAAAAGAAATCAGACTTTAATGACTTTGTTTGACAGTGAATTAAGCGGCAAGGTATTGAGAAAGAGTTGGAAGTCAATTTTAGATCGTTACCAGTTAGTAAAACCTGATATAGATGATAAGGAGAAGTTCCTAGCTAGATTCATAGCCAATAACCCAGGAGTAAAACTGACAAATGCATTAGCAGCTTATGGATATTTAGAATGTGTAAAAGACATGGGAGTGTCTAAATTAAGGAACCTTGCCGAAAATAGATTCAGTAACCGGACCTGGTATTCGCTAAAGAAAACAATGAGTGGCTATAATCTCACGGGTAAACTACCGAATCAATTCGAATCAATTACAAGTACTCTCAATACTTATGAACCCCTGCATCTAAAAGACTATGAGGATTATCTTTGATTTTTACTGCAAAAAGCTATACAATGTTTCAATATATGGAAAATATGTTGCCGGACTTTCTCAACAAACTAAAAAATAAAAGAGAACAAAGAGGAATTACCCAAAAAGAACTATCTAGGATGTCAGGGGTTAGTTACTCAACTCTTACAAAGCTAGAATCGGGAATAATTAAAAACCCGTCATTCATAATTATATATAAGATAACAAAAGCATTAGACTTAAAGCTAGATGAAATTATGGATCAATAATAACAAAACATTATGAAAGCAATACTATTAGCAAGAGTATCAACAGAAGAACAAGATACAGAGAGTCAGTTAGTAAAACTCACGGAATATGCTGACAAGAAAGGTTTTATTTATTGCAAGCAAGACATATTTGATTTTCATGAATCTGCTTATAAGTCGGACAGAAAAAAATTTACTCAGGTCATCGAGAGTATAAAGAATGAAGATAAAAAAGTTGCACTATGTTGTGATAAGATTGATCGGCTGGTAAGAAATTTTCTCTCTATTCTCCCTATAATTGATGGGCTTAGAAAATCTGGCAAGATTGAACTGCATTTCCCATCAGACAACATCGTCCTAGATGATAATTCTCCTGCAAGTGATCTATTTCGATTTAACATGGGAGTAGCACTTGCTCAGTATTATTCAGATTCCATTAGTGACAATGTAAACAGATCAATTTATAAAAGGATAAAAGAAGGGAAACTACTTGGTATGGCACCATTTGGATACAGAAATATAACTCTTGACGATGAAACAAAAAATGTAGAAATAGATCCTTTCAAAGCAGAAATTGTAGTAAAGATGTTTGAATGGTATGCAACAGGCGCTTTTTCTATTAACCAGATTAAATCAAGGGTGAATCAAGAATTTAATGTAGAATTGGGTAAATCTACAATCGCTGATATTTTTGAAAATAAATTTTATATTGGCATAGCAACATATAAAAAAGAACAGAAAGAATACCGTCACATATACCCTACCCTAATCACTGAATTGATGTTCAACACTGTCCAAAATATAAAAGCGGGCAGAGACCCGAAATCTGGCTGTAATTTAAAATACGCAGGTAAAGAATTTTTCTATAGAGGGATTTTGAAGTGTGCCCAATGCGGTTATTCAATAACGCCTGAAGAGCACAGAGGCATAAATTATTATCGCTGTACAGAATATGGCGGCAAGCATAAAGCCAAATATGTGAAAGAAGATAAATTGACAGAGGAATTTTCTAAAGCATTCAAACAAATTTCTATAACTAACGAAACTGCACAGAAACTATTAATGGACTTGCAGAAATTGAATGAGACAAATCTGCATATGTCTCAAAATTTAGTAGATAAATTGAGAAAAGATCAAGACATTTTGAGAAACCGAAAATCAAAGTTACTTGATGACTATTATGACGATAGTATTACTAAGGACATTTATGAAGCTAAATTGAAACAGTACGACAAAGAATTAGACGAAATTGAAAACAAACTTAAGAATGTTACTGAGGTAGATAAAGACTTCTATATTACTGCCGATTATATACTTCAACTGGCCAAGCATAGCAGCGAATTATTTAAACGTTCAGAATATGAAGAAAGAAGGATACTTATAAAAACTGTACTTCTGAACGCTACCTGGGATGGCACAACTCTTTGTTATGATTACAAAGAACCCTTTAATTTACTAGCAGAAATGAAGGAAAGTACGGTATGGGGTGCGTGACCGGATTTGAACCGGCGACCCCTGGGACCACAACCCAGTGCTCTAACCAACCTGAGCTACACGCACCACAGATTTTCTTTCTAAGTTAAATGTCTGTCCGGAAAAAGCATTTAACATATCAGTTTAAATGCAAATTACAACCGCATAACAGGTTCTACTGAATATTATCATCGAGATATCTAATCAGGTCAGTCGTTGTAACAATACCAGTCAAATCTCCTTTATTGTCTACGACCAATACTGAATGATAAGAATTGTCGCTAAGTAGCTTGGCAACATCTTTAATTGTTGAGGACTCGTCTAAAATAACAAGCTTGGAAGTCATAACATCACTAATTTTGTAAGTATGATCCAAGAGAGCATCCAGCATCCTAACGTCTGTGGAATCAACATTAAATATGAGTTTGAATAAGTCTTGTGAAGATATAATGCCAACTACTTTGGTCCCCTTAACTACCGGTACATGATGAACCAAGTTTTCCCTGAAGATCTTAGCCACATCACTTAGATTTTGATGTTCATGAACTGAAATCACATTCTTCGTAGTTACTTCTTGTATACTCTGATTTTTCAGCATGACCGTCTCTCCTACAATTAAGATTATAACGGATTATACCTAATTGAATCGTCTAGTAAATAAACGGGCAGCCAGAAGGATCTGGACTAAACAAGCAGAGCTTATTAGTGTTTGTTTTGGAAGGAAAATGCGCGCCCGGAGGGAGTCGAACCCCCGACCTACGGATTAGAAGTCCGTTGCTCTATCCAGCTGAGCTACGGGCGCTACCTAATACTCCTTTAAAAGAGTGAAGATATTACCTAACCCCTTCTAACTCCGCAATACATC